>NZ_JBFUKK010000001.1:0-721287 GCF_056400885.1 Arthrobacter sp. P4_H3
TCCGAACGCCACCTCCCGGTGGACCGCTGGGTCAAGCCCCAGGAATTCGTCGACCTCGCCACCGAGGCCGAGGAAATCGGCTTCCTCGGCGTCATGTCCGGCCCGCTCGTCCGGTCCTCCTACCGCGCCGGACGCCTCTGGGCCACCGCAATGCGCAAAAAGGGCTGGGAAATCCCCGCAGAACTCGCCCACATCGAAAGCTCAGGCACCACCCGCCAGGAAGCCAGCTCCCTGATCGCAGCGCACTCCGGCGCCTGACACTGAAGAGGATCAAACATGTTCCCCACCCGACTTGAGATCATCCCTTCCGAGGGCATCGTCGAAAATATCCGGGCCGCAGTGCCATTGACCACCACCCTCACCATCACGTGCCTGCCGCATCACGGCATCGAGCGGACCATGCGCGCCGCCGTGCAGCTGAGCATGCTTGGCTACTCCGTCATCCCGCACCTCGCGGCGCGGAGCCTGCAGGACCGGGCCGAGCTCACCGGCATCCTGCGCGACTGCACGGTTGCCGGCATCGGCGAGGTGTTCGTCATCGGCGGAGACCGGAAACAGCCGGCCGGCCCGTACGATTCCGCCCTTCCCGTGCTGGAAGACATCGCGCAGCACTCCGGAGGCACGATCCGGGCAGGGATCGCCGGCTACCCGGAGGGTCACCCCTTGGTTGGCCCCGTGGACCTGCTCGACGCCGTGCTCGCCAAACAGCACCTGGCTTCGCACGTCGTCACGCAGATGTGCTTCTCCGCGTCGGCGATCCATGACTACGCGGCGCTCCTGCGACGGGAAGGCATCCGGCTGCCTGTCTGGGCGGGGGTAGCGGGGTCCGTCCCGCGGACCAAGCTGGTGTCCCTTGCCTCGCAGATCGGCGTCGGAAGTTCCTTGAAATTCCTGAGCCGCAAGGGCCCGTTGGCCCGCAAACTCCTCAGCGGCGACCGCTATTCGCCACAATCCCTCGTGTCCGGGCTGGAAAGCCATCCAGGCAGCATCGCGGGCGTTCATCTCTACAGCTTCAACAGCCTTGAGTCAGTTCCCGGCGGACTGGATCAGGCGACAACCTCAACAGCACTCCAGACAGCATTGATTCGAGGAGCAGCACGTGACAACTAAGACCCTAAGCGCCCAGGAAACGCCACACCTTGAGCGGCAGCTCAGCAACCGGCACATCCAGCTGATCGCCATCGGCGGCGCTATCGGCACCGGCCTCTTCATGGGGTCAGGCAAAACCATTTCAGCGGCGGGCCCGTCCGTCATCTTCGTCTACATGATCATCGGCTTCATGCTGTTCTTCGTGATGCGGGCCATGGGCGAACTCCTGCTGTCCAACCTGAACTACAAGTCTTTCAGCGATTTCGCCGCAGATCTCCTGGGTCCCTGGGCCGGGTTCTTCACCGGCTGGACGTACTGGTTCTGCTGGGTGATCACGGGAATTGCGGACGTCATCGCCATCGCCGGCTACTCGAAGGAGCTCTGGCCAGCGCTACCGCTGTGGATCCCGGGACTGGCCACCATAGCCATCCTCCTGCTCCTTAACCTCACCACGGTGAAGGCGTTCGGCGAGACGGAGTTCTGGTTCGCACTGATTAAGATCATCGCCATTGCGGCATTGATCGTGGTGGGCCTGTTCATGATTTTCAGCGGATTCCAGTCCGACGCCGGCCCCGCCTCGTTCACTAACCTCTGGAGCCATGGCGGCTTCTTCCCGAACGAGTTCATGGGGTTTGTGGCCGGTTTCCAGATCGCGGTCTTCGCCTTTGTTGGCATTGAACTGGTGGGCACGACGGCTGCGGAAGCCAAGGATCCGGAGAAGAACCTGCCCAAGGCCATCAACTCCATCCCCATCCGCGTACTGCTGTTCTACGTCGGAGCCCTCATCATCCTGATGTCAGTCACCCCCTGGACCCAGTTCCAGGCAGGCCGCAGCCCGTTCATTGCCATGTTCTCGCTGGCCGGCCTGGGCGCTGCCGCCACCGTGGTGAATCTGGTGGTGCTCAGTTCGGCCATGTCCTCGGCCAACTCCGGGATCTACTCCACGTCGCGCATGGTGTACGGCCTGGCCCAGGAGGGTGACGCCCCATCGGTCTTCAGCGGCCTGTCCCGCCGCAAGGTCCCGCAGAATGCCCTGTTCCTGTCCTGCGTCCTGCTGCTCTCCGGCGTGGTGCTGATGTATGCGGGACAGGACATCGGCAAGGCCTTCGACATGGTCACCACGGTGTCTGCCGTCTGCTTCGTTTTCGTGTGGTCCATCATCCTGGCCAGCTATCTGGCCTTCCGCCGACGCCGCCCGCACCTGCATGATGCCTCGAAGTACCGGATGCCCGGCGGCATCCCCATGGTTTGGGTGGTCTTCTCCTTCTTCGCCTTCGTCCTGTGGGCACTGACCACGCAGCCGGATACGCTGCTGGCGCTCCTGGTGACGCCGGTGTGGTTCCTCCTGCTCGGCGTCGCGTGGTTCTTGCTGCGCCGGCGCCCTGCACACCTGGCCCGCTATGCGACGTTTCAGGCCGAACTCAGCCAGGACCTGGATCGCGAGGAATCAGAAACGGCATCGTGATGTAAATTGCATTGAGGTGAGACACGCAGACCAGAAATGAGGCCATGTCATGCTCCGCCTGAAACGCCTCGCAGTATTCTGCGTTTTCACCATCGCCGTCGTCACCGGGCTCCTCTACTGGGTGCTCCATCCGTCCGGCGCGGCAGCGCCCTGGGGCCAGTTTCCGCCGCCGCAATCAGGTGCCAAGCTCTCGATGCTGTCCACTATCAGCACCCCTGCCGTGGACATCACGGAGGGCCCGGTCGACGCCCAGTGGCTGGAGCAGTCCGCGGCGCAGACCGGGATACCTGCCAGGGCGCTCCAGGCCTACGCGGCAGCAGCCGAACGGGCCAACGCCGACGCGCCGGCGTGCCGGATCGGCTGGAACACTGTGGCAGCTATCGGCTTCGTCGAGTCCGCCCACGGTAGTCACGGAGGCGGAAGCCTGACGCCCGCCGGGCAGGCGAACCGGACAATTATCGGCCCCAGCCTCAACGGCGACAGTTTCGCGGCCATCGCTGACACGGACTCCGGTGCATTTGACGGCGACGCTGTCTGGGACCACGCGGTCGGACCAATGCAGTTCATTCCCTCGACCTGGCAGCAGGCAGGGCGCGACGGGAACGGAGATGGGGAAGCCGACCCGCTGAACATCGACGATGCCGCACTCAGTGCCGCCGCATACCTGTGCGCCGGCGGCCGGGACCTCACCACCGACCGGGGGTGGGCGGACGCCGTCCTCTCCTACAACCAGTCCGATTCCTACCTGCGCCAAGTGCGAGACCAGGCCAACGTGTACGACGCACAATCGGCCCCCACCGGCTAACTCCACCGGTCTTTTCGATCTACGGCGGGGGACTCAGCATCGCTGCGGCCCGTGACACCATCGACTGTGAAGCATACATTTCAAAACGGAAGGAACTCGACATGGCCGGGACAGCAGAGGCGTTCGACAAGGACTACTGGGAACAGCATTGGAAACAGGCCCACGACGCACCGCCGGCAGATCCGAAAGTGATCGCCGCCAACCCCCATCTGACCCGTGAAACGAGCGGACTCGCACCCGGCACAGCGCTGGATGCCGGATGCGGGACAGGGGCTGAAGCAACATGGCTGGCCTCGCACGGCTGGCAGGTCACCGGTGCCGACATTTCCGCAACGGCTATCGCCCAGGCAACCGAGCGCGCCGCAAGGGAGTCTGTGTCCGACAGGGTGACCTGGGTCGAGGCGGACCTCACCTCCTGGGAACCGGACGGCCGGTTCGACCTCGTGACCACCCACTACGCGCACCCGGCGATGCCGCAACTGGCCTTCTACGAACGCATCTCGGAATGGGTGGCCCCAGGGGGAGCGCTGTTGATCATCGGGCACCTGCACGACCCCGCCTCCACAGGGCACGGACACCACCCTCCCGCCGAGGCGACCGTCACGCTCGCGGACATCACCGGGTGCCTGGATCCGGGTGCATGGAGCATAGAGAGTGCCGGGGAGCACAGCCGTAAGCTCCTCGGTCCCGGCGGGCGGCCCTTTTCCCTGCAGGACGTCGTTGTGCGGGCCACCCGGCTCGTTGCAGAGGCGAATATTTGACGCTCCGTTGATTAAGTTCACGACCTAGCGTCCGCGCGCCGTGACACGGGAATTGAGACCATGGATTGCGGGCCAAATGGCCCGCAGTGTCACTAGACTCGGGCCATCAGTTCACGTTTGGGGCCGTGGAAGTGTGCCCTGGCGGTCCGTGCACCACCGGCTTCGTGAGGGCTCAAATGGCATCTAGGGATCCAGCGGAGGCCTTGCCTCCCGTCATCGTCTACGCCGCGCTGAACCCGGGTGCGCCAGTCAGGGAAACGTCCGTGGCCCCGATGCTTAACGCCGGCCTCAGCGCCGCTGAAGCAGCCGGGGTGACCACGCAGGTAACCGATGAAAATGGATGGAACTGGGGAACGAAGACGGCGGTGGCCATGGCGGCCCTGCTGGTCGTTGTCAATTTCTTGCCTGCACAGCTTTCACCGGGATGGCTGGACACCTTGCCTGAGTGGGCGTTCTATGTATACCTGTTTGGGCTGATGCCGGCGTTCGCGTTGGCGGGGATGGTGACGGCCAGGATCCGGGGCGGCCGGTATCGGCGCTGGCTCGTGAGGGCTCAAGAGGTGGGTGCTGAGTGTGGGGACAGGCTTGTCTATCTGGGGGACGTTGAGGGCGAAAACCTTCAACACACGACAGAGCTGATTCAGCGGGTACTGAAAGCAAGAAAGGCCCTGTTGACCGGCCGGGCCGCGGCGGGTGAAGCGGAAGTGAAGGTGATGGCTGCCCTCGCGTCGCTCGCCGAGTACCTCACACACCCCGCACCGCAGCCGCTTCCGGCAACGGCCGGGATGCCGGCCAGTGCCGTCCGCGAGCTGGAGGAGCACCAGACCGAGACAGCGGAGTCGCTGCGCGCCACGACCACGCGGATGTCGTCGGCTCTGGAGGATCTGGAGTTCCTGGCCGGAACGGCGAGCGGCAGCAGGGCTCACAAGAGGTTGACCAGAGCGACGTAACTCAGCATGCCCGGGCCCACAGGAGCGCCTACAGCCCCTAGGACGCCATGGCCTTGCAGCGGCTGGCGTCAACTTATGTTGACGCCACGGGACTCGTCAACTAATGTTGACGCATGGAGGTGGAGCGGATGAAAACGCTGGTGGCATCGATGGACGGGAAAGGTCCCGCTGAGGCCTTATACGCCGTGGCGGAGCTGCAGAAGGAAGTCGGACGCACCGAAGCCTCGTTGGTCCGCAAGGCCCGGCAGGCAGGCCTGTCCTGGGAAGCGATCGCGCTGTGCCTCGGGGTCAGCAAGCAGGCTGTCCACCGCAAATACGGAAAGCAGTAACGTTTTCCTTCAGCAAGCAGCTACTGACTGTTCATCTTTGGATGCCAAGGGTAGCGATGAGGTCTTCGTGGAGCTCGAACCAGATGCGGTGGAAGGAGTCCCGGTCTGTGGCGGTGAGCCAGGCAGGCTCTGTCGCAGCATTTGTGAGGGCCAGCTCGAGGCGGTTGGCGTAGCCGCTGAACCGCGGCAGCACCGGGGTCAGGCGGGCTTCCAAGCCACGCAGGGACGTCAGGGCCCGAGCCAAGGTTTGGCGCGTCTGTTCGTCAATCCCCTCCGGCCGATGCTCGTCGGTGAGCCGCTGCAGCTGGATCTTGCTGCAGGCCGTTACAACATCAGTGTTCAAGGACGCAAAGTCCGAGTGCACGCCGGAGACGGCTGTACGACCGGCCGCCGCGTTCAGCTCCGCCGCCAGCAGCCGTTCGTTTTCAGCCCTTCCGGCGATAGTCAGGGACCACCCCCGGGTTCCCCCGAAGGCGGAGCGAAGTGCCCACCCGTTGGCACCTGCCTCGATAAGGCAATCTTCGACGTCGGCCGGATCCTGTCCGAACCGCTCGGCGATCGGTTCGGTGCCGGCGAATCCAAGCAGCCGCACTGCGTGGAGCGTGAGCTGCATGGATTGCTGCTGCGGGCTCATCAGGAAGTTGTTCCGGTAGTCATAGGTTTCTCGCAGACGGTTCCATAAGTTCCGTCCACTACGAGGGTTGTTCCGGTTGTGATGCGGGTCAGGGCGTCGGTGACCCCCAGAACGGCCGGGATGCCGTACTCGCGGGCAACGATGGCCGCATGCGACAGCGTTCCCCCTGTTTCCGTGATGATCGCGCAGGCGACCGCAAAGAGGGGTGTCCAGGCCGGATCAGTGGTGCGGCAGACCAGGACGTCGCCGGGCCTCACAGCGGAGAACTCGTCGATGTTGTGAACGGTCCGAGCGGTGCCGCATGCAGTACCCGGGCTCACCCCCGTACCAGTGAGGACGTCGCTTGAGATTTCCATTCGTTCCTTTCCCGTTCGGGTGCCAGATGTAACTTCCAGATGAGCCGCCCGCTCCCGCACCGCAGTCTACCCAGCCTCGACGTCCGGCAACGCTGCTGTAAGGCAAAAGTTTTTCGGGCCGGTGTTTATCCGAGCCGGAGTCCTCCTCGCAGCCGAGGGCCTCGACGATCCGAAAGAGGGCGTCGTGGTGGACTTCACCGGCGAAACCCCGGTGGTCACCGACGGGCCCTACGGCGAAACCAAGGAGCTGTTCGGCGGCTACTACATCCTGGATGTCGCCTCGAAGCAGGAAGCCATCGAGTGGGCCAAACGCGCACCCATGACGGCTGGAACCAAGACGGAAATCCGCCGGGTACCTTCGATTGACGAGTTCCCGCAGGACAACGAATGGATCCAGAAGGAACGCGCCTGGCGCGAGCAGACCGGCCAGCTCTGAACCGGCCGGCTCAGATCCGCCAGTGAGCAGCAACGAGGCAAGGGCCGCCGTCGAAGCGGTGTGGCGCAGTGAGTCCGCCCGCATCGTCGGCGCCCTTGCCCGCTATACGGGCGATTTCCCGCTGGCCGAGGACCTCGCACAGGAAGCGTTAGCCGAAGCCCTGGTCGCCTGGTCGGTGAACGGCGTCCCCGCCGAACCGGTGGGTTGGCTGCTGACCACCGGCCGGCGTCGTGCCATCGATACGTTCCGGCGCCGCGCCGCCCGGGACGAAAAGTACGCGCTCCTGGCCACGGACCTCGCCGAGGAGGCGCCGGGCGCGGATTCCCTGTTCGATCCCGCCGCGATCGACGACGACGTGCTGGCCCTGATGTTCGTCTCCTGCCATCCGGTGCTCTCCAAGGAAGCGCGGATCGCGCTGACGCTGCGCGTTGTGGGCGGCCTGGGCACCGACCAGATCGCCAAGGCGTTTCTGGTCCCCGTGCCCACCATCCAGGCACGCATCACCCGTGCCAAGAAGACACTGGCCGCCGCCCACGTTCCCTTCGCAGTCCCTGAACCGCACGAGAGACCGGAAAGGCTCGGCTCCGTCCTCCAGGTGGTCTACCTGATCTTCACGGAAGGCTCCTTTGCGTCCGGCGGCGACTCCTGGATGCAAACGGACCTGGCCAGCGAAGCACGCCGCCTTGCCCGTGTGCTGGTGCGGCTGGCCCCCGAACCTGAGGTCTTTGGCCTGCTGGCCCTGATGGAATTCACTGCAGCTCGTTTCCCGGCAAGGCTCGATGCGGCCGGACGGCCTGTCCTTCTGGAGGACCAGGACCGACGGCGGTGGGACCAGTCCGCGATTCGGCGCGGCCGCGCTGCGCTTTCGACGGCGGCAGCGGCCGGCCGCGGGCTGGGAGCCTACGGGCTGCAGGCTTCCATCGCCGAATGCCACGCGGTGGCTCGGTCGGTTGCGGAAACGGACTGGCAGCGTATCGTCATCCTCTACGAGGCGCTGGGCCGGTTGTCGCCGTCGCCAATTGTCGAACTGAACCGCGCGGTTGCGGTGGCCATGGCCTCGGGTCCGGCAGCCGGGCTGGAACTGGTGGACGTGATCGCGTCCAGCGGCGAACTCAACGGCTCGCACCTGTTGCCGGCCGTGCGGGGCGAGATGCTAAGCAGGCTCGGCCGGCGTGATGAGGCGACATCGGCGCTACAGGAGGCAGCCGGCCTTTGCACGAATGCGGCCGAACGGGCAGCACTTGAACGCAAGATCGACGGGCTTCGGAAGCCGGCGTAGGGTCTTCGTAGGGAGGCGGACAAACCTGTCATCCCGTCCGTGCGGGCCTGAAACGGCAGGCAACAACCTGCGTCAGTGCGCTGGCCGTGTTGGGCGCATGGCTCCCCGGAGCAATACCAATGATCCAGGTGGCCCGCACGTTCCCGGCTTCGTACCAGATGTCGGAATGGCTTTGTCGCTGCTCTCGAGGAAGCACCGTTCTTCCTGCGGCGGAGCGGAAATGAAGCCCGCGGGGTCCTAACGCTGTCCTTCCGTGTACAAGGCGGCCAGTTCGGAACGCGAACTGACGTGGGCTTTTCGGTAAATGCGCGTCAGGTGATACTGCACAGTCTTGACGGAAACGTAGAGCTCAGCTGCAGCAGCCTTGTTGCTTAGGCCGGAGGCGACCAGCCTTGCCACGGCGATTTCCTGATCGGTCAGCTCGTCGAGGAGTTTTGGTGCGCCTGGAGCTGTCAGGGCCGGTGTGCTTTCCCGCCAGTGCTCCTCCGTGCTGACTCCACTGGCGCGCAGTTCACGCGAACATCGATCTGCGTACGCCACGGCACCAAGTACGGAGAAGAGTTCGCGCGCTTGGATCAGCACGTCGGCCGCTTCCCGCCGCTTTCCGGCGCGCCGAAAGGACTGGCCGTAGGCGAAGAGGATCCGGGCCCGCGCGTAGGGCATCGGCAGTGTTTGAATTTTCGCCAGGCCGTCGTGGAAGCTGAGGCGGGCAGCATCGAGGTCGCCCGTGGCCGCGTGGATCCTGCCGCGAACGTAAGCCAGCCGTGCCTGTGTTGACCTGTGTTGGCGCTTCTCGGCAAGAAGCTCAAGAGGGCGAAGGAATTGTCCGGCTTCCTCCACCCGTCCCACCATGACCAAGGCATTGGCGTAGTGGTCCTGCCAGGGCCAGAAACCCGGTTCATCGATTCCGCTGCTGCGTCGCATCCGGACGACAGGTGTCAGAGCCCGGACGACGCCGTCGTAGTCAGCCCTGACCTCGGCCACCTGCGCTTGGGCGATGCTGTAGGGCAGGAGCATTATCGGGTAGCTATCGGTCGCGACGGCGGCCCGCTCCAAGTGATGGGCGGCCGAGTCCCAGTTACCGCGGAGGGCATGGATCTGTGCGCCGCTCCAATGCAGCAGCGGCCTGAGGAGCTCGATGCCGGACTCCTCCTGGACGCTCACGGCATTCTCGACGGTTCGCAGCGCACTGTCCCAGGCACCCAGCGCAAGATCAGTCCTCGCGAGCCAGCCCTGTGCCCACAGGGATATGCGGTGGGAGCCCCGGCGGAATTCCGTGGGCACGGCGCTGGCGAGCTCGCTCCGGGCCTCTTCGGGCCGGTCCATGGCCAGGTGAAGCCAGCCTTTGCCCATGTTGATCCGCTGTTGCTGCGCGCTGTTCTCGGTGAGCCGTTCAACTACGCGGTAGCTCTCCTCCGCCTCGCGGAACCGGCCCATGGCCCCGAGCCCGAGTCCTTCAATGGCGCGGGCCTCGATCGCCGCCGGGCTTTCTACGGGCGCAATGCTTTTGGCCCGGACGGCCCAGGTCACCAGCTCCCGTCCATCGAACCGGGCCAGGGAGTGAAGCACCTGTCGCTGGCATATTTGAGCTGCAGTCCCCGGATCTGTGGCGGTGTCCACGGATTTCCACGCCTTTTCGAGTAATGCATCTGCCTCGGCAGAGCGGCCAAAGAGAATCGCAAGATACGCGCGCACCGCATCGCCCTGCGGGCCCGGTGCCAGGCCTTCCACCGCCGCCGAGGCGCGTGGCAGCTGTCCGGCGCCCACCATGGCGTCCACGGCCCTCACGAGAAGGGATTGCCGTTCCTCCCGTACAGGGTTGAGCCGGGAAGCCTGGGAGTACGCTTCGGCGGCGGATCCCCAGGCGCCGGTTGCTGCGAAAGAGGCGGCCGCCACCTCCAGTTCCGTCGCCAGTGACGCGTCAGGCAGCAAGGCCGCCGCAGCCCGGTGCCGCAGCTGTTCGTGGGGTAGGGGAGTCAGGCGGGCGGCCGAGGAATGCAGCGCGGCTCTGCGTCCGGCCGTCAGGTTCTGATAGGCCGCAGCCCACACCACGGGTAGCGGGAACTGAAGCGTGGTCTCTGCAGCGTCGGTGGATAGTTCAAGCAGACCCGCTGCCCCAAGCGCGTCGATGGCAGGGAGGACATCCGGAACTGACGCCAGGTCTGCTGCCTGGGAAAGCGGGGAGCAGAAGCCGAGTACGGCCGCCGCCTCGGCAAGCCGGAGGGCTGCCGGCGGCAGAGCGGCCAGTTTCATACTGACGGACGCCGCCAGTTCGGCGGGGACCGGCAAGACCTTCCGTCCGGTTGACCAGGCGGACGGAGGGAACTGTTCCAGGAGTGGCCGGACCAGCCCCGGCCGGCCGCCGGTGTGCTCGATGAGGCTCCTGGCGGCAGCCACGGATAGTTCGGATCCGCCGGTGCCATGAATCTGCCGGGCAATGCGCTGCACGTCGCCCGGAGTCAGCGGCCCCAGCTTTATGGTCTGAGCCGCGGGAAAGCTCAGAAGTCCGGCGGCGGCATCATCCAGTTCGCTCAAGGTTGGGTCCGTTGAGAATATGGTCAGCAACGCGATCGGCTGCACCCTGCGCAGGAAATGCAGCAGGGCCCGCAGCGATGCCCGGTCTGCCCACTGGAGGTCGTCGATCCAGAGAATCAGTGCATGGGTGGTCTCGCCGGCCAGACGTGATATTCCAGCAAGTAGGGCGTCTCCGAACCCGCCGGGCCGCTCCGGGATTCCAGCTTTCGGCAACAGGCGGGGCCCGAGAAGGAGCTGCCGGATGAGCCCGAAGTCACTGTCGCGTTCCCAGCGGGCTCCTGCAGCCCGGAGGACTGTTGACCCGTTACCCGCCCTGGCATCCAGCCGGAGGAAGTGTTCCACAAGGGAGGTCTTGCCCAGGCCCTGGTCACCGCGGATGACGGCGACTCCCGGGGCTCCGGAGCGCACAGAATGGAGCAGGTCCTGCAGTTGCTGTAGCTCGGCGGTGCGTCCGGCATAGAAGTCAGCGTCGTTGGCGGGCATCGTTTCCAAGTGTACGACTACGCCGGGAGCCGGACCTGATCATTGTGCCGGACGTTGTTGCCGGCCTGTTGGTGCTGGCGGACGAACATTGTGACCATGCCGCCGGCAAGGGCCACGCCGGCGAAAACGAAGAACGCTGCGTTGCTCGGCAACTGGGCGCTGATCAGGAACCCACCGACCAGCGGACCCCCGATCCCGCCCAGGCGGCCAAAGCCCGCGCACCATGCGACGCCGGCTGTCCGCGCCGGCGTGGGGTAGTAGTTGGATACGAAGCCGTAGACAAGAACCTGCGTGCCGAGGCTGCCCACGCCGGCGAAGGCCACCGCAATCAGCAGCACGGGCAGGGGGAAGCCCAGCGTGAGCAGCACCAGGGACACCGCGGCGATGACGAAGGTGGTGGACACGACGGCTTTGGGCCCAAACCTGTCTGCGGTTCGCGATGCCAGAAGGCCGCCGATCACGGCGCCGGCGTTGAGGGCCAGCAGGAAGCTCAGCGAGTAAGTCTTGCCGTAGCCATGCTGTCCCATGATTTCCGGGAGCCACGTGTTCAGGCCATACGTGAGCAGCAGGCCACAGAAACTCATGCATCCCAGAAGGATGGTGGGCTTCCGATAGTTCCCGGAGGCAAGAGCAGCGAATCCTGCGAGGGGGCGTCCGTCCTTGCGCACCGCATCCGGTGGCTCCACGGTAAGGCGGGACCGCCCGGCGGACGGGCCGCCGCCGGACGTTCCGTCGTGGAGCGGAATGCCGGTCTTTGCGGAGAGAGTAAGCGCCTGTTCTGTGCGGCCGCGCGCCAGCAGCCAGCGGGGTGACTCCGGCAGCTTCACGAGTGCCAGCGGAAACAGGATGACGAGCGGCAACGCACCGATCAGGAACAGTCCGCGCCAGTCAACGATGCCGTTCAGCACAATGGCCAGCAGGGAAGCGAGTAACCCGCCTGCGGGCACGCCGGAGTAGACAATCGCGTTGTAGAAGTTTCTTTTGCCGGCTGGCGCAAACTCCGCGACGACGGCTCCCGCCGTGGCAACGAGTGCGCCCACGCCGATCCCGGTGAGGAAACGAAACACGCCGAACACCGGGACGGCGGTGGCCAGCGACGTGAACGCCATGCCGAGGGAGAACCAGACGATATTGATGAGCATGAGTTTCCTGCGGCCCAGGAAGTCACCCACGGCGCCGGCGGCCAGTGCGCCCACCATGACCCCCATGAGCGCGTAGCTCCCCAAGGCTCCGGCTTGGGCAGCATCCACCGGACCGAGCTGGCCGGGGTCGCGCAGCAGCGTCGAGACGACGGTTCCGTAGACAACCAGGTCGTAACCGTCAAAGAGCAACGCTGCGGCCGCGATGGCCATCACCCACCGGACTGTTTTGGTGCGGGTCGCGTCAGCTGACACGGCCGTGGTTGATGCGTTCAGAGCGTTCATGGAGGGCTCCATTGGCCTGGGCCGCGACGTTGCGGCCGGTTGGTACTGCAGGTGGTTGTGCCAGCGTGGCTGGCGGCTTAGCCGAGGTCGCCGCCGGCGACGGCGAGCACGCTGCCGGTGATATAGGAGGCTTCGTCGGAGGCCAGGAAGGCGATCGGGCCGGCCTGCTCGTCGAGTGTTCCGTACCGTTTCATGAGGGACGATCCGATGGTCTGGTCGACGATCTGCTGGTACCAGGCCTTCTCCGTTTCTCCCTCTGGCCGGGGGCCACGTGCCACCTGGCGCGGCGGTGCTTCCGTGCCGCCGGGCGCTGTAGCCACCACGCGGATCCCGTACGGGGCGGCTTCCAGGGCGAGGGCTCCGGTGATGGCCTTCACGCCGCCCTTAGCGGCAGCGTAGGGAACCCGGTTGACCCCGCGTGTTGCAACGGAGGCGACGTTGACGATGACGCCGGATTGCTGCCCGATCATGTGCGGAAGGACGGCCCGGCAGGTCCAAAGAGTGGGGAAGAGCGACCGCTGGATTTCCTTGGTGATCTCGTCGGGCGTGTAGTGCTCGAACGGTTTGGCCCAGATGGTGCCCCCCACGTTGTTGATCAGGACGTCGATGCGGCCGTGAAGCTGCAGTGCCTCGGTGATGGCGCCGTTCGCACCTTCGTAGCTTTCCAGGTCGGCGGTAAGGCCGACGGCGGTCCCGCCGTCGGCCTGATGTTCGGCGGCCAGGGCAGTGGCCGCGTCCCGGACGAGTGCGGCGCGGTCCACGAGGACGGTGTGGGCGCCCTCCGCGGCAACCCGGGATGCCACGGCGTGGCCGATGCCCTGGGCGGCGCCCGTGACCACGACGACTTTCCC
Source organism: Arthrobacter sp. P4_H3 (assembly GCF_056400885.1). Lineage (NCBI taxonomy): Bacteria > Bacillati > Actinomycetota > Actinomycetes > Micrococcales > Micrococcaceae > Arthrobacter > Arthrobacter sp. P4_H3. The sequence goes on from NZ_JBFUKK010000001.1 coordinate 13,398, forward strand.
GGCGAAGCGGCCCGGGCTGATGGTCCGGGCCCTGCCGGTTTGCAGACCGCCGGCTCCGGGGCTGACCGGGTTCAAGCGGACGCCCCTGCCAGTGCCGGTGCCGTCGCGGTGCTGCCGACGGCAAAGCGTTCGTAGTAGAAGTTGGCGGGGGTGATGCCCTGGGTGTCCCAGTACTTGCGGACGGCATCCACCATCGCCGGCGGGCCGCACAGGTACACGTCGACGTCGCCGTCGTTCAACTGGGCGGCGGTGATGTACTGGGTCACATAGCCCTTGTTCGGGGCTGCGCTTTCGGGGTCTGCCACGCAGTAGTCAAAGGTGAAGTTGTCGATGGCTTCTGCGTAATGCTGGAGTTTGTCGAGCTCCACGAGGTCCTTGTCGAAGGTGACGCCGTAGGCCAGGTGGACGGGGTGGGCCGGCGCTTCTTCAAGTCCCGTGGCGATCTTTTCCAGCATGGACAGCAGCGGTGCGATGCCGGTGCCGCCGGCCAGCATCAGGACTGGACGCTTGATGTCCCGGAGAAAGAAACTCCCCATGGGGCCGGTCAGGGGCAGTGCATCGCCGACGGCGGCCCGCTCCTTGAGGTAGGTGGTCATGGCCCCGTCGGGGGCGGTGCGGATGAGGAAGCGCAGCTCGTCCGCCGATGGGCCGCTGCTGAACGAGTACGACCTCACGGCCTCGGTGCCGGGCACCGCGAAGTTCATGTACTGCCCGGGCAGGAACTTCAGGTCCCCGCGGTTCTCCAGCGCCAGGGTAAAGGCGGCGGTGTTGTCCGCGAACCAGGTCAGCTCCTTGACAGTAGCCTCGAAAGTGGTTGCGCCCACCTTGGCCATCTCGGATGTGCCGGCTATCTGCAGGACGAGGTCGGTCTCCGGGACCATCTGGCAGGGGAGGCAGAAGCCCTTCTCGGCTTCGTCCTCGGTGAGGGCTTCATCGATGTAGTCGCCGCCGTCGTACTTTCCTGATTCGCAGAAGGCCTTGCACGTGCCGCAGGCACCGTCACGGCAGTCGAACGGAATATTGATCCGTGATTTGTAGGCGGCGTCAGCCACCGTTTCGTTGGGGTTGGCGGTGACAAAGCGGGTGACTCCGTCTTCGAAGCTGAGGGCAATCTGGTAACTCATGGGGGTCTCGATTCCAGTCGTTCGGAAGTTAGATGTGGTAGATGTCCACGACGTGGTGGATGTAGTCGTTCTTCAGGACGACCTTCTTCTTCGTGATGACAGGCTGTGTACCGGAGAAGTCAATGGTGTAGAAGGAGGTTCCGAAGTACGGATCGATGTTCTGGTAGCGGTAGTAGAGCGTGTGCCAGTTGAAACGGACGTCTACTTCGCTGCCGCGCCACCCGATGATCTCCACGTTGGTGATGTTGTGGCCGGTCCGCGGTTCGGGCAGGCTGGTGGCGCTGGAGCGGTCCGTCTTGATGCGGAAGACGCGGTCTTCGAGTCCGCCCCGGTTGGCGTAGTAGATCAGCGAAATTTCACTCTGGGGATCGCTGGTGAGCTGGTCGTCGTCGGCCCAGGCAGGCATCCAGAATTCGGCTTCCGGGTGGTAGCAGTCCAGCCAGCGGTCAAATTCGCGGTCGTCCAGGAACCGCGCTTCCCTGTAGAGAAAGGAATGTATTTCTTCAAGGGTGGCGGGTCTGTTTGTAACGGCGGGCGTAGATACGGCGGTCTGGCCGGTGGCGTCGATGGTCTGTGTCATGGGGTTCTCCTCGGGTCCGGTAGGGCCTAGTTCTGGGCGGCGAGTGCTGCTTCTTCGGCGGCGGCCGCCTTGCGCATCGTCTCCACCCAATAGCCGTGCTGGATGGGATACAGGCCCTCGTCTTCCGTCCGGGCACCGCTGGAAATCGGTTTGAGTCCGACCTTGTCCGCATTGGCGTCCGGGCCCGTGATCTGATGGGTGACGCCGCGGCTGAGGTCGTTCCAGGGTGCTGCCGTGGCAAGGTAGGTCTTCTGGCAGGAGCGGAACTCCTCCAGGTCGTCAGGCGTGGCCATGCCGGAAGCGTTAAAGAAGTCCTCATACTGGCGGATGCGGTTGGCCCGGGCCTCGGCACTTTCCCCCTTCGGCGCAATGCAGTAAATGGTCACCTCTGTCTTGTCGACGGAGATGGGACGGAAGTGCCGGATCTGCGAACCGAACTGGTCCATCAGGTAGACGTTGGGGTAGAGGCAGAGGTTGCGGGAGATGTTGATCATCCAGTCCGCCTTTGCCTGGCCGTACTTTTCCACGAGTTCGTCTCGCCGGTCGAACAGCGGCCGGTTGCTGGGATCCAGCCATTCGGTCCAGAGCAGCAGGTGGCCGTGGTCGAAGGAATAATAGCCGCCCTTTTGCTTGGCCCAGCCCCCGGCATCCATGTTCTTGGTTTCGTTGGCTGACTCGCCGGTAGTGCGGCGGGCTGTGGTGGCGGCATAGTTCCAATGCGTCGCGGAGACGTGGTAGCCGTCGGCGCCGTTCTCAGCCTGGAGCTTCCAGTTGCCGTCGTAGGTATAGCTGGAGGCGCCGCGGAGTACTTCCAGGCCGTCGGGGGACTGGTCCACGATCATGTCGATGATCTTGGTGGATTCGCCAAGGTGTTCTTCCAACGGCTTCACGTCCGGGTTGATGCTGCCGAACAGGAAACCACGGTAGCTCTCGAACCGTGCAACCTTGGTGAGGTCGTGGGACCCCTCCTTGTTGAACTGTTCCGGGTAGCCGGCCTCGCGGGGATCCTTGACCTTGAGCAGCTTGCCGGTGTTGTTGAAGGTCCAGCCATGGAAAGGACAGGTGAATGTGGTGCGGTTGTCAGTCTTGCGCCGGCACAGCATTGCCCCGCGGTGGCTGCACGCGTTGATCAGTGCGTTCAGTCCGCCCTGCTTGTCCCGGGAGATGATGATCGGCTGGCGGCCGATGTACGTGGTGAAGTAGTCGCCGACGTTGGGGATCTGGCTGTCGTGCGCCAGGTACACCCAGTTGCCTTCGAAAATGTGCTTCATTTCCAGGTCGAAAAGCTCCTCATCCGTGAAGATGCTGCGCTTGGCGCGATACACGCCGTTCTCGTGGTCCTCGATCAGGGCCTGGTCCAGGTGGGCCCGGATGCCCGCCAGCGTCTCTGTCATATTGGCTCCTATCAGTGTCCGGGCGGCGTTGCCCGTATATCGGGCTGCGTTGCCCGTGCGGACCTGCCGATCGTTCGGCCGGTCGATGAATGCACTCCACCCTGCCAGCCCGTGGGCCACGTCACACTGGGGCTTTGCCTAGTACGGCCTAGGTACCTATTCAGATGCTTTGAGTCTGAATGACGACTATTTAGGTCTTTGTGGAATACCAAATTCCGGCCTACGCTGTTGAAGGGACAACCACCGGGTGAGGCAGAACACAGGAAAGGGCAATGCGCCATGGAGCTACGGCATTTGCGCTACTTCGTCGTAGTCGCCGAAACGTGTCACTTCGGCCAGGCTGCCGAGCGCCTGAAGATGGCCCAGCCGCCGCTGTCGCAGCAGATCCGCCAGCTGGAGGCTGAGCTGGGAGCGGAGCTGTTTGCGCGGACCACCCGGAGCGTGAAGCTGACCCCGGCCGGTGAAGCGTTTTTCGAGGATGCGCAGCGTATCCTCCGGAACGTCGAGGAAGCCGCCCGGAGGGCACGGCAGTTTGCCGAAGGCAAAGCGGGGACTCTTCGCATCGGGTTGACGGGCACGGCCTCCTACACCCAGCTTCCGGCTCTGGCGCGGCTGGTGAAGGAACACCTGCCGGATGTCGTGCTGGACATCCACACGGAGATGCTGACGCCCGCCATTGAGCTGGCCCTCGCCGCAGGCGAAATCGACGTGGGCGTGCTGCGGCCGCCCGCGAGCGAACCGTCACTGACAGTGCGGGCCATAGCCCGGGAGAATTTCGTGGTGGCCCTTCCTGCCGGTCACCGCCTCACGTCGGCTGACACTGTGACCGTCGGGGAACTGCGTGCCGAGGACTTCATCATGTATCCGGCCGCCTCCCGGTCAGTCGTCAACGATGCCGTTATCCGCGCGTGCCGTGCGGCTGGCTACCACCCCAACGTCGCGCATGAATCCGCAAAGACCTCGACGCAGCTGTCCCTCGTCGCGGCAGGTCTCGGCGTCGCCGTCCTTCCGGAATCCGTCCGAGGAATCGCTCTCACCGGAGTGCAGTACCGGACAGTATCCGGGGCGGAACAGGTCGAGCTCGCGGTGGCATGGCGCCGCCCCAGCGAGTCACCGCTGGTAGACGCCTTCCTCGCCACCCTGGAAGACAACCGCGTTTTCCTGGAACCAAGCTACTCCGGAGGACTTCCGTGAAAATCATTTCCATCGAGGCGATTCCGTTCGCCATCCCTTACCTCAAGCCCCTGCGCTTCGCCAGCGGCGAGGTGCACACCGCGTCACACGTCCTGGTCCGCGTCCGGACTGATGACGGTTTCGTCGGGTTTGCCGAAGCGCCCGCCAGGCCGTTTACCTACGGCGAAACGCAGGAATCCATCGTGGCGGTGATCACGACGCTCTTCGCGCCCCAGATCACGGGCATGTCCATCCTTGATCGGGAACAAGTGCATGCCGTTATGGACAGGACGGTTGGCAACCCGACGGCCAAGTCCGCCGTGGACATGGCCATCTGGGACGCCATCGGCAAGACCCTCGGGCAGCCGGTAACAGCCCTGTTGGGCGGCTTCTCGGACAGCATGCGCGTCAGTCATATGCTCGGCTTCGCCGAACCCGCAAAAATGGTGGCCGAGGCGGAGCGCATGCGCGACACCTACGGGATTACCACGTTCAAGGTGAAAGTGGGCCGCAGGCCGTTTGGGCTGGATGTGGCTGTTTGCCGCGCGCTCCGCGAGGAACTCGGTCCGGACATCGAACTGTATGTCGACGGAAACCGCGGCTGGACGCCGTCGGAATCCCTCCGCGCCCTCAACGCCATGGCGGATCTTGACCTGACTCTTGCTGAAGAGCTGTGCCCGGCCGACGACGTCCTCGGCCGGAAGTGGCTCGTGGAGCGTTGTCCTGTCCCGTTCGTGGCAGACGAAAGTGCCACCAACCCAGGACAGGTGACGCGCGAACTGCTCAGCGGAGCCGCCAATGCCGTCAGCATCAAGACAGCCCGCACCGGTTTCTCGCACTCCCAGCGCGTGCTGTTCCAGTGCGACGGACTGGGTGCCGAGGTGGTGATGGGCAACCAGATCGATGGCCAGCTCGGAACCCTGTGCACGGTCACGTTCGGTGCGGCCTTCCAATCCACCACCCGGCGGGCGGGGGAGCTCTCCAATTTTCTGGACATGAGCGATGACCTCCTGGCCGTCCCCCTGGAAATCGTGGACGGCAGGCTTGCGGCGCGCCAGGTCCCCGGCATCGGAATCGACATAGATCCCGAGAAGCTGGCCAAGTACCGGCTCGACGTCGACAACTGACCTTCCCGGAACACAAACCCAACCCCACAGCGCCGGCAACGAGGCAGGCGCCCTTCAGAAAGTGAGTCAATGATGACAACCCAGCACACCGAATTTGAGGCCAAAGCCGCAGAGTCCGGCAGCGCTGCCACTGAACGTTTCCGTGAGAGCGGCAAGACGGCGGCGCTGGCAGTTCCGAAAGAGCGGGTCTCGCTGCTGGCCAACGAAGTCCTGGGCGCGGTTTACGAAACCATCCGCAAGCACAAGGTGACTTATGACGAATTCAACGCCCTCAAGTCCTGGCTGATCAGCGTGGGCGAGGACGGCGAATGGCCGCTCTTCCTGGATGTCTGGGTGGAGCACGTTGTGGAGGAAGTCTCCACGGAGGACCGCGAGGGCAACAAAGGCACCATCGAGGGTCCGTACTATGTTCCGGGTTCGCCGACGCTCGAAACTCCGGCCACGCTGCCCATGCGTGACGGCGAAGGCGGCACGCCGCTGCTGTTCCAAGGCCAGGTCCGCGCCGTCGACGGCAGCCCGCTATCCGGCGCCCACGTGGAAATCTGGCATGCAGATGACAACGGTTTCTACTCCCAGTTCGCGCCGGGGCTTCCCGAATGGAACCTGCGCGGCACGGTCGTGGCGGACGCCGAGGGTATCTTCGCCCTGAACACCGTGCAGCCCGCGCCGTACCAGATTCCCACCGACGGCGCCTGCGGCAAGCTGATCGCCGCGGCCGGCTGGCACGCCTGGCGCCCGGCCCACCTGCACCTGAAGGTGTCTGCTCCCGGGTACCAGCTGCTGACCGCGCAGCTCTACTTCGAAGGTGACCAGCACCTGTCCGACGACATCGCCTCGGCGGTCAAGCCGGAACTCGTCCTTAGCCCCACCCCGCGCACCGGGGGTGCGGGCAACGAAGTCACCTACGACTTCGTGCTCGACGCCGACCTCGCCTAAGCCAGAGCGCCAAGCTCGAGACGCGAACAAAGGACCAGACCATGCTTTTTGCAGTCCGTATGAACGTCACCATCCCCCAGAACATGGAAGAACACGCAAAGACACAGCTGCTGGCCGAGGAAAAAGCCTATTCGCAGGAACTGCAGCGCACGGGGGAGTGGCAGAACATCTGGCGGTGCGTGGGCGAGTACGCGAACATCAGCATCTTCGATGTTGCCGGTAATGAACGCCTGCACGAGATCCTGTGGGGACTGCCGCTCTTCCCTTACATGAAGATGGACATCACGCCGCTGGCAGCCCATCCCTCGGACATTGCACTGGTCTCAGGTCCGGGGGTATGACCGGGTTCACCGCCGCAACCAAGAACGGCCGGGCCGGCTTCACCTGCCAGTCTTTCTCGTCCCTGTCGCTGGAACCGGCACTGGTGGCGTTCAGCCCGGCACGGACCTCGAGTACCCGCGGTGGCCCTGGGCTCCAACGAACGACGTGAGTGCCTCCACGACGAACTCGTGGTCGGCCTTCTGCGGCAACCCCGAAACTGTCACGGTTGCCACGTGCCCGGTGCCCTTTACGTATATCGGGAAGGCACCGCCGTGGGGCGCGTAGCGTGTCTGGTCGAACCAGCCGTTGTCCTCCAGGGTTCCCCCGCCAATCCTGCCTTTGAGACCGACCAGAAGCGACGGTTCGGCATACCGCTCCGCCGTCCTGCTCTTTTTCTCCACCCAGATTTCGTTGTCCGGTGTCGCGCCGGGCAGGGAGACGTGGAAGAGGATGTGTTCGTTCCGGCGGATGTCGATGGCGACCGGGAGTTTCCGCCCTGTAGCCATCTCCACCAGCAACAGGCCAAGAGCGAGGGCATCGGATTGGCTGAAACTGCCCAGCTGTAACGCGCGGACTTCACCTTCGATGCGTGCGATCAGCGACCGTAGCGCCGGCTCGGACTGCCTGTCGGGGGAGTCCGGGTCGAATTCTGCCTGTGCTGCGGCCGTAGGAGCGGCGGGTTCGGGGACCATAAGGATCATTTCCTGTCTTTGGCCGTCGCGGCGGTTCCCGGAGGGGATACCGCACGGCGTGGTTACGTCCGGGGCCGCCAGGTGGCCGTGGAGGACCGGATCTTGAGCTGGGGCTGGATGAGGGTCTGTTGGGTGGGCATGTCTGCGTTCCCGTCGGAGAGGCGGGACATTAGCATTTCGGTGCCTTTCGCCCCGATCTCCTGGGGGAATCCGGCCACGGATGTCATGGGAGGAACCTGGCTTGCGGCGATGCGGGTGTCGTCGAAGGATGCCACCGCGAGGTCGCGGCCGGGCTCCAGCCCCCGGCGCCGCATCTCGTCGTAGACACCCTGGGCGACGGCGTCGTTATAGGCGATGATCGCGTCGGGAAGTTTTCCCTGGTCGAAGAGCCGGCCCACCGCGGCGGCGCCCCCTTCGGGGGTGATGGGGCTGCGGAACTCGTCCGTGCTCCACACCTCGCAGCCATTGGGTTCAAGCGACGCCCGCAGGCCTTCCTCCCGTTCGGCGAGGGATGATGCCGCCAGGCCACCGAGGAACGCCACGCTCCGGCAGCCCAACGCCGAGAGGTGACCTCCGAGCATGGATGCCCCCTTGACGTTCTCACTGCCGACGTAATCGAAGCCGGCGAACCGGCGTGCGAGCAGAACCACCGGGACGTTGGCGGCATTGACCTGCTTGGCGAGCTTTTCCGGGTCCGTGTCCGGCGCCGGCAGCAGGAGGATCCCGTCGACCTGGCGTTCGATCATGGAAGAGATGATTTCATGCTGCCGGTCAGCATGGTCCCGGCTGTAGCCGATGAAGATGGTGTAGCCGGAGTCATGGGTGATCTGGTCCACGGCCATCGCCAGCTCGGCGAAATAGGGGTTGATGATCTCGGTGACGATGAGCCCGATGGTCATCGACCGGCTCTGCCGCAGGTTGGCAGCCTGCCGGTTGTACACGTAGCCCAGATCGTTCATCGCTTCGCGTACCTTGGCCGCTGTGGACTCAGGGATGCGGGAGCTGCCGCGAACGACAAGGGAGGCCGTGGAACGGGAGACGCCGGCAGCCTTGCTCACGTCTTCTAGGGTGATGCGCGGGGCCATGCTGTAATCCTGCCGGTGGGTCGATAGGCGGAGAAGCGGCGCTCCCCGCGTCTCGACTTTATCAATCCTTTCCCGCGGAGAGCCGCTGGACGCCCGGGTCGCGGGTGGCGAGGATGGTGTCCGCGACCCGGAGGGCGTTGGCCGCGATGGTCAGGGCCGGATTGAGGGCAGCCGATGAAGGAAAGAAGGAACTGTCCACGATCCACAGGTTGTCCAGGTCATGGGCGCGGCAGTCCGGACGGAGAACGCTGCTGGCGGGATCGTCTCCTGCCACGGCCGTTCCGCATTGGTGGGAGTTGGTTTCGATGCCCATGCGCTCACTGAGGATGACCGGATACCCGGCCTTCCGGACGGCATTGCGGATCCGGCGGACCAGTTCCTTGTGGGGCCCGAGGTTGTTCGGCTCCCACCAGACGTGGATGTTTCCGTTGACCAGGTTGATGCCGTTGCTCTTCCGCGGCAGGTCCTCGGTGGTCAGGTAGATGTCGATGCTGCGGTCGGACAAGCCCTTCAGCAGCCAGGATGGCGCCCAGGGTTTGGCCATCTTGAGCATGCTGGCGCGCAGCTTTCCGAGCATCTGCAGGTTTCCCAGCGGGTATTTGTTGGTGGGTCCGGCTTCATACCAGTCGTTGAGGCCCAGGGTCTTCTGCCACAGCGTGCGGTTGACCCTGAACGGGTTGATGCCGATGAAGAAGGTGCTGTTGTGCACCATGTAGTTCCGGCCCACGAGTCCGGAGGAGTTGGCCAGGCCCCGGGGAAACTCCGGCGTGGCCGAGCCCAGCAGGAGCGCTGCTGAGTTCACGGCGCCTGCGGCAAGGATGAACTTGTCGGCTTCGATGCGGATGAGGCGGTCATCACGTTCAGCCAGGGCGGCGACGATGGTCCGCCCGTCCCGTCCTGGGATGAGGCGGATGACCCTGGCATCCGTCATGAGATCTACCCCAGCCGCAAGGGCCGGGTCGATGGCGATCCTTTCGGCGTCGGACTTCAGTCCGGCTGCGTTCGGGGCGCCGTCGCTGGTGGCGCAGAGGGCGCGCTTTTCCGGAGTGTCGGCGTCGAGGCCGTTGGCCATCCGGAAGGGGTGCAGGCCTTGACGGCGGAAGGAGTCGGCAAGGTCCTGGATGACCGGTTCGTGGTCCAATGCCGGGAACGCGTAGGCCCCCGAATGGGCGGGCTCGGTGGGGTCTTCGCCGATCTGGCCACGGACCCGGAACAGCTTCTCGGCCCGCGCGTAGTAGGGCTCGAGGTCCTCGTAGCTGAACGGCCATGCCGGGGAGGTCCCATCCTGGTGCGTCGTCTCCTCGAAGTCGCTGGCGCGGAAGCGCGGCAGGCAGGCGCCGTAGACCTTGGTGCAGCCTCCCACCCAGTAGTAGACGCCGGGCTTGAAGGCTTCGCCGGTACGGCCGTTATACCAGGTGTCGGCATTCTTGTACCGGCCCTTGAGGTACACCTCGTCCAGGTCGGAGTTCTGCGGCTCCGCAGGAAGGCGGTGGCCGCGTTCGATGATCAGCACCTCGGCCCCGGAGTCCTTCAGTGCGTACGCCATGGTGCCGCCGCCCATGCCTGATCCGATGATGGCGATGTCGGTCCGGATCACCTCGTCCGGGCGCGCAGGCTCCGCCGACACTCCCGGACAGGGCGCCTCGTCAATGGTTTTCCGCGACAGGGTAGTCACCGGCCTCTCCGGCCTTCGTCGAACTGCTGGATCTGGTCGATGGTGTCCAGGAACCAGTAGTCGCCCCACATCACGGATTCGTCGACGCCCAGGTCCTTGCCCTCATGGTAGCTGCCGTGCTTGAGCACGCCTTCCCAGTCCTCGCCCGGCCCGGCAAGGACGTCGTCCTCGGTCAGGCGAAGCAGGATGTCCACCGCGTAGTCCGCATAGACCTGCGCTTTGGTGCGGTCCTGGACGAGGCCGGCGAGCTGCCAGAAGCCTCCCGCTGCGGCGGCAGCCGCGGACGTTTCGTAGGGCCGGGCGGGGTTTGGTTCGTCCCAGTCGTTGGGCGGCACGAGGCGGTCGCCGGTCCTTTCGATGTAAAAGTCGGCGGCGGCGATGGCTGTTTCGAGGAAGCGCAGTTCGCCGGTGAAGCGGTAGACGGTGCCGAAGCCGTAGAGGGCCCAGGCCTGTCCGCGGGCCCAGGATCCTTCGTCGGAGAATCCCTGTTGCGTGGTCTGCTTCAGGAAGGCGCCGGTTTCCAGGTCGAACATGCCTTCGTGGGACGCGGAGCCGTCGCCGCGCATGAGGAACCGGCGGGTGGTCAGGCAGTGGTCCACGGCTTTGCGGGCCATGTCCTGGTCACCGGTCTGTTGTGCTGCGTAGAGCGCCATGTGGATGTTCATCATGATGTCGATGAACAGGCTGTCGGGCTGGCGGAAGCTGGGCATGTACCGGCCGGTTTCCCGGTAGCGGCTGGCGGTGGTGCGTCCGGCCTCGATGACGACGTCGCGCTTGGTGGTGTCCCCCGTGGCTTCGTACCAGCGCCGGTAGGTGGACCAGAAGAGGAAGCCCAGGTCATGGACTGTGTCGTCGCTTTTCCGTTCTTCGATGAGCTCGGAGTAGTGTTCGGCGGCGCTGCGGTAGCGGGCGCGGTCGGCGTCGCCGGCCCGGCGGGAGAGCATCCAGAGCTGGCCGCCGAGGAAGCCTTCGCACCAGTTGGTCCATGCCTCGCCGTCGACCACCCATTTGCCTTCCTCGGTGTACAGCGGGAACCGGTCCGGGTGTCTGGTGATCAGTCCGTCCAGTTTCGCTGAGGCGGTTTTCCATGCCTTGGCGGCTGCCTCACGGAACGCTGCCGGCACTTTATACCCGGCAGGGAGGGTGAGGGGGAGCATGGTCGGCAGCACTTCCGCGGTGGCGTTCGCGGGGGCTGCGGCGGTTGTGGTTGTCATGTTCGTTTCTTTCAGGGGTTTGGGGTCTTAGCGGCGGGCGGCGTCGGGGGCGTCGACCCAGCGGTTTTCGCGGATGCCGACCTGGAGCTGGATGGTTTTCAGTTCGCTGAACTCTGCGAGCGCCTGGCGTCCCAGTTCGCGGCCGATGCCGCTGTGTCCATAGCCGCCGAACGGCACTTCGGGGTAGCCGTCCATCCATCGGTTGACCCAGACGGTTCCGGCGCGCAGATCGCGGGCGGCGGTCAGGGCTTCGTTGATGTCGTTGCTCCAGATCCCCGCGGACAGGCCGAACGAGGTGGAGTTTGCGATCCCGATGGCCTCCTCCAGGGTGTCGTAGGGCAGGACGGACAGGACGGGTCCGAAGATCTCCTCGGTGGCGATGGACATCCGGGCGGTCACGTCCGTAAAGACTGTCGGTTGGAAGAAGCGGCCGTTGAGCCCGGTATCGAGCCGGCCGCCGCCGGTGAGCAGGTGGGCCCCGGCGTCGCGGCCTTCGGCCACGTAGCGTTCGACGACGGCGAGCTGGGCGTCGTTGACAAGGGAACCGACGAGGGTGTCTGCCTTGAGCGGGTCGCCTACGCGCATGTGCTTGGCCCGCTCGACGACGGCGGCGGCGAATTCGTCGGCCATGGAACGGTGCACGATGAGGCGGCTGCCGGAATTGCAGCACTGGCCGACGTTGAAGTAGCCGCCGAAGACGCCGGCGTCGACCGCGGCGGTGAAGTCAGCGTTGGGCGTGATGATCTGCGGGTTCTTCCCGCCGAGTTCGAGTTCCACCTTCTTCAGGTCCCGGCCCGCCGCGGCGGCAATTCCCTTGCCCACACCGGTGGAGCCGGTGAAGCTGATCATGTCGATGCCGGGGTGATCCGCGATGGCCGCCCCGACCACGCGGTCGCCCGTGACGATGTTGACGACGCCGGCGGGGAAGCCCGCTTCGCGGATGAGTTGGCCCAGCATGACGGTGGTGGCTGACGTGCTTTCACTGGGTTTGATCACGGCAGTGTTGCCTGCGGCCAGGGCGAAGGGCAGTTTCTGGCTGATGATCAGCAGCGGGAAGTTCCACGGCGTGATCATGCCGACGACGCCGATGGGTTCGTGGACCACCATGGCCAGGGTGTCCCGGCCGAGGGCGTTGTGGGCGTCGCCCTGGGTGTTGCGGGCCAGGCTGGCGGCGTATTCCCACAGCTCGGCGGTGCCGGCGACTTCGTTGCGGGACTGGGTAATGGGTTTGCCGGTCTCCAGGGTCTCGGCCAGCGCCAGCGCCTCGGCGTCGCGGCGGACGAGGTCGGCCACTTTCAGGAGCAGCTTGGACCTCTCGGATCCGCTGGACTGGCGCCAGCCGCGGTCGAGGGCCGTGCGGGCGGCGGTGACCGCACGGTCAACGTCCTCCTGGCCGCCGTGCGGGAAGGAAGTGACCTCAACTTCATGGGCCGGGCTCAGCCGGGTGAAGGTCCGGCCGCTTTGCGCCTGGGCGTCTTCGCCGTCGATGATCATCGGGCGGTAGGTGGGCTCGACGTCGTCGAGCGTGTAGCTCTTGGTTTCCATGTCTGGTGTCCTTAGAAAGAGTTCTGTGTGCCGGGCTGCGTCAGTTGTCCGTGAAATGCGCCGGGCGCTTTTCCCGAAAGGCGGCGACGCCCTCGGCAAGGTCGTCGGTGGCGGCGGCGAGGCCGCCGGCCAGGGCTTCGAGCACCCGGGACGGGGCGCCGTCGGCGGCTGCGTTGATCAGTTGCTTGCCCAGCTGCACCGCCAGCGGCGCCCCCGCCAGCAGGTCGGCGCTGAGCCGCGCCACCGCGCCTTCCAGCTCGTCTTTGGGTGCGACGGCGGTGGCCAGTCCCCAGGCGACGGCTTCCTCGCCGGAGAGCTGACGGCGGGTCAGGACGAGTTCCTTGGCCCGCGCCCTGCCGACGAGTTCAGTGGCCCGTTCGGTGCCGCCCCACCCCGGAACCGTGCCCAGGCCTGTTTCGGGCAATGCCACCCGTGCGTCGGTGGCGATGACGCGGAAGTCGCAGGCCAGGGCAAGCTCCAGCCCGCCACCGTAGGCGAGGCCGTCGATCACGGCGATGCTGGGCTGCCGCATCCCGGCGAGGGCATCGAAGGCGCGGTGCCCGGTGGCGATCCAGTCCCGCCACATCCCTGCGGCGCCGAGACCTGCGAAGTGGTTGATGTCCGCACCGACGCAGAAGACCTTCTCGCCCCCGGTGCGGACGACGACCAGCCGGGCCGACGAGGCGGCAACCTCCCGGGCCGCGGCGGCGAGGCCGTCGAGGAGTCCAAGGGTCAGGGCGTTCAGTTTCGATGACCTGTCAATCAGAATGGTGGCCGTGCGGCCGTCTGCGGAGTAGCCGACGGTGACCTGTTCGGTGGCCTCACTGACGGGCTGTTCTGTCAGGGGGGTGGTTTCGGTGCTCATGGCTGGTCCTTTCGGTGTCCGCCGAGTTCGCCGGCGAGGTGTTCGGCGGCGCGCATGACGATGGCCCAGATGGTCAGGGTGGGGTTGATCCCGGGGCAGCTGGGGAAGGCGGCGCCGGAGTACATGTACAGGTTGCGGGTGTCATGGACTGCCAGGTGCTCGTCGAGAACAGCGTCAGCCGGGTCGTGGCCGAAGCGTGCGCCGCCGAGGTCGTGGCTGGAGCCGACGCCGGTGAAGTACGGGCCCTGCCAGGTCTTGGTGGCGCCCATGTCCCGGAGCAGGCCGGTTGCCTTGTCCGCCATCCAGGACGCCAGGCGCCGCTCGTTGTCGCGGAGCCGGTAGGTCACACGGACCAGCGGCATGCCAAGCCCGGAGGAGTCGCGGTGCCGTGGGTCGATCTCCAGCCGGTGCGAAGCATAGGGCAGCGCGTCGGGCTGGATCCGGATGACGCCCTGCTGGGACCAGAGCTTCAGGTGGTCGCGGTAGCCGGCGCCCCAGCGGCGGACGTCCCCGGGCAGGGTTTCGCGGGCGATCTGCAGCGGCAGGGCCTGCTGTTCGGCGCCGAGGGTGGCGCCGCCGATGAAGCCGTGGTCCAAGGAGCGGAACCCGGGTGAGAGGAAGTCGTCCAGAACGACGCCTTGCGCGGCGGGGCCGGTGTGCCGATTGAATTCGGTCCCTGGGAACAGCGCGTCCACGTGGCCGAACATCTTGGTCATGTAGTGCATGCCCAGCTGGCCGGTGTTGTTACCGAGCCCGTTCTCGTGCCGGGAGTCGGCCGAGAGGTACATCAGGCGCAGGTTCTCGTAGGTGTACGCCGAGAGGATGACGGCGCGGGCGTACTGGCGGCGCACCCGGCCGAGCGGATCAACCCATTCCACGCCCCGGGCGGCGCCGGAGTCATCCATGATGATCCGGGTGACGCGGGAGTGGGTGCGCAGTTCAAAGTTCCCCGTTTCGATCGCGGCCGGTACGGGTCCCAGGCCCGGGTGCCAGCGGTCACCGCGGAAGGAACCGAGGCCGTTGTTCCAGGCGCTGTAACCGGTGGCCGGTCGCCCTCCATAGGATTCGGTGGTGAAGCCCACGGGCACAGGATGCGGGTGCAGCCCGGCAGCTTTGGTGGTCTCGGTGAATTTGTTGCCCAGGATGAACGGACGGGTCGGCGGCAGCGGGAGCGGCTTGCTCCGCTTGACGAACGGGTTGGACTCGTCCCCGGCAATGCCGATCAGGTGCTCGAGCCTGGTGTAAAACGGCTCCAGGTCCTCATAAGTGACAGGCCAGTCCGCCAGGGTGCAGTCCTCGGGCAGCGCGCCGGTGCCGTAGAGGCCGTCGTAGTGGCTCTTGGGGGCGAACTGCCAAGGGTGGAAGCGGCGGAGCCATGACCCGTAGTGGCCTGCGGATCCGCCGACGCCGTTGACCATGCGGCCCAGCGAGAACGTTGCCTCCCGGCTGTCTTCCTCGTCCGGGGTTTCGCGCCAGCGCGGGGTTTCCTGCTGGAACTTCGGGCCCAGTCCGCCCCGGGTGTAGTAGGCGTGTTCGAGTTCGTCGGGGAGGAACTCGTCGAGGGGACGGAAGGGGCCCGCTTCGAGGCCGACGACGCTCAGGCCGGCCTCCGCGAAGACCTGGGCGCTGAGTCCGCCCATGGCGCCCACCCCAACGAGCAGGACGTCCACTTCATCGGTCATCTGGGGGTTGACGGCGTTTTCGTAGCCGAGCTGCTTGAGCCGGTGGCCGTCGGCGTCGCGGGGGATTTCCTGCATCGCGTCGGCAAGGGTTTTGATGACCCCGCCCTTGGTCACATGTTCGCCGCTAAGGTTTTCTTCGGCGGAGTTTTCCAGCCAGACACCGGGGTGCCTAAGGAAGTTCCAGCCGACGGCGTCCTTGTTTCCGCCGTGGGCAGGGTCCGCGAAGAGACCTTCCTGCAGGTGGGAAACAACCAGCCCGAAGAGGTCCCGCTGTTCCGCGGCAGGGAGTTGTTCGGTCAGTTCGCCCTGCTCGAGCCGGACCAGTGTGTCCGTCCGTTCGTCAAGGGTGAGGGCCGCGAAGTTCCGGCCGTATTTGTTATCCGCGTAGCGGTCCAGTGCACCGAACAACCACTGGTAGCGGGGGAGGTCCTTGCGTCCGTAGCCCTCCAGGGTGAGGTCCAGATATTCGGTGACTCCCGCCTCACGGACGTCGGGGCTCCCACCGTCGGTGGGGAACATCGCCTCGAACAGGGCATCGGCGAGTTCGGATTCGTAGGGCGTGAGGATACGGAGGCTGCTCATGTGAGGGTCCTTTCAGGCGTTTCGGCCGCGCGTCAGTGCGCGGCCAGCGAGGCGGTGCGCTGTTCGATCCGCTCGTGCAGCGGCAGCGTCGGAAGGTGGAGGCCGACGGGTGCGTCGGCGAACAAGGCGAGGTCCATGGTGCGCAGGTCCGCGGAGACGATGAGCGGGAATTCGCAGCGGTCGAGGACGTCCTTTTGCAGGTCGACGCCGGGGGCAATTTCAGTGACGACGAGGCCGTCGGCGGTCAGTTCCAGCACCGCGCGTTCGGTGATGTATTTGACTTTCTGGCCGCGGGCCAGGGCCCGCGGTCCCGAGAATGTCACGGCCGAGACATCGTTGACGAACTTCGTGAAAGGCCCGTCGGCGCGGATGTCCAGGCCGTTCCCGCCGGCGGCTATGTCCCGGCGTCCGGCAGTGAAGGCGCCCATAAAGATGATCTCCGGGGCCGACGAGGTGATGTCGGCGAAGCCGCCGACGCCCGCGGTGACGTGGCGCTTTTTGGGCAGGTGATGGACGTTGACGTTGCCGTGCCGGTCGATTTCCAGGAAGGAAAGCAGCGAACGGTGGAAGCCGCCGCCCTGCAGGAGGGTGAACTGATCAATGCTGGGCATGATCGCATCGGGGTTCTGGGCGCAGCCGAACGCGAAGTCCAGCAGCGGGACGCCGCCGACGGCGCCCTGTTCAATGACCCAGCTGACTTCCCGCCCCTGGTTTTCTTCAACCAGGACGTGCGGGACGAGGGCGGAGACACCGAAGCCGAGGTTCACGATCTCGCCTGCTTTGAGCTCCTGGGCGGCGCGGCGGGCGGTGATCTTCTCCAGGGAGAAGCCGATGTGGGGGAGCGAGCTCAGCGGCCTGCGCAGCTGGCCTGAGATTGCCGGATCGTTGGGGGTCAGCGTGGTCTGGAGCTGGTCTTCGGCGATCACAATGGCGTCGACGAGGATGCCGGGAACCTTCACATGCTGCGGGTGGAGGCTGCCGGCCTCAGCCAGGCGCTTGACCTGGGCGATGACGACGCCGCCGTTGTTGTGCGCGGCGTAGGCCAGGTCCAGGGCACCGAGCGGGGATCCTTCGTCCTCGAAGGTCAGGTTGCCGTATTCGTCGGCGGTGGTGGCGCGGATGATCGCGACGTTGGGGATGACGGACGGGAAGAACAGCCATTCCTTCCCGGCCAGGGTGGCGGTCTCCACGTGGCTTGCGGGTGTGCTGCCGTTCATCCGTCCGCCCTGGAGGCGGGGGTCGATAAAGGTATCCAGGCCCACCTGGGTGAAGACGCCCGGCTGCTTGGCCGCGGCAGTGCGGTGCATCTGGTAGATGACACCGGACGGGAAGTTGTACGCCTCCACTTCGTCACGCTCGATCATCTGCCAGATCAGCGGCGGTTCCGCGCTGGAGGGCCCGGAAGGGTAGGACCCGGCGATGACCTTGCGGAGCAGCCCCGGCCGGGCGATGTGGTCGATGCCCTTGACGCCGTACATGTCGCCGGCGGCGATCGGATGTACGGAAGTCAGGTTGACCGGGCGGGCGGTTTCCTCGAACCGCTGGCCGATTCCGGCCAGGACGCTGTCCGGGCAGCCGAGGGCGCTGGAGGAGCTGACGGTGATGACGTCGTCGTCGTGGATGAGGTCCGCTGCTTCGCGGGCGGTGAGGATCTGTACCTTCTGCATGACGTTCTTTCTGGCTGTTAGTTGATGTGGACGGTGCGTCCGGAGTTTGCGGATTCCTGGGCGGCGAGGGCGACTTTGAGGGCCATCAGGCCGTCCCGGCCGCTCGCCGCAGGGCGGCCCGTGCCATCCACTGCTGCGGTGAAGGCTCGCAGGCCGATGAGGTAGAGGTCTTCTGAGCAGTCGACGTCGACCGCCTGGCTGCCTGACCCGGTGGTCAGGATGACCTGGCCCGCGGTGTCCTGCGTCATGGCGTCGGTGACCCGGATGGTGCCTTCCGTACCGTGGACTTCCAGGAAGGTCCCGGCGTATCCGACGGTGAACGAGTCATGGGTCTGGGCCAGAACCGGTGGCAGGCCGTCCCGCTCGTAGCGGATGACGGTCATGGCGGCATCTTCCTGCCCGCCGGTGTTCCAGCCGGCCTGTCGGACGGCCAGCGCGCTGACTTCCACCGGCGTGCCCAGCAGCGGGTTCAGCACCGAAGCGTCGTGGCAGGTGATGTCGAGGATCACTCCGCTCCCGGGGGTGCCTTTCCCGAGCCGCCAGCCGCGGAGCCGTTCCGGCAGGAGCACCGCGTGGGCGATCTTGGCCGAGAGGACTGTGCCGATGGCGCCGGCGGCGACGAGATCGCGCACTGTGGCGTGCAGCGGGCTGCCGGGAAGGTGGTGGTTTGCGGCGAGCACCAGGCCCCTCTCCTCTGCCAGTTCCACTATGGCCTCGGCCTGGCCGGCTTCAAGGGCGAGTGGTTTCTCGCAGAGGACGTGCTTTCCGGCGTTGAGCGCGCTGGTTGCCTGCTCGAAGTGCAAGGCGTTCGTGGAGGAGATGTAGACGGCGTCGATGTCCCAGCCCAGGAGACCGTCCAGTTCTGTGGTGAAGTTGGGCAGCCCGTGGACCGCGGCGAAGTCCCTGGCCCGGTCTGCCGACCCGCTGAAGACGCCAACGGTGTCACCGCCGCTGGCCCGGATAGCGCCGATGACCCGGGTGGCAGCGATGTCGCTGGCGCCGATCAGGCCCCATTTCAGTGCTGGCATTCTGTTCTCCTACGTTCGGGGTCGCCATTGGGCGGTGGAGGCTCTGACTTTCAGGGCCGGTTCAATGAGGGAGCGCTGTGGTTGCAGCGCCGGGTCGCGGATACGGTTCAGCAGCAGCTCGGCTGCCCTGCGTCCGATCAGTTCGGGGTAGGTGGACACCGAGGTCAGCGGCGGCAGCAGCAGTTCGGCCATGGCGATGTCGTCAAAGCTGGCCACCGAGACGTCGCGGCCCGGGTCGAGGTTTCGCCGGCGCAGTTCGGCGTAGATTCCAAGGGCGACCGCGTCACTGTAGGCGACGATGCAGTCAGGCCAGATCCCCTGGTCAAGGACGCGGGCCACGCCTTCGGACCCGCCCGCAGCGTTGTTCGTTGTCGCGGCCGACAGGGAAGCATCGAACGCCACGCAACTTCCCGTAAACCCGGTTTCCAGGCCCTTGATCCGTTCGATACGTGCCGAAGAATGCTCCGGGCCTCCGACCAATACCGCCGTTGACGCCCCCAGGGAGGACACGTGCTGTGCCAGTTGCTGGCCGGCAGCGACGTTGTCGGGGCCCACATAGTCCAGTTCCTCCGAGAAGTAGCGGGCCAGCTGGACAACCGGCACGGAGGAACGGTCAATGATGCCGCAGACCGGGGCCAGCTCGGACCCTGTGGCCGGAAGCAGGAAAATGCCGTCGACCTGCTGTTGGACCATGGTCTCCAGCTGCAGGTACTGCCGCTCCACATCGTCCCTGCTGTACCCGACGAAGAGGGTGTATCCGGCGTCGTGCGCGGCCTCCTCGATGGTCATGGTCAGACCCGCAAAATAGGGGTTGCGGATGTCCGTCACGATCAGGCCCAGGGTCATGGATTCGCTGCGGCGCATGTTCGCGGCCTGCCGGTTGTAGACATAGCCGAGTTCGGCCATGGCCAGCCGCACGCGGTCTGACGTTGCCTCCGGAATCCGCGGGTTTCCGCGCAGCACCAGCGACGCAGTAGATCGCGATACTCCGGCGGCCCGGCTGACATCACTCAGAGTCACTTTCTTCATTGCTTGTCCATCTCCCTTCAGGCTCGGTCCAATATTTCTACCACGTTTCTGATGCAGTTGGTAGACCGATCCAATAGAAATCCACCAGACCGTCATGGCGAAATCTAGGGAAATCTCGCTGCCGGCCTTTAGCTTGGAGTGATTTCAAGAGGCGGGCGGTGGCACTCCTGAGATTTCTATTGCATCGATCTACTTAACTATGTAATCTGAACCACAACGCAGGCTCCAGCCGGGCCTTATCCGGCGTCTGACAACCCAAAGGAGAGTAGTCATGCGTGCACCTATCAAGCTCAGGATTTCGCTGGCCGCAACGGCAGCAGCAAGCCTCATTGCAGTAACCGGATGTTCCGCCAACGCCCCCGCCGGAAGCTCCACCGGGGGAGGCTCCGACAAACTCGAAATCACGTCCTGGTGGACCTCCGGTTCAGAGGCGGATGCGCTCAACGTGCTGATCGACGGCGTGAAGAAGTCCTCACCCGGGTTGTCCGTGGACAACGCGGCGGTCTCCGGCGGTGGCGGCGCCAACGCGCGGCAGGCCCTGGCCGCGAGGCTGCAGGCCGGCAGCCCGCCGGATGCCTGGCAGGTCCATCCCGCCGGGCAGCTGAAGAGTTACGTCGACGGCGGGCAGGTCGCCGACCTGACGGAGTTGTGGACCGAGGGCAACTGGGCGTCCCAGATGCCCAAGGACGTGGCCGAAGCCCAGCAGGTCGACGGCAAGTATTACACCGTTCCGATCGGCGTCCACCGCGGCAACGTCTTGTGGACCAACCCGTCCGTGCTGGCCAAGGCCAACGTCAAGATCGACGCCGCCGGCGTCGACGGACTCATCAGCAGCCTCAAGCAGGTCCAGGCCAGCGGAACCACGCCGGTCTGCCTCGGAGACAAGGACATCTTCGCCTCGGCCCAGCTGCTGGAGTCCCTCATCATGTCCCGGGCGGGTGCAGACAACTGGACGAAGCTGTTCACCAACGAGTATTCCTTCGACGCCCCCGAAGTGAAGCAGGCACTGGAGGACTACAAGGCCATCCTTGCCCTTGCCAACAAGGATCACTCGGCCATCACCTGGGATGAAGCCGCCAAGAAGATGGCCGATGGCGACTGCGCCGTCAACCTGATGGGGGACTGGGCGTACGGTGAGTTGCTCAACGCCGGAAAGAAGCCCGGCGAGGACTTCGCCTGGGTGAGCTTCCCAGGCAAGGAGGACATCTTCGACTACGTCGGGGACGGTTTCTCCATCCCGGCCACCAATATTCCGCATGCCGCAGCCGCCCGGACGTGGCTGAAGACCCTGATGGACCCGAAGATCCAGACGGAATTCGCAGCCAGGAAGGGGTCAATCCCGGCGGTAACCTCCGCCGACATCTCCGGGTTGTCCGCATACCAGCAGGAAGCTGCCAAGAGCCTCGCCTCAGGGGCAGTGGTCTCCTCCCTGGCCCATGCCCAGGCCGCCGGAGCCGAATTCGCCCAGACGTACGCCGACGCAGTCTCCACCTTCAACGGCAGCAGCAACATCGATGCCTTCATCGCCAGCATGACGCAGGCCCAGAAGACCCAGCTGTAGCAGCCGGTCAGCCAACCAAGTCGGAAGGGTGTGGCTGCAGGTCCCTGCAGCCACACCCCCGGACAGGAACAGTTCACTCATGACAACCTCAACAGCTCTGCCACCGGCACCGCCCGGCCCCCGGCCGAAGAAGCAAGTGCCCCACAACGTCAAGACATCCCGCCGGGCCGCCTGGATCTTCGCACCCAGCCTGCTCGTCAGCTTCCTCTTCGTGTACGTCTTCATCGGCATCACGGTCTACATCTCCCTGTCGAACTGGAAGATCGGAACCAGCCCGAACCTGACACTGCGCCAGCCGTTCGGTGGCACTTACGCCGAAATCGTCCAGGAACAGCGGTTCCAGGCAGATATCCGCAATGTGGTGATTTTCACGATCATCTTCCTGGTCCTGGCCATCCTCGGCGGACTGATAGCCGCCTTGTTCATCCACCACGTCTCTGTCGGCAAGGGCCTGTTCCGGACAGTATTCCTCCTGCCGTACGCGCTGTCCTTCATCGTCACCGGTGTTGCCTGGCGCTGGATCTTTGCTCCCTCCACCGGAGTCAACGAAATCCTGCGGAGTATGGGCATCGAGAATCCTCCGGGATGGACCACCGACACCACGATCCTCGGCGCCCTGAACGACTCCTCAGGAACGGACTTCCTCAAAGTCCAGTTCGGTATTCCGGTGGCGCTGCTGCCTATTATCTTCGCGGCCGCATGGCAGCTCGTCGGCTTCGCCATGGCCATGTACCTTGCCGGGCTGGCTTCCATCCCGGAAGAACACCTCGAGGCCGCCAACGTTGATGGCGCAAACGTGTGGCAGCGCCTCCGGTACATCGTGCTTCCCCAGCTGTGGCCCTCCACCATCACGTGTTTTGTACTCCTGCTTCACGTGGCCCTGAAAATCTTCGACCTCGTCGTCGCCATGTCAGGCTCCGGCCCCGGATTCGTCACCGACGTGCCCGGCATATACATCTACAACTACCTCACCAGCCGTTACGACAAAGCCTCGGCAATGGCGATCATTCTGCTCCTGCTGACCCTCGTGGTGATCGTCCCCTACCTCGTACGCGGATACCGGAAAGAGCGAAAGGCATAGAAATGGCCGTCGAAACCCTCGAACCGACACCGTCCCGAACAGCCCAGGCACCACGCCGGCGCCCCGGCAAGCTGGCCCCCAAGCCGCGGTCCTGGAACATCCCCAAGACCCCGGGCGGCTGGATTGTCCTGGCTGTCTGTACCCTCGCGACGCTCGGCATGCTCGTGCCTGTCTACGTCATCATCACCACGGCACTTTCAGGAAGCACCGGGGCGCCGAACTTCTTCCTCGCCTTCCCGGATGCGCCGAGCCTTGATGCCTTCAAAGGCGCCTGGACAAAGCTTCATGGATCCCTCGTGAATTCTTTGCAGATCACCGTCCCTGCTGCACTGATCTCCTGCCTTCTGGGCTCGATCAACGGCTACGTCCTGTCCAAGTTCCCGTTCCGGGGATCCAACGCCCTCTTCACGGTTCTGCTCGTGGGCATGTTCATCCCGTTCCAGGCCGTGATCATCCCCGTCTTCCAGTTCCTGAACATGCTGCATCTCCAAGGAAGCATCATCGGCCTGATCCTGGTCCACATCATCTACGGCATCCCGATCACCACCCTGATCTTCCGCAACTACTACGAGGGCATCCCCAGCGCCATCATCGAGGCTGCCTCCATCGACGGGGCAGGGATCTGGAAGACCTACATCCGGGTGATGCTCCCGCTCTCCGTGCCGGGCTTCGTCGTCGCGGGAATCTTCCAGTGCACCAACATCTGGAACGACTTCCTGTTCGGCTTCATCCTGGCCTCGCCGGCAGCGTGGCCCGCCACTGTGACCCTGAACAACCTCATTGGAACCACCACCGTTGACTACTCCGAACTGATGGCCGGTGCAGTGCTCGTCGCCGCGCCAACCGTCCTGCTCTACCTTGTCCTGGGCAGGTTCTTTGTCAGCGGCCTCACTGCAGGAGCCGTGAAATGACCTTCCTGGACGTGCTCTGCGTTGGTGAAACCATGGCTGTGGTCACCCCCGCCGGGTCCGAGTCACTCAGCAAGGCTGATGAATGCCTGCTGGGCTTCGGGGGAGCCGAATCCAACGTCGCAGCCCATCTGGCCGAATTCGGCTACCGGACCGGCTGGGCCAGCCGCGTCGGCGAGGACCCGTTCGGCCAACGCATCCTGGGAGGCCTGGCAGCCCGCGGAGTGGACGTCAGCTTCGTCACCCGTGACAGTACATGCCCCACCGGGGTGTATTTCAAGGATCCGGATCTGGGCCACGGAGCCAGGACGCTGTACTACCGGGCCGGGTCCGCGGCCTCCCGCATGGCGCCGGCCGATTCCGACGCCTGGCAACTGGAACAAACCGGCTGGATCCATACCAGCGGCATCAACGCCGCGCTGTCAGCCGGCTGCTCGGCGCTGGCAGAGCATCTTCTCGTGGAGGCACAGGCGAAGGGATACAAGGTCTCCTTCGACGTCAACTACCGACCCGCGTTATGGAACGCTGATGTTGCGGGCCCGCGACTTCTGGAGCTGGCCGGCATGTCCTACGTCGTCCTCGTGGGCCTGGATGAAGCTGAAACGTTGTGGGGGTGCACTGCGGCGGAACAGGTATCGGATCTCCTGCCCGGCCCGCGGCACCTGGTAATTAAGGACTCGGCCACGGAAGCAGTGGAGTTCGTCCGGGAAGAAAACCGCGAAGAACGTGTCCACCGGATGCCCGCCCACCGGGTGGACGTGGTCGAGCCTGTGGGCGCGGGCGATGCGTTCGCGGCCGGATTCCTTGCCGGGCTGCTTCGCGGAGACAAGCCCGCGGACCGGCTCGCCCTGGGCCACTCATTTGCCGCCTGGACACTGGGTACGCGTGCCGACTTCCGCCCCGGCCACGGTACCCAACCCCGCATCTACGAACACGGCAACCAGCAGACGGCGTACAGCTGACGCACTACCGCTGCAGAACACCGACCCGCGGCACAACCCCTGAAAGAGAACACCTTGGTACACACATTGCTCAATGACTGGTTCGACGACGGCTTCTTCCGGGTCCCCGTTATCGCCGTGCTCCGCGGCCTTACCCCCGGGGAAGCGGTGCGGTCGGCCACGAGGGCCTGGGACGCGGGCGTCCAGCACGTCGAAGTCACCATCGAAACCCAGGACGCCGTCAGGACGCTGGCCGCCGTGGCCGGCGCCGCCTCAGAACGAGGTGTTGCGGTCGGCGCAGGCACCATCATCAGCATCGAGCAGCTGGACGCGGCAGAGTCGGCCAGTGCGTCTTTTACGGTTTCTCCGGGCCTGGATGATGGCGTCATCCGGGAAAGCATCCGGCGCGGCATTCCGCACCTCCCCGGCGTGGCAACCCCCAGTGAAATTCTCCGTGCCAAGGCCTTTGGCCTCACCTGGCTCAAGGCATTTCCAGCCTCCCTTCTCGGCCCCGGGTGGGTCCCAGCCATGAAGGGCCCCTTCCCCGACATGCAGTTCATCGCCACGGGCGGCATGAAGGCGGCGAGCGCCCAAGACTACCTGTCAGCAGGTGTCAGCGTCGTCGGCCTGAGCTCGGATTTCTCCTCCGACGCGCGGTCCGCAGCCGTCCGTGAACTGCTTACGTCAGTCAGTTCGTGCTCCCTGCCACCGTCACGCTGACGGGCGGCGCCGGCACCCTCAGCGGCGTCCTCCCGACCTGGAACGGGTCCGCCCGCGACTGGTACGGCGGGGGAGTGGGGATCATCGCCCCGATCCTGCTTATCGCGCTCCGGCTTCTTCAGGGGCTCGGTGCAAGCGCGGTCGTCGCGTCGAACGGCGGACCCGACGCCGCTGAAGCCGGACTGGGAGCATGGCTGCCGATAGCCGGAACCCTTGCCCTGCTGACCGCCATCACCGTTGTCGCCATGTTCTTCACCCGGGAAACGATCGGCCACGACCTGGATCACAGCCTAGGGAGGCTCAGCGTGGCCTGTCCGTTACCGTTACTGTCCGCGGAGCCTGGAAGGACAGCAGCCGGATCCATTCGGGCGTGAGGTCCCGCAGCCGGATTCCGGGCAGTGCTGCAGCAGTTTCCTGGACGGTGACGGCGGCCTCCAGCTCCGCGAGCTTGGCCCCGAGGCAGCGGTGGATGCCGGAGCCGAACACCAGGCCGTAGGCCGTTGACTGTCCGTTCCTGTCCGGTGAAGTCATGGGATTGCCGCTCAGTTCGAGGAGGATTTCGGCGCCGGCAGGGATCGGGGCGTCACCGAGCTGGGTGTCGCGGGCTGCCACGCGGCGCCAGGTGGGGACGGACGATTCGGTGGTGAGTACGTGCCGGACCACGGTCCTGGAGCCTGTTTCGGTGGCGGCCTCGTTCCAGCCCACGGGCGCGGATCCTTCGAGGAGCCGGAACAGGGTGGTGCTGATCAGCTGGGTGGTGGTTTCCTGTCCGGCGATCAGCAGGAAGTAGCCCAGCGAACACATCTCCGGAGTGGACAGCCCGTGGTCGGCCAGGGATTTGAACAGGTTGCCTCCGGGGGCCGCCAGGGATTCCTTAACCAGCTTCCGCAGCCAGACGTAGAAACCTGCGGCGCTGTGGGCCAGTTCGAGTTGCCGGTCCTCGTCGGGCCAGCCCCAGAACAGCTCCATGGAGTCAAGGCCCCACCGTTTGAGATCCGCAAGATCCCGGACGGGCAGTCCGAGGAGTTCGAGCATGACGACTGCCGGGGGAAACGCCGCGACCGTCAGCACCAGGTCCACGTGGCCGGAACGGTCGAGCTGGTCCGCGGCGTTCCCTGCCGCTTCCCGGGCCAGTTCCCGGATCCGCGGCTCCATGGCGGCGACTGTGGCTGGTGTGAAATAGCCCGCCACCACCTTGCGGATCCCGGCGTGCGTGCCCGTGTCGTTGCTGGCCAGCACAGGCGGTAACGCAAAGCCCACGCGCTGCAGCACGCGTAGGGCCGGTCCTTCCAGTGGCGTGACCGCGACCAGGGCATTGCCGGGGCTGAAGTCGGCAGGACGGTGCAGCACCTCACGGACCGCGTCCGGGTCACGCACCACGAGGTACGGGCACCGCGCCTCGCCGGCTCCGGCAGTCTGTCCCGGGGCCTCCGTCACTGCCAAGGCCCCCGGTCCCGCCGGTCCCGTCCGTCCCGGCCCCGCCGACACCAGCATCTCCGCGGGTCCGGCCGTCATCGCCGGGTTCATGCGGGCAGGCCGTTCAGCCAGGCAGCTGCGCCGGCGCGAAAATCCGCCGGGGACAGTCCCGAGGCCTGCTCGGGGAGGGCGCCGAAAAAAGGCACCCGCAGCGATCCGAGCACCTGCCGGTTGCTGTGGTGCACAACATCCGGAATGTGCGGCCAGCTTCCGAGCACCACCCCAAGTACCTGCAGGTGCCGGGCGTCCAGCGCCTCGAGGGTCAGGGCCGTGTGGTTCAGGGTGCCGAGGGCAGGCCGCGCGACAAGCACGAACGCGGCCGCCAGGAGCGATCCGAGGTCTGCCAAGGTGCAGCCGTCGGAATCCAGTTCCACCAGGAGGCCGCCTGCGCCCTCAACCAGGACATGGTCGTGGCGCCCGGCGAGCGCGCGGACCTTCTCGGCGTGGGCAGCCACGCTGGGGAGCGTTGTTCGGTCGACGGCGGCCGCAGCGACGGGCGCCAGCGGTTCCTGTAGGACGACTCCCGTTTCTGCTGTCACGGCGCCGGCGAGCCGGACAATTTCGGCCGCGTCGGAATCGCCGTCGGCGGCTCCTGACTGGCACGGTTTGTACACTGCGACGCTGCGTCCCGTTCCGTGCAGGACGGCGGCGAGGGCCGCCGTCGTCATCGTTTTACCGACGCCGGTGTCCGTTCCGGTGACCAGGATGATGCCGGGCAGGTTCATGGAAGCTCCTCCAAAATGCCACGCAGCACTGCGCAGCTGTCTTCGATTTCCTCGGGTGTAAGGGTGGCGCGGGCGGTGAGCCGCAGCCGTGAAATTCCGTCGGGAACGGCCGGCGGGCGGAAGCAGCCGATCCGGACGCCGGCAGCACGTGCGGCACCGGCCGCCGCCAGCGCTGCTTCGGCGGACGGCATGGCAATGGACTGGACGGCTCCCGCTGATTGCTCGACGGCGGCCCGCTCGACGGCAGTGCGGTCGACCGCAGTGCCGCCGGCCGCAAGGGCAGGGGCGAGCCCGGCGGCCAGCGCCGTGGCGTTGCTCCGGACGGCTCCCGCCCGCCAGGGCTCTTCCCGGACGATCCGCACTGCGGCGAGGGCCGCCGCGGCAGAGGCAGGCGCCAGACCGGTGTCGAAGATGAAGCTCCGGGCCCGGTTCACGAGGTGTTCCCGCAGGAGGGGGGATCCCAGGACCGCGCCGCCCTGGCTGCCCAGGGCCTTGGACAGGGTGGCCGTCACGATCACGTTCGGATGCCCGGCAAGGTCTGTCCCGGCCACCGAGCCGCGGCCCTGGAAGTCACCGGTGCCGGTGACTCCGAGGCTGTGCGCTTCGTCGATGAGGAGCACGGCGTCGTGTTCCTCGGCCAGGGCCAGCAGGACGGCGAGCGGGGCCTCGTCGCCCAGGACGCTGTAGAGGGATTCGACGGCGATCAGTGCGCGCGGTTCCGGCCGGCCGGCAAGCAGCCGGCCGGCGTCCTCCACGCTGTTGTGCGCGAACGATTCGGTGCGGGAGCGGCTGAGCCTGAATCCGTCGATCATCGAGGCGTGGCAGTGTTCGTCCGCGATGATCAGGGTCCCGGGGCCACCGAGCGCCGTGATCACGCCGATGTTGGCCAGATAGCCGGAGGAGAAGACCAGCGCCGTCTCCATCCCGGTCAGCATGGCCAGTTCCTGCTCGAGGTCCAGATGCAGCCGCGTGGTTCCGGCCACCAGGCGCGAGGACGTGGCGCCCGCGCCCCACACCGAAGCGGCAGCCGCAGCAGCCTGGGCAACCCGGGTGTCCGCCGCGAGGCCCAGATAATCGTTGCTGGCCAGGTCTATGAACCGTTCGTCCGCGTCACGGGCGAGCGGGCGGCGGACCAGGCCCCGGCGGTCCCGGACCGCGGCCTGCCGCTCGAGCCACTGTGCCATCGAGGTGCTCATGCCGTTCCTCCCACTCTTGTTGGGACGCCCTTCCGAGCCGGGACGGGCTCATGGACTTCGGCGACGGCCGCCGTCATGCCTGCGGTGATCTGCTCAATGTCCGCTGCAGTGCTGACGTACGGGGGCATGGTGTAGACGAGGTTCCGGAACGGCCGGACCCAGACCCCGTGCCGGATGGCTGCGGCGGTGACAGCAGTGACGTCCACGGTGTCGTGCAACTCGATAACTCCCACGGCCCCGATGGTGCGGACTTCCCTGACAGCCTCAAGCTCCAGGGCGGGGGATAGCCCCGATTCGAGGCCGGCGCCGATCCGCGCGACGTCGGCCCGCCAGCCACCGTCGCCGATGATGCCGAGGCTGGCGTTGGCCACCGCACACGCCAGCGGGTTCCCCATAAAGGTAGGACCGTGCAGCAGCGCACCTGCCCCGCCGTTGGAAACAATCGACGCAATCTCCCCGGTGCAGAGCGTGGCGGCCAGCGTCAGGTACCCGCCGGTCAGGGCTTTGCCGACGCACATGATGTCCGGCACAACGCCGGCGTGATCCGCGGCGAACAGCTCCCCGGTACGCCCGAAGCCGGTGGCGATCTCATCGAAGATGAGGAGCAGCCCGTGCCGGTCCGCTACCTCCCGCAGTACTGTCAGGCATGCGGCCGGGTAGGCGTGCATCCCCCCGGCACCCTGCAGGACCGGTTCGACGATAATCGCTGCCAGCTCCCCGGAATGCACAGCCGCGATGTCAGCGAGGTCGGACGCCCACGCCTGCACGGCTTCCGGGGTCGCGGAAGCAGCGGCCGGGGGACGCGGAGCGAAGACATTGCCGGCCAGCAGACCCGGGAACGCGGAGTGCATGCCGTCCACAGGATCGCAGACCCCCATCGCTGCGAAAGTGTCGCCGTGGTATCCGCCACGGAGGCTCAGGAACCGCTGCCTGGTTGGCCTGCCTGACGCGGTCTGGAACTGCACCGCCAGCTTCAGCGCAACCTCCACGGCTACCGAGCCCGAGTCCGCCAGGAACACACGCTCCAAACCCGGCCGCCCCGGCGCGGAAGGGGCCATGCCCACCAGCCGCTCAGCCAATTCCACCGCCGGAGCATGAGTAAGCCCCCCGAACATCACATGGCTGAAACTCTCCAGCTGCCGCTGCGCGGCGGCGTCCAGCACCGGGTGGCGGTAGCCGTGGATCACCGACCACCACGAGGACATCGCATCAATCACCTCGTGCCGTGCGCCGTCCTCGCCCCGAAGCTGCAGCCGGACGCCGTCGGCCGCCTCGACCTCCCAGAGCGGGAGGTTCGGAGACGCCGGTGCGTACGGGTGCCACAACCGCGCGCGGTCGCGCTGGATCAGGCCCGGCAGTTCCGAATCCTGCCTCATGGTGCAAGCACCCCGTGGCGGGAGCATTCCGCTGACCAACCTGTTGGTGTGACCTGGACTTTCATGCGCCGCCGGCAGGCGGCGCAGTACCGCGGCGGCTCCATCGCGAGGCGTTCGCCGCAGCGGCGGTGAACGTCCGACGTCGGGCTGACGCCGCCGTCGAAGGGTTCACCGCAGTGCCCGCAAAACTCAGCGGTGGTTGCGCCCGTCGAAACTGGGGCCACGACCGCCGGGTTCCCTGGCAGTGGGCCCACACCGGCGAGGGACCCAGCCTGAGCTTGCGAAGGCTGGGAGCCGGCGGGGACTTGCGAGGTTAGGGAGCGGTTGGGGATCATAGCGTTTTCTGGAGTTCCTTGATGGGCATGTTCAGCTCGACGAGCAGGTTAAGGTCGGCGGTGGCCGGCCGGCCCAGGGTGGTGAGGTAGTTGCCGACGATGACGGCGTTGATGCCGCCCATGAGGCCTTCGCGGGTGCCGAGGTCGCCCAGGGTCAGTTCCCGGCCGCAGGCGTAGCGCAGCACGGTGCGGGGCATGGCCAGGCGGAACGCGGCGATCGCGCGGAGGGCGTCCTTGCCGTCCATGATGCCTTGGTTTTCCAGCGGGGTGCCGGGGCGGGGGTTGAGGAAGTTCAGCGGGACCTCGTGGGGTTCGAGGGCTGCAAGCTGCGCGGCGAGTTCGGCGCGCTGCTCCAGCGATTCGCCCATCCCGATCAGGGCGCCGCAGCACAGTTCCATGCCGGCGGCCTTGACCATGTTGCAGGTCTCCAGGCGTTCTTCGTAGCTGTGGGTGGTGACGACGTCGGGGAAGTAGCTGCGGGCTGTTTCGAGGTTGTGGTTGTAGCGGTGCACGCCCCATTCGGCGAGCTGGTCCACCTGGCGCTGGGTGAGCATGCCCAGGGAGCAGGCGATGTTGATGTCCACGGCTTCGTTGATGCGGTCGATGGCGAACTTGATCTGGTTCATGAGCTTGATGTCGGGGCCGCGGACGGCGGCGACGATGCAGAACTCGGTGGCTCCTGTGGCGGCGGTTTCCTTGGCGGCCTTGACGAGCTCGGGGATGTCGAGCCAGACGCCGCGGACGGGGGAGTCGAACAGGCCGGACTGGCTGCAGAAGTGGCAGTCCTCGGGGCAGCCGCCGGTCTTGATGGAGATGATGCCTTCCACTTCGACGTCCTCGCCGCAGTGCTTCAGCCGGACCTGGTGGGCAAGTTCGAGGGCTGCGGGCAGTGCGTCGTCCGGGAGCCGGAGCACTTCCTCGAGCTGCGCCTGGGTCAGGCCGATGCCGTCCTCGAGGACCTGCCGGCGGGCGATTTCCAGGATCTCGTAGGTTGTGGGGAGGTTCGCCTGAATCGTCATTGATGGGTCCTTTGCGCTGCGTAAGTTGCGGATATTCCTCCGAACCGACGCTAGTTCCCAGTTGGAGGCAAGATTTTGTCGGGTCCCGACAATGGGGGGAACGTGACTTTAGACGGACCATCCTGTGGGCCGTCCGTGTGCGCCGCCTGTGTGCGCCCCTCAGAGCCCTCCACCGGCCGAAGGTCAGGATTCGTCCAGCCAGGCAGGGAATACTGGGAGAAGTCGCGTGGCCTGGGGCCCGGACTCAAAATTCATGTCAACAGGCAAGTGCCGGTTCTTGCCCTGATTCGGCTGACATTGAAACCGGCCAAAATAGCCACGGAGGCATATGACGTTGCTGGTTGGTGGAACCGTCGAGACGGCCGCCGGGAAGAGCACCGGACAGGGCGCGGGACAGGGCGCGGGACAAGCTCCGGTGCGGCGAAGGCTGGACGGCCTCGATGTCCTTCGCGGCGCTGCCGTCGGTGCCGTTCTGATGGGACATTCATGGCCCGGGGTATTTCAGGGTGCCGGCATCGTGGGTGTCATTGTCTTCTTCGTGCTGAGCGGTTACCTGATCACAGGCGTGCTGATCAGGGACGTCGAACAACATCGCAAGGTCCGTTACGGCCGCTTTTACGCGCACCGGGCTTTCCGCCTGTTGCCGGCACTTATCGCCTTCCTTGGTGTCTACGCCATCGTGGAACTGACGGCCGACGTGCTCGGGGACCGTTCCAAGGGAATCATCGGCTACACGCTCCTCGCCGGTTTCGGCTACCTCAAAGACCTGCCGCTGCCCTTCGACGTCAGCATGGCCATCGGACCGCTCTGGACGCTGGCTGCGGAAGAACAGTTCTACCTGATCTGGCCGGTACTGCTGGTCATCGCCCTCCGGAAAAGCCGCCAGGGACGGCTGATCGGCTGGTCAGCCGCCGTCGTCTACTCTCTGATGACTGCCAGCGTGCTGGCGATGCTTGTCCTGGCTCCGAACCTTCATTCCCTGGTCTACGCGCTTCCGACGACGTGGGGGCTTGGGCTGATCATCGGTTCGGCACTGCGCCTCTACAGGGTCCGGATGTTCAGCTGGTTCTCCGGCCGCCGGCGCAGGCTGGTGGCCCTGTTGGGCTCGATCCTTGTTCTGGCCGCGTTGGTGTTCGTCCCCAGGGCCAACGAATCGCCGGCCTTCTTCTTCGTCGGCGGCCCGCTGGCCATGGCTGCCGCCGCCGTCCTCGTAATACTGGCCGCCTCCCGGACACGCGCCATGCCCAAGTGGACGCGGGCGCTGCAGCTCCTGGGCATGGTTTCCTATGCGGCGTACCTCTGGAACTACATCGTGATCCTCTGGCTCAACGACGGATCAACGGCCGACCTGCCGCCCCTCGTCGCCGTGACCGCAACCCTGCTGACCCTGCTAATGGCCGTTATCAGCTGGCACACCGTCGAAAGGCTGGGACGCATCGGGCGCGACCGCTTCGACAGGTACTACGACGCAAGGGCCGGCTCCCGGACCTGACTTGGCCCGGTCACACTTTTGGGATGCGGATCGCGGATCCTCTAAGGTTGATGCCCGATGCTAGCTTTTGATGAAACCTCCGGTCAGTCGAGCCCCGCGCAGCCGCGCGGGCCGGTCTTTGTCGATGAATCAGGACGGCGCCTGCGGCTGGTGAAGTTCCTCGGCCTCGGGTCCCTCGGGCTCGTGGCGGGATACGTCGTCCTCCTGGTGGTGGCGTTCATCGGCGGGCCCAATGTGGCTGCGCCATACCTGCCGCTGCCTCCTGCCGCCGCAGCTCCCGCGGCCCATGACGTTCCTCCTTCCCCTCCGGCACCTTCGTCCAGCGACGCCGCGCCCCCGGCCGCACAGGCTGTGCCGGCCGGGCCCGCAGCGCAGGCCGCTTTCCCGGCCCCTGCAGCCGGGCCGGCAGCCGTTCCGGTGACGCCACCGAGCGGTGGCACGGAAACTGGTACTGAAGTTCACAAGGCGCCCCCCTCCGAGCCTGTGCAGGATGCTGCACCGGTCACGGAGCCGACGGCACCGGGCAAGAGCGGTACGGCACCGGGCCAGGCCACGCGTCCGTCTGCGCCGCCGCAGCCGTGACTGTGAGCCGCCCCGTCAAGTCCGCAGGTCCCGTCAGCGTGAGGTCTCACTGGTTCGTCCTCATCGCAGTCCTGTTTGCGTTGGGTGTCGCCCTCGCGGTACAGGGATACATGCACCATCTCGCCGGGATCGGCGATGACTCATTGCCGTCGAGCACGTCTGCGGCAAGCGTGCCGGATGCCGTCTCCGGTGGCGGCCCGGTGGTCGACTCCCGTGGCGGGGCGGTCCGCACCGTGAGTCCGCCGGACCATACGCTCGCGCTGACATTCGACGACGGACCGGACCCCGTCTGGACACCGCAGATCCTCGACGTCCTGCGGAAATATCACGTTCGTGCGACGTTCTTCGTGGTTGGCTCGGCGGCAATCGACCACCCCGACCTTCTGCGCCGCATCATTGCCGATGGTCACGAGATTGGTGTTCACACGCTCACCCACACAGACCTCGGCACCGCGCCGTCGTGGCGGCGCGATCTCGAAGTCCAAGGTGCCCAGGAAGCCATCGCCGGCATCACCGGCCATGCGACCTCGCTGCTGCGCCCGCCGTACAGCTCCGGGAACGATGCGATCAACGACAGCACCTGGTCGGCCATGCGAACGTCGGCGGATGAGGGCTACATTACTGTCCTGAGCACCGTCGACAGCGAGGATTGGCGGCGGCCGGGCGCCACGGCTATCGAGCGGAATCTCGCTCTATCCGGCCCGAAGGGGCAGGTGCTCCTGATGCACGATGGCGGTGGCGACAGGGAGCAGACCGTTGCCGCGCTCGATTCCGCGTTGTCACGTTTCGCCGGCCAGGGCTATCGCGTGACAAGCGTCGGTGACGCCATCGGTGTTGACAGCATGCGGGAGGCCTCCGCTCCCGAGCAGACGACCGGAACGGCGTTCGTGCGGGGCATCCAGCTGAGCGACTTCGTCGTCACGGCCATATCGTGGGGGCTGGTTGCGGCAGGCATCGTGACGTTTGTCCGCGCTGTCCTCGTGGTCGGGTTCGCGGCCCGGCACAGTCGGGCTGCACGGCGTCTTCAGACGGTCAGCCGGGGCCGGCGACGGATGAACGTGCCGGTCAGGCCGGAGATCACGGAGCCGGTCAGTGTGATCGTCCCCGCTTACAACGAGGCCGTCGGCATCGAAGCCGCGGTCCGGTCCATCGTCGCGTCGACCCATCCCGTGGAGATCATCGTGGTCGACGACGGCTCAACCGATGGGACCGCGGGCATCGTGGAAGCCCTTGGCCTGCCGGGCGTCACCGTTATCCGGAAGGAGAACGGAGGCAAGCCGTCCGCCCTCAATGCCGGCCTTGATGCTGCCAGCCACGAACTTGTGGTGATGGTCGACGGCGACACCGTTTTCGAGCCGGACACAGTTCGTGCCCTCATCCAGCCTTTTGCTGACCCGCGCGTGGGGGCAATTTCGGGTAATACCAAAGTGGCCAACCGCGGCGGAATCCTCGGCGCGTGGCAGCACATCGAGTACGTCGTCGGCTTCAATCTGGACCGCAGGCTGTTCGACGTCGCGGAGTGCATGCCAACCGTCCCCGGGGCTATTGGTGCCTTCCGCCGGGACGCCCTCCTGCGGGTCGGCGGAGTCAGCGACGATACGCTCGCCGAAGACACGGATCTCACCATGTCACTGTGCCGCGACGGCTGGCGTGTCGTGTACCAGGACGACGCGCGGGCCTGGACCGAGGCCCCCGCTACCCTCGGCGCCTTGTGGCGCCAGCGGTACCGCTGGTGCTACGGCACGTTGCAGGCAATGTGGAAACACCGCGGCGCGGTCGTGCAGAGGGGAGCGGCCGGCAAACTCGGCCGGCGGGGGCTCGGCTACCTGCTGGTCCTCCAGGTGCTGCTTCCCCTGTTCGCCCCTGTAGTCGACGTCTTTGCTGTCTACGGACTGATCTTCCTCGATCCTGTCAGGATCGCGGCACTCTGGCTCGTCTTCCTTGTGGTTCAGATGCTCATGGCCACCTACGCGTTCCGGCTCGACAAGGAAAGGCTCGGGCCGCTATGGACCCTTCCACTCCAGCAGTTCGTCTATCGGCAGCTGATGTATCTCGTGGTCATCCAGTCCGTGGTCACCGCGTTGGCGGGTGTGCACCTTGGCTGGCACCGAATGGAGAGGTACGGCAGCCTGCGTGTCCCGCCCACCGCTGAGGGTCAAGTGTAGCCAGAGCCGTCCCTGTCCACTGACAGCCAGGGCCCTGGCGGACAGGCCGGGGTGGACGCCGGCCGGTGCGGCGAGCATGATGAAGCCGTGACCGCTGATGACCAGGCCTTCGTCGAGCCGCCGCGCCGGGCGACTGCGGCCGACGCCGCAACCGTCGCCCGGATGCTCCACGATTTCAACACCGAGTTCGAGACGCCCAGCCCGGGCATCGACAACGTGACGTCGCGGGTGGCCGAGCTGCTGGCGGGGGAGGACGTGGTAGTCCTGCTCGTCGGCGAACCGGGCGACGGACTTGCCGTGCTGAGCTTCCGCTCCAATGTCTGGTACCCGGGCCCGGTCGCGATCCTGGACGAACTGTACGTCCGTCCGGGCCTGCGGGGCGGTCGACTGGGCAGCGCACTGCTCGCTGCCTCCTGCGAGCTGGTACGGGGGCGCGGCGGCGCCGTGCTCGAAATCAACGTCGACGGCGAGGACACTGACGCGCGCCGGTTCTATGAGGCGCGGGGGTTCACCAACACCGACCCCAACGGCACAGAGCCGATGCTTTATTACTATCGGGAGCTCTGAACCGCAGCCTGCACACCACCCTGATTCTCAACAGAGCGTTTCCGTGTGAGGATCAGGTATGCCCCACCGCCTGATGCTGCTGGACACTGCCTCCCTGTACTTCCGCGCCTTCTACGGTGTGCCGGACACGATCCGCCGCGCGGACGGCACACCGGTGAACGCCGTCCGCGGCCTGCTCGACATGATTGCGCGGCTCACAACCGACTTCGAAGCGACGCATCTCGTTGCGTGCTGGGACGACGACTGGCGGCCGCAGTGGCGTGTCGACCTCATCCCCACCTATAAGTCGCATCGGGTTGCAGAGGTGGTGGCCGGCGGTCCCGACGTCGAGGTGGTGCCGGACGCGCTCGAGGCGCAGATTCCGCTGATCCGGCGCGTACTTGAGCTCGCCGGCATCGCCGTGGTCGGGGCTGCTGAATATGAGGCCGACGACGTCGTCGGCACCTACGCCAGTAACGCCGCCTTGCCGGTGGACGTGGTAACCGGCGACCGTGATCTCTTCCAGCTCGTCAGCGACGACCGTCAGGTGCGCGTGATCTACACCGCACGCGGGATGAGGAACCTCGAAGTCTTGACCGACGCCGTCGTCGTCGGCAAGTACCGCGTGCTGCCTGAACAGTATGCCGATTACGCGACCCTCCGCGGCGATGCGTCCGACGGGTTGCCGGGCGTCGCCGGAATCGGCGAGAAAACCGCCGCATCGCTGCTCGGCGAGCACGGCACACTTGACGGGCTGCTCGCCGCGGCAGCGGATGCCGATGGAGGGGTGTCCGCCTCCGTGCAGTCGAAGCTGGACGCAGCTGCGGACTACCTCGCGGTCGCGCCCAGGGTTGTGAGGGTCGTACGCGACCTCGAGCTGCCGTCGCTCGACGAGGCGGGCGCGCGGCTGCATCCTGTTGTCGGCCAGCCGCGGGCCGACCTTGAGCGCCTGGCCACGGAATGGAACCTCGGAGGTTCGGTCAGGCGACTTCTCGACGCCCTTGACCATCGGGATCCATCGTCGTGATCAGGAAGCTACATCGAGCGTCTCACCTGATGGCCTTCGGAGCGTTCCGTGGATGGCATCCAGAGAGAGGGCCAGTTCGTCGGCGAGGGCAGCCACGATCATGAAAGACGGTGTTGCGATCCGGCCCGTCTCGATCTTCCGGAGTGTCTCAGGGGATATACCTGCACCAAGAGCTACCTGGACCAGCGTCCGTTCCCCCCGGGCATTACGGAGCATCTCTCCGAGGAGCTGCCCTGCTCGGATGTCTTCGGGGCTTAGCGGGACTCTAACCATCTTCCCAGAGTAGTACCGTTATAATAATAACGGTACTACCTGGAGGAACCATTGATTGAGCTACTCACGCCCCGAGAAGTTGACGCGGCACGCGTCTCCGGCCAATTCGTGGCGAAGACCCTGTCGGACTTGAGGGAGAGAATCGAACCCGGGACGAATCTCCTGGAAATAAATGATTGGGCAGCTTCGATGATCCGGATGGCTGGTGCCCGCTCGTGCTACGTCGACTACGCCCCTTCATTTGGGCGCGGCCCCTTCGGAAAAGTCATCTGCACGTCCGTTAACGATGCCGTTTTGCACGGACTCCCTTATGACTACGTCCTGACGGAAGGGGATCTGCTTACCCTTGATTTCGCAGCAAGCGTTAACGGGTGGGTCACTGATTCCGCCATCAGCTTCGTCGTGGGGGAGTCCCTCGCACCTGTGGACCGGCACATGATTGAAACCACAGAGAAGGCGCTTCTGGCCGGTATCCATGCCGCCCAGTCCGGAGCGCGTCTTGGAAGCATTTCCCATGCAATTGGCTCAGTGCTCGAATCGGCCGGCTTTGAGGTCAACACCGAATTTGGCGGGCACGGTGTAGGAAGCACCATGCATCAGGACCCGCATATACCAAACATCGGCACAGCTGGACGCGGATACGTACTTCGCCCCGGCCTGCTTTTGGCAATAGAACCCTGGGTCATGGACGGCACCAGCAAACTCGTTACAGCTCCAGACGGGTGGACCTTGTGCAGCTCCAATGGCCGTCGTACTGCGCACTCCGAGCACACGATCGCCGTCACGGAATCCGGACCCGTTATTCTCACTCAACTGGCCTGACGGGGGCTGATTCTCTTGCCCGGCATGCCTGGATCCCTGTAGCAGCGCGGACTTCAGCGTCAGGGTACCCGCACACGGGGAAGCGGTATCACTGAGTCAAGTTCTGCAGAGTCTGCAGCAGAATCACTTCTACTTTACATAATGTAGATTATCGGCGTTCTTGGAACACCCGGAAAGGGTCTCGTTTGAAAGTCTGTCCAACCCTCTGAAAACGCCAAGATGAACCCTGTTTTCCACGACGTCGTCCCGTCCGTGTTCGCGACACTGACTCATCCCTGAGATCAACGACCGGATCGGAAATTCCCCACTTGGTGCATCAACGACTTCCTATGAGGCTCCTCAGGCCAGAAAGGCTTAGGGCGCCCCGCACCCGAACTTAGTTGACATAACTCGGCCCGGTTTGGCTCCATCCACCCCATTTGCCCCACGCCTATCCGCCGACGTAGGCCGCGAGGTGCTCGCCGGTCAGCGTGGAGCGTGCGGCCACAAGGTCCGCCGGTGTGCCCTCGAACACGATCCGTCCGCCGTCGTGGCCGGCGCCCGGGCCGAGGTCGATGATCCAGTCGGCGTGTGCCATGACTGCCTGGTGGTGCTCGATAACGATGACAGATTTTCCGGACTCCACGAGGCGGTCGAGAAGGCCCAGCAGATTCTGGACGTCGGCAAGGTGGAGGCCGGTGGTCGGTTCATCGAGAACGTAGACGTCGCCCTTTTCGGCCATCTGGGTGGCGAGTTTAACGCGCTGACGCTCACCGCCGGACAGCGTGGTGAGCGGCTGTCCTAGGGTGAGGTAGCCGAGTCCGACGTCCACGAGCCGGTCGAGGATCTTGTGGGCCGCCGGCGTGCGGGCCTCACCTTCGCTGAAAAATCCCTCCGCTTCGGTCATCGACATCGCCAGCACCTCGGCGATGTTGCGGCCGCCCAGCTGGTATTCGAGGACTGATGCCTGAAACCTCCTGCCCTCGCAGTCCTCGCAGGTGGACTCTACGGTGGCCATGACACCCAGTTCAGTGAAAATGACGCCCGCGCCGTTGCAGGTGGGACAGGCGCCTTCCGAGTTGGAGCTGAACAGCGCCGGCTTGACCCCGTTGGCCTTTGCGAACGCTTTGCGGATCGGCTCCAGCAGGCCCGTGTACGTCGCCGGGTTGCTGCGCCGGGACCCCTTGATGGCACCCTGGTCGACCACCACAACACCGTCGCGGCCGGCCACTGAACCGTGGATCAGGGAACTCTTGCCCGAACCCGCTACGCCGGTGACCACACAAAGCACGCCCAGCGGAACGTCGACGTCGACGTCCTTAAGGTTGTGCGTCGAGGCACCGCGCACCTCAAGCGTGCCGGACGGGGTACGCACGGATTCCTTGACCCTGGCCCGGTCGTCGAGGTGGCGGCCGGTGATGGTGTCACTCCCCCGCAGCCCCTCGACACTCCCCTCGAAGCAGACTCTGCCGCCCTCGGTGCCGGCCCCGGGGCCGAGGTCAACGACGTGGTCGGCAATGGCGATGGTCTCCGGCTTGTGCTCGACCACGAGCACGGTGTTGCCCTTGTCGCGCAGCTGCAGCAGCAGCTGGTTCATCCGTTCGATGTCATGCGGGTGCAGGCCGATGGTCGGCTCGTCAAAGACGTAGGTGACGTCCGTGAGGGACGAGCCGAGGTGCCGGATCATCTTGGTGCGCTGGGCCTCTCCCCCGGACAATGTGCCCGCCGGCCGGTCCAGAGAAAGGTAACCCAGCCCGATTTCGGCGAAGGAATCCAACAGGTGGCGCAGGCCCCTGAGAAGCGGCGCGACTGACGGCTCGTCGAACTCGCGGACCCACTCGGCCAGGTCGCTGATCTGCATCTCGCACAGCTCGGCGATGTTCTTGCCCTGGATCCTCGACGACCTGGCCTCGGGGCTGAGCCGTGTGCCCTCGCACTCGGGGCAGGCCTGGAAAGTGATGGCGCTCTCCACGAAGCGCCGCACGTGTGGCTGCATCGCCTCGACGTCCTTGGACAGCATGGACTTCTGGATCTTGGGGATGATGCCCTCGAACGTGAGGTTGATGCCCTCGACCTTGATCTTGGTGGGCTCGGCGTACAGCATCGTCTCGAGCTGCTTCTTGGTGAACGTGGCAATCGGCTTGTCCATCGGCAGGCCCATCCCCTCAAACAGCCTGCCGTACCAGCCGTCCATGCTGTAACCGGGAACGGTCAGGGCACCCTCGCCCAGCGACTTGCTGTCGTCGTAAAGCGCGGTGAGGTCGAAGTCGGAGACCGAGCCCATGCCCTCGCAGCGCGCACACATTCCGCCCAGGTAGACAGCGTTCTGGATAACGGCCTTCTCCACCCGGCCGCCCGCCTTCTCGGTGCTCATTACGCCGCTGGCCTTCCGCGTCGGGACGTTGAAGGAGAACGCCGTGGGCGGCCCCACGTACGGCTGGCCCAGCCGGCTGAAGAGGATCCGGAGCATGGCGTTGGCGTCCGTCGCAGTGCCCACCGTGGACCGGGGATTGGCCCCCATCCGCTCCTGGTCCACAATGATCGCCGTCGTCAGTCCCTCAAGGAAGTCGACGTCGGGCCGGGCCAGGTTCGGCATGAAGCCCTGCACGAAGGCGCTGTAAGTCTCGTTGATCATCCGCTGCGACTCAGCGGCGATCGTGCTGAACACCAGCGAGCTCTTGCCGGAGCCGGAGACGCCGGTGAATACCGTCAGCCGGCGCTTCGGGATCTCCACGCTGACGTCCTTGAGGTTGTTCTCGCGGGCGCCCTGCACGCGGATCAGGTCGTGGCTGTCGGCGACGTGCTCCGTGTGCAAATGCGAGTCCGCCTGGGTGGCCATGCTCATCGTGTCTCCATCCGTTCTTCGGGGGCCGCCTT
Source organism: Arthrobacter sp. P4_H3 (assembly GCF_056400885.1). Classification (NCBI taxonomy): domain Bacteria; kingdom Bacillati; phylum Actinomycetota; class Actinomycetes; order Micrococcales; family Micrococcaceae; genus Arthrobacter; species Arthrobacter sp. P4_H3. The sequence continues at coordinate 54,218 of NZ_JBFUKK010000001.1, forward strand.
CGTGGCATGCGCCGGCGTCGCCTGCCCCAATCTAACCAGCATTGTCTTAACAGCAAAGCTCGCTGAGAATGAACCATGACGGTCTACATGAGGTCCCTGGAAACTGCTGTCCCGCCCACCGTACTCATTCAGTCTGAAGCCCGCGATGTATTTGCCGCCCAACCGGGCCTCACCAGGCTGGGTTCCCGGCTGGTGAGCACGTGCTTTGACTCCGCCGCCATCGACACCCGGTACACAGCTGTCACTGAACTCACCAAGGACAGCCGCGCGGACGAGCCGAAGTTCTTCGACCCGGACACCGGCCTGGTGCTGAGCCCCAGCACCAAGGTCCGCAACGACATCTTCGGCCGCGAAGCCACCAAACTCTTCGTGCAATCCGCCCAGGCCGCGCTGGATGCCTGCCCCGGAATCGGTGCACAGGACATCACCCATCTCGTGACGGTCTCGTGCACAGGTTTCTTCAATCCCGGACCGGACTACAAGATTGTCCGCGCCCTCGGCCTGAATCCGGCGGTGCAGCGCTACCACCTTGGCTTCATGGGCTGCTACGCGGCTTTTCCGGCGCTGCGTGCCGCCAAGTCCTTCTGCGAGGCAGATCCCGACGCCGTTGTCCTGGTGGTCTGCGCCGAGCTCTGCTCGCTCCATGTCCGCACGTCCAACGATCCCGACACGATCATGGGCTCGGCATTGTTTGCCGACGGTGCAGCGGCGGCCATCATTTCCGCCAGGGACATTCCGGACGGAGACCCGCTGCTGCGGCTGGACCATTTCGAAACCGTTCTCACTCCTGTCGGTGAGGAATCCATGGCGTGGAACATCGGCGACGAGGGCTTTGAAATGGTGCTGGGGAACTATGTTCCGCACATTATTGACGATCACATCATCGGCGCGCTGGAACCCCTGCTTTCCCGCGATGAATCCCTGCGCGGACTCCCCTACCGGGATATCACCCACTGGGCCATCCACCCCGGCGGCCGGAGCATCCTGGACAAGGTGCAGTCCCGGCTCGAACTGACGGACGAGCAACTGGTGCCCGCCCGGGAAACCCTCCGCAACTACGGAAACATGAGCAGCGCCACGGTGCTCTTTGTCCTCAAGCACATCGCCGGTCTCCCGCCGCAGGATGGTGCTGAACGGATCTGTTCCATGGCGTTCGGACCAGGCCTGACAGTGGAAACGGCGATGTTCACCAAGGTGCGCGCAACGCTGACGGGAGGTTCGCCTGAGCCAGCTGCCCGGGACGCGTCCGCCATACCGGACGCCGCACCGGACGCCGCAGCACAGACTGAGCCGTCACTGATTTGATGGCCACCAGGGGCCCGCTGCGCGACCGTGACGTCCACGCGGTGGAGGAAATGGACCGCCCCGGCTGCGACCCGGCACGGCTGAACCGCACGTACGCGCAGTTCTCCGTGGTCAACAAGGCCGTTGCCGGCTGGCGCGGAATCTACCGGACGCGCATCCGGCCCGTCCTGTCGGCCACTACGGTGACAACCCTGTTGGACATCGGGTGCGGCGGCGGGGACGTGCCTGTCCTGTTGGCTGCGTGGGCGGCCCGCGACCGGCGGAAACTGGAGATAACAGCCATTGATCCGGACCGGCGCGCCTTCGACTTCGCCCGGCGCCGTAGGCACACCCCCGGGGTGACGTTCCGGCAGGCGTCCACGGCCGAACTGGCCGGCGAGGGGAAGCGCTATGACGTGGTGGTCTCCAATCATGTCCTGCACCATCTGGGCACAGCCGAGCTGCCGCAGTTCCTCGCTGAATCGGCGCTGCTGTCCCGGGGCACCGTCATCCACAACGACATCCGCCGCAGCCCCGCCGCGTACGCGCTGTTCTATGCGGCCTCGTGGCCGTTCCCCGGTTCCTTCATCCGGGAGGACGGGCTGACCTCGATCCGCCGGAGCTACACGACCGCGGAACTCCAGGCTGCCGCTCCCCCGGGCTGGACCGTGCTGGCCCGCCCGCCCTTCCGCAACGTCCTCACCCTGAACCGGAACGCGCGCGGTGATTGACGTCGTCGTGGTGGGCGGCGGACCGGTGGGACTGTACCTGGCAGCCCTCTTGCTGCAGCACGGTGTGTCTGTCCGCATCCTGGAGCAGCGCGCCGAACCGAACACCCACTCGCGCGCCATCGGCATCCATCCCCCGTCGCTGGAAGCACTCGACGGCATTGGCGTCGCGTCCGCGCTGGTGTCGGAGGGCGTGCAGATCCGACGCGGCGTTGCCTTCGGGGGCGGCGTGGAACTGGCGGGGATGTCCTTCCGCGCTGTGTCACGCCGCTACCCGTTCGTGTTGTCAGTCCCGCAGGCGCGCACGGAAGCCGTCCTGGAACGGCGCGTCCGGGAACTGGACGGCGGGGCGATGCTGCGCGGAGCCACCGTGACGGGACTGCACGACGACGGCGCGAGGGTTGCGTTGGACGTCGTCACCGGGGACGGGGAGTCCCGGATTCATGCCTCCCTTGCCGTGGCCGCAGACGGTGTCCGGTCCACGGTCCGGCAGCTGCTGGGCATTCCGGTGCGGCTCAAGGACTACCCCGATTCCTACCTGATGGGAGACTTCGCAGACAGCACCGCGATCGGCCCGGATGCGGCGCTGTTCCTGGAAGCCGCAGGGATCGTGGAGTCCTTTCCGCTGCCGGGGCGGGTGCGGCGCTGGGTGGCGAGGATGCCTGCAGCCGGCGAAGACGCGCCAACCGCCCGGTCCCTGGGCGGCATCGTGCAGGACCGGACCGGCGTAGCCGTCGACCCCGGCACCAATTCCATGCTGAGCAGTTTCGGGGTCCGTTCGCGCCTGGCGAAGCGAATGATCCACGGCCGCACGGCGCTCATCGGTGACGCCGCCCATGAAATCAGCCCGATCGGCGGCCAGGGAATGAACCTGGGCTGGCTGGACGCTGCTGAGCTGGCACCGCTCCTCCTCAGCCGGCTTGCGCACGCGGAGCTGGAGGGGGAACTGCAATGCTTTGAACGTCACCGGCTGCAGGCGGCCGCGCGGGCCGCCCGGCAGTCCGAAATCAACATGGCCCTTGGCCGGCCGCTGCCCCTGCCGCTGTGGCGTGCCCGGAACCGGCTGATCGGCTTTGCGGCAAGCCTGCCGGCCATCAATTCACGCGTGGCAGCCCGGTTCACCATGCACTAGAGCACCGGCGTACTCCGCACCTGCCTATTCGGCGTCCGCGTCATCGGTGAAGTAGCAGTCGTAACTGTCCTGGCTGGTAATCCGGCCGTCCCGGACCTCGAAGACCGACGTGGTCCGCGCCCGGATGGTCTCGCCGGCATCCCAGTAGCGGAGGTCCATCAGCAGCGTGGCCGACCAGTCGACTTCCAGCACCACACGGCTTCCTTCGCAGGTGGTCCGCCGAACGTCGAAACGCTGGCCGGACACCACGTGGCGGCTCTGATCAGCACCGGCGAGCACCTGGTCGCGGCTGCGGGTCGAACCTCCGGGCGCAAGAATGTGCGGCGCTTCGACCAGGGTGAAGTCTTCCGCAAGGTAGGTGTCCACCTCCGCCGCGCCGCCGCCGGCCTCAATGGCTCGTACAAATCCAAGGACACAATTGAGCGGCGTCTGTTCAGTCATGCAACGAGGGTAGCCCATCACCCGGCGACGCCGCGGAGCCCTGCCCTTAGACTGCTGGCATGACCGGCGTCCTACAGGCACGACGACGGCGGCACGCGGCTGCCGCCGTCGTTCTCGCTGTCCTGATGGCTGCTGCCGCCGTGCAGGGCTGCAGCCCGGGAACGCCGGTCCCCGCACCGCGCCCGTCCGGCGGTCCCGCCGCGGCGTCCGGAGCGCCTTCGCCGCGCGGGCCGCTAACTGCCGGGCTCAACCAGTTCAGGGACAATTACGCCACGCAGATCATCGAGATCCAGCTCAGCAACACATCGTCCGTGCCCGTGACGGTCCTGGGCGCCGATGTGTTGAGCACCCTGTTCCCCGCGGGGGCCGCCTGGCAGGCCGGACCGGAAGGTACCGAGGTGCCGCCGGGCCAAACCAAGAGCCTGCCGGCAAGGCTCCCCGCCCCCTCCTGCCAAAATCCCGCCGAGGACGCCGGTGCCCGCACGGTTCCCGCCGAGGCGAGGGTCACCGTCCGGCAGGGATCCACAACCAGCACGGTGCAAATGGCGGCCGCGGATCCCTTCGGTGTCCTCTCCCGGAACTATGAGGAGCTGTGTCTTGCCCGCGACGCCGGGCGTGTGGCCGTGTTCAGCCTGGCCCCGGACCTGGAGGTCGCGGCGGACGCCCGTACCGCCGTCGTGCGCCTGACGGTCACACCGAACAAAGCCGGAACCGGAACGATCCGCGAACTGACCATCCACCGCATAGATGGAACCACCCTCCTGGCCGCCCCGCCTGACAGCCCGTGGCCGAGCGGCGTGACGGTTGCTGCCGGTACCGGTCCCGCGGAGTTCCGCCTCCGGGTCCGCCCCGCCCGCTGCGACCCCCACGCCGTTGCCGAGGACAAGGTGGGAACGCTGCTGCCCCTGCTCGTGAACGTCGGCGGCAGGGAAGGTACCCTGAAGGTTGCCGCCGGGCCCGCACTCAAAGGGCAGATCCATGACTTCGTCACCACCGCCTGCGGAGCGCACTAGGCTTTTCCCATGCTTCAAGTCGCGAACCCCACGCCGTTCAGCACCGCACAGATCCACGAGACAGTTCAGGAGATCCTCGCCGCGGGCGTCCTTCCGCCCATTGTCCAGGCCGGCCATCCCGTGCTCCGGCAGCAGGCGGCCGTCTTCGACGGCCAGCTGGACAGCTCTGAACTCACGGCGCTGATCGCACTGATGCGTGAGGTGATGCACGACGCACCCGGTGTCGGCCTCGCGGCACCGCAACTGGGGATCCCCCTGCAGCTTGCGGTCCTCGAGGACCAGTACGACGTCGACGCCGAAACTTCCGCCGTCCGCGGCCGGTCACCGCTGGCGTTCTTCGCGGTCATCAACCCGTCGTACCGCGCGGCGGGCACGGGCAGCGCGGCGTTTTACGAAGGCTGCCTCTCACTCCAGGGCCTGCAGGCCGTGGTGCCTCGCCACGAGTCCGTGCGCCTCGATTTCACCGACCCGGCCGGAACGGCCCGGCAGCAGGAGCTCTCCGGCTGGCAGGCACGGATCGTGCAGCACGAGACCGACCACCTGCAGGGAATCCTGTACATCGACCGGGCGGAATTGCGCTCACTCAGCAACAACGCCGAATACGCCGCCCGCTGGGCGCATCCGGATATCGGCCTGGCCCGGCAGGAATTGGGCTTCCTGCCGGGCGCCGCCACGGGCTAGCCGGGCGCCCCCGGGTTCGCCTTGGTGGGCAGGTAGCGGGCCCACCACCGCAGGATCTCCTCGAAGCGCTGCTTCCGGTGGTGCGGGGTGCCCGACCGGGAAAGCTCGTGGTTTTCCCCCGGGAACACGAGGAATGCGGCGTCCACACCCTGCTGCTTCAGCGCGGTGAAGTAACGCTGGCCCTGTTCCACCGGGCAACGGAGGTCCTCTTCGCTGTGGATCACCAGCGAGGGCGTGCGCACGTTCCGGACCGTGGCCATGGGGCTTTGGGCTGCCATCTGCTCCGCTGAGCTGCCGGTGTACTCGCCGCCGAAGAACCAGCCGATATCGGAGGAGCCGACGAAACTGACGGGATCCAGGAAGCCGCGCTCCACGATGGCCGCCCTGAAACGGTGGTCCTGACTGATGGTCCACGCCGTGAGGTAGCCTCCGTAGGAGCCTCCCATGATGCCGAGGGCACCGCCGTCGAGTTCCTGGAACTTTGCCAGGGCACCGTCGAGGAAGGACAGGACGTCCTGCATGTCCACGGTCCCCATCTTCTCCTTGATGGACCGCCCGTGTGCCTGGCCGTAGCCGGCGGAGCCCCGGGGGTTGCACATCAGTACCGCGTAGCCGGCGGCGGCATAGACCTGGGCCTCATCGAACAGGGCTGCCGTGTACTGCGAGAAGGGTCCGCCGTGGATGTTGAGCAGGACGGGGTGCGGGCCTTTCCCGGGCGGCAGCACCAGCCAGCCGTGGACCGGATACCCGTCCGCGGCATCGAAGGTCAGCTCCTGGGGCTCGATGATTTCGGCCTGAAGCCGGAGTTCCGCCGAGAAATCGGTCAACAGCCTCAGCTGGCCGTCCTCCAGCGCGGCCAGGTCCCCGGCGGTAGCTGCATCGGCGAAGCTGACGAACGTGGCACCGGCGGCCGACGCGGCACCGGTGACAACCCGGTCTCCGTGCACCAGCAGCGAGTGGTTCCCCGTCGCTCCGAACTCCAGCAGCTCCACAGTGCCCTGGGCGTTGTTCAGCAGCAGCACGGAATCGGGGCCGCGCAGCTCGAGGCCGGCCGCGGAACCGGAAACGTCCATGCTTTCCACGTCGCTTAGAACAATGGCGTCGCCACCGTCCACAGGCATCACGTAGAGGGCGGTGTTCCGCGCCACGAAGTCCTGGCCTGATTCGCCAAGCTCCTGGGCCGTGAAGAACAGCCACTTGCCGTTCCTGGACTGGCGTGCCGCCCCGACAGTCTGGCGGCCGCAATTGGCAGCCTTGACGTGTTCGGGCTCTCCGCCCGCGACGGCCACTCGGTACACGCCGGTCTCAAGGTCCAGGTCGCGGCCCTCATGAAGCGCGGCCACGAAGTACACGAACCGGCCGTCCATGCTGAACGATTCACCGCTGTGGTCCGTCGCGGCAAACGTGAGCTGCCGTGCCGACGGAAGCAGGGCTTCGGCGGCCAGCGTGTCGGTCTCGGTTTCTGCTGCCCCACTCTTGGCGGATGCCTTGAGAGCACTGAGCTTGAGTGCCCTGAGCGCGCGGCCCGCGGGCGCCACCCGCGGTTCGTCGTCCAGCTCGGGCACGTCCACGACGTACAGCTGGAGAGGTTTGTCGGCCGTGTAGCCGACGCCGTTCATCCTGTATTGGTAGTCGGTGATGAGCCGCGCATCCTCGGCCCCGGCGGACACGCCGTCAAGCGTGCCGTAGCGGCCGTCGTCGGGCGTCCTGGCGCCGAAGACAATGCTGTGCGAATCGGGAGACCACGCAAAAGACGAGACGCCGAGTTTGGCGTTTGTCAGGACCTGCGGTTCGCCGCCCGCGGCCTCCACAACATAAAGCTGCGGTTTGCCGTCGGCAGTTGCGCGGAGAAAAGCCAGCACCAGCCCGTCGGGTGAGAATGCCGGGGCCGTGTCGCGGAATCCGCGGGTCAGCCGGCGTGGCAGCTTTTCCGGGTCCAGCGGCACCGTCCACAACTGCCCCACATAAGTGTCGGCGTCGAAGTCAGGACGGAGGACCGAGACCACCGCCCGGCTACCGTCCGGATGGACGGCCGGGGCGGAAACGGACTTCAGCAGGGGCAGATGTTCTGGTTTCACGATTGTGAGCCTAACCGCTCGCGCACAGCCTGTGAAATAACTCACTTGTCCCGCGGGGATCCCGGGGTACTGCAGCGGGAGGCCCGCCGCCATGCCGGCCCTAGGATGGGATCTATGCTCCCCGACGCTGTCCGCTCCCTGCTGTGCCCCGTCTGCCGGAACGGCCTGATGCCGGGCGGCGACCACCGGCTGGCCTGCCCCGGGGGTCACAGCTTTGACGCGGCCAGGCAGGGTTACTTCAATTTCCTGGTGGGCAAGGGAACAGTCTTCGAGGCCGATACTGCCGCCATGGTGGCTGCCCGGTTCGATTTTCTGTCCCGGGGACACTACCAGCCCCTTGCCGACGGGATCGCCGAGTTTGCGGCGCCCGCGTTGCAGGGGCCGGAGGCCGCGGTGCTCGACGCCGGTACGGGAACCGGACATTACCTGCAGAGGCTGTTGGCGGTGGTTCCCGCGTCCGCCATCGGACTGGATATTTCCAAGTTCGCGCTGCGCCGCGCGGCCCGGCTGAATCCCGGCGCCATCAACCTTGTCAGCGACGTCTGGCAGCCGCTTCCCGTCAGGGACGACGCCGTCGACGTCGTCACGGTGGTCTTCGCGCCACGGAATGCGGCGGAGTTCGCCAGGGTGCTCCGCCCCGGCGGGCGGCTGATCGTGGTGACGCCGCGGACCGGGCACCTTGCCGAGGTTGCGGGGCAGACCGGCATGCTCGGCATCGAGCCTGCCAAGGAGGAGCGGCTGGCCGCTTCCCTCGACGCACACTTTGAGTCCCGCTCGGTCCGGGAGCTCGATCTGGAGCTGCGGCTTGAGCCCGCCGACGTCGGCAACCTGGCCCTGATGGGGCCGGCCGGCCACCACCTGGACCGTTCCGCGCTGGACGCCATCGTCGCCGGCCTGCCGCCGGTCACGTCGGTTTCCGCGCGGTTCCGAATCAGTGTGTTTGAACCCCGAAAGCAGCCGTCCGCATAACGACTTGGCTACTTTCGGAACGTGCCTGACAGCCCCCTCCTGCGCCCCTCGGCTTCGGTCTAGGATGGAAGGACAGTTACTGAGGGCCTGCTGCCGCAGCTCCGGGGACGAAGGGGGAACGCATGTTTGAATGGCTTGGCGAGAACTGGTGGGCATTGTGGCTCACTGTATTCCTGGCGTTTGCAGTGGTGGAGATGCTGACCCTGGACCTCTTTTTCATCATGCTCGGAGGCGGCGCGCTCGCCGGGCTGCTGGCTGATTTCGCCGGCGCCGATTTCTGGCTGCAGATCGTGGTCTTCTGTGTGGTTTCGCTCCTGATGGTCGTCTTCGTCCGACCCGTTGCGCTGAAGCACCTGAAGAAGGGGCCCGCGGAGCAGCGGACCAACATCGACCGCCTGATTGGCGAATCCGCCCTTGTTATGGAGACCGTCAGCACGTCCTCCGGCCTGGTCAAGATCGGCGGTGACGTCTGGAGCGCCCGCTCGGAGCAGGGTGTGCTGAACGCCGGACAGCGCGTGGTGGTTTCGGCGATCGAAGGCGCAACCGCCGTAGTGGCGCCACAGCCCGAAACAGCCGTGCAGTAAGTCCAGCAACAATCAATTTTCCGGCAGCCGCCACCGGCACCGGGCGCGCGGCGGGACACCGCCGCAAAACATGGCAAGACCACAAACTGGGGAATAGGTGATGTATGGATATCGCAGTCGCAATTGTGCTGCTGGTTCTCGTTGCGTTCGTAATTATCGTGCTGGTACGTTCGGTGCGGATCGTCCCGCAGGCCCGTGCCGGCGTCGTGGAGCGGCTCGGGAAGTACCAGCGGACGCTGCTGCCCGGCCTTACCATCCTGATCCCGTTCGTTGACCGGCTCCTGCCCCTTCTGGACCTTCGCGAGCAGGTGGTCTCGTTCCCGCCGCAGCCCGTCATCACCGAGGACAACCTCGTCGTCTCGATCGACACGGTGGTGTACTTCCAGGTCACTGACGCCAGGGCAGCCACCTACGAGATTGCCAATTACATCCAGGCAGTTGAACAGCTGACCACCACCACGCTCCGAAACGTCGTCGGCGGGCTGAACCTCGAAGAGGCCCTGACCTCCCGCGACCAGATCAACGGCCAGCTCCGAGGCGTACTGGACGAAGCAACGGGCCGCTGGGGCATCCGCGTCTCCCGCGTGGAGCTGAAGGCCATCGATCCGCCCCACTCCATCCAGGACTCGATGGAGAAGCAGATGCGCGCAGAGCGGGACCGCCGCGCTGCCATCCTCACCGCCGAGGGCACCAAGCAGTCGGCCATCCTCACTGCGGAGGGCCAGCGTCAGTCCTCGATCCTTAAAGCCGAAGGTGACGCCAAGGCAGCGATTCTCCGGGCTGACGGTGAAGCCCAGGCAATCCAGAAGGTGTTCGACGCCATCCATAAGGGCAACCCGGACCAGAAGCTCCTGGCCTACCAGTACCTGCAGACGCTTCCGAAGCTGGCCGAGGGTTCCTCCAACAAGCTCTGGATCATCCCGAGCGAGGTCGGTGAGGCCCTGAAGGGCATCGGCAACGCCCTGGGCGGAACCAATCCGGATCCCCGCACAGGTGGCCTGTTCGACGGCGACAAGGACTCCAAGCCGGCACAAGCCCCGCCGAGCGATTCGAAGCAGCCGCTGTAGGACTGCACGGCTCAGCGACCGGCAGGGGAGGTGTCCGCTTTGCGGGCGCCTCCCCTGCTTTTGACCGCTTTTGCCCCCGGCTTTACGCGCCGGGAATCTAGCCCGTATAATGGGATATTTGTCCGGGTGGTTCAGACCGACTGGAACATTAAGGCTTAGCAAAGCGTTGCATCTATTGATGCAGGGCAATGCAAACAGTAGTCCGTGGCGTGAGCTGCCCCGGCTAGCGCGGAGCCTGACTCCGTGAACCGACCAAAGGGAGAAATCATGAGCGATCGCAGCCTCCGGGGCATGCGTCTTGGCGCACAGAGCATGGAGACCGAATCCGGTGTTGAGCCGGCTCCACGCCAGCGGGTTGAGTACCGTTGCGAGGACGGCGAGCAGGTCTTCGTAACCTTCTCCTCCGAAGCCGAGATTCCCCCGGTATGGGTTTCGAAGACCGGCAAGGAAGCCTTGCTTGTTGACGGCGAACGCCCCATCAACAGCAACGAGAAAGCAGTGCGCACGCACTGGGACATGCTCCTGGAACGCCGCTCGCTGCCCGAGCTCGAGCAGATCCTCGAAGACCGTCTGACCATTCTGCGCGAACGGCGCGGCGAACGGCGCTCGGCTTAGTCCGAAAGCGCCGGCGGCACGTGCCGGCCTAACGGCCACGTGCCCGTCTGATACCGCAAAGGGCCGGGCCCGTAACCTCAATTCGAGGTTACGGGCCCGGCCCTTGCTGCTTCTGCCTAGGACGCGGCTGATCCCCGGCGCGTGAGCTTGTTCCAGCGGGCGGTGAGCCCCCACTTGGTGACGTTGATCATGGCTTCCAGCACGATGTTCCCGCTCATTTTGGAGGCTCCGAGTTCGCGCTCCACGAAAGTGATGGGGCGCTCCACAATTTTCAGGCCCATCTTTGCCACCCGCCAGGCGAGGTCCACCTGGAATCCGTAGCCCACGGAGTCCACCTGGTCGAGGTTGATCTTCTCCAGGGTTGTGCGGCGGAAGGCGCGGTAGCCGCCGGTGACATCCTTGATCCTGATACCCAGCATGATCCGGGCGTACGTGCTGCCGATCCGTGAGATTGCCTGCCGGTACAGCGGCCAGTTAACCACGCTGCCGCCGGGAACCCAGCGCGAGCCCATGGCCAGGTCTGCGCCCTCCTCAACGGCGTCCAGGAGCTGCTGCAGCTGCTCCGGCTTGTGTGAACCGTCGGCATCCATTTCCACCAGGACGTCGTATCCGGCTTCCAGGCCCCATTTGAAACCGGCGATGTAGGCGGCTCCCAGTCCGGCTTTGCCTTCGCGGTGCAGCACGTGCACCTGGCTGTCCTGTGCAGCGATGCCGTCCACCAGCTGTCCGGTTCCGTCCGGGCTGTTGTCGTCCACCACCAGCACATCGGAAGCCGGGACGGCTGCACGCAGGCGTGCGAGTGTCTTGGGCAACGATTCGAGCTCGTTGAAGGTGGGGATGATGGTGAGGACACGCACAGCGAGGCCCTTTCCTTGATGGGAGCGGTCAACGCGCCATGAAGCTGAGCATGGGTGCCGGCTTTAAGGCGCAAGTCACCATTATAGGGAGTTCAGGCCTGCCGGGCGCGTCACACAGGCAAGCCGCGGGCAGGTCCACCTGCCTCGGGCCAGTTTCAGTCAGATGCGATGTGCACCGGCGGAACTGTTTTCTGCTGCGAAGTGGACCTGCCCCTGGGACTACCACGGCCTGGACCACCAGCCGGGCCGGGCTGGGCAACCCGCTGGAGAGTGACGTGGCCAGACGGAGTCCCTTGAAGGTGGATTCCGTCCGTTGCCACAATCGTACGGACAGCCTCAACAGTGTCAACCCGCGTTTGACGTGCGGTTTTAGCCATCACCGCAGGTCAGGAGCATACGGCGCGCCGGTGGCTTTCCGGACTATGACCGCAGGGAGCCGTTTGTGAACAGCTCCTGCCCATCGCGGACGGTCAGCAGGCAGACAGGATCGCTTCCCGTGTCCAGCGCCGGGAGCAGGGGGGTGCGGGCCCGGGGATCCGTACTCCAGGACTGCACCCGTCCGTCCGCAACCTGGACCATGAGCTCCTCCACCTCCCAGACCGCAAAGCTGGCGGGCGCTCCCGGCACCAGCTGGCCCGCCATCGGATTGCTGTACTTGGCTGCGCGCCAGCCGGCCCTGGTGTGGCCGAGGAACGCGGCCCGCGCCGAGATGCGCTGGTCCGGGTTGCTGTGCTCGAGGCAGGCACGCACGCTCGCCCACGGGTTCAGCGGTGTCACGGGGCTGTCGCTGCCAAAGCAGATAGGGACGCCTGCGGCGTAGACGGAGGCGAAGGCGTTCATCGCACGCTCCCGGTGCCCCAGCCGTTCCTGGTACAGGCGCCCCGGGCCGCCCCAGGCTGCGTCGAATACGGGCTGCATACTGACTGTCACCGAGTACTTGGCCAGCCGGCCAATGGCATCGGCATCGGCCATTTCAACATGTTCGAACCGGTGCCCGGCTGCCCTGACCCGCTGCTCTCCCACTTCCGCTGCTGCCCGGTCCAGCGCATCCAGGGCTGCGTCGAGTCCGGCGTCGCCGATGATGTGGAACCCGGCCTGGATTCCCAGCTCCGAACAAGCAGCCAGGTGGGCCGCCGCTTCGTCCACGGACAGGTAGAGGCTGCCACGCTCCCCCGGGGCGTCGCTGTAGTCCTCCCTCAGGGCCGCGGTGCGCGAGCCTATGGACCCGTCAATGTTCAGGTCGCCCGCCAGGCCCCGCACGCTGGTTCCAAGGCCGTCGAGGATGCTCCTGGCGTGGTCCGCGGACCCGGCCAGCTGGCCCCAGTACGGAAGGACCTCCGGCACGGGCTTCCCGGAAGGGTGCTGGCTGTTCCACCCTGCTGCGATCCGCAGGTCGGTGGTGCTGCCGATGTGCGGTGCCGCCATCTCGGCCACGGCCACGTATCCGTTTGCCGCCGATTCAGCCAGGGCGCGGCCCTGGTAGCTTCGCAGCACGCTGTCCGGCAGCTGCCTCGCGGCAAGCCTCGCCGACGTGTGCGCATGCCGTTTGACCTGGCCGCCGGACGAGAAGCCGTCCAGGCCTGCCAGGCCTGCCGCTTCGGCCAGTGAGGACGACACGAGGGCGGAGTGGGCGTCCACGCGCGAAAGATACACCCGCCTGCCGCCGGAGGCACGCTCCAGTTCCTCGCGGCCGGGCAGGACCTGGTCATCCCAGCGGCTTTCGTCCCAGCCATGGCCGAGGACGGTGGCACCGGCGTCCGCACCGGCAACGGCGGCGGCCACCGCGTCCAGGATTCCGGCCGCTGAACGCACGCCGCCCAGTTGCAGCGCGTCCAAGGCAATGCCCGTTTCGGTCAGGTGGACGTGTGAATCAACAAAACCGGGCGCCACCAGGGCGCCGTGCAGGTCGATGACCTCCATGGACGCATCGGCGATCGACGTTGCCGCCTGCTCCGAACCGACCCAGGCCACGGTGTCCCCGTCCACCAGCATGGCGGTGGCAAACGGGTCGGCAGCGGTATAGACCGAACCGTTGCGGTACAGCGTCACTTTGCGTTCTCCGGCCGGCAGGTCCGCCCGTGCATCAGTCATGTTGTGTGGTGCTCCTAAGCAGCCTTGAAGGTTATGGATGGTGCTGGGTGTGCAGTGCTTCGCGGGACCGGCGTGCGGTCACACCACCGTGGAGTATGCCACCACGCCGCGGCGCACCAGGATGATGGCCTCCGAGCACAGCCGTGAAAGCCGGGGATCCAGGCCCGGGATCTTCGCCAGCTGGTCGAGGAGGTCAATGACCTGTTTGACCCACCGGACAAAGTCGCCCGCTGCGAGGTCTGTCCCGCTAAGGACTTCCTGGAGGTGCCGGCCCTTGGCCCACTTGAAAATCGGCCAGACGAGTCCGAGTTCCGGCTCCCCGGTCAACGGCAGTTTGTTGTCCTCCTCGGCGTCTTCCAGGACGGACCACTCACGGACGACAATGTCGACGGCGGTCTCAAGCGACACGCTCGGCATCCTCGGCCGCAGCCCGCGTTCTTCCCGCTTGGCCTGGTAGACCAGCACGCTCGCGAGTGCGGCGACTTCCGTGGCGTCGAGGTCGCTGAATGCGCCCTGCCGGAGGGACTGGGAGATGAGGAGGTCCTTTTCACCGTAAATCCGGCGCAACTTCTGGCCGTCGGCGTTGATGGTCACCTTTCCCGATTCCGAGGTTTCGAGGTAGCCGTAGCTGGAGAGGAGATCGCAGACCCTGTCGAATGTCTTGGCGATGGTGTTGGTCCGCCCCTGGATCTCGCGGACCAGTCCGTCGGTTTCGCGGCGCAGCTTCCACCAGCGCTCGGACCAGCGGGCGTGGTCCTCCCGTTCGCTGCAGCCGTGGCAGGGATGGGACCGCAGCGCCATCCGCAGTTCGGTGATCTTCTTTTCCAGGTCCGGCAAGGCTGCGGACCGGCCGAAATCCGTGTTCCGGTTGCTGGGCGGGGACGGCGGCCGGTTTTCCCGGATCGCGTTCCGGACCGAGGACGCCAGGTCCTTGCGTGACTTGGGCACCTTCGCGTTAAACGACTTCGGTATCCGGACCCTGGTGACCGGGGTGATGGGCCCTTCGAGGTCCTGGATACCAAGCCTGCGCAACTGGTTGTCGAGGGTCAGCACGGCAGGCCGCGGCTCGCGTGAGTTGTGGTCGGACCCCAGCACGACGGCGAAGCCAGGCGCCCTGCCCGTCGGCACGTCCACAACGTCCCCCGGCAGCAACCTGCTCAGTGAGTCCTCGGTAATGGACTTGCGCGCCCGTGAGGTGCTCCGGGACGCAAGGTTTTCCGCGTCCGAGAGTTCCCGCCGCAGCCGTGAGTACTCGGTGAAGTCGCCAAGGTGGCACGTCATGGATTTCTGGAAACCGGCCAGGGATTCCTCCCTGCTGCGGACCTGCCTGGCAATGCCGACCACGGAGCGGTCGGCCTGGAACTGGGCAAAGGAGGATTCGAGGATTTCCCGGGCACGCGGCCTGCCGAACTGGGCCAGCAGGTTGATGCTCATGTTGTATGTGGGGCGGAAGCTGGAGTTCAACGGGTAGGTCCGCCGTGAAGCCAGGCCAGCCACGGCGGTCGGGTCGGTTCCCGGCTGCCACAGGACAACTGCGTGGCCCTCCACATCGATGCCGCGGCGGCCTGCCCGGCCCGTGAGCTGGGTGTACTCGCCGGCGGTGATGCCGACGTGGGCTTCTCCGTTGAACTTGTCCAGCTTTTCGAGCACCACCGACCGTGCCGGCATGTTGACGCCCAGCGCCAGGGTTTCGGTCGCGAACACGGCCTTGACCAGGCCTTCGACAAAGAGTTTCTCCACGACTTCCTTGAACGTGGGTAGCATCCCGGCGTGGTGGGCAGCCAGGCCCCGCAGGAGGCCATCCCGCCAGCTCCAGAAGCCGAGGACGTCAAGATCATCTGACGGAATGTCCTGGGCCGCTTCGTCAACACGGCGGGCGATGACCTGTTGTTCCCGTTCCGTGGTCAGCCATAATCCGGCCGAGACGCACTGTGCCACTGCTGCGTCGCAACCGGCCCGGGAAAAGATGAACGTGATGGACGGCAGGAGGTCCTGCCTGTCCAGGCTGGCGATGACCTGCGGGCGGCTGGCCTTGCGGACGGGGCTCTGCTGGCCTCCCTGGGCGCCGCGGGTGTCCCCGCCGCGCTGGCCCTGCTGGCGGCGCTGGCTGCGTCCGCCGTGCCCGAAGCGTGCCCGCGAATTCATCTGGCTTTCGGTGCGCGCCATTGCCAGGAGGTCGGGGTTCACCTCGAAGCCCCGTTCCAGTGCAATGTTGACCTTTTCCGCCGTCGCGGCGGGATCCGCTTCCCCGGCCGGTGCAATTTCGTCAAAGGTCGTTTCGCCGGCGAAAAGGTCGACGATTTCGCGGCCCACCATGACATGCTGCCAGAGCGGGACCGGACGGTGCTCGGACACGATCACGTCCGTGTGGCCACGGACCGTGTCCAGCCAGGCACCGAATTCCTCGGCGTTGGAAACGGTGGCGCTCAGGGACGCCACCTGGACTTCGCTGGGCAGGTGGATGATCACTTCTTCCCAGACCGCGCCGCGGAACCGGTCCGCGAGGTAATGGACTTCATCCATGACCACGAAGCCAAGGTCGTCCAGGGTGTCCGAATCCGCGTAGAGCATGTTCCGCAGGACCTCGGTTGTCATCACGACCACCGGGGCATCGCCGTTGATGCTGGTGTCCCCCGTGAGGAGGCCCACGTTCTCCGGGCCGTACTTGCCGGCCAGCTCCGAGTACTTCTGGTTGCTCAGGGCCTTGATGGGGGTCGTGTAGAAGGCTTTGAGGCCCCGCTCGAGGGCCAGGTAGATAGCGAACTCCCCCACGATGGTCTTCCCGGCTCCGGTGGGCGCCGCGACCAGGACTCCCTTCCCCTGCTGCAGGGAGCTGCAGGCCCGGCGCTGGAAATCGTCAAGTTCGAAATCCAGCGTCCGGACGAAAGCGCCGAGGTAAGTGTTTGCTTCTGCGGTCCGTTCGGCACTGGCCCGATAAAGCTCGGACGGCGACTGTGGCCCGGTTGTGGAGGACATACTTCCAGCCTAGTGGGCTTGGGACTACAGTTTCCCCAGTTCGGAGCCGGGCGTTGCGACGTCGGCGGTCGCTTCAGTTTCGGCGGCGATCTTCGCGGCCTTCCGGTCCCGGCGCCGGTCATTGAAGATACAGAGTCCGATGGCGGCGAAAAAGAGTGCAAGCAGCGGGCCTGCGAGCAGGAACATGGACAGGGCATCCGCACCCGGCGCAGCGACGGCGGCAAGCACGAACACGAGGAAGACCGTGATGCGCCAGGCCTTCAGGATGGTTTCACCCCTGATGATGCCGGCCATGTTGACCCCCACCAGGACCACCGGAACCAGGAAGGCGAGGCCAAGGAACAGGACCATGCGGGTGACGAAATCGACGTAGTCGCGGGCATCGATGAGGTTGGAAAACCCTGCAGGGGTGAACTGCGTCAGGGCCCGCACCACCTGCGGCGTCACCATCCATCCCACCCACACCCCGGCAAGGAACAGCGGCACGGCTGCGGCCATGTAGCCGAGCGTGTAGTGCCGCTCCTTCTTGGTGAGCCCGGGAGTGATGAAGGCCCACAGCTGGTAGATCCAGATGGGGCTTGAGATGACGGCGCCGATCAGGAGCGACAGCTGCAGTTTGAAGTCAAACGGCGAGGCGATGCTCGAGAAGTTGACTGAAGACGTACCGCCGGTGTGCTCGGCGATCCGGTCGACAGGTTCCTTGAGGGCGCTCAATACGGGGTCGTAGAGGATCCAGCCACCGATCCCGCCAATGACAAGGCCAATGGCTGACTTAATGAGCCGGTTCTTGAGCTCCTTAAGGTGGTCCATCAGGGCCATCCGACCCTCGGGGTTGGATTTACGGCCCTTCGTCAGTGCCACTTCAGGTCAAACGCGGTTCGACGGCGGAACGTCGGTGCCGTCTGCACTGCCCGTGCCGCTGGTTGAGTCACCGTTCTGCGGCCTGGACTGCGGGTGGTTGACGATCTTGCCCTCGACCGGGTCCGTGCCTTCCTTGGTCTCGGGTTTGCCGTCGTTCTTCATTTCCTTGACCTCGGACTTGATGATCCGCATGGACTGGCCGAGGCTGCGGGCCATGGCCGGAAGTTTGGGCGCGGCAAAAAGCAGCAGAGCCACGATGATAATAATCACGATGGGCCAAGGGCCCTCAAAGAGTCGTCCCACTGGAAGTCCTTTCCTCGAAATACATCCTACGTCTAACTGAATTCGATGTCGCGCAGCGCCTGTGGCTGGCCACGGTCCGCTTTGCGCTGAACGCGCCGCCGGCGGCGCTCTTCCCTGCGGGAGGATTTGGACGTGAGGTAATCATGTCTCATCTGCATCGGCGAGGCAAAAACTGCAGAACCTGGCACTGCCCGCCGCCCTTCCGGGGCCGTCCCCGGCTGCGGGGCCGGGTCGGTGATATCGGCGAGGGGTGCCCCGAACCGCTCGCCGGCAGCGCCCAGGTCCTTCATCGTGGCCATGAACTGGCGGAAAAGCCTGATCCCCAACAGCACATAAAAGAGCAGGGAAACGGCTACGAGCGCTATCCAAATCAGGATCCAGGACCACCAAGGCATGCTGAGAAGTCTAACCGCCGTAACGGGACAGTGCTGCGACGATCCATTCCTGCGCGGCGTCGGCCAGCTCCGCCGGCTCCAGGATACGGACGGCGCCGCCATGCTGGGCAACAAACATGGGCAGCCAGCTGGTGCTGCCGAACCTGATCTCGGCAATGAGCCCGCCGCCCGGTAGCGGTGCGGTCCGTTCGGCGTAATAGTCATCCGCGAGGCCGGCGCCCTGGGGTGCCAGTTGCACCGTTACCAGAGTGTCGTCGTCGTTCGGGGTGAACAGCTTGACGGGGAAACCCTCGGCGGGTCTCGCCGCCTCCGTCACCGCCCGTCCGTTCGGCGCCAGCCCCTCGATGCGGTCCAGCCGGAAGTTCCGGAGGCCGCCGGCGCTGTGGCAGTACGCCTCGAAGTACCAGGTGTTGTCCAGGGAGTAGAGCCGCAAGGGGTCAACGTCCCGCTCGGACATGGAGTCGCGCTGCGCTGAAAAGTAGGTGAGGTGCAGCTGGCGGCCGTCGGCAATGGCCTGCCGTATCGTCGCCAGATGCGCCGAGTTCGCCGGGCCGACCTGGGGGCCGGCGATGGAGCCGGCCTTCAGGCCTTCCTCCCCCGCGGCGGCCATCAGCTTCACCGTTACGGACTCCAGCGCGCTCCCCTCGGCGAGCTCAGGGAGCCCGTTGAGGGTCTCCAGCCCTGTCAGCAGGGCGCACGCCTCGTCCACTGTGAAACGGACGGGACGATTGAGGTCCAGGTCCTGGGTGATGAAGACGTGGTCGTCTTCCCACTGGATGTCCAGGAGATCATCCGGGTAGCCCTCGGGCAGGCCGGAACATATCAGGATCCGCAGGTCGTCCTCCAGCTCTTTCCGCGTCACGCCGAAGCTGGAGGCGACCTCGCTGATATGCAGGCCCTGGTTGTGGACCAGGAACGGGACGAGCTGGAGCATCCTCTTGAGCTGGTCCTCGGACGTTCGCTTGCGCGGACGCTTCGACGGCACGGTGTCCGGAAAGACGACGGCGGGAGCCGGGGAGGCGGAAAAATCCGCGGCGGCCTTCAGCCTTCTGCGGACAGCGGCTGCCAGCTCCGTCGGCGCAGAAACCACCACGTTCGGGCCGTAGGAGGCCAGCTCTTCACCCAGTACCTCAGCGTCGCGGTACGGGACGCTGAGGCGGTCCCATCCGCCGTCGGGCATGCTGCCATGCGCTTCGGGTGTGGGGGTTTCGGTGGCGCGCTTGCGAAGTCCCAGCAGCTTGCCTGCGGCCACGTCCACGAAGGCTGACTGCACTGGCAACTCAGGAAGCGAATCCAGTTCGCTGCGGACGTTGAAGCCGGCCGGGGGCGTGTAGCTGTCCTTGTCGAGGACGGTCACGGCCGACGTGAAGCGGGACAGTCGGAAGAAGCGCTTCGCGGCCCGGTCCCGGTCAAAACCCACCAGGTACCACTGGCCAAATCGGCTGCCCAGGCCCCACGGTTCAACAGTACGGTTCTCTTCGCGGCCGGTAGTGCCGGCAAGGTATGTGAAGCTGACGGGATGCTGGGCGTGCATCCCCGTGATCAGGTCCTCAAAGGCCTGCCCGGCCGGTTTGATCCGCGGCTGCACGCCGTGCGGCAGTTCAGCCGCAGCGAGCCCGCCGGCTGCCTGCAGCTTGCGCATGGCGTCCTGCGCCGCCGATCCCAAGGCGGCCCGCTCCCACAACTGTGCCGCCAGGATGAGGACGGTGCATTCGGCGGAAGTGAGGCTTACATCCGGGAGCCGGTTGGACTCTTTGCCGATCCGGTAGCGCGTCGTGGCCGGGTCGTCGGAACTCCAGCCGTGGTCCATGACCGTCTCGACGTCAAAGCCGAACTGGCGGAGGTCGCTCTTGTCCCGCTCGAACATGCGTCCGAAGGCAGCTTCGGTGCTGCTCGTGTCGTGGTAGACCTTTTCGCGCAGATCACTGCGCCGCAGCCCGTAGCGGGTGTTGAGCAGCGCGATGAGCAGGTTCAGGAGGCGTTCTGTACGTGAGGCGGACACCTTGGCTACGTTACTAAAGCCGCTGCGGCTTAATGCCGAAAGCGCGGCAACAAACGGAAATTTCCTTCCGATTGTTACCGCGCTCCCTATGGCTTGCCCGGCGGGTGCCGGGCATTCCTCCGCTTAGCGGACTCCGACGAGGTCCACAACGAAGATCAGCGCTTCGTTGGGGCCGATCGCTCCGCCGGCACCGCGGGATCCGTAGGCGAGTTCCGAAGGGATTTCGAGACGGCGGCGGCCGCCGACCTTCATGCCCAACAGGCCCTGGTCCCAGCCCTGGATGACCTGGCCCACGCCGACCCGGAAGTCCAGGGGGGCTCCACGGCCCCATGAGGCGTCGAACTCCTCGCCCGTGGACCAGGCGACTCCGACGTAGTGGGTGGAAACGGTGTCGCCCGGCTTGGCCTCGGCGCCGTCGCCCTCGATGAGGTCGGTGATGACCAGATCGGTGGGGACGTCCCCCTCCGGGAAGTCAATTTCCGGCTTCTGGCGGTCGAAATTGCGCTGTCCAAATGACATGTTTGCTCCTTTTTCTTGGATTGGGATGGCTTACTTGACGCCGAGGATATCGACGACGAACACCAGATCGCCCTTGGCCTCGCCCTGGCCGGCATCACCGTAGGCAAGGTCCTTCGGGACGACCAGGAGGACACGCGAGCCCACGTTCTTGCCGGCAAGGCCCTGCGTCCAGCCCTTGATGACACCGGTGAGCGGGAAGCTGGCCTTTTCGCCGCGGTCGAAGCTGGAGTCAAACTTGGTGCCACCGTTGAGGGTGACGCCGACGTAGTTGACGGTCAGCGTGTCGGTTTCCTTGACGGCCGGGCCGGTGCCCTTGATCAGGTCCTGCGAGACGAGGGCTGTCGGTGCCTTGACACCTTCGACGGAGATTTCCGGGATTCCCTTGTCGTTTTCCTTGACGGTCGGCAGTCCGGCGGGCGGCGTGACCGTTTCGCCTTCGGGCTTGTCGAGGACCTTCGGGGCATCCTTGGCGGCCAGGACCTTAACTACCAAGAGCTGCGTGGGGCCGGCCTCGGCGCCTTCCTTGGCGGCCTGGCCCGGGACCGCAAGCGCAAGCTCCGAGCCGATTTTGGCGCCCACGAAGGCGTTGTAGATCACGGCGTTGCCGGTCTTGAGTGCATCGTTCAGCTCAAGGGGCTCGGGGTCCTTCGCGAAGGTGTCCTCGAGCGTGGTGCCGTCCTTGCCGCTGACGGCGAGGATCGAGATGTCGGCGACTTGGTTCGCCTTAAGGCGCTCTCCGTCGCCCTCGTTAACCACCTTGACGGTAGGTTCCTTCACATCAAGGGGCTTATCGAATTCGACTCCGGGTGCCTTCTTGTCACCGTTGTCCGTAAGCTTCAGAGAGTCGAGCTTGGCGGTCTCGCCAGCAGACTGGCTGGTGGGCTCCGGGGCTGCAGGCGAGCCGCCGCAGGCGGTGATCAGCAGCAGTCCGGGAATGAGAATTGCTAGTAGTCGGCGCACGTAAGAACTTTCGTCGGGGCAAGATGGATGCGTTGCCGCCGATGAAGCACGGCAACACAGTCTGTGGCCGCGTAAACGGCCCCATCCAGAATAGCCCCTGAAGCTGGGTATCAGCCCATAGAGTCCAGGAGCGCATCGACGCGCTCGTCCACGTTCCGGAACGGATCCTTGCACAGGATCGTCTGGTGGGCGCGGTCGTTCAGCTTCAGGTGCACCCAGTCCACCGTGTAGTCACGGCCCAGTTCCTGCGCGCGGCGGACGAAATCCCCGCGGAGTTTTGCCCGGGTTGTCTGCGGTGGCGCATCTACGGCGTCCTTGACTGCGGTGTCGTCCACCACGCGGCGCACCGCTCCCCTGGCTTGCAGCAGGTAGTAGAGGCCGCGGGTCCGCGAGATGTCGTGGTAGGTCAGGTCGAGCTGGGCAATCCGCGGCGCATCCAACCCGAGTCCGTGCCGGTTCCGGTAGCTGTCCATCAGTTTCTTCTTGATGGCCCAGTCGATCTCAGTGTCGATCGTGCTGGTGTCTCCGCTCTCAATGGCGGAAAGCGTCCGCTCCCACAGGTCCAGGATGACGGGCACATGCTGATTGTGCGCGCCGTGTTCGGCCACAAACGAGGTGACCTTGTTCAGGTACTCGCGCTGGATCTCCAGCGCCGTCAGCTGCCGGCCGTTGGCCAGACGGATGAGCGCCCTGCCGCTGAGGTCGTGGGAG
This sequence comes from Arthrobacter sp. P4_H3, assembly GCF_056400885.1. Taxonomy (NCBI): domain Bacteria; kingdom Bacillati; phylum Actinomycetota; class Actinomycetes; order Micrococcales; family Micrococcaceae; genus Arthrobacter; species Arthrobacter sp. P4_H3. Next base: position 76,485 of record NZ_JBFUKK010000001.1, read on the forward strand.
ACCTCCCGGATGCTGCGGATGGGGTTCTCCATCCGCATGTCCCGCATGATCACGCCGGCCTCGATCATCCGGAGGATCAGGTCCACGGTGCCCACCTTCATCAGGGCCGTGGTTTCAGACATGTTGGAGTCACCCACGATCACGTGGAGGCGGCGGTAAAACTCGGCGTCGGCGTGCGGTTCGTCCCGGGTGTTGATGATGGGCCGGGACCTGGTGGTGGCGGAGGAAACGCCTTCCCAGATGTGGTCCGCGCGCTGGGAGAATGCGAACGTGGCCCCGTGCGGGGTCTTCAGGATTTTCCCGGCACCGGCGATGAGCTGCCGGGTCACCAGGAACGGAATCAGGATTTCCGCCAGCCTGGAGAATTCGCCGCGACGGGGAATGAGGTAGTTTTCGTGGCTGCCGTAGGAATTGCCCGCGGAGTCCGTGTTGTTCTTGAAAAGGTATACCGTGCCGTTGAACCCCTCGGCGGCGAGGCGTTCCTGCGCCTCGTCAACGAGGTCGTCCAGGATCAGCTCCCCTGCGCGGTCATGGGCGATCAGCTGTCCCAGGTCATCGCATTCGGCGGTCGCATACTCGGGGTGCGAGCCCACGTCGAGGTACAGCCGGGATCCGTTGGTCAGGAACACATTCGACGAGCGTCCCCAGCTGACCACTTTGCGGAAGAGGTAGCGTGCCACCTCCTCCGGGGCGAGCGGACGCGAGTCCGGGCTCGAGTAAGAGATGCCGAACTCGGTTTCGATGCCGAAAATGCGCTTGTCCATTTCAGTTCTCCTCAGACAGCAGGGCGGCGATTTCGTCGTCGCCGAGGCGTCGGAAAGCCCGCCGGGATCCCCGGGTGCCCTCCGAATTGCGGTCCAGTACTGCCACCTCAAGGGCTGACGCGGGCAACTCGCCCGCTTCCTTGTCCGTGACCAGTCCCTTCATGGCGAGCCTGATTGCACCGGCGAAGTTCAGTTCCCGCTGCCACCCGCCGTCCACGGTCTCGGCCACTTTGTCTGCCTGACCGCCCATCACAATGAAGCCCTTTTCGTCAGCGATCGAACCGTCGAACGTCAGCCGGTAAAGGTGGTCGTCGGCCGGGCTGCCGCCAACTTCCACCACTGCGAGTTCCACTTCGAACGGCTTCTGCTCGGCCGTAAATACGGCACCGAGGCTTTGCGCGTAGACGCTGGCCAGTCCCCTGGCCGTGACGTCTTCCCGGTCGTAGGAGTACCCGCGGACGTCCGCGTACCGCACGCCCGCCTGCCGGAGGCTTTCGAATTCGTTGTACTTGCCGACCGCGGCGAAGGCGATCTTGTCGTAGATCTCGCCGATCTTGTGCAATGACGGCGACGGATTCTCCGCGACGAGGGCGATTCCCTCCTCGCAGCTGATCACCACGACAGACCGGCCCCGGGCAATTCCCTTCCGTGCGAAATCCGCACGGTCCTTCATCAGCTGTTCGGGCGACACATAAAACTGTTGAGTCATGTCAGGCCTCCCGCCGTGCTGCGGTTCTGGCCTCGATGATGGTTGCGGCCACGGCAGCGAGATCGTGGTCGGGGATGCGTCTGGCCCCGCTGCGGCCCACAGTGTAGACAACAGGCCACAACTGCCGGACCGGGTCCGGTCCGCCGGTTGCCGAGTCGTCATCCGCTGCGTCATAGAGGGCTTCAACAGCGACGGCCACCGCCTCCTCTTCGCTAAGTCCCGGCCGCCAGAGCTTCTTGAGGGCACCGCGCGCAAACATGGAACCCGAACCCACTGCGTGGTGTTCCTGCTCCTCGTACCGGCCGCCGGTGACATCGTACGAGAACAGGCGGCCGATGCCGGCAGGGAGGTCAAACCCGGCGAAGAGGGGCACAACGGCAAGGCCCTGCATGGCCATGGGCAGGTTACCGCGGATCATTGCTCCGAGCCGGTTGGCCTTGCCTTCGAGGCTCAGCAGCGTTCCCTCGATCTTTTCGTAGTGTTCCAGCTCCACCTGGAACAGCCGCGTGAGGTCGATGGCGATGCCCGCGGTGCCCGCAATTCCCAAAACCGAATAGCGGTCGGCCGGAAAGACCTTTTCAATGTGCCTGCTCGCGATGATGTTCCCCATCGTGGCGCGGCGGTCGCCGGCCATCAGCACTCCCCCGCCATAAGTCAGCGAGACGATGGTGGTGGCATGCGGCACCTGCAGCGGCTGCGAGCCGGGGCCGGCAGGCGGGAATGGCTGATTGTATGGAAGTAAGCCGGGCCTGTTGCGTTGAAGGTGTTCAGTGAACGATGACGTCGCGTTGGCAGCTACCTGGTTGGCTGTTGTGTCCTGCACTGATGCACTCCTTCAACGTGGTGGGTCAACGTCTCTTCGACCGTCCGGGCTGCCGTCCTCCAATCAGGCGCTGGCAGCGTGAATCCTACTGGCCGCCTTTTTGAACGAAGGCCCGGACGAATTCTTCGGCGTTGGATTCGAGGACGCCGTCGATTTCGTCCAGGAGGTCGTCCACGCCCTGGGTGGCTGCCGATGCCTGGGCGTCCCCGGCTGCTGGTGGCGTTGCGGGGGCGTCGTCTTCGATTTCGCTTTCCCGCGACTGCGGCTGCTGTTGCTCCTGGCCTGCCATTTCCTTCTCCTTCTATCCGTCCCCGATGAGAGGGGACATCCTGTAAGCCCATATTGCCACGGCTTAAGCCGCGGTGGGGTGCTTTATGCCGGTGGCGGAGGCGGAGTTTGTCCGAGCAGTTCGGCCAGGAAGGATCCGGCGTCTTTGTGCCTGGCAAACAGGCCTCCCGTGAGGGCTTCGGTTCCCCTCAGTGGCTCCCGGGTAGGCACCCGCTGCAGCCTTCCGTGGCCGGGGACGTCGAAGATGACCGAGTCCCAGCTGGCGCCCACCACATCCTTGCTGAATCTGCTGACGCAGTGGCCGCGGAAAAAGGCGCGCGTGTCCGACGGCGGTTCCGTCATCGCCCGGGCGATTGTTTCGTCGTCGACGATCCTGTCCATCCGGCCGCGGGCAAGCATCCGGTGGTACAGCCCCTTTTCCGGCCGCACGTCCGCCCACTGGAGGTCCACGAGGCCCAGCCGGGCGTCGTTCCACTCCAGTCCATCCCGCTGCCGGTAGCCTTCCAGCAGCGAGTGCTTGGCCAGCCACTCCACGGAGGATGCAGCGGCCGTCCGGTTGCTATCCAAGTCCGTCAGCGTCGCCGCCCAGCGGTCCAGGAGAGCGTGCGTGTGTCCGTCACCGTCCACGGCGTCGCCCACCCCGGTGTCCTGTGCCAGCTTGGCCGCGGCCTCGTGGTAAATCCACTGCAGGTCCAGGGCCGTGACCCGGCGCCCGTCGAGGAGCCGGAGCGTGGCGGTCAGCGAGGTGTCGTGGCTGACGGTCTGCAGGGCCGCCACGGGCTCGTGGACCTCCACTCGGGGAGCCAGGCCCGCCTCAATCAGGCTGAGGACGGCGGCCGTTGTCCCGAATTTGAGGTAGTTGGCGGCCTGGCTGAGGTTCGCGTCACCGATGATCACGTGCAGCCGGCGGTATTTGTCCGCCGTTGCGTGGGGTTCGTCGCGGGTGTTGATGATCGGCCGCCGGATGGTCGTTTCCAAGCCCACCTCCGCCTCGAAGAAATCCGCGCGCTGGCTGATCTGGTAACCCGGCCGGGAGCTGTCCTGCCCAAGGCCCACCCGCCCGGCGCCGCACATGATCTGGCGGGTGATGAAAAACGGGGTCAGGCCCCGGACGATGTCGCCGAAGGGCACCGCACGAGGCATCAGGTAGTTCTCGTGCGAGCCGTACGACACGGATTTGTTGTCCGTGTTGTTCTTGTAGAGGTTCACTGGCGGCAGCTGCGGATCCGCGGCCATGCGGCGGACCGCCGAAAGCGCCACGACGTCCCCCGCGGCGTCCCAGGCGACGGCGTCGCGCGGATTGGTGACTTCCGGGCTTGAGTACTCCGGATGCGCATGGTCCACGTAAAGGCGTGCGCCGTTACCGAGGACCATGTTCATGAGGAGTGAACCTGATTCGTCCTCGCCGTCCTGCTCCAGCTCTTCCCGTCCGTAGGCCAGTGCCACGGCTTCGGCGTCAAGCACCGGCGGCTGGTCGGTCAGCTGGCTGGGGTCCGCCTGGTTCCGTTCCAGGGTCCAGCCCCGGGCATCGTGCAGCGGTTCTTCATCCGTGTAGTCCCAGCGCGTTTCCGCGCCTCCGGCGGCACGCTGCCGCGTCAGCTGGGCGTACGCCTGGATGACCCGGGCGGACATCATGGTCGCGTTGGCGCCCGGAGCCGACGGCGCGTGGATGCCGTATTCGGTCTCCGATCCCATCACCCGCATCACGCCGCCGACCGGCAGCGGACCTCCTGGTACCGCTCCGCTTCGCGGCGTCACAGGTACTGGCCCGTGTTGGGCATTGTCTCGATGGATTTCCCGGGTTCCTGTCCTGCCTTGCCCTGGACGATGGTGCGGATGTAGGTGATGCGCTCACCCTTCTTGCCTGAGATACGGGCCCAGTCATCCGGGTTGGTGGTGTTGGGCATATCCTCGTGTTCGCGGAACTCGTCGACGACGGCGCGCAGCAGATGGTCTATGCGAAGACCCTTCTGCTGCGTGGTCAGCAGGTCCTTGATGGCGTACTTCTTGGCACGGTCCACCACGTTCTGGACGACAGCGCCGGAGTTGAAGTCCTTGAAGTACAGCATCTCGGTGTCCCCGTTGGCGTAGGTCACCTCAAGGTATTCGTTGGACTTTTCGGTGGAGTACATTGCTTCGACGGTGCGCTGGATCATGGCATCGACGGTCGCCTGGACGTCGCCGCCATGCTCCGCGAGGTCGGATTCGTGGAACGGCAGGTCCGTGGTGACGTACTTGTAGAAAATATCGGCGGCGGCCTCTGCGTCCGGCCGCTGGATCTTGACCTTGACGTCCAGCCGGCCCGGGCGAAGGATGGCCGGGTCAATCATGTCCTCGCGGTTCGACGCACCGATGACAATGACGTTGTCCAGGCGTTCGACGCCGTCGATCTCGCTGAGGAGCTGGGGCACGATCGTCGTTTCGACGTCGGAGGAGATGCCGGTGCCGCGGGTGCGGAACAGCGAATCCATCTCGTCGAAGAACACCACCACGGGGCTGCCGTCCGAGGCCTTCTCCCGTGCACGGGAGAAGATCAGGCGGATGTGCCGTTCCGTTTCGCCGACGTACTTGTCCAGGAGTTCCGGGCCCTTGATGTTGAGGAAGTAGCTCTTCAGGTCAACGTTCCCGGTGCGCTCGGCAGCCCTGGCGGCCAGGGAATTCGCTACAGCCTTGGCGATCAGTGTCTTGCCGCATCCCGGAGGGCCGTAGAGGAGGATGCCCTTGGGAGCCTTGAGGCCGTGTTCGCGATAAAGGTCAGGGTGCAGGAACGGCAACTCCACGGCATCCCGGATTTGTTCAATCTGCGGCCCCAGACCGCCGATGTCCTCGTACGTGATGTCCGGAACCTCTTCAAGCACAAGGTTCTCCACTTCGGAGCGAGGAACCTTCTCCAGGGCGTAGCCCGTGCGGGAGTCGATGGAGAGGGCGTCGCCCACGCGAAGCTTTTCCGACATCAGGGCCCCGGAAAGGCGGATGACGCGTTCCTCATCCGCGCGTCCCACCACGAGGGCGCGGTCCGTGCCCAGCATTTCCTTGAGCGTGACCAGTTCGCCGGCGCGTTCATAGCCGAGGCCGGCCACCACCAGGAGTGCTTCGTTAAGAAGGACTTCCTGGCCGACGGCGAGCTGGTTCATGTTCACCAGCGGGCTCACCCCGACTCGCATCTTCCGGCCGGCGTTGAAGATGTCCACGGATTCCTCCGTGGCCGCCTGCCCGCTGTTACCGGCGGTGGGCTGCCGTTTGGGGTTCAGCTGCAGAATGGTGCCAAAGCTGTAGGGTGGCTGGCCTTCCTGGTCCAGGGCATTCTTGAGCCGCAGGATTTCCGCTTTCGCGGTTTCCAGCATGCCTACCAGCTTTGAGTTGTTCTGCGTCGCGGCCGCAAGCTGGCGGTCGATGTGCCGCAGTTTGTCCCGGAGGATGTTCACCTGCCGGTCCGCAACTGAGAGTTCGTTGGCCACATAGCGGGCGTTCTCAGGTTCCACTGCCCCCGTGGTTTCGTCCGGTGTCCGTGAGGAGTCGTTGTTCGGAGTCTCCATCATGCATCAGCCCCTTCCTGCGCTTCTATTAAGACCTTAGCCCCAAGAAGCCGGGTACTGCTGGAGACATCCGAAATACGGACTAGTTCGTAACCTCCGGGTCATCCTTCACGTTGGTTCCGGCGATGGCATCGCGTGCGGCGCGGCGGAGTTTCTTGTCGGACACCGCTCGTTCGCCCACGGCGCCGGGCGTCCAGGCGTTGACGTCCTCTTCGTTGAAGTCAGTCTTGGAGGGACGGCGCTTCACGGAGATGCCGGTGACCCCGTCCGCGAGCCTGCGCGTGACCAGCAGGAAGCCCGTGTGGGCCACCATGCGGTGGTCCGGGCGCACGGCGAGTCCTTCCAGGTGCCAGCCACGGACCATGGATTCCCAGGCATCGGGCTCGGTAAAGCGGCCGTCGGCCCGGATGGCCTCCGCCGTCCGGGACAGCTGGGTCACGGTGGCCACGTAGTTGATCCACACGCCGCCGGGGGCAAGCACGGTGGCTACGGCGTCGAGGCATTCCCACGGTGCCAGCATGTCCAGGACCACGCGGTCCACGGAACCGGGAGCCTCGCTGCGGACCACTTCCTCCTGGAAGTCGCCGAGGGAAATCTTCCACGCAGGGTGCGGACCGCCGAAAATGGTTTCCACGTTGCCGCGGGCTATGTCCGCGAATTCCTCGCGCCGTTCAAAGGAGTGCAGGTAGCCGTTGTCTCCGACCGCACGCAGCAGCGAGATCGACAATGCACCCGAACCGACGCCGGCCTCCACCACACGGGCGCCGGGGAAGATGTCCGCCATGGTGACGATCTGGCCGGCGTCCTTGGGGTAAACCACAGCCGCGCCGCGGGGCATGGACAGGACGAAGTCGGAGAGCAGCGGACGGAGCGTCTGGTACTGCTGGCCCACGTTGTTGGTCACCACGGACCCGTCCACCTTGCCGATGATTTCGTCATGGTTCAGGAAACCGCGGTGGGTATGGAACGCTCCGCCGACCTCCAGGGTGATCGTGTTCATCCGGCCGCGCTCGTCAGTCAGCTGTACCCGCTCGCCCTCCCGGAACGGACCTCGACGGCGGGCGGCGCCGACCGGCAGTGCGCCGGTGGTGCCGGCGACGTCTGCGGTGTCGCCAAGCGTGATGTTGTTGGCGGCAGTTTCGCTGCTCATGGAATATTCCTCGCTTTTGTAAACCTGTGTGGCCGTGCATCAGGACGGCCGGGCACCAGTCGCCGGCCCGGGCGCCGATATTTCACGACCGGCAGGTAACTCTACCGGTTCCGGACCTTCGCGCGCCCGCTGCGGCGCATTTCTTTGCCTGTAATGGCCGTCACCACGGCCGACTGCCGGAGCAGCCCGGTCACTCTTCCCTGGTGATCCACCACTGCGTACTCACGGCCCTCAAGCTGGGCCAGGTACTGCACCAGCTCCTGGCCCTGGGACCATTCCGGCACGTAGGCTCCGGCGCTTAGGGCGTGCGAAACCGCAGTGGCCGGCGTTGTTGCCGCGGCCCCGGCCGGAACGGAAGCGACGGCGGCCTCGTCCACGATTCCAGCGGGCCGGCCGTCCGCTCCGCACAGAACGATGGCCGTTGTACCGTCCGTAGCAAGCCGGCGGACATCAGCCACCGTGGAGGATTCCGGTATCCCGACGGCGGGCTCAGCCAGTGCCGCGGCGTTGACGAGGTGCAGCCGGCTGCGGAGGCGCCCGTGCTGGATGGAGGCGGAAGCCCCCATCCACAGGAAGCTGCCCACCAGCACCGTAATGAGCATGAGCGAAACGTCCGGGCGGTCACCCCGCAACAGCGGAAGCAGGACGAACCAGGCGGCCAAGGCGATGACGATGATCCGGCCGGCCCAGCCTGCTGCCACCGTGCCCTTTTCCTGGCTGCCGGTGGCTTTCCAGACGGCGGATTCCACGAGCCGCCCGCCGTCGAGGGGAAGGCCCGGAAGAACGTTGAAAATACCGATCAGCAGGTTCGCCCAGACAAAGATATTGGACAGGATTCCTGCCACGCCGGAAGGGTCCGATGCCATGATGAGCAACCAGCCCGCACCGGCCAGGAGGAAATTGGCTGCCGGCCCGGCCAGGGCAACCAGGACGGAGCGGCCCGGCGTGGCGGTGAACCCCTCGAACTGGGTGTGCCCGCCCCACAGGTTCAAAACGATCTTCTCCGTCGGCCAGTGGAAAATCTTGGCCGTCAGGGCGTGGGCGAGCTCGTGAACCAGCACCGAAATGAGCAGCAGCAACGCGTACGCGAAGGCCACGTAGTAGGCGGCAACGCCCATGTCCGGGTACTGGCCCTCGAGCACGGGTCCGTACACAATCACTGTGAACGCTGCGATGATGAACCACGAATACGCCAGGACAACCCTGATGCCGGCGATGCGGCCCAGCGAGATGCCTTCCCGGCGGCCGTTGGCGGCCTTCTGGTCCCCGCCGCTTGCTGGCTCAGTCAAGGCTGTGGCTCCGAACCGCTGCTTCTTCCAGCCCGAAGTCCCCCGCCGGGGATTCGTTGCGCCGGACCACCAGTTCGTGCAGGTCCGCCACAGTGCGTCCATCGAGGGAATGCCACGTGGCCCGAGCCGGATCGTGGGGCAGCGGGACGATGTGCGGGATGGCCACTGTGACCACTCCGGACGCCATGGCGGCAGCGACGCCCGGCGCAGAGTCCTCAAGGGCAACGCATTCGTGGATGCTGAGGTGTGGGTCCTCCTGCCGCAGCAGGGCGACCGCCTTGAGGTACGCCTCGGGGTGGGGCTTGCCGTTGATGACGGTGTCCCCGGTGACCAGGAACTCGAAGTAGGGCTTCGGCAGGCTCGCCACGATTTCGCGCGCCAGCGGCGCCTCGGACATCGTCACCAGGGCGCACCGGATGCCTGCCTCATGGAGTTGGTCCAGCAATTCGCGCGCACCGGGCCGCCACGGAACGGAGGTGCGGACCTTGCTGATGACCTGGGCCGTGAGTGTGTCGATGATTTCCCGTGACTCCAGCTTCACGCCGGCCTGCTGGAGGATGGCGGCCGAGAACACCAGGGACTGCCCCACCAGCTGCATGGCCTGGGCGTGGGACCACTGGCCGCCGTGGGCAGCAACGAGGGCATGCTCGGCTTCGATCCAGTACGGTTCGGTATCGACGATGGTGCCATCCATGTCCCATAAAGCGGCTTTGAGAAGTGGCTGGGAGGCTGAGGATCGCATGGATCCAAGTCTACGGTGCAGCAATCGGGCGCAGGCCTGCAGTACGCCCTTGGCGAATATCCTGCAGGATGCTGGGGAGTTGTCGCGGCGTCGGCGCAGTGGGGAAGCAGCGCGGAAGCGGAATCGCTGCGGCTCGGCCAAGATTAGTGGCGCTTCATTTCATGCAACCGGCGGGGTCTTGGACGTAGGGTGAAGAAATGAATAGCTTCGAGGGAGACACCAGCGAACCGGGTGCCACGCCCGAGCCGGAGCGGCTGCTGCAGCCCGTGCCCGAAGGCCAGCGCATCACAGTGATGCTTGCCGCTTTTGAAGGCTGGAATGATGCCGGCGAAGCAGCGAGCGATGCCCTCCGGTACCTGAACAAACTTTGGGGCGGCAAGAAAGTGGCCTCGATTGACGCCGACGAATACTACGACTTCCAATTCACCAGGCCCACCATCCGCCGGACGTCGTCCGGGGAACGCAAGATCAAATGGCCGTCCACGCGCATCTACAAGGCCAGTGCCCCGGAGGCGAACGTCGATGTGATCTTCGTCCAGGGCACGGAGCCGTCCTATAAGTGGCGCGCCTACACCGCTGAGCTGCTGGTACACGCCGAGGCCCTGCACGTTGACTACGTCATCCTCGTGGGTGCGCTGCTGGCTGACGTGCCGCACAGCCGGCCCATTCCGGTGAGCACATCGACGGACGACAGCGCCCTGCGGGAACGGATGAACCTGGAGGCGTCACAGTACGAGGGGCCGGTGGGAATCGTCGGCGTGCTGTCTGAAGTGGCGCTGCTGGCAGGCCTGCCCACTGTGTCCCTCTGGGCGGCCGTCCCCCACTACGTGGCACAGGCGCCCTCGCCGAAGGCCCAGCTCGCCCTCCTGCACAGGATTGAGGAGCTGCTCCAGGTCCCGCTGGACACGCACGAACTGGCGGAAGAAGCGGATGCCTGGGAGCGGGGGGTGGATGAGCTCGCCACCGAGGACCCTGAGATTGCCGCCTATGTCCGGCAGCTGGAGGAAGCGAAGGACACCGCTGATCTTCCCGAAGCAAGCGGCGAGTCCATTGCCCGCGAGTTCGAGCGCTACCTCAAGCGCCGCGGCAAGGATAAGCAGTAAGGCCCAGGCCGTCCAAAAAAGCTCCGGGGTCCCGCGAAGATCGCCGGACCCCGGAGCTTTTTCCGAAAAAGGCTAGAGTTCGACGCCGAGCAGGGAGTTCACGGCGTCACTGACCAGTGCCTCGTCCATGGCCGACGCGGCAACCGCCTGCTTCCGTGCCTCGGCGGCCCAGCGGTCCACGGCTGCGAGGGCGCCGGGGGCATTGAGGTCGTTCGCCAGTTCAGTCCGCATTTCGGCGACGAGGGCGGCTGCCGAGCCTTCCGGGGCCATGGCAAGCGCGCTGCGCCAGTCTTCGAGCCTGGCTTTGGCCTCGGCGAAGCCAGCCTCCGTCCAGGACCAGTCACTGCGGTAATGGTGGGCGAGGATGGCCAGGCGGATGGCTGCAGGTTCCTCGCCGTCGGCCCGCAGTTTGGACACAAGCACCAGGTTTCCCTTGGACTTGCTCATTTTTTCGCCGTCGAGCCCCACCATCCCGGCGTGGGCAAAGTGCCGGGCCAACGGAACGCCGGACAGGGAATACGCGTGGCCGGCACCCATCTCATGATGCGGGAAAACCAGGTCGGAACCGCCGCCCTGGACGGTAAACGGTGCCGGCAGGTACTTCTGCGCGATCACCGTGCACTCAATGTGCCAGCCGGGCCGGCCATCCCCCAGTTCCCCGCCGGGCCAGCTGGGTTCACCGTCGCGGGCGACACGCCAAAGAAGCGGGTCCAGCGCCTGGCGCTTGCCGCTGCGGCCCGGGTCGCCGCCGCGCTCCGCAAAGAGTTCCAGCATTTCGGTTTCGGAAAGCCCGGACACCGAGCCCAGGGTCCACGCCCCGGCGTCGGTTGATTGCTTGCTGGCGGCTTCGACGTCGTAGTAGACGTCGCCGTCGGGCTCACCGGCAGTTCCGGCCACACGGTAGGCCAGGCCGAACTGCAGGAGCCGCTCGATTGCGGGAACAATTTCCGGGATGGATTCGACCGCACCGACGTAGTGGTCGGGCGCCAGGACATTGAGTGCTGCCATGTCGGTTTGGAAGAGCTCGATTTGGCTTGCCGCGAGCTCGCGCCAGTCCACGCCGGTGGCGGTGGCCCGCTCGAGGAGGGGGTCATCGATGTCGGTCACGTTCTGCACGTAGGCAACGCGCTGGCCGCCGTCACGCCACGCGCGGTTCAAAAGGTCGAACGCTACATAGCTCGCGGCGTGGCCCATGTGGGTGGCGTCGTATGGGGTGATTCCGCAGACGTACAGTGATTGTTCACCCGCGGCCTCAAGGGTGCTGTAGGCACGCTCGACGGTGTCGTAAATTCGAACGGCGGGCATGCGGCCCGGGAGCTGAGGAACAGGGCGGGAGATCCAGGATTTCACAGGCCAAGCCTAGTGCTAGGCGCTGATGACATTGAAACCGAGCAGCAAATACAACGCCATGCCGAGGAAAATGCGATACCAGACGAAGAGCCGGTAGCTGCGCGTGGAGACGAACTTCAGGAACCATCCGATGATGACGTAGCCCACCACGAAGGCGATCACCGTGGCCAGGGCCGTTTCCGGCAGGCCGTACGGACCGGTGATGCCGTCCTTGGAGACCACTTTGTACAGCTGGTAGAGCCCGCTGCCGAATACTGCAGGAATGGCCAGCAGGAAGGAATACCGGGCTGCGGCTTCCCGGGTGTAGCCCATCAGCAGGCCGGCTGTGATGGTTCCCCCGGACCGCGACACGCCGGGAATGAGAGCCATGGCCTGCGCCAGGCCGTACAGGATGCCGTGTTTGTAGGTGAGGTTGGTAAGTTCCCGTTCCTGGCGGCCCACCGTGTCCGCCACGGCAAGGATCAGGCCGAAGACGATCAGCATGGTGGCCACGATCCACAGGCTGCGCAGCACGGACTCGATCTGGTCCTGGAAGATCAGGCCGAGGACGATGATGGGAAGGCTGCCCAGGATCACCAGCCAGCCCATGCGGGCGTCGGGGTCGTTCGACGGCACACGACGCGTCATTGACCCGGACCATGCCTTGATGATGCGCACGATGTCCCGCCAGAAGTAGACGATGACTGCCGTCTCGGTTCCGAGCTGGGTGATGGCGGTAAACGCCGCCCCAGGGTCCGCCGCATTAGGCAGGAACGAACCGACGATGCGCAGGTGCGCGCTTGAGGAAATCGGGAGGAATTCAGTCAGCCCTTGTACAAGACCCAGCAGGGCCGCTTCAAACCAGTTCACGTTTATAGACCCTACGTCATGAAGCAGGGTGAATCCCCGTAAGCTAACAGCTATGCAGCAGCGTTATGTCGGCAACAGTGGGTTGCGCGTGTCCTCACTCTCCCTGGGCACCATGTCGTGGGCACGGGAGACCGATGAGCAGGACGCGTCGGAGCTGCTGCGCACGTTCGTCGACGCAGGCGGAACCCTGATCGATACCGCCGCCTCCTATGCTGACGGCCAGGCGGAGGCCCTCCTGGGAGCCATGCTGGGTGACGTCGTCTCCCGCTCCGAAGTGGTGATTTCCACGAAAGCGGGGATCTCGACGTCGGACGGCCGGCGCAGCGTCGATACCTCACGGAACGGCATGTTGTCCGGCCTGGACGCCAGCCTTGCCCGGCTCGGCACGGACTATGTCGATATCTGGTTTGCGCAGGCATGGGATGCCAACGTCCCACTGGAGGAGACGCTGTCCGCCCTTGAGTTTGCAGTGCGCACAGGCCGCGCCCGGTATGCGGGCGTGTCGAACTTCACAGGCTGGCAGACCGCCAAGGCCGCGGCGATAGCGGGCTTCCCCCTGGTCGCAAGCCAGTCGGAGTACTCGCTGCTGCAGCGCAGGCCGGAAGCCGAAGTCATCCCGGCTGTCGAAGACGCCGGGCTTGGCCTGTTTGCCTGGGCCCCGTTGGGCCGCGGTGTGCTGACCGGGAAGTACCGCGGGCACATTCCGGCGGATTCGAGGGCGGCGCAGAAGAGGCTGGCCAGCTACGTGGAGCCCTACCTGGAGCAGCCTGCATCCCGGATCGTGGAGGCTGTGGCGATGGCCGCTCGCGGACTCGGCCGGTCGTCGATCGATGTGGCCCTGAGCTGGCTGCTGTCCCAGCACGGTGTGGCCACCGCGATTGTTGGCGCCAGGTCCCCCGTGCAGCTCAAGGAGATCTTGGATTCGCAGCTGGCGCCGGTGCCGGCGGAAATCGCGCGGGCACTGGAAGACGTCTCTGCGGTGTAGCAGGCGGTCGGGGCGGCGCCGGGACCCGGGTCAGTGCTGGACGGTTCCTCAGTCCTGGACGATTTCCAGGTCTTCGTCGTCTTCGGCGTCCTGTTCATCGTCGTCGTCATCCACGTCGTCGATGACCTCCAGCGGAGTAACCTCCCCGTAGGCCTCATAGAGGGAATCGTCATAGACTTCGAAGGCATCAGCTACGGCAAAGAACGCCGCTTCGACCGTTGGGTCTCCCTCGCCCCGGCGTGCGGAGGCAGCGATCAGGTGTTCTTCAAGGGCTGTGGTCAGGGACTGAAGCGCGACACGCGGATCGATGCTCATGACTTCACGTTAGTCGGAAATGGACGAAAATGGAGAGCAATGAAAGAACATTTTCTGAGCAGTTCAGTCCAGCGGGAGCGGGACTACGCGAGGCAGTACGAGTACCTGGTACTGACGGTCAGCCCTGAGGATTCGCTGCCGGAGGCGCGCCGGCGCCTTGTTGAACACTCCGAATACGGCAAGTGGGAGCTGGAGCGCAGCCGGCTCTATGTGGGCGGTGGCAGGCGCTTCTGGCTCCGCCGCAAAGTCATCCAGGTCCAGCGGACGGTTTAGCGGAGTCCAGCGGACCGTTTAGCGGAGTCCAGCGGGGCCCCGGGGAAAAGGTACAGCCTCCCACTGCCCGGCAGCTGCTACGGCGTCTCCAACGGGCCCAGCCAGGCGTTGGCCACGGTGTTGTGCGCTGACTCGTCATCGGAAGGGTGGAACATCCCGGCGAGCACGTCACGGTAGAGGCGTTCAAGTTCGGTTCCCCGGAAATAGCTTGAGCCCCCGGATACCCGGATTGCCAGGTCGACAACAGTCCGCGCCGTTTCCGTGGCCCGGACCTTGAGGCCCACGAGCCTGGGAAACCACTGGCCGCCGTGGTCCACCAGCCCGTCAACGTCACGTGACAGCTCGGCAAGCTGCGGGTACAGGGCGTCCATCGCCATGGCGGCCTCCGCCACCTTCCACCGGATGTCGGGGTCCTGGGCGTAGCTGCGCCCCCCATTCTTGAAGGATGTACGCCGTTTGGCCGCTTCCACACCCAAAGCCAGCGCCCGCTCGCCGATGCCGGTGTAGACAGCGGCCAGCAGTGTCTCGAAGCAGGCAAAGATCGCGAAGATCAGCGGATCGGCGTTCGGCCCTACCGGGAGCTTGCGGAAGATGCGGTCAGCGGGCACGACGGCGCCGTCCAGCACGGTGGTGTTCGACTGGCTGGCCCGCATGCCCAGGGTGTCCCAATCTCTGAGGATTTCATAGCCGGCAGCGTCCCTGGTGATGAAGCCGTGAATCAGTTCGCCTTCGCCGTGCCGGGCGGAGCTGTCCTTGCCGAAGATCCCGAGCCTGGTCCAGGCAGGTGACAGGCTCGTGAAGATCTTCCGTCCCGTGAAGCCGTAACTGCCGTCAGCGTGCGGCGTGGCAACGGTCCGTGAATCGAAAAGCACGGAGTCGTTGCCGGCTTCCGAGTTTCCGAACGCGAAAATTTCCCCCTGTGCCGCCTCCCGGAGGACGAAGTCGAGCGAGGAATCACCGCGCGCGGCCAGGACCTGCGCGACGCCGGTCCATACCAGGTGCATGTTGATCGCCAGCGCGGTGGCCGGGGCCGCCGTCGCCAGTCTCCTTTGCAGCTGGGCTGCCGCTGCAAGGCCCAGCCCCAGTCCGCCGTCGGACGCCGGCACAAAGATCTTGAGGTAGCCCGCCGCGGCAAGTTCCTCCAGATCCTCAGCGAAGAAGCTGTTCTCCTGGTCATAGCGGGCCGCACGGCCGCGGATCCGCTCCAGCAGGGGCTCGGTGAGGATCTGGTCCGGCGTCATGGTTTGGCCTTCATGGGCTTCGGCGACGGGGGGCTCAGTAGGTGGTCAGCAGCCTGTCCAGCACCCTGGCCCCGAATTTGAGGGAATCTGCCGGTACGCGCTCATCCACGCCGTGGAACATGCCGGTGAAATCCAGTTCATCCGGCAGCTGGAGCGGGGCGAAGCCGTAGCCCGTTATGCCGAGCCGGCTGAGGGACTTGTTGTCCGTGCCGCCGGACAGCGTGTAGGGAAGCACCTTGGCGCCGGGGTCTTCGGAATGCAGGGCATCGATCATGGAGTCCACCAGGTTTCCAGCAAAAGGGACCTCGAGTGAGACGTCGTTGTGGACGTAGGAAACATCGACGCCGGTACCCGCGAGTTCCCTCACGATTTCCAGGACCTGCTGCTCCTGGCCCGGCAGCGTCCGGCAATCGACCAGCGCCTCGGCGGATTCGGGGATGACATTGTGCTTGTACCCGCCTTTGAGGAGAGTCGGGTTGGTGGTGTTCTGTAGCGTGGCTCCAACGAACCGCGCCACGGTTCCCAGCTCCTTGAGGAGCTTGTCCGGATCGTCCGGATCGAATTCGACGCCTGTGAGTTCGGTCACGCCATCCAGGAACTGCCGGGTGGTGGGTGTCAGCTCCACCGGCCACTGGTATTCGCCGATGCGGGAGACCGCGCTGGCGAGGCGGGTGACGGCATTGTCAGTGTTGATCTGCGATCCGTGGCCTGCGCGGCCATGGGCCACCAGCCGCAGCCAGGAGAGTCCCTTTTCTGCGGTCTGCAGGAGATAGGTGCGCTGGCCGCCGATGGTGGCCGAGAAGCCGCCCACCTCGGAGATCGCTTCGGTGGCTCCGTCGAAGAGTTCCCGCCGGTTTTCGACGGCGTAACGGGCGCCGTAGGTGCCACCCGCCTCTTCGTCGGCGAAGAATGCGAAAATCAGGTCGCGCTTGGGCTTACGCCCCGTCCGGGCAAAGTTCCGCATGACGGAGAGGATCATGGCGTCCATGTCCTTCATGTCCACGGCTCCGCGGCCCCAGATCAGGCCGTCCTTGAGTTCCGCTCCAAAGGGATCGACTGACCACTGCTCCCGGAGGGCGGGCACAACGTCGAGGTGCCCGTGCACCACCAGGGCGCTGGCAGAAGGGTCCTCCCCCGCAATTCGGGTGACGACGTTGGCCCGGCCCGGCGCTGATTCGAAAATCTCGGCCTCGAGGCCCACTTCGGTGATGAGCCCGGCCGTGTATTCCGCAGCCGCACGTTCCCCCGGTCCTGTTCCGTCACCGTAGTTCGAAGTGTCGATCCGGATCAGTTCCTGGCAGATCCTGACAACTTCATCCTCGGGGCGTACTTCAGTCATGTTTCACTCCTCGTGGGGGCGGTCTGATTGCTGGTTTCAGCCTACCCACAAGCCCCCTGCAACCCCCGATTATTTGTTTCCGGAAAAGTCGTGCTA
Source organism: Arthrobacter sp. P4_H3 (assembly GCF_056400885.1). NCBI lineage: Bacteria > Bacillati > Actinomycetota > Actinomycetes > Micrococcales > Micrococcaceae > Arthrobacter > Arthrobacter sp. P4_H3. The sequence continues at coordinate 93,337 of NZ_JBFUKK010000001.1, forward strand.
GAGTCTTTCTCGCTGCTTCGGAGAAATCCAAAACGCTGAAAGGCGGAACGGATCCCCGAATTACCACCTGCGCGGGTGGCGGAATGGCAGACGCGCTAGCTTGAGGTGCTAGTCCTCGAAAGGGGGTGGGGGTTCAAGTCCCCCTCCGCGCACAAGGGAAAACCCCTGGAATCCAAAGGATTCCAGGGGTTTTTTTCTGTCTCCATCATGACCTTCAGCGACTTCGTGAGCCTGCAGCCGTTGCTCACCACCGCAACTCAAAGCAACCCATTCGTGTTTGTGAACTCGGTTGGCGCCCCTCTAGCTCACAACCGCAGCTGGGATGAATGGGATCTGGCTGTCAAAAGCGTATTGGCACGCTTGGATGACAGGATGCGACGAGGAGGACACCTGACGATGTCCGGCTGTTAGCCATGCTCGGTCGTGGTTGAGAAACGCACGAACACGACAAGCCATGCCGCAGGGTAGTGACACGACGAACATCGGACTCCGCAGCCGACACGACGCCTCTCCGATGCTCCGGTGACCTCCACTCAGTCCACGCAGCTCGTAAGCTGCCGGGGCCCTTGTGTACCGCCGTGAGTCTTAGCTCTCGTTGACGTGGAGTTCCACGATGCCGATCTCGGAGAGCGTGTCCAGGAGGGTCGTTTCGTGAACGGGTCGACCAACAGGACGTTGACCGTGGGCTTCGCCGGGGTGCCGTAGTGGGCGTACTCGGTCGCGACCAGCACGAGCGGCACATCCGGGTTGCCCGACTCGGAGATCTTGTCGATCTTCTCGGCCCGGTCGGTGAAAATGGCCGTCAGGACAGGACATCCTCGGTCTGCAGGGACGCGGCGAACTTACCTACCTGACAGGCGCTGACCATGCGTTGCTCGGCCCACCAGCCACCGCTGGTCGTCCCGTGCTCCGGTAGTAGTGGTCGGCGTGGAAATTCCCCTCAGGGGCGCATCCATAAGCGTAGGGGTTGCCAAAATCTCCTAGCTTGAAAGCCACCAAATCGCTGTTGGATGTGTCTGTGGCCTTCGTGAACCGGAGGTACCAGCCCTTGCCGTGCCGTTCATCCTGCTCCGGTACCTCAATGCCGTACTTCTTCAGATACCGGTACGAGGTGGCTCTGGACCAGCCGACCACGCCGGCAGCCCGCTCCGCGCTCTTGCTGATGGTGCATTCGGGGCCACGCAGGAGGACCGTGCCTCCTCGGCGACGAGGATGCGTCCACGGCGTTCCTGTTTGTGGGTGGTGATGACTCCATACGCGTGCCTTCGAGGAACGGGCTCATCCTCCTCAGCCAGATCAGCCGCGTCCGCTTTAGAGGACGCCGGCTGTGGAGACGAGCTGTGCCCGGCCCTCTTCGAGGCGGTAGGTGACGCCGACCACCACGGTGGAGTAATTGTCCACGGCGTCGAAGATCGCCCGTGAACTGTCCAGCAGCCGCCGCACGGTCTGCTTGACGTGTTCGATGACCATGTCGTTGACCTCCGTTTTGTCCTCACGCAGCGACCTCAGCACCGACGGCGTGATCCGTTCAACCAGGTCGCGGATGTGGCCCTGGGGCGACTCCCCGGTTTCCACGGCGTCTTTCGCGGCCGTGACGGCGCCGCAATTGTCATGTCCGAGGACGACGATCAGCGGGACGTGGAGCACCGAGACCGCGTACTCGAGCGAGCCGAGAACGGCGTCGTCCATCACGTGGCCGGCTGTGCGCACCACGAAGACGTCGCCGAGGCCGACGTCGAAGATGATCTCCGCGGCGAGACGGGAGTCCGCGCAGCCAAAGATGACGGCGAACGGATTTTGCATGTTCACCAGTTCGCTCCGCCGGGAGGCGTTCTGGTTCGGGTGCAGCGAATCTCCCGAGACGAAACGCTCGTTGCCGTCAAGGAGGCGCTGCCATGCCTCGTACGTGCTGATTCTGCTGCTCACTCTCCTTACTGTAGGGGAGCACCCCGTCGCCCCTAGAGACTCCCGTCTTCAAAGAGGCCAGCGACGAGGCTCGTCGCCTTCTTCTACATCGGCACAGCCTTTCTCATCGACCTCGCAGCATCCGGGAACACAGCCGCCCGGCGACTCTCCAGTCGGTCACCCCGGCCGACGTCGAGGAACGCCCCGGTAGCCGGCACGCCAGAAGGGCCCGTTCAGGAACGGGCCCTTCTGCGTTGGTGATTCAGCCAGATGCTGGCCGGCGTTTTGCGTCCTAGACGCCGGCAGGCTGGTCGAACCGCTGGCCTGCCGGGTTTGAGCCCAGGATCATGAACACCAGCAGTGCCAGGGCACCGAGGAACGGAACCAGGACGATGAGCACCAGCCAGCCGCTGAAGTTGCCGTCGTGCAGGCGGCGCACAACGAGGGCAAGCGACGGAACGATAGTGGCCAGCCACCAGACGGCGAGCAGGATGTAACCGACAGTGGCACCAGGACCGGGAGCTGCCTGGCTCGTGAGGGCGGATGCCGGAGTGGTTGCGGCGGATCCGACTCCGATAATGATGTTCAGGATGATGCCCACAGCAACGGAGACGAGGGTCCACCACCAGTATTCGCTCCGGCTGGCCCGCCCGGAGAACGTGGCGTACTTCTTGAAGAACCGTTTGACCGCTGCCGGGAACGGGGCACCGTAATACGGCGCCCAGAGAGGCGGTTCGCCGCCGCCCTGCCAGGTCTGCTGCGGCGTCTGCTGTTGCGGGTACTGCGAATAGCTCAAGGTGTTCCCCCATGGATTTGGATTGACGAGACGAGCCCATCGTACGTGCCAGCGGGGGCCGATTAGCCATTCGATGGATAAAATTTACTTCGATTTACGGCAGGTGACACTTTCGTCGATGGAGAACCGCGGCCAGGAGGGCGTTGGCGACCATGACGCCGCACCTTCCCGGCTGTCTGTTGCCGACTGCTCTTCACGCGCCGTAGCCTACGTGCAGGAGGCTAGGATGCTCCCGATCGCGTCGTGTTCCGGCCGGGTGACCCAGAGCTTGTACTTGGCCTTCACCGCCGTCATCCGGGCAGCGTACTCGCACCGGAAGGCCTTGTTCGGTGGCAGCCAGGTGGCGGCGTCCTTATCGGACTTGGCCATGTTGGAAGGACCGTCGGCTGCCATGAGGTTCAGAGGATCGTTGGCGAATTGCTTCCGGTTGTCTTCGCTGATCAGCTGGGCACCGGTCTGCCACGCCAGTGACAACGGAACGATGTGGTCAATCTGGACCGCCGAGCTTGTGTCCGCGCCGCGGACGAACTGGATTGTCTTACCGGTGTATTTGTCAGCCAGCGTACCGGCAGCCACCACGCAGTCGTGCGTGCCGGGTTTGAAGGACTCCCCTGTCAGGTCACGGGCCAAAATGTCATTCCGTGTGTCGCAGCCGTTGTGGTCCACGTCCGCCCAGGCGGCGCCGAACTGATCGCGGCTGTAACCGGTCTTCGGCGCACGGCCCTTCACCGGAATACTGGCGAGCCGGGCAATGGCGGCGGCCACTTCATCCGGGTTCGCTGCCTGATCTTCCGCAGGCGTGGACGGCGCGGCGCCGCGGGCGGCCTTCGCGATCGCCGGACCCGCGGAGGCTGCGGCGTCACAGCCTGCCAGGCCCCCGAGCAGCAGAGCGGCGGTCAGGAGGGTCAGGGCTTTGGAACGGCGGCGTGAGATCGTCTTGTCCTTCATTAATACGGCGGTCCCGCTCAGGCTATCCTCGCCGCGGGTCCGCGCCTCGCAGGCCAAACGATGGCGCCGGTCACAGTTGTGCCCGCCGGCGCACGGGCCGCCACAATCCGCACGCCTCGAAACGAGCCTAGAGCGTGTCCTTCCCGGCGCGGGCACCGTAAAGGTAGGCGAGGTCATTGAGTGTCTGCAGGGTCAGCTCCTGCGCTTGGGCAATCCTTGACTGCCGTCCCGGAGAACCGGCACCGTCATCCGGCCCGGACCGCAGCGGTTCCACGGAAACCGGTTCATCGCCGAAAAGCGCCTTGAGGTACTCAAGTTGCAGGCGGCCGCGGACGCCATCGGCCTTTGACTGGACGTCAGCCAGCGCCATGAGAGCAAAGGCGACGTGCCGGCGCTCGCCCCACAGGCCAGCCCTCAGGGCCAGCCCAAAGAGCCCGTCCAGTTCCTGCCCGGCGGACGCCTTTGCCCTGCCGACGAAGATTTCGGCTGCCGGGCCGGACTTTGACTCCGTCCACCGGTAACCCATGGGCACACGGCGTCCTCTTTTGGACAGGTAAAAAGCCGAGGCCGTCAGGAACATCTGCCCGGCACCCAGCACCGTATAGCCCAACGTGATGTCGCTCAGCTGCCCGTGCCGGCAGGCAATGATGAACTCCTGCACGTCCTTGTCCCACAGCCGGTCCGTTACGCCGCTTTCCATTTCCATGCACCCCCGAAATAACGGTACCGGTCCGGAGCGCGCCGGATCAGGAGACTCGCTGCGGCGGCTCCCTAAATGCCGTTCCTGCAAGCAGGCAACGCCTAGTCTTGGTCTGTGACGTTGTCCCCTGGCCCCTTTGAACTTGGTGTTGCTGCCCCTGCCGAATGGTGGCAGATCGTGGCGGCGCTGGGGCCGCTTGCGGTTCTGGCCGGCGCTGTCCTCGCTGCATTCATCGGGTGGCGGACACTGCGGCAAAAAGCAGTGGCGGACGCCCAGGCACTGAAGCAAAGAACCCGGGCCGACGACCGTGCCGAATGGTGGAAGCGCACACAGTGGGCCCTCGACAAAGCCCTGGACGCCGACGGGGACGCCAAGGCCCTTGGGCTGGCATCCCTGGCAGTCCTGGCACGGAGTGACCTTGCCCGCGAAGAGGAACTGGAACTGCTGGACATTGCGTGGCAATCGGTGACGGAGGCCAACGGCGACGAGGGTACCTGGGACGAGGACGTCGACGCCGTGGACTCCGAGGAACCAATCGGCGACAATGGAACCACGAGCACCGACGGTACGGAGGAGGGAAAGCCATGAGCACCAGCACACCGGAACAGAAAAAGTCCCGGACGCCCCGCCACGTCTCCACTTCCCGCGGCAGGCAGTTGACCCCCTCGGAACACAGAGTCCAGGTGGCGGCAGCCAAGCTCCGTGTGGCCCTCGACGAACGTTTGGGCCGCCCTACCCCGGCAGAGACCAAGGCGCTGTCCAAGGAAGATCTCTGACGCAAGCCAGATCCTCATGCCAAAGGCCCCGCACGGCGGGGCCTTTGGCATGATTCGTTATCGGAGTTCCCTCAGACCTTCTCGGGCGTGCGGTCCACAACCGGTTCCGAACCCGTGAACTTCCGTTCCCGGCGGGGGAAGGCCCAGAACTTAAAGTCCTTTGCTTCCACCCGGGGTTCCGGCTGCTTTTCAGGTTCCCGCGAGTCCTCTTTCCGAATGTCCCTCCGGTAATCCTTGTTATACGGATAGCACATCACTGACCTCCTCATAGTGAATGCTCCTTAATCCTCCTCCCATTTCCCTCGGCGGTCGACACGTTTTTTGGGATGACAGGTCCGGGGGTGTCGTTCGGCCCAAGACACAGGCGGGGGTTGCACCATAGATTGAACAGCTACAGGTGCGTGAGCACGGGCAGAGCGCTCCAGCAGCAATGGGATGAGGATCTGGCAGGCAGCAGGATCAGTTGGACGAAAGGCAGTGCACATGACGAAGACTACGGGTGTGGCACCAAGGCTGGCGGAAGCGCTTGCCATCGTTTTGGGCACCAAAGGGATCCCGCTCCGGCTTCGCGCCTGGGATGGCTCGGAGGCAGGCCCGGAAGGCGCCCCGGTTCTCGAGTTCCACTCCCGGCGCGCACTGCGGCGCATGCTTTGGTCGCCCGGGCAGCTGGGCATCAGCCGGGCTTATGTATCAGGGGAAATCGATGCCCCCGGCGACGTATTCGCCAGCTTCGCCGCGCTCAGCTCGGCGGGAAAGTTTTCCAAGCCCGGGCCGTTCCCGCCGCTTACCGCGCGGGAAGCATGGACTCTGCTCAAGACAGCGGTCCGGGTCGGCGCAATCGGCCCGAATCCTGCTCCCCCGCCGGAGGAATCAAGGGTGCACCGGCTCGGCGGCCGGCACTCCAAGACCCGGGACGCGGCGGCCATCTCGCATCACTACGACGTCGGCAACGACTTCTACGCCATGGTCCTTGGCCCATCGATGGTCTACTCCTGCGCTATCTGGAACCACCCCGCTGACGGGAACGGCGGACCAGACAGCCTGGAGGCCGCGCAGGAGGCCAAAATCGACCTGATCTGCCGCAAACTGGGGCTACAGCCCGGCATGCGGGTACTGGACGTCGGCTGCGGCTGGGGCAGCTTCGCCCTGCACGCCGCCCAGCACTACGGCGTCGACGTCGTCGGCGTCACCCTCTCAAACGAGCAGGCGGGACTGGCCCGCAAACGCGTGGCCGAAGCCGGTCTGACCGATCGCGTCGACATCCGGGTCCAGGACTACCGCGATGTGGACGACGGGCCGTTCGACGCGATCAGCTCCATCGGCATGTCCGAGCACGTGGGCCGCGAGCAGATTTCACGCTACGTCTCCCAGCTGCACGGCCTGCTGCGTCCCGGCGGCAGGCTACTCAACCACGCGATTTCCTGGAATGCCGGACCGACCAAAGAAGACCCCGACTCCTTCATTCCCCGCTACGTCTTCCCGGACGGCGAAATGCTCAGCCTCGCCGACATGGTCGGGGCGCTTGAGTCCGGCGGGTTCGAAGTGCTCGACGTCGAGGCGCTGCGGCGGCACTATGCGCTGACGCTCCGCGCCTGGGTGCGCAACCTGGAGCGGCACTGGGATGAGGCAGTCAGCGCCAGCAGCCCCGGACGTGCCCGCATCTGGAGGATCTACATGGCTGCCAGCGCACTGGGCTTCGAAGACGGACTCACGGGCGTCAACCAGGTGCTCGTGCAACGCTCCGGCGGAACCGAACCGCCGCTGCGGCGAACCGCATGGATTTGATGGCCCGCGAATCATCGGCAAGCAGTCAGGGGCGCCACGGCGATGGCTGAGAGCATAGGCATCATTGGCGGCGGCATCGTCGGAATCGCAATGGCGCGAGCCCTCAGCACCCGCGGGCTGGCGGACGTCACTGTCCTGGAAAAGGAACAGCGCGTTGCCATGCACCAGACAGGGCACAATTCCGGTGTGGTGCACGCGGGGCTTTACTATGCGCCGGCCTCGCTGAAGGCCCGGCTGTGCCAACGGGGCCGGGTACTTACGCGCGATTACTGCAGGGAGCGGAATCTGCCGTACCGGGAACTGGGCAAGCTCGTCGTTGCCCTCACGGACGATGAACTCCCTGCCCTGGCGAACATTGAAAGCCGCTCCGTCGCGAATGGCGTGCCCGGGCTGCGCCGGCTCGATGCCGGCGCGATGCGCGACGTCGAGCCGCACGTCGCAGGGGTGGCGGCGCTTCATTCGCCGCATACCGCCGTCGTGGATTTTGTGGCCATCACGGAGGCCATGGCCGAGGACATCCGGTCCGCGGGCGGGCAGATCCTGTTCGGGCATAAAGCCGTTGCCATCACCACCGAGCGCGGTAAGGTGCGAGTCACCACCAGCCACGCGGAGTTCATGTTCGATCGCCTGATCGTCTGCGCCGGCCTGCAGTCCGACGTCGTTGCCAGACTTGTGGGCGCATCCGCGGCGCCCAAAATCCTTCCTTTCCGCGGCGAATACTGGGGCTTGTCCGCAGCGAAGCAACATTTCGTCAAAGGCATGATTTACCCGGTGCCGGATCCCCGTTTTCCCTTCCTGGGCGTGCACTTCACCCGCGGGGTGTATGACGCCGTCCACGTAGGACCGAATGCCGTTCCTGCCCTGGCCCGGGAGGGCTACAGCTGGGGCAACGTGTCCCTCAAGGACACTGCCGCGTCGATCCTGTGGCCGGGTGCCGGCGCCCTGGCCAGGAAACATTGGCGGATGGGCGCGAAAGAGATCGCCGCGTCGCTGGTCAAGCCCCTGTATTTCCAGCAGGCCCGCAGGTTCATCCCTGAACTGCAGATGGACGACCTCACGGCGAAGACTGCCGCCGGCGTCCGAGCCCAGGCATGGTCGCTGGACGGTGGCCTCCTCGATGACTTCGCAATCGAGAAGATGGGGCCGGTGACGCTCCTGCGGAATGCGCCCTCCCCCGCGGCAACCTCCGCAATGGCCATCGCCGAACATCTCCTGGAGCACCATGTCCTCTCCCGCAATTGAAGGGCAGTCCGTGCTGCGTGGTTGATGGACAACGGTGCTCCGGCCCGTTAGATTGACGCCGGGGCAGGTTTCCGGCCCGGAACCGCCGGGGAAAATAATTGCAGCCGTCCGGCTGAGCCGAGTACTGCCCCTTGGGGGACCCAATGACAAACAACACGGAGGCCAACGTCAGTGTGGTCCGCGTACGCCAAGGAATATCGCGCATTACCTTGCGGCCCAGCGCCCGGATCACGGAGGAGGACGGTGTCCGCACCCGGGAACAGCTGCTGGCACTGACCGGGGGCTCCCGCGGTGGCGTGTTGCTGGAAATCACAGGAGTGGGTTCAGTCAGCAGGGAAGCGATCGGCGTCTACAGCTCGGCCGTGACAGTCAGCGCCTTCGCCATCGTTGGCAGTACTCCCGTGGACCGCGTCATCGCCCACGGTTTGCTCGGGCTCCCGCTGCCGGCCTGTCCGAGCGAATACTTCACCGACGAGGACGAAGCACTGAACTGGCTCCAAACCGTCAGCGAATGAATTTCCCCACCGCACGGACCGGCGTGTCCGACGGACTGAAGCACTGAAAGAATGGGCGCATGACAGCCATCTTCCTGGTGTGGAACCCGGAGCGCTGGAACGACTGGAACTACACGTCCGTCGTCGAACAGGTTCGCGAAACCGGGCAGTTCCACGTCCGGTGGGACGTTGCCCGCCCGGCAGGCACTCCCGCCGGCGGGGATGCCTGGCTGCTGTTGCGGGGCAAGCATGGGAGGGGCCTGCTCGGACACGGCACGGTGATCCCGGTGCAGCCCTGCGAAGGGGCGGCCGCCGGTACGGCATCCACGCAGCTGATCGTCGCCTTCGATTCGCTCCTTCCCCTCGGCGACCAGGTGGCGCCCGAGGTTCTGAGGGACAGCGTTCCGGAGGTGCAGTGGAACGTTGTCCGCAACGGCCAGGCCATAGCGCTGTCCGCGGAGGCCCGCATCCGTGACTTATGGCAGGTGGAAGGCCCGGCGCCAATCCCGGACTCCGCGTTGCCGGTGCCCGGGACCTACCCCGCCTGGGCCGTCAGCACAGTTGGTGTGAACCGCTATGAACGGAACCCGGAGGCACGACGAGCCTGCATCGCCCACTACGGAACCATCTGTGCTGCCTGCGGTTTTTCCTTCGAAATCGCCTACGGTGAAACCGGCAGGGACTTCATCGATGTGCACCACACGGTGCCGGCATCGCAGCTCGACAGCAACTACCGGCTGGATCCGGTCACGGATCTGGTGCCGCTCTGTGCGAACTGCCACGCCATGGCCCACATCGGTGCGACCACGCCGCGGTCCCTCTCCGAACTGCGCCAGCTCCTGGCCGGCGCCGGCTTCATGCGCGGGCGCACCCTTAGCCCCGGGGAACTGGAGTCCCAACACGAGGCACAGCGGATCCTCGGCCCTGCTCAGGCTGAGCCCGGGTATCCGCCGGTTCCCGGGCCGTAAAGATCGCGCAGCGCGGCAACGCCTCTTCAGCGTGAGGCCTTCAGCGCGTCGCGGACCACCCCGACCAGGGAATTGAACCTGTCATTCGCCGGCAGGTCGTCAATGAGGACCGGCCCCTCGGGGCCCGCAAGCGGGATGCGCCAGTTAGGGTGTTCCGCGTCCGTTCCGGGCTGGTTTTGGGTGCGGGTTTCCCCCACGGCGTCAACGAGGGCGACACCCAGCAGGGCGGACGGCGTCAGGGCGGTGAAGGCGTAGAGCGCCTCTACCGTGCGTTGGACATCGTCCGGCGCATCGGGCAGCAGCCCCCGTTCGCGCACCATGGCCAGCACGGCCTCCTGTTCGGCCAAGGCCTCCGCCCGCTCCTCCTCGACGGGGCGCAGCAGCAGCCCCAGGGATTCGCGGAGCGTGACGTGCTCCCCGGCGAGATATCCCGCCGTCGGGGGCAAATCGTGGGTGTTGACGCTGGTCAGGCAGTGTTGCCGGTATTCCTCGGGCGAAAGCGGTCCGTCTTCGCCGTGTTCGAACCACAGAATGGAGGTACCAAGGATGCCCCGCTCCGTCAGGTAGTCACGGACCCAGGGCTCGAACACGCCAAGGTCTTCCCCGACCACTGTGGCGCCCGCCCGCTGGGCCTCCAGGGCGAGGATGCCGATCAGGGCTTCATGGTCGTAGTAGACATACGTGCCGTCAGCCGGTCCGGCGCCTTCGGGAATCCACCACAGGCGGAAGAGACCCAGGATATGGTCGACCCTGACGCCGCCTGCATGACGGAGTATGGTCCGGAGCATGTCTCGGTAGGGCCTGTACCCTGCAGCCGCCAGACGGCCAGGATGCCACGGCGGCTGGGTCCAGTTCTGTCCCTGCTGGTTAAAGACGTCGGGCGGGGCGCCGACCGTGACGCCCTGGGCGAGCACGCCGTGGAGCATCCAGGCATCCGCCCCGTCCGTCTTCACGCCCACGGCAAGATCATGGACGATCCCGATCGCCATCCCGCACGCCTTGGCCGCCCGCTGCGCTGTGGCCAGTTGTTCGTCGCAGATCCACTGCATCCATCGATAGAACTCCAGCCGGTCCGCCAATGCCTCCCGCATGGTGTCGCAGTACGGGGTGTCCGGTGACGACGCCTCGCCGCGCCATTCGGGTGCCGCGGACGGAAGCCGTTCCGCAAGGGCGCACCACAGCGCGAAGTCATCCAGCCCCTTACCTTCCGTTGCGCAAAAATTCTTGAACATGAGGGCACGGCCGGGGCTGCGGCGGACCCTGAAAATGAGCTCGAGCGCGGCGAGTTTTGCTTCGTAGCTGGAATTTCGGTCCAACAGGCCGTCGGCCGTATTGGCGGAGTGCAGGCCGGCCGCGCTGTTCCCGATCGCGGCCCGGGACGCAGGATCGAGGTACCCGTACTCCGGTACGTCCTCAACGCGGATATAGAGCGGGTTGAAGAAACGGCGCGTGGTGGGCAGGTACGGTGAATCTTCAATGGGCGGCCGGGGCTCCCCCGCATGCAGTGGATTCACCAGGACAAAACCCGCACCATCGTTGCCTGCAATCGCGGCAAGGTCAACGAGGTCTGAAAAGTCGCCGATGCCCCACGACCGGGACGACCGCACCGAATACAACTGGGCGGTAAGGCCCCAATGTCGCTCCGACGCCAGGTGCCGGGCAGTCTCCAGCCGTTCGGGCGTGATGATCAGCGCACACTCTGCCCGCTCCCCGTCGGCGTCGGCATGCAGGGTGTGCCAGCCCAGGGGCAAACCGCCGGGAATGGCGAAAGCAGCCCTCCCTGTCAGGACGCCTTGCACGTCCCTCGGCGCCTGCCAGTCTTCACGCTGCTCCGCGTCCACGCGGTTCCCGTCCTCAGTCACCGCCCACACATTGACGCCGGTACCGTGCGGCACATGAACGGCAATATGGATTTCCCTGCCTTCCCTGGCAACGAGCGACGGCGGCAGCACGCGCGTCCACGGCTCCAGTTCCGCGGCACGCAGGGCGCCTTGAAGGTCCTCCACCGTCTCGGTTCGATCCCCCAAAGCGGTCAGCACGCTCCGCAGCGTGCTGGCCGCAACGGGATGCGCAACGCCGTCCCAGCCGCGGAAGGAGGTGCTCACGCCGCGGGCTGCCGCCAGTCTCCGGAGCAGTTCGTCGTCAATGTCCATGTGGTCCTGTGCCGTTACATCCGCCATGGCCCTACTCTATGGGCTAGCCGACCCGCGGCAAGGGCAGGCCCGGCCCCCATTTTTCCAACCGTCGGTGACCTCGGGAGCGGATACGGTTAGCCATGCCCGCTTCCCCGGCGGTGCGCATGCTCTTCGCCCACAAGCTCGTGCAGCCCTGAAACGGCTTCGGCCAGGGACAGTTCGGGCGAGGCCACCACGAATGGCATGAGGAGCCGGTTCTCTTTATCCAGATGCAGGGCAAAGATGCGTTGAATGGCGCCGGCGGCTACCGCGGCCCTGACGCCCCTGGCGCCGCGGAACTCCTCCACGAGGGCCACGATCACCTGGTGCTCTGCCAGCATGCCTTCAACCAGCAGCCTTCCCGCCTCGGATTTCCGCGGCCCGCCATAAAGGGGGCCTTCTTCGGCGAGCGCATGGGGCACCAATTCGTTCTCGCACCACTCCAGCAGCACTGCGTGGGCATCATGCTCGGCCGAGGCGTCATGCTTCTCCACGGAGCTCGTGAAGGCGTCAGTGAGCGCCGTGAGTCGTCTTAGCATGCTCGCGTGGTGCCTCTCCACGGCCTCCAGGGCTTCGGCCTCTGCTGCGGGGTCCTTCTTCGACGGATCGTTCATGGTCTCTCCCGGTCTCATGCGCGCCTGCCGTCCGGCGGGCGGGCCTCTCACCGGGCAAGAACTGGCGTTACGCACTTTCACTCTACGGAGGCACGGCCCTGCGGCAAGGGGTCTTTGGGCCTGACTACATCAGGCCGCTTTCGACTCGCTGCCTGGACCGGGCTAGCCTTGGACACTATGGTCGACGTCGAGAGATTCAGGATGCTGCTGGAAGAGGAGCGTGCCCGGAAGGCTCTGTTGCTACCGGCCCTCCGTGCGGACATTAGCTCCGCCAATGCTGCACGCCAGGACTCAAACGTCGACGACGAACATGATCCGGAGGGCTCCACCATCGCCTTTGAGCTCTCCCAGGCCGCCGCACTGATGCAGCAAAGCAGCGCCACGCTCGTGCAGGTCGAGGCGGCATTGGGACGGATCGCAGACGGCAGCTACGGCTACTGCGAAATCTGCGGGGCGCCCATAGCCGAAGGCCGGCTCGAAGCCCGCCCCTGGACGCCGTACTGCATCGACCATGCCGGCGGAACGTTGGGCCGGAAAGCATGACGGACGTTGCCGGTTCGCTGTGGCAGCGGATTCTGTCGGGATTTTCACAGTCCCCGTCCCCGCAGGTGACTGCAATGGAACTGATGCTGGTCATCCTGGTTGCCACGGCCTTATCCCTCCCCAAGGGGTCCTGGCGGTACTTCGGGCTGCTGGCCACCGTCACCCACGAGCTTGGCCACGCGTTCGCGGCCCTCATGACCGGGCAACGCCTGGGAGGCATCAGGCTGAGCCTGGACCACTCCGGGACAACCACCACGTACAGCAGGGGCCGCTTCCCAGCCATCTGGTCGACGTTTTGGGGCTATCCGGTACCCGGCGTCGTCGGATCCGCCATGGTGTGGTCTGGTTTCAACGGCTGGGGCCCGGCGGCGATGTCTGTCGGCACCCTGATCCTGCTGGGCTCCTTCCTGTTCATCCGCAACGCCATGGGGCTCCTGATCACGTCTGCAGCCGTCCTTGGCTCAGCGCTCCTGGTGCTGTTCGTTCCGCCTGAATTCACCGCCCACGTGGTGATCTCCCTGGGGCTCGCCCTGCTCGTCGCCGCCGTCCGTGACCTGGCCAAACTCTCCAACGTCCATCTGCGGCGCCGGGACAGGCTGCCCACGTCAGACGCCCACCTCCTCTACCGTGCAACGTCCGTGCCCTCAGCCATCTGGATTCTGCTATTCGCCGCCGTCGTTGCGGGTTCCTGGTGGGTGGCCTGGCAGCCGATGGCCCAAGTGCTGTCGGCTTTGCCGGGGCTGGCGCGGCAATAGGGTGGAAGCATGACTTCCGTTTCCCGCGCTGCAGCCGAACATCGATCCGACCCCGGGTCCAGCACCAGAGGGTCCTACGTCACCGGCGGAGAAGAATTCACCCGGGACACCAACTACATCGAGGACCGGATAACCCGCCACGGCACCCCCGGACCCAACGGCGAACCCGGCTGGCCGGTGGAGGCGGGCAGGTACCGCCTCATCGCAGCCCGTGCCTGCCCGTGGGCAAACAGGACGGTAATCGTCCGGCGGCTGCTGGGGCTTGAGGACGCCATTTCCCTCGGGCAGCCCGGTCCCACTCATGACGCACGGTCGTGGACATTCGATCTGGACCCGGACGGCGTCGACCCGGTGCTGGGGATCGAGCGGATCCAGGACGCCTACCTCCGGAGGTTCCCCGATTACCCCCGCGGAATCACCGTGCCGGCGATCGTGGATATCCGGTCAGGTGAGGTGGTCACCAACAACTTCCCCCAGATCACGCTGGACTTCGCCACGGAGTGGACAGCGTTCCACCGTCCCGGGGCACCCGATCTCTACCCGGAACATCTGCGCCGGGAAATCGACGAGGTCAACAGAAGAGTGTTTACCGAAATCAACAACGGCGTGTACCGGTGCGGCTTCGCAGGTTCCCAGCAGGCCTACGCCGCCGCCTACGCACGCCTCTGGACTGCCCTGGACTGGGCCGAAGAGCGGCTTGCCGGGCAACGGTACCTGGTGGGCGACACGATCACCGAAGCGGACGTCCGCCTGTTCACAACCCTCGTCCGGTTCGATGCCGTTTACCATGGCCACTTCAAGTGCAACCGCCAGAAGCTCAGTGAGATGCCGGTCCTGTGGGGTTACGCCCGGGACCTGTTCCAAACGCCGGGTTTCGGCGACACCATCGATTTTGTCCAGATCAAACAGCACTACTACATCGTTCATGAGGACATCAACCCCACCGGAATCGTGCCGCAGGGACCGGATCTTTCCGGCTGGCTGACCCGGCACGGCCGGGAGGCGCTTGGCGGGCGTCCCTTCGGAGACGGCACCGCGCCCGGCGCCGTACGCAGCGGCGAAGAAGTTGCGCCGGGACACGGCGCCCGCTGATCGCCGCTGTCATCCGCCCGCCCCGCTAATGTTGAGCCATGCCATTCTCGTCAGGATTTGCCGCGCCCGAATACCAAGCGGTCCGGGCTCTTTTTGAATCGTTCCTCGGGGATGATCCGGAATACAGTGCCCAGCTCGCCGTCTACCGGTCAGGCAGCAAGGTGCTGGACCTCAGCGGCGGCCCGCACCTGGCTGCCGACTCCATCACGGGTGCCTATTCCTGCACCAAGGGCGTGGCGGCGTTCGTCGTCGGCCTCCTGGTCCAGGACAGACTACTTGACCTTGACCGCCCGGTGGCGCACTACTGGCCGGAGTTCGCGGCCCATGGAAAAGGCGCAGTCACCGTCCGGCATGCGCTCTCCCACCGGGCAGGGCTGCTTGGCGTTGAAGGCGGATTCGCACTCAGTGAATTCACGACGGCGGACGCGGCCCGCAGGCTCGCGGAAGCCGCTCCCCTGTGGCGTCCCGGTGCCACATTCGGTTACCACGCCCTGACCATTGGGATCCTCATGGAGGAGCTCTGCCGCCGCGTCACCGGCAGCACACTGCAGGAACTGTACGATGCCCGCATCCGCGTGCCCTTCGGCGTCGACTTCTTCCTGGGACTGCCGGAGGACCAGGAACCCCGCTACCGGGACGTGCTGTACGACGTCGACCCCCTCCAGCCGTGGCTGGATCCGCTGGGACTCGATGGCCTGAACGGCAACGCCGCCGTCAGCACGGTCATGGAACTCCCCAACCACAGGGTCATCCGCGAGCACGGCATGAGCAGCGCCGGAGGCGTGGGATCCGCCGACGGCCTCGCACGCCTGTATGCCGCCGGCACCACCGGCGTCGACGGCGGCGACGGCTTCCTTTCGGCAGAAACCGTCCGGACCATGTCCGAGGAACAGGTGTGGGGCCTGGACCGCGCGTCGGGCCTCGACAACGCTTTTGCCATCGTATTCATGAAGCCGCATCCCAGCCGGAATTTCGGCAGCCACCGTGCGTTCGGCCACGAAGGTGCCAACGCCGCGCTCGGCTTCGCAGACCCCGCCTACGATCTCGCCTACGGCTACATTCCCGGGAGGCAGGAGGAAGGCCGCACCCCCGGCAGGGCACACCGACTGGCCTCCGCGGTGAGGCAGGCAGCAGCCACGGCCCGGCATGTACCGGCTACCAAAACCTACTCGTGAGTAGGTTTGTCCACTTGTAGCACCATCAGGACCCGCTTAGGGTGAGGCCAAATGGAAATCGCAAAACAGCAAGATGAAGCCAGCCCATCGCGGACCGGCAGGATATGGCAGTCCGTGCGGGACAGCGTGGCCGCTGCCCTCTCGGGCCCCCGGCTGCAGCTGGCAGCGAAGGCAGGCCTCGCGGCGGGCCTGGCCTTCCTCATTGCACCGCTGATGCCCGGCGCCGCAGCCCAGTACCCCTACTACGCCCCGCTCGGCGCCCTCGTGGCGATGTACGAGAACGTTTCGGGTTCCATGAAGCAAGGCGTGCAGACGCTGGTGGGGCTGGGGCTCGGAATTGGCCTGGCGTTCCTGCTGGTCAGCTTCAGCGATCCGTCGCCGGTGACGGTGGCCGTCGTGATGGGGCTGGGCGTCCTGCTGGCCGGGCTGCCGCGGCTTGGAGCCGGACGCGACTGGATTCCGACGGCGGCACTGCTGGTCCTCCTGGTGGGGGGCGACAACCCGGACGATTTCTCCTTCGGCTACCTCCTGCAGATGGGCGTGGGTGTGGTTGTGGGCATCGCCGTCAACTTGCTGGTCTTTCCCCCGCTCCACTTCAAGGCCGCAGCCCTCAGCCTCGCCGAACTCCGGTGGGCGCTCGCCAAGCAGCTCGCGGACATGGGGGCAGCCCTGCGGGAAACCTGGCCGCCCGAACACGAGGATTGGGCAGTGCGTTCGGAGGCGCTCGCCCAATCGGCACGGGCGGTTCGCGCTGCCGTCCAGAAGGCTGATGCCAGCAGGCAGGCCAATCCACGGCGCCGTCTCCACGACCACGACCTGGACCGGGATTACAGGGACCTCAGCGGCCTGGAAAGCGTGACCTTCCACATCCGGGATATGACCGAAGTCCTGTCGGACGTCATTTGGGACAAGGACGTCCCCTTCGTGATCCCGCTTCCCTACAGCGAGCCCCTTGCTGATGCGCTGGAAGCGGTCAGCGAGGTGATGAGGTCCATGGAGGACGAGCATCCGGACAAACAAAACGAGCTGATTGCCGCGGCCAATTCCGCCGTGGACACCCTGGCCGGGCGGATGGCCTCCGATGACGTCAACCCGCAGGCCCCGAGCGCGGCCGAATCCATTGTCCTGAACCTGCACCGTATCCTCCGTGCGGTCACTGCCGGGCAGTCCTGAGCCGAGGCGGTAGCGGCGGCCAGGATTAGCCACCGCGTTAACCACGACGCCGGAGTTCACCGTGCGGGGTGACCGCCGGCGTCGTGATTTCGGCGGTATTGCGGGACCGTGGCGCTACAGCGCCGCCACGGAACCGCTAAAGTGCCGCCGGCCCGACCGCGGATTCCACGCAACGTACTCGGAGTGCTGCCAGGCGCCGGCCGGAGCATGGACCGAACTGATGTCCAGTGCCACACGGGCCGGCAGGAACACCGGCGCTTCAAAGGCAACATCCCAGCGGAAGGAATCCCCCTTCACGGCGCCGACGTCGGCGAGTGCGCGCGAGGCCAGGTACATGCCATGCGCGATGGAGCGCCGCATGCCCAGGGCCTTTGCCGAGAGCACACTCAGGTGGATGGGGTTGAAGTCGCCGGACACCGCCGCATATGCCCTGCCGGTGTCGACGCCCAGCTGCCAGAGTGCCGTGGGGTCAGGCGCCGCGAACGCTGTGGACGTGGCGGGTGCCGAGGGCTTGTCGATCCCCGGGAGGAAGACGCCTTTAGCCAGGTAGGTGGAGGTTCCCTTCCAGCGGACCCGGGTTTCCCCCGTGCGGCGGACCTCCGCAACGATGTCCACCTGGGTGCCGGCACGGTGCCCGCGCAGGTTCTCGGCCCAGGATGTGATGTCCACTGCCTCGGTGAACAGGACCGTTTCGTGTTGCTCCACGGTGTTGTTGAGGTGCACCATTCCCAGCAACGGCAGCGGGAAATCGTCACGGTTCATCACGCTCATTGACACGGGGAACGTGAGGGCATGAATGAACCCGGCCGGCAGGACGTCGCTTGCGGTCTCGCCCACAAGGTGCTGGTAGGCGGTGAGGTTACCCACTTGCGCTTTCACGCCCCTGACCTCATGCCCGCAGGGGGGCAGTGCGATCCCCGCGTCGGTACCAAGGATGCGGCGCCTTGCCGCAGTGGCGGCAGCATTGACGTACAGCTTGGACAGGGACGGCATGTCCCCGAGGATTACGGGCTGGGCACCGGTCATGCGCCCACCATGTTCTGTCCGCACACCCGCAGCACCTCGCCTGTGATGCCGCCGGCGGCGTCGCTGGCCAGGAACGCAATGGCCTCGGCGACGTCACCGGGCTGCCCGCCCTGCTGCAGGGAGTTGAGGCGCCGGGCTATTTCACGCGTCGCAAACGGAATCCGTGCAGTCATTTCAGTTTCGATGAAGCCCGGGGCAACTGCATTGATGGAACCGTGGCGTTCCGCCAGGAGCGGTGCCGTGGCGCGCACCATGCCCAACACGCCGCCCTTGGACGCCGCGTAGTTCGTCTGCCCGCGGTTGCCGGCAATGCCGCTGGTGGAAGCGACCGACACGATCCGCGGTGCGTTCCGGAAGTGTTCGGACGCCAGCAGCGCCTCATTGATGCGAAGCTGCGCCGCGATGTTGACGGCAATCACCGAATTCCAGCGGCCCTGGTCCATGTTGGCCAGCAGCTTGTCCCGCGTGATGCCTGCGTTGTGGATGACGATGTCCAGCCGGCCGTGCCTTCCCACCGCATGGTCGATGATCCGCTGGCCGGCATCCTCCCGGCTGATGTCCAGCTGCAGGGCAGTCCCCCGGACTTCGTTTGCCACCGCTGCCAGATGGTCTCCGGCGGCAGGGATGTCGACGACCACCAGGGTGGCGCCGTCCCGGTGGAGCGTGCGGGCAATTGCCGCGCCGATGCCCCTGGCGGCGCCGGTCACGACAGCGACTTTGCCGGCGAGCGGCTTTTCCGGATCGGCAGGGAGCTGCCCTTCCCCTGTTGCGACGGTGAGGAGCTGCCCGTCGACAAAGGCGGAGCGGCCGGACAGGAAGAAGCGCAGGGCGCCGAGAGCGCTGGGGCTTGCGGTGGTTACCTCCTCGGCCAGTACGATGCCGTTTGCCGTGGCGCCGGCGCGCAACTCCTTGGCGAGTGAACGCAGCAGGCCGTCCACGCCTTGACGCGCTGCAGCGGCTGCCGGGCCCTGCGCGCTCGCCGGGGTACGGGACACCGTGACCACGCGGCCGTTGGGCGCGAGGTCCCGGATGGACGACGCCGCCGAGAGAACCGGCCTTTCAAGGTCCTCCGGGCGATCGAGTTCGTCCAGGACGAGAACGATCGCGCCCAGCTTCTCCCGTGGCACTGCATGCCGGCGGACGTCCAGGTCCCAGGACAGGAGTGCGGCGGCCAGTTCGTCAGCGCCTCCGCTGGATCCCTGGACCAGGATCGGGCCGGGAACGAGGGACTGTCCCGGCTGATAGCGCCTGAGCACTGCCGGCTGCGGCAGACCAAGCTTCCTGGCGACATCCTTGCCGATTCCGCGGCTTACGAATTGTGTGTACTTGTCTGTCACGCCGGCCTCCCTAGAGTGCTTCAAGAATGGCGACGACCCCTTGGCCGCCGGCAGCGCAGATGGAAATCAGGCCCCGGGCCGGACGGCCGTCCACCTGGCCCTTTTCGTGAAGCATCTTGGCCAGTGAGGCCACAATCCGTCCACCGGTGGCGGCAAAGGGGTGCCCCGCCGCCAGGGAGGAGCCGTTGACATTGAGCTTGGAACGGTCAATGCCGCCCAATGCGCCGTCCAGGCCCAGCCGCGTGCGCCCGAACTCTTCGTCCTCCCACGCGGCCAGGGTGCTGAGGACTGTTCCGGCGAACGCCTCGTGGATCTCGAAGAGATCGATGTCATCAAGTGTCAGGCCGTTGCGGGCCAGCAGCCGGGGCACAGCGAACGCAGGCGCCATCAGCAGGCCGTCCTTGCCGTGGACGAAGTCGACCGCGGCCGCCTCGCCGTCCACGACGGCCGCAAGCTTCGGCAGCTCGTGCGCGTCCGCCCAGTCCTCCGAGGCCAGCAGCACGGTGGACGCACCATCGGTCAACGGTGTGGAGTTGCCGGCGGTCATGGTTGCCTCAGCGCCGAGGTTCTTACCGAAGACAGGCTTCAGTGTGGCCAGCTTTTCCAGGGTTGTGTCGGGGCGGAGGTTCGAATCCCGGTTCAGGCCGCGGTAAGGCGTGAGCAGATCGTCGAAGAACCCCGCATCATAGGCGGCTGCAAGATTGCGGTGGCTGTTGTAGGCGAGCTCGTCCTGCGCTTCGCGTGCGATCTTCCACTGTGCCGTGGTGAGAGCCTGGTGTTCGCCCATGGAAAGGCCCGTCCGGGGCTCCCCCGTGTTCGGCGCGTCGGGTGCCAGGTCTTTCGGCCGGAGGCGGCTCAGGACCTGAAGCCGCTGGGGCAGGGACTTGGCACGGTTGAGGTCCAGCAACACCTCGCGCAGGCCCTCGCTCACGGCGATGGGCGCATCGGAGGCCGAGTCGACGCCGCCCGCAATGGCCGATTCGATCTGGCCCAGTTTGATCTTGTTGGCCAGGCCAAGGACCGTTTCGAGCCCGGTGGCACAGGCTTGCTGCAGGTCGTAGGCGGGCGTTTCGGCAGAGAGGGCAGAGCCCAGCACCGCCTCGCGGGTGAGGTTGAAGTCGCGGGAGTGCTTGAGGACCGCGCCTGCGGCAACCTCGCCGATCCGCTCGTCCTGGAGGCCGAAGCGGGCAATGAGCCCGTCCAGTGCGGCCGTCAGCATGTCCTGGTTGGAAGACCTGGTGTAGGCCCCGCCTGTCCGCGCGAACGGAATCCGGTTGCCGCCTACCACCACAGCTTTGCGCACCAAGCCCGCAGGTGTTGGCGAGCGGGTGGTGGATGATTCGTCTGGTCCGGTTGCGGACTGTCCGGTAAAGGACATGTGATGTCTCCTCTTGATCAACGCTGGTTACCGATACCCAGCGTACCTGATACGCTGGGTATCGTGAACATCCTCCACAATGAACTTCCCGCGCCCTCCGGCGGGGCCGCCTCCGGCGGGGCCGCTTCAGGCAGTGATCCCTCGAGCGGCACTGTCGACGGGCGCGCCGCCCGCTGGCAGTCACACCGGGAGGAACGTCGGCGTGAACTCATCAAGTCCGCGCGGAAAGCCGTCCACGCGCTCGGCAGCGATGCTTCCATGGAGGACATCGCGACCTCGGCAGGCACGTCAAAGTCGGTGTTCTACCGCTACTTTGGCGACAAAGCCGGACTGCAGCAGGCAGTGGGCGAAGTGGTGCTCAGCCAGATGCAGCGCCGCATCCAGGAAGCTGCCCAGAGCGCGCAGACACCCCGGGAAGGGCTGCTCGCCATGGTGTCGGCCTATCTGCAAATGGCGGAAACCAGCCCGAACGTCTATACGTTCGTCACCACCTACTCTTCAGGCGAGCCAGGGGCAGCTAACGCGGGCATGGCAGTATCCGGAGCCCTCGGCCACTTCTTCGAAGAGGTGCGCGACATGATTGCCCGGCCCATGCGCGCGCAGCTGGGCATTGGCAAGGAAGCCGTGATCGGCTACTGGCCCACCGCGGCAATCGGGCTCGTGCGGAACGCCGGGGAGCAGTGGCTGGGCACTCCCGAGTCTGCTGCCAAACCGACGCAGGACGCCATGGCCCGCCAGATCACTGCCTGGCTGTGCGTCGGAATAGCCCCGGAACTGGAAACTGCGGACCCCCAGACCCCAAACCCTTAGTGAATTGTCAGAACCAAAGAAGGAATCGACATGACTGACGTAGTTGACCGACCCTCCGGCCAGGCCAGCCGACCCGCCGGCCGTACAAAACAACCAGCCGGCGGGCAGCCCGCCGTCGACGTCGCCGCCCTGGGCGAGCAGCTCCTGGGCAACTGGGCCCACATCCGCCGGCACTCGCGCGAGTTGTCAGGCCGTCCCGAACTGCACAAGACCGAGGGCCTCACCCACACCGAGCACCGGAAGCGCACGTTCGGCCAGCTGAAATACCTGGTTGAGAACAAGGCCGTCCACCGGGCATTTCCCGCAGCACTGGGCGGTTCCGACGATCACGGCGGCAACATCGCCGGGTTCGAGGAACTGGTCACGGCCGATCCGTCGCTCCAGATCAAGGCGGGGGTCCAATGGGGGCTCTTCGGCTCAGCTGTGATGCACCTGGGCACCGAGGAGCACCACGCCAAGTGGCTGCCCGGCATCATGAACCTGGACATCCCGGGCTGCTTCGCCATGACGGAAACCGGGCACGGCTCCGACGTGGCCAGCATTGCCACCACGGCCACTTTCGACCCTGCCACACAGGAGTTCGTGATCCACACACCCTTCCGCGCCGCCTGGAAGGACTACATTGGCAACGCCGCAATTGACGGGCTCGGCGCCGTGGTCTTCGCCCAACTCGTGACGAACGGCGTAAATCACGGAGTGCACGCGTTCTACGTTGACCTGAGGGATCCGGAGACTAAGGAATTCCTGCCGGGCATCGGCGGTGAGGATGACGGCGTCAAGGGCGGACTTAATGGCATCGACAACGGCCGGCTGCACTTCAGCAATGTCCGCATCCCGCGCACCAACCTGCTCAACCGCTACGGCAATGTTGATGCCGGCGGCGCCTACACTTCACCCATCGCCAGCCCGGGCCGCCGCTTCTTCACCATGCTGGGCACCCTGGTCCAGGGCCGCGTGTCCTTGGACGGTGCCGCAGTCGCGGCCAGCAAGCTCGCCCTCAAGACCGCCATCCAGTACGCCGCCGAGCGCCGCCAGTTCAACGCTTCCTCCCACACTGACGAGGAAGTGCTGCTTGACTACCAGCGCCATCAGCGGCGGCTGTTCACCCGGCTCGCCACGACCTATGCCGCCGGCTTCGCGCACGAGCAGCTCCTGCAGAAGTTCGACGACGTCTTCTCCGGCGCACACGATACGGACGAGGACCGCCAGGACCTGGAAACCCTCGCCGCCGCACTCAAGCCGCTGAGCACATGGCACGCCCTGGATACCCTCCAGGAATGCCGCGAAGCCTGCGGCGGTGCCGGGTTCCTGATTGAGAACCGCTTCGCATCACTGCGCGCAGACCTGGATGTGTACGCGACCTTCGAGGGCGACAACACCGTGCTGCTCCAGCTGGTGGCCAAACGCCTCCTCGCCGACTACGCCAAGGAGTTCCGCACCGTCGGCGTCGGCGTGCTGGCACGCTACGTCGTGAGCCAGGCCGCCGGAGTCGCAGTGCACCGGACGGGCCTGCGCCAGGTTGCCCAGTTTGTTGCCGACACAGGGTCAGTGCAGAAGGCAGCAATCGCGCTCAGGGACGAAGACACCCAGCGGCTGCTGCTGACCGACCGGGTACAGACCATGGTGGCCGAGGTCGGAGCCGAGCTGAAGGGCACCAACAAGATGCCCCAGCACCAGGCGGCCGCCGTCTTCAACGAGCACCAGCATGAACTGATCGAGGCAGCGCAGGCCCATGCGGAGCTCCTGCAGTGGGAGGCCTTCACGGAGGCGCTGGCCAATGTGGCTGACCCGGGTACCAGGCGCGTGCTGACCTGGCTCCGGGATCTGTTCGGGCTCTCGCTCATCGAGAAAAACCTGTCCTGGTACCTCATGAACGGGCGGCTTTCGATGCAGCGCGGACGCACCGTGGGCGACTACATCAACCGGCTGCTGGCCAAGATCCGCCCGCATGCCCTGGACCTTGTGGATGCCTTCGGGTACGGGCCGGAGCACCTTCGTGCGGCTATCGCGACCGGGGCCGAGCAGATCCGCCAGGACGAGGCACGCGCGTACTTCCGGGCGCAACGCGCAGACGGACAGGCGCCGGTGCAGGAAAAGGTCCTGCTGGCCCGGCAGGTCCGGGAAGCTAAGGCTCCGCGCCGCTAGCTTCGCCCGGATTTGCGTAGGAAACTGCGGAAACCACGACGGCGCCGCCCCCTAAGTGGGGGCGGCGCCGTCGTCGTCTATTGCCCGCTACCGATTACCCGTGGCGGTTGGCAGCGGCCGTCCGCTCCGGTTCAGGCGAGGACCGAGCGGTACACCTCGAGTGTCGTTTCCGTGATGGACTCCCAGGAGAAGTGCTCCTCCGCCCGGCGGCGGCCCGCCTGCCCCATGGCGCGCGCCCTCTCGGGATCTGACACCACTTCGGTCAGGGCAGCCGCAAATTCGGTAACGAACTTCTCGGGATCAAGCGGAGTGCCCGTCCCGTCGGTGACCTGTTCGATGTCCACCAGCAGACCGGTTTCGCCGTGCTGGACAACTTCGGGAATGCCGCCGGTGGCGCTGGCCACAACGGCAGCGCCACAGGCCATGGCTTCCAGGTTCACGATGCCGAGCGGCTCGTAGATGGACGGGCAGGCAAAGGCTGTGGCGTGGCTGAGGACCTGGATGAGTTCATTGCGGGGCAGCATCCGCTCAATGAGGATTACGCCGCTGCGCTGGCTCTGGAGTTCCTCGATCAGCCGTGCGGTTTCCGCCGCGAGTTCGGGCGTGTCCGCTGCGCCGAGGCACAGCACCACCTGGACGTCCGCCGGCAGCTTCGCCGCTGCACGGAGCAGGTACGGAACACCCTTCTGGCGGGTGTTCCGGCCTACGAAGACCACGCTGGGAAGTTCCGGGTCGATGCCCAGCGCCCTGATGGCGTCGTCGCCTTCGTCACGCTTCCAGAGTTCGACGTCGATGCCGTTGTGCACCACGCGGACCTTGGTGGGGTCGACATCCGGGTAGCTGCGCAGAATGTCCTGGCGCATCCCCTCGGAGACGGCGATGATTGCTGCGGCGGCCTCATAGGCGGTTTTCTCCACCCAGGAGGACAGCGCGTAGCCGCCACCCAGCTGTTCGGCCTTCCACGGGCGCAGCGGCTCGAGGCTGTGGGCGCTCAGCACATGCGGGATACCGTGGAGCAGCGATGCCAAGTGGCCGGCCATGTTGGCATACCACGTGTGCGAATGGACCAGGTCCGCTCCTGCGATGTCCGGAACGATCCGCAGGTCCACGCCCAGGGTCTGGACGGCGGCATTGGCCGCACCCAGGTCCTCCGGAACCGAGTAGGACGTCACTTTGGCCCCGTGATAGTCGGGATCCCGGGGCGCACCGAAGGCGCGCACCTGCAAATCCACATGTTTGGCCAGGACGCGGCTTAATTCAGCCACGTGGACGCCGGCGCCACCGTAGATCTCGGGCGGGAACTCTTTAGTCACAATGTCTATTCGCACGTTACCCAAGGTAGTCGTTCCGGCGTATCTGTTCTAGTGTGAAGGGGTCCGGGCATGCCGGACTTTTTGGGGTAGTTACGAAGGCGTACAGGAGCGACCATAATGCCGTTGAATAAGAAAGTCCTGGCTATTGTCCTCGCCGGAGGCGAGGGAAACCGTCTTATGCCATTGACGGCTGACAGGGCTAAACCCGGCGTGCCGTTTGCCGGGAGTTACCGGCTAATCGACTTCGCGCTATCAAACCTCGTAAATTCGCGCTATCTCCAGATAGTTGTCCTCACGCAATATAAATCGCATAGCCTGGACCGCCATATTTCCGAGACCTGGCGGATGTCCACGCAGCTTGGCAATTATGTTGCATCGGTTCCGGCGCAGCAGCGTGTCGGCAAGAGCTGGTTCCTTGGCAGCGCCAACGCCATCTACCAGTCCCTGAACCTGATCCATGATGCCAACCCGGACATTGTGGTGGTGGTTGGCGCGGACCACGTTTACCGGATGGACTTCGCCCAGATGGTGGAACAGCACGTGGCCAGCGGGGCGAAGGCAACCGTGGCTGCAGTGCGGCAGCCCCTGAGCATGGCCGACCAGTTCGGTGTGATCGAAGTGGACCAGAACGATCCGCAGAAGATCGCCGCTTTTGTGGAGAAGCCTTCCTCGACCCCGGGCCTGGCAGCTGATCCCACACAGTTCCTGGCGTCCATGGGGAACTATGTCTTCAACGCCGACGCACTGGTGGAGGCCCTGCACGTCGACGCCGAACGCCTCGACACCAAGCACGACATGGGTGGGGACATCATCCCTTACTTCGTCAGCCAGGGCGAAGCCGGCGTTTATGACTTCACGCTGAACGATATTCCGGGTTCCACCGAGCGGGACCGTACGTACTGGCGGGACGTCGGCACGATCGACTCCTTCTACGACGCCCATATGGACCTGATCTCGCCGCTTCCGGTGTTCAACCTGTACAACTCCGAATGGCCCATCTACACGCGCCAGAGCATTTCTCCGCCAGCCAAATTCGTCCGCGGCGACCGCAACACCGTGGGAACCGCTTTGGACTCCATCGTGGCCAGCGGCGTAGTGATCTCCGGCGGCATCGTGGAGGGCTCCGTCCTGTCCAACGACGTCTACGTGGGTACATCCAGCCGCGTGGTGGATTCCGTGCTGATGGACAAGGTCCAGATCGGCGAGGGTGCCGTGGTCAACCGCGCCATCATCGACAAGAACGTCAAGGTGCCCGCGGGGGCCGCGATCGGTCTCGATCCGGAACGCGACCGTGCCCGCGGTTTCAAGGTGACGGACTCCGGCATCACGGTTCTGTCCAAGGGCCAGCACGTCCCTGAGCCGGACGCAGCGGAACGGGAGCTTTCAGCGGCCAACCTGCACCTCGTACCCAACGCGGTGAAGGCGGCAACGCAGAATTCCCCGTTTGCCAGGGAGTCCGTGGAGAAGGCCGGGGAGGCCCACTCAGCGGCCGTCCGCGTGCCTGCCACCGACTAGGAGACGATCAGCAACAATCCCTTAACCCTGACGGCAGGCCGGAAGCCTCCCAGGCTGTAAAATCGGAACAATGAACTCCCCCGATTTGACGCCTGAGGACATCCAGGCCTGCCTCAAGGTTTTAAGCACCATCCATGCCTACGACGAGGAACACCCTGACTACGTCTCGGTTCGCCGCGCCACCGGCAAGATGTTCAAGGCTGTCAAGCGCCACCGCCGGGTCACCAAACGCGACCTGATCGCCGAGTCGGACCGTGCCGTCATCGCGCAAACGGCCACCGCGGCGCCGGACCGGATCGATGACGAGACGCGCGGGAACAAGCTGGAAACCTCGGCGACCGGCAAAGTGGCAGGGCACCTCATCAGGTCCCGCCCCTGCTACATCTGCAAGAAGCACTACACGCAGGTTGATGCCTTTTATCATCAGCTGTGCCCTGAGTGTGCCGCGTTCAGCCACAGCAAGCGCGATGCACGCACCGACCTTACGGGCCGGCGCGCACTGCTTACCGGCGGGCGCGCCAAAATCGGCATGTACATCGCGCTCCGGCTGCTTCGGGACGGCGCCCACACCACCATCACCACGCGCTTCCCGAAGGACGCAGCCCGTCGTTTCGCGGCGATGGAGGACAGCGGCGACTGGCTCCACCGGCTGAGGATTGTGGGCATCGACCTCCGCGATCCCTCCCAGGTGATGGCCCTGACCGATTCGCTCGACGCGGCAGGCCCGCTGGACATCATCATCAACAACGCAGCCCAGACCGTCCGCCGGTCCGGCAACGCGTACAAACCGCTGGTTGATGCCGAGGACGAGCCCCTGCCGGCAGCACTCGAACCCGCCAACGGGGGTCCCGAACTGGTGACGTTCGGCCACGCCCACGACAAGCACCCCCTGGCCCTCGCAAGCAGCGTCACGGACCATCCCGTCCTCGCCGGAGATGCCATCACGTCCCTCGCTCTCTCCACGGGGTCCGCATCGCTGGAACGGATTGCGTCCGGAACGGCCATCGACGCCGGCGGGCTGGTCCCGGACTTGGCCGCAATCAACAGCTGGACCCAGGTGGTGGATGAAGTGGACCCCTTGGAAATGCTCGAGGTTCAGCTCTGCAACGTGACTGCACCGTTCCTGCTGGTGAGCCGGCTGCGCGGGGCCATGAAACGCTCCACCGCGCACCGAAAGTACATCGTGAACGTCTCCGCCATGGAGGGGCAGTTCTCACGCGCCTATAAGGGCCCGGGCCACCCCCATACGAACATGGCCAAAGCGGCGCTGAACATGATGACCCGCACCAGTGCGCAGGAAATGCTGGATTCCGACGGAATCCTGATGACGGCGGTGGACACCGGGTGGATCACGGATGAGCGCCCCCACTACACCAAAGTCCGGCTCATGGAGGAAGGCTTCCACGCACCGCTGGACCTGGTGGACGGTGCCGCGAGGGTCTACGATCCCATCGTCATGGGCGAAAACGGCGAAGACCAGTATGGCGTCTTCCTCAAGGACTACAAACCGAGCCCGTGGTAGGAACTCCGCAACCACTCGCCTAGCAGCCGCTGCCGGAGCCCGGCAAGGCCTTATGGCCCTAATGTGCCTACCATGGGGACCGTAACGTTGGTCTACATGAACACAACGACGCCGCCCGAGGGCCAGCTGTCCATTGACCAGTGCTGGGTCATGCTCGACACCGAGACGGTCGGGAGGATCGCGCTCATTGTCGATGGCCATCCGGAGATCTTCCCGGTGAACTTCGTGCTTCAACGCCGGAACATCGTCTTCCGGACAGCCGGCGGAACCAAACTCTGGGCGGCCATGACGTCCAAACCGGTGGCTTTCGAAATTGACGGCTATGACGCCCACGAAGAGATGGCCTGGAGCGTGGTTGCCCGCGGCGAGTCCGACCTGATCGAAACCCAGGCCGAAAAGGCCGAAGTGGACGCCCTGTTCCTGGAGCCATGGCAGCCCGGTGACAAGGACTACTACGTCCGGCTCGCGCCCAAGGCGCTGACCGGTCGGCGCTTCAAGGTCAAGAAGCCGGACCTGTGGAACACCCGGCTGTCCGATCCCCGGCGCGCCGCGTTCGAGTAGGGACCGGCGCGCCGCGTTCGAGTAGGGATCGTTGAGGGACCGGATCCAGGTAAGAGCCTTTTCGGGCAACCCGGTCAATGCTTTTCAGGCGTATGGACTACTTCGGGCGTATGGACTACCAGTACAGGGCAGTGAGCGTGGGCAACGCAGGCTGAACTCACGGAACCCAGCAGCAGCCCTCCGAAGCCGCCGTGGCCGCGTCTTCCGACCACCAGCATGTCAGCGCTCCGGCTGGCATCAATGAGGGTGTGCCGTGGGCGCCCCTGCACCAGCCGGGTCTCGATGTTTGCGGGCGTTTCCGGCCCAAAGGCCTTGTCTACTGTCTCCTGGAGGATCTCCCCGGCACGCACGTCGAAGTCGTTGATCCCCATGGCCACATAGCCGTCATACACCGGCGGGTAATCCCAGCATGCCAGCGCCACAACGTGTGCGCCGAGGCCCACCGCGAGACCCTGGGCGTGTTTAAGCGCTTCCACCGAAGCTTCGGAGCCGTCCACTCCGACAACTATCGTACGGACGTCCTTGGCCTCGTTCATTTCTTCCTCTTTCGCATCCTGCTCCGGCCGGCCGGAGCCCGCTGGGATCCGGCGGGTGTTCTTCAAGGATGTGTGCCGGCAGCGCGGGCAGGTAGGGCCTAAAGTCATGCCCCGGCGGGTCCAAGGACCCTTGTTGCGCTTCTGGCCGTGAACGAGAATGGCAGAGCCGGATGACCGAAACCCAGCCCGGAGAGACATAATGGGACTTGCACCGTACCGGCACGCCGGTTGCGGACCGACAGTGGCAGCTCCGGCCGCCGGACAGGAGGACCATGATTCCCAGGGCAGACCAGGGTCCCTCCGCGCAGGAAATGCATACTGACCTGATCCGCGTGTTCATCCTCGATGACCACGAACTGGTCAGGCGGGGGTTGCAGGAACTTCTCGAAGGCGAGGGCTTCGACGTTGTGGGCAGTTCGGGTTCCGCGGTTGAGGCCACGCGGCGCATTCCCGCCCTGCACCCGGACGTAAGCGTGCTCGACGCCCGCCTTCCCGACGGAACGGGCATCGAAGTCTGCCGGGATGTCCGGTCGGTGGATCCGAACCTGAACTGCCTCATCCTGACGAGTTTCGACGATGAGCAGGCCTTGCGGGGGGCGGTACTCGCCGGCGCCCGCGGATACGTCCTGAAGGAGATTGGCGGCACGGACCTGATCGGCGCAATGCGCCGTGCCGCTGCAGGAGAGTCGCTGTTCGACGACGGCGTGGCGGCAAGCATCGTCGAAAGCCTCGTCGCGCCCCAGCAGGTGGATCCAAGGATTGCGGGGCTCACACCACAGGAACGGCGGGTGCTTGAACTCGTGGGCGGTGGCCTCACCAACCGGCAGATCGCGGCTGAAATGTTCCTGGCGGAGAAGACCGTGAAAAACTATGTGTCCTCGCTCCTGGCGAAGCTGGGCTTCGAACGGCGCACGCAGGCTGCGGTGTACATCGCCAACAACGCAATGCCGGCCCCGTTCTCCTCGGGGCACTCCGGGCCGGCCCATTCTGCCGCTGCCCACTCCCCGGGCACCGACGGTGAGGGCCAGCGGCGCTAAAGCGGGACTGACCACTCCAGGCTGGTACCGGCGTCGGGGGCGCTGGTAATGGTGCAGGTGCCTTCAAGTATCCTGGCGCGCTCTTCCATGTTGTTGAGCCCGTTGCGCTTCGCAGAGTCCCCGAACCCGCGGCCGTTGTCGGTGACCAGGACCGTCATCCTGCCCTTCAGGGCCGAGACGGATACCTCGATCAAATCTGCGCCCGAGTGGCGGATGGCGTTGCTCAGGCCTTCGGAAACAACCGCCACCACGTGGTTGGCTGTGTCCGGCTGGACTGAGTCGACAGGGCCTTCCAGATTCAGCCCGGGCGTGAAGGCCATGGACTTGGATGCGCTCCGCGTGACACGCCGCAGCCTTCCGCTGAGAAGCTCGATGTCTCCGTTGCCGGTCCGGAGCGAGTAAATGGTGTCCCGCAGGCTGCGGATTGCCTCATCCAGTTCCCCTGTGATCGCGCCGATCCGTTCCAGCGCCAGCCCCTCCCTGGTGAAGCGGGTCAGGCTCTGGACGCTCAGGCCTGCGGCGAACAGCCGCTGGATCACGAGGTCATGAAGGTCGCGGGCAATGCGGTCCCGGTCGGTGAAGACCAACAGTTCTTCCCGCAGGCGGTGGACCCTGGCGAGTTCAAGCGCCAACGCGACGTGTGACCCAAAAACAGCCCCCATCTCCACGTCCGTGCGGCCGTAGGCGCCTGCCCCGGCGTCGCGGACCAGGAGGAGCAGTCCGTGATGGGCGCCCTGGGTGCTGAGAGCCACCGCGAGGAGCGGACCGGTCACGGTCCCCTCCAGCACACCCAGAACGTCCGCGGCGTTGTCCACGAGAAGCGGCTCGCCTCCGGCAAGAACCGCCTGCAGGGATTCCGACTCCAGCGCGAGGGGCAGGCCCGAAAACAAGTCCGCGTCTTTGCCGTCGGCGCCGGCCACAACATAGCCGACGCCATCCGCGGAAGGTGCCACGATCAGGGCCAGCCTGGACCCGGATTCCCGCAGCGCCCTCCCGGCGATGGGATCAAGGCCCTCGGACGAGGATGCTGGATCACTCCCCAGCATCAGCCCGGAGACATCCATACAGGCTTCAAGCCACTGTGCGCGGCGCCGGGCGTCGTCGTACAGCCGCGCGTTCTCAATGGCTACACCTGCCGCCGCAGCCAGGGCAACGGCAAGCTCCTCGTCCTCTACGGTGAAATCGCCGCCGCCCTCCTTTTCCGTCAGGTACAGGTTGCCGAAGACGACATCACGGACACGCACCGGAACACCGAGGAACGACTGCATCGGCGGGTGGTGTTTGGGAAAGCCGTAGGCTTCAGGGTGGCGACGAAGGTCATGTAGCCGCAGCGGCCTGGGGTCGGAGATCAGCAGTCCCAGGACGCCATGGCCGGTGGGGAGGGGACCAATCCGCTTGGCCAGTTCGCCGTCGATCCCGACGGTGATGAAGTGGCTAAGGGCGCGGTCATCACCGATGACACCCAAGGCCCCGTAGCGGGCGTGCAGCAGCTGGCAGGCGGACTGGACAACACGTTCCAGGACGGCGTCCAGGCTCAAATCCTCCGCGACCGCGACGACGGCTTCGAGCAGGCCGCCCATGCGTTCCTGGAATTGGAGGAGTTCACCGGCCCGTGACACGAAATCTTTGAGGAGGTCTTCGATCCTCAGGCTGCCCGCTGATGTATTCCGTTCGGGACCGTCGCCATTGGCATGCATATCCACAACCCGACTCCTGACCATGTCCGTCCGCTCCGGCGGCGTGAGGCCAGAATACCGTTAAGCCTCAATTCCCGGGGGCGGTTAGTGCGTTGCGGCGACATGGGGCCATTGTGCCCTAGCTTGCCTGGTGTTCTTTGCCTAGGCTCAGCGTCATGAGCACAGATCGGAACCCGGGCGCTGATACTCCGTACGAGGTAGAAAACCTTGACAGCCATGAATGCTGGCGGTTGCTGCGGAGCGTCTCAGTGGGCCGGTTGGCCGTCTGGGTGGATGACCACCCGGACATTTTCCCCATCAACTACAAGGTGGACCACGGCACACTGGTCTTCCGCACGGCCGACGGCACCAAGCTGCAGGCAGCCACCGGCGACACCCCCGTAGCCGTCGAGGCCGACGGCGTGGACACGGACAGCGGCGTCGCCTGGAGTGTCGTCATCAAGGGGCAGGCAGCTCCCGTCAAGAACCCGCAGGAAGTTCTGGACACAGTGGGGCTGCTGCTCTTCCCGTGGCAGGCTGGCAAGAAAGAGCACTTCGTCCGGATTACCCCGGACACTGTCACCGGCCGGCGTTTCAAGGTAACTCCGCCGTTGACCTGGTGGACGCCGCTGGACGACGCCACCAGGTCCGGCTACGAGTAAAGCGTGCCGGCCTAAGCCAGACGGGTGATTTCCACGCTCACGTTCAACGCGGAACCGCCGCCGCCTGACAGGATGCCCTTAAGCGGCGGCACATCCCGGTAGTCGCGGCCACGTGCCACGGTGACATGGAAGTCACCGGCGGGTTTGTGGTTGGTCGGATCCCAGCTGCGCCATTCACCGTCCCACCATTCCAGCCACGCATGCGACTGGCCGGCCACCGTCTCGCCGATGTCCGCCGTCGAACGCGGGTGAAGGTAGCCGGAAACATACCGGGCGGGAATTCCGCAGCTGCGCAGCGCGCCGACAGCGAGATGTGCTAGGTCCTGGCAGACGCCCTGGCGCTGGCCCCAGGCCTGCGCCGCGTTGGTGGTGACCCCGGTGGAGCCCTTCATGTACGTCATCTCCCCGCGCATCCATTCGAAGATGGCCATGGCTGCCCCGTGCGGGTTCCGGCCTTCAACGATCCCCGGAATGATGCCGAGGACTTCGTCTCCCGGACCACTCAGGCGGGACTGCGGGATCCAGTCGCTGAACTGGTTGAGCATCTCGGACGCCTGCAGCACGTCCCAGGAGACGATGTCGGCTTCCGCGGGGACGCGTTCAGCGCGGTGGACTTCGACCGTGGTGGTGGCGACTACCTCAAGGTACTCATGCGGCATCTGCATGTCGAAGGCAGTCACACGCGTACCCCAGTAGTCGCGGTAGCTGCTGACGGCGGCCTGCGACGGCGCAACTTTCATGGACGATTCCAGCACCACCTGCTGCGGATCCGTCAGCGGCGTCATGCGGGCTTCGTTGTACGAGAGCGTGACGCGCTTGTTGTACTTGTAGCCGGTCTTGTGAATGATGCTCAGCCGGGTCATGAAACTTCTCCCACCCAGGCCAGTTCGTCCGCCTGATTGAAGTACTTACGGGAAATTGCGTCGGAAGCCTGCGACACGGCCTTCTGGACGCGCTCCATGTGCTCCGGCAGTTCGGACATGAGGTCGTCCGTGCGGTGGAACTCCAGGAAGGTGCGGGCCTGGCCCACGATCCGGCGGGCGTCGTTGATGAAACCGACACGCTGCGCGGAGGGATCGAGCTTGGCCAGGCAGTCGTCCGCATCCCGCAGGGCGTAGACGATGGAGCGCGGGAACAGCCGGTCCAGCAGCAGGAACTCGGCGGCATGCTGGTCGCCGAAGGCGGCGCGCCGGGTCCGCAGGAAGGACTCATAGGCGCCGGCGCAACGGAGCATGTTCACCCAAGACATGCCGGCGGAGAGCACATCGCGGGTCGACAGCATACGGGCTGTCATATCGGCACGCTCCAGGGAGCGTCCCAGGGCCAGGAACAGCCAGCTGTCGTCGTGGCTGACGGTGGTGTCCGCCAGCCCGCTCACCATGGCCGTGCGTTCCAGCACCCAGTGGCAGAACCGGTAGGTGCCCACCACGTCCTTGCGGTGCTGGTTCAGCCCGTAATACGTGGTGTTCAGGCTCTCCCAGAGCCCGGAGGAAACCGTTTCGCGGGCACGGCGGGCGTTCTCGCGGGCAGCGCCCAGCGACCCCGCAATGGACGTGGCGCTCTGTTTGTCGTAGGCGAGGGCGTGCAGCAGCTCCTCGAGGCCGAACTCGTCGCTCTCGGGCCGGGCCCCCATGACGGCCAGGAGTTCCCGGGCAACGTTGTCCCGCTCCTCCGTGGGCAGGTGGTTGAGCCGCTCAAGGTGGACATCCAGGATGCGGGCGGTGCCATCCGCCCGCTCCACATAGCGGCCGATCCAAAATAGGGACTCGGCAATACGGCTAAGCATTTGCGGCTACCTCCTGCGGGTCCGAAATCTGCATGAACGTGACTGGTGAAAATGGTGCGGGCTGCACCGGACGGCGGCTCATTGCTGCTGCTCCGTCTGGCGGTCGCGCCAGTTGCTTTCGACCGGCCACACCGAAACCCGCTCGCGGACGGTGATGGACGGCCTTGGCAGGAGTTCCACCGGAACCTCGGGAGAGTCAGACAGCACCCAGGTGTCCTTGGACCCGCCGCCCTGGCTGGAATTGACGATCAGCGAGCCCTCCTTGAGGGCCACTCGGGTCAGTCCGCCGGGGAGCACCCACACGTCGTCGCCGTCGTTGACGGCAAACGGACGCAGGTCGACGTGCCGAGGGCCAAACTTATCACCGCTGAGGGTCGGAACCGTAGACAGCTGCAGGACCGGCTGCGCAATCCAGCCGCGGGGATCGGCGATGACGCGCTTGCGCAGGGCCTCGAGTTCGTCCTTGGTCGCGTCGGGCCCGATGACCAGGCCCTTGCCGCCCGAGCCGTCCACCGGTTTGACCACCAGTTCATCCAGCCTGTCCAGGACGTGCTCGCGCGCCTCCTTTTCCTCCAGCCGGAACGTGTCCACATTCGCGATCACGGGCTCTTCGCTGAGGTAGTAGCGGATGAGGTCGGGCACGTAGCTGTACACGAGCTTGTCGTCAGCCACGCCGTTGCCCACGGCATTGGCGATGGTGACGCCGCCGGCGCGGGCGGCATTCACCAGGCCGGGGCAGCCCAGCATGGAATCGGCACGGAACTGCAGCGGATCGAGGAAGTCGTCGTCGATCCGCTTGTAGATGACATCGACGCGCTGTTCGCCGGCGGTGGTCCGCATGTACACGCGGTTGCCGCGGCAGATGAGGTCACGGCCTTCCACGAGCTCCACGCCCATCAGGCCCGCCAGCAGCGTGTGCTCGAAGTACGCGCTGTTGAACACTCCGGGGGTAAGGACCACCACTGTGGGGTCGTCGACGCCGGAGGGTGCCGTCTTGCGCAGCGCGGACAGCAGCCGGCGCGGGTACTCTTCGACCGGACGGATCAGTTGCTGGCCGAAAGCTTCGGGCAGGCCCTTGGCCATGGCCCGGCGGTTTTCCAGTACGTAGCTGACGCCCGAGGGCACCCGCACGTTGTCTTCCAGCACCCGGAAGGTTCCCGCCGCGTCACGGACGACGTCGATCCCGGAAATGTGAACGCGGACTCCGCCGGCCGGCTCAAAGCCGTGGACCTGGCGGTGGAAGTGGGCGCTCGTGGTGACAAGCTGGCGCGGAATGACGCCGTCGGCAACCACGGTCATCTTGTCGTAGACGTCATTGAGGAAGGCTTCCAGCGCCCGGACCCGCTGCGCAACTCCCCTTTCGAGGACGCTCCATTCATCGGCCGGGATCACCCGGGGCACGATGTCCAGGGGGAACGGCCGTTCCTCCCCAGCGAAGTCGAAGGTGACGCCGCGGTCCAGGAACGTCCGCGCCATCGAGTCGGCCCGGGCGGTGACGTCGGCGAGGGACAGCTCACGGAGAGCCCCTGCGACCTGCCCGTAGGACTTCCTGGCTTGCTGGCCGGGGGTAAACATCTCGTCGTAGGCACCGGTGCGGCCGGCAGCCTCGGAGTAATCCTGGAATAGGTCAGACATGGTCATTAGCCAACCACCTTTTTGTTTCGAATTCATTACTGGTGCCCATTGTGGCGTGTTGGAGCCACCCCCTCCGGTTCGTGTTTTTCCGCACATGTCCGGCAAGGTAGGTGAGTGCCACTGCCCAGATTCCCCGCCGCCCCCTTGGGGCGGATCTCCGCACGGATCCCACCCATCGTGCCGGGACTTCTCACTGCCGTTTTCGCCGTCGGGGTGGCCTTTACCGTACACGCAATGGTGCCGGTCCTGCCTGCCATGACCGTCGCCGTCGTGCTGGGACTGCTTGCCGCCAACCTGCCGGGCACGGGAACGTGGGTTGCAAGCGGGGCACGCAGCGGGCTCGACTTCGCGGGGAAGCACCTGATGAGGGCCGGCATCGTGGTCCTGGGCCTGAAAGTCAGCGTCATGGACGTCCTCGGGCTCGGCTGGCAGGCGCTGCTGCTTATCACCGGGGTGGTCCTGGTGAGTTTCGCAGGGACGTACGGGATATCGCGGATGTTCCGGCTGACCCGTGACGCGTCGCTGCTGATCGCCACGGGCTTCTCCATCTGTGGCGCCTCTGCCATTGGCGCCATGGCCGCGGTCCGCAGGATCCGGCATGTGGACACCGTCCTGCCGGTGGCCCTGGTAACCCTGTGCGGAACGCTGGCCATCGGCGTCCTGCCGCTCCTTCTGCACCCGCTGCAGCTCACCCCCGAGGTGTTCGGCGCATGGACCGGCGCATCGGTGCACGACGTCGGCCAGGTGGTGGCCACAGCGCAGACCGCGGGAACCGGAGCCCTGGCGATCGCCGTCGTCGTCAAGCTCACCAGGGTGATCCTTCTTGCCCCCATTGTGGCCGCCGCCGGCGTCCACCAGCGGACGGTCATCAGCCGGGACGCGCGTAACGGGGCAGCGCTGAACGGAACCGTTGAAAACGGGGCCGGCCTGAGCCGGACCGGCGGAGGCGTGGCAGGCGATCCGGACACCGACGGCGCGGAACTCCGGCTGCCGCCGGTTGTTCCGCTGTTTGTCATCGGCTTTGTGGCCATGGTGGGTCTGCGCTCCACGGGCTGGCTGTCCCCCGGATGGCTGGAGTCGGCGGCCGCAGTGCAGGACCTCCTGCTGGGCACGGCGCTGTTCGGCCTGGGTTCGGCGGTCCGTGTGCAGACCCTGCTGCATACCGGCGCGAGGGCACTGCTGGCCGCCCTCGCCGCGTGGCTGCTGATCGCGCTCCTGGGCCTCGGGGCCGCAGTGCTGATCGTCCAGCCCTAGTGACTGCCGGCCCAGACCGCCGGCCCTAACTGCCCGGCGCGCGGATGCCGGGGCCGGGCTCGTGATTCAATAGCTTGGTGTCGAATGAGAACCTGCGCCGCGATGAAGCGGCAATACGCTCAGCCCTGATCACCACCCACAGCTACGACGTTTCGCTCGACGTCCGCCTGGCGCAGGATCCGGAGGTCCGCGGATACACCAGCCGCAGCGTCATCAACTTTTCGGCGCAGGAACCGGGATCGTCCACCTTCCTGGACTTCATCAGCAGCGACGTGCACAGCGTTTTCCTGAACGGAAAAGGGCTCTCCGTCAAGGACGTGGTGGACGGATCCCGCATCCGGCTGGACAACCTCCAGGCGGACAACCAGGTAACCGTCACCGGGACGGCGCTTTACAGCACCTCCGGCGAGGGCATGCATCGCTTCTTCGATCCGGCGGATGGCCAGTGCTACCTCTACACCCAGTACGAGCCTGCCGATGCCCGCCGCGTGTTTGCGAACTTTGAGCAGCCCGACCTCAAGGCGGAGTTCACCTTCCACGTGATGGCGCCGTCGGACTGGCAGGTCGCCTCCAACGGTGCCGAAGCCGGCCGCGCCCAGCTGACCAGCGATCCGGCAACAAGCCGGTGGGACTTCGCGCCCACGGGGCGGATGTCCACCTACATCACCACCGTCCTCGCCGGGCCGTACGCCAAGGCGGAGGACCACTGGAGCGGAACCCTCGACGACGGGACCGCCTTGGAGGTCCCCCTGGCGCTGTACTGCCGCGCATCCATGGCCGAGTCGTTCGACACCGACCGCCTGTTTCAGCTCACCAAGCAGGGACTCGGGTTCTTCAACAGCCTGTTCGACTATCCGTATCCCTGGGGCAAGTACGACCAGGCTTTCGTGCCCGAATACAACCTCGGTGCCATGGAAAACCCCGGCCTGGTCACCTTCACCGAAAACTACGTCTTCACGTCGCGGGCGGCCGACTCCCAGTACCAGGGTCGGGCGAACACCCTCATGCACGAAATGGCGCACATGTGGTTCGGCGACCTCGTGACCATGCAGTGGTGGGACGACCTCTGGCTCAAGGAATCCTTTGCCGACTACATGGGCACCCTGGGCGTGGACCGCGCCACGGACTGGGATACCGCCTGGGTGAACTTCGCCAACAACCGCAAGGCGTGGGCCTATGTCCAGGACCAGCTGCCCACCACCCACCCGATTGTTGCCGACATTCCGGACCTGGAAGCAGCCAAGCAGAATTTCGACGGCATCACGTATGCCAAGGGCGCGTCCGTGCTGAAGCAGCTCGTGTCCTATGTCGGTTTCGAGGCGTTCATCGCCGGGTCTCGCCGGTACTTCCGGGACCACGCCTACGGCAACACCACCCTGGCTGACCTGCTCACCGCCCTGGGCGAGGCGTCAGGCCGGGACCTGACCCTGTGGGCCCGCCAGTGGCTGCTGACTTCGGGGATTTCCACCGTCACTGCCGAAATCGAAGAGCACGACGGCGTGCTCGGCAGCGTTGCCCTCGTCCAGGACGCCGTGGACCCCACCACGGGACGCCAGGAACTGCGGCCGCACCGGCTTCGGATCGGGCTCTACGATTTCAACGCCGACGGCGCACTGGTCAGGGTGGACAGTGTCGAGACGGACCTGGCCGGCGGCCGCACCGTCGTGACGGAGCTCGCGGGCAGGCCCGCACCGGCGCTCCTCCTGGTCAACGACGACGACCTCAGCTACGTGAAGGTCCGCTTTGATCCCCGCTCGGAAGCGACCGCCCGGGCGTCCCTCGGCGCCCTGCAGGACCCGATGGCACGGGCGCTCTGCTGGACGGCCCTCTGGGACGCAGCGCGTGACGCCGTGGCACCCGCGGACCGCTATGTTGCGGCGGTGGAAAAATTCGGGCCCGCCGAACAGGGCATCGGCGTGCTGCTGAATGTCCTGGGAAACGCGACCACTGCCATCGACCGCTACGTCCCCGCTCCCGAACGGGCTGCGGTCCGGAACGGCTTCCTCGATGCTGCTGCCCGTGAACTCGAGGCGGCCAGCCCCGGGTCGGACCACCAGCTGGCCTGGGCGAGGGCTCTCGCCACCACAAGCAGGCACGCCACGGGCAGGCTGGACCTCGTGCGGGGAATCCTGGACGGGACAACGGTGGTGGAAGGCCTGGCCGTTGACCCGGAGCTCCGCTGGAGCCTGTGGCACGCCCTGGCAGCCAACGGGCAGGCGTCCGAGGCCGAGCTCGCTGCCGAACTGGCCCGCGACACCACGGCGTCCGGCCGCGCAGGCCATGCCACAGCGCTGGCTGCCCGGCCGGACGCCGCCGTCAAAGCCGCTGCATGGGACGCGGCCGTCAACGGCACCGCTCTCTCCAACCAGCTCCTCAGCGCCACGATCGCAGGCTTCAATACCGCGCCGGATACGCTGCTGGACCCGTTCGTTGAGCCGTACTTCGATTGCCTGGAGAAAGTCTGGGCGGAGCGCAGCATCGAGATTGCCAGCCGGATCGTTCGCGGCCTGTTCCCTGCAGGGCAGGACCTCCTCGCCGGACTGCCCGAGGAGCACCCGGTCCTGGTCCGCGCCGATGACTGGCTCACCGGGCATCCCGCGGCAGCGCGGGCGCTGCGCCGGATCATCATCGAGCAGCGGAGCCACCTGCACCGTGCCCTCAAGGCCCAGGCCGGGGCCGCGAAAACCCCGTCGATTGCTCCGTAACAGCCGTTTTGGCTGCTCAGAACGGCAGTTGCGGAGCAGTCGATGAAAGTTCTAGGGCACCCGGTGTAACCACTCCTCGGTTCCGAACTTGGTTGCGACACGGTCCCTGGCGGCGGCAAGCTCCGCGTCGCTCAGGACCGACGGTGTTGCCCCGTACCGGCCGCTGAAGACATCCATCATGGCCTCGACGATTTCCGCCCGGGCAAGGCCCGTCTGCCGGCGCAGCGGATCCACCCTCTTCTTCGCGCTGGTGGTGCCCTTGTCCGAGAGCTTTTCCTTGCCGATCCTCAGGACCTCCACCATCTTGTCGGCGTCGATGTCGTAGCTCATGGTCACGTGGTGCAGCATGCCGCCGTTGGCCAGGCGCTTCTGCGCCGCACCGCCGATCTTGCCCTGTTCCGTGGCGATGTCGTTGAGGGGCACATAGAAGGCGCTGATGCCCAGTTTCTGCAGTGCGGCCATGACCCAGGCGTCAAGGAACGCGTAGGAGTCGGCGAAGCTGATGCCGTCCACAAGGGTCTGGGGCAGGTACAGCGAATAGGTGATGCAGTTGCCCGCTTCCATGAACATCGCTCCCCCGCCGCTGATCCGGCGCACCACCGTGATGCCGTGGCGGGCGACGCCGTGGGGATGGATCTCGTTGCGCACGGACTGGAAACTGCCGATCACCACAGAGGGCTCCTCCCAGTCCCAGAACCGGAGCGTGGGATTGCGGCGCCCGGCACCCACCTCCTCGGTAAGGACCTCGTCCAGGGCGACGTTGACGTGCGTCGGCAGCACCGACGGGGCTATGACATTCCAGTGGTGGTCCGCCCAGCCGGTGGCTTTCGCCAGGGCCCTGCGGACCGCGACGGACACGGCCTCGGCGGAGAACCCGAACAGGACGGCGTCGTCCGGGAGCGCTGCGGTGACGGCTGCGGAGATGTCCGCCGCAGCCGTTGTCTCCGGAAGCCCGGTCAGGGCGCGGTTGATGTCCAGAAGCGCTTCGTCGGGTTCCAGGAAGAAGTCACCGCTGACGGAAACGTGCGCGAGGTGCCCGCCGACGACGTCGAAATCCACCACAACCAGCTTGCCGCCCGGGACCTTGTACTCACCGTGGCGCCGGCCGCCGTCGTGCGTGCCGTCAGCCGGGCCGGTCTCAAAAGGAGGGAATGTCATGCATTCCATCCTGCCCCAAAAACGCAAAAGCCCGCACCGTTGCCGGTGCGGGCTTTTCCAATAGACCTTGGGGAGAAGTTGTTACTTCTTGCCGCCGAAGCCCTTGAAGCGAGCGTTGAAGCGCTCGACGCGGCCTGCAGAGTCCATGATGCGCTGCTTGCCCGTGTAGAACGGGTGGGACTCGGAGGAGATTTCGACGTCGATGACCGGGTAGGTGTTTCCGTCTTCCCACTCGATGGTCTTCTTGGAAGACACGGTGGACTTGGTCAGGAACTTGACGCCGGAAGCCAGGTCGTTGAATACAACAGCTTCGTACTTCGGGTGGGTATTAGCCTTCATAATGGGACCTTTGTTTCGTACAACTGGATTTTGCCAGCTGCCAGGTA
This sequence comes from Arthrobacter sp. P4_H3, assembly GCF_056400885.1. Classification (NCBI taxonomy): domain Bacteria; kingdom Bacillati; phylum Actinomycetota; class Actinomycetes; order Micrococcales; family Micrococcaceae; genus Arthrobacter; species Arthrobacter sp. P4_H3. The sequence goes on from NZ_JBFUKK010000001.1 coordinate 134,919, forward strand.
TGAATGGGATGCGGGTCGCGGAACAACGTCTAAAACGTCAGGTGCCCGGACCAACACTCAAGCTTAGCCTAAACACGCTCCCTGCACGAACCGGCAGGGGCGCCCGGCGGTAGCGTCCGACAGGCGGGGGCGCGGCCGTCCGGGACTCAGTCCCGGGGCCGCAGTTCCCAGAAAGCGACGGCGGACGCCGCCGCGACGTTGAGCGAATCGACGCCTGCACGCATCGGGATCTTGACGGCGAGGTCGACGGCGGCGAGGGTCTCGGCGCTCATGCCGGCGCCTTCCGTGCCCAGGACCAGCGCCAGCTTGTCCGGATTCCGGGCGGCCAGCTCGTCGAGGTCCACGGCGTCGCCGGTGAGCTCCATCGCCGCGACCGTGAACCCCTGCCCGCGCAGCACCTCAAGATCGGCCGGCCAGGACCCGAGTCGCGCCCAGGGGACCTGGAACACGGTGCCCATGCTCACCCGGACGCTGCGGCGGTAGAGCGGGTCGCCGCACCGGGGCGAGACCAGCACCGCGTCCACCCCCAAGGCAGCCGCGGACCGGAAGATGGCACCGACGTTTGTGTGGTCCACGATGTCCTCAAGGACGGCCACCCTGCGGGCACCGGCCAGCAGTTCCGGCAGCGGGACGGGTGCCGGACGGTGCATGGCCGCCATTGCGCCGCGGTGCAGGTGGAAGCCCGTGATGTCCTCCAGCAGGGCGGCACTGCCGACATAGACCGGCACGTCCGGGAAGTCGCTGAACACATCGGCCAGGTCCTCAAGCCACTTCTCCGCGAGGAAGAAGGACCGGGGCCGGTGGCCGGCAGCGAGTGCACGGCGGAGGACCCGGGATGATTCCGCGATGTACATCCCTTCCGCGGGCTCCCGGACTTTGCGGAGGTGGACATCCGTCAGCCGGGTGTAGTCGGAGACGCGCGGATCGTCAGAGGATTCGAGGTAGTGAAGGGTCACCGGAAGGTCATTTCTACAGGCATTTTAGGCGGGCTATTTGAGGAGGTTGGCGATCATGAAACCCAGGGCCACGAGGCCAAGGGTAAAGATGACACCGCGGAGGACCGGCGGGGAGAGCCGGCGGCCTACCTTGGACCCTATGACGCCGCCAATGAGGGAACTGACCGCGATAATCCCCACCACGGCCCAGTTGATACGGCCGAACGCGAACAGCAGGTAGGACGCCGCCGCCACGATGTTCACGCCCAGCACGAGGATGTTCTTCATGGCGTTGGCGTTCTGGATGGTTCCGGTCATAAAGACGCCCAGGATGCCCACCAGCAGGATGCCCTGCGCCGCCACGAAGTAGCCGCCGTAGACGCCGGCCAGGAACACCAGCACGATCAGGAGCACGCCGTGGCGTTTGTCCCGGATGGCATGCTCCGGGTTCTCCTCGCGGTCCCTCACCCACTGCTGGAGCCGGGGCTGGAACACCACCATCAGCAGTGCCAGCACAATCAGGGCGGGAGCGGCGTAGTGGAAGACCTTTTCAGGGAGGTGCAGCAGCAGCCAGGCGCCGCTGATGCCGCCCAGGAGGGATGCAGGCAGGAGCCGGAGGAGCTGCCGGCCGCGCCCTGCGAGTTCTTTCCTGTACCCCCAGGCACCGGCAGCGTTGCCCGCCACCAGCCCCATGGCATTGCTGATCGAGGCCGTTACGGGGGCAATACCCAGGGCAATGAGGACGGGAAAGGTGACCAGGGTGCCCGAACCCACAACGCTGTTGATGGTTCCGGCCCAGAGTCCCGCAAAAAAGACGAAGACGCCGCTGAGTAAGTCCACGCTAGGCTGGCCGCGCGATCAGCGGCGCGCGGTGGCCGCGTAGCGTCCAGCGTTGACGGTGACGTCGAGAGGCAGGCCGAAGGTCTCGCTGAGGTGCTCCGATGTCAGGACCTCAGCAATGGGGCCGGCCGCCACAACGCCGGCGTCGCGCATCAGCATGGCGTGGGTGAAGCCCGGCGGGACTTCCTCAAGGTGGTGCGTCACAAGCACAATGGCCGGGGCCGTGTCGTCGAGTGCCAGTTCGCTGAGGCGGTGCACCAGGTCTTCACGGCCGCCAAGGTCCAGCCCTGCGGCAGGCTCGTCCAGAAGGAGCAGCTCCGGGTCCGTCATGAGGGCACGGGCAATCTGGACGCGTTTGCGTTCGCCTTCGGACAGGGACGCGAACGCGCGGTTCAGGAGCGGACCCATGCCCCACTCATTGAGGAGCCGGAACGCGCGGCGTTCGTCGTCCTTCTCGTAACCCTCGCGCCAGCGTCCGGTCACGCCGTAGGCCGCCGTCACCACCACGTTGAGCACTTTCTCGTGCTCGGGAATCTGGTTGGCCAGGGCGGCGGACGACAGGCCGATGCGGGGCCGGAGTTCGAAGACGTCAACAGCCCCCAGCATCTCTTCCAGGATCCCGGCCATTCCGCTCGTGGGGTGGAGCCGTGCCGCCGCAATCTGGAGCAGTGTGGTCTTGCCGGCGCCGTTGGGTCCAAGGATTACCCAGCGTTCGCCCTCTTTGACCTGCCAGTCCACTTTGTTGAGGAGCGTTTTAGCTCCGCGGACAACGCTGACGGCAGCCATTTCAAGAACATCACTCATAGAAGTAGACACTAGGACAAAACAGCGTGTGACTGATAACTGGAACATCCCGGGCGAAACCGGCCGCAGGGCGGGACGAAACGAATTCGAGCGGCGGGATGGCGCTGGCTAAGATTGCAGCCATGAGTTCGAACGTGACTGCGGTCAGCTACGGCGTGAAATTGTCCCCTGCGGAACTGGAGCACCTCCGTTCCCTGCTGACCGGGTCAGGTGCGTCTTTCGCCAACGAATCCCGCACCGGCGACGGGCGTTTCGAGGTGTATACGGTGGACTTCTCCGTGGCATCCGGGACCGCCGCCGAGATCGGCGCGCTGCGGCGGGATGTGGCCGCAGCAGGCTTCAGCGGAATGGACACGGCGATCGTTCCCGCGGCCCTGCGGCAGGCGCCCCGCAAGTTCCTCATCATGGACGTGGATTCCACGCTGATCCAGCAGGAAGTCATTGAACTCCTGGCCGCGTATGCCGGGAAGAAGGAAGAGGTCACCGCCGTTACCGAGGCGGCCATGCGCGGCGAGCTCGACTTCGCCCAGAGCCTCCATGCGCGGGTGGCCGTCCTCGCCGGGCTGCCGGCCGACGTGGTCGATTCCGTCCGGGCCGAGGTGAAACTCAGTGAAGGCGCCGCGGAGCTTGTGGCGGCGTTCAAGGCTGCCGGCCACGCCGTGGCAGTGGTATCCGGCGGTTTCAACCAGATCCTGCGCCCCATCGCGGAGGACCTCGGGATGGATTACTGGATTGCCAACGAGCTGGAAATTGTCGACGGCGCGCTGACCGGCAAGGTGCTCGGTGCGGTGATCGACCGTGCGGCGAAGGAGAAGTACCTCCGCGAGTGGGCCGCTGCCGAAGGTATCCCCATGGAGCACACCATCGCGGTGGGCGACGGTGCCAATGACCTTGACATGCTCAGCGCCGCCGGGATCGGCGTGGCCTTCAACGCCAAGCCCGCCGTTCGCGCGGCAGCGGTCGCAGCCGTCAATATGCCGTACCTGGATGCCGTGCGGCACATCGCCGGGGTCTGAGGCACAGGCACGCGCTGGCATTGCCAGCGCCCTGATGAAAGAGCACAAAGGAAAGGCCGGGCAGTCGCCCGGCCTTTCTTTGTGGATCGTGGTGCGGAAGCGTCAGCCTGCCTGGCCGGCGCTCTTGCCGAAGTAGTCGGCACCGCCGGCGTACTCGGTGTGGCCGGTTTCGACGTCGGCCGTGACCATCTTGGCGATCTCCGCGGCGAATTCCGCAACAGAATACAGCTTGCCGGCCTCCGCGCGGCGGGCTTCGATGGCGCCCGGGTTGGACCGGTCAAGCAGCGTGGCCGTAACGGTTCCTTCGATCATGTCGCCGGAAACCACCACGAGCGAGATTCCCTTGTCCGCAAGGTTCGGGATCAGGGCGCGCAGGGCGTCCTCGCCGGCGCGCTTGCTGCGTGCCACAGGCTCATATTCCGGCATGGTGGGAACGGAGCCGATGAAGTGGGCCTGGTGACTCGTGATGAACACCACGCGGGAGCCTTCACGCATCAGCGGCACGGCGGCATTGAGCATGTTGACCTGGGCATCGCGGTTCAGCTTCAGGGCGTAGCCCTCTTCCATGCCCGATTCCATGCCGCCGGAAGCGTTCAGGACCAGGACGTCGAGCGAGCCGAAGTTCTCCATGGCCGCGCTGGCCAGGGCCTGGACACCTTCCTGCGTGGTGAGGTCGGCGCCGACCGCCGCCGCACGGCCGCCGGCCGCCTCGATCTCGGCCACAACCTTGTTGGCGCGCGGGGCCTTCTGGCGGTAATTCACCACAACGGCGGCACCTTCGGCCGCGAGGAGCTTGGCAACATCGGCGCCGATCCCCCTCGACGAACCGGTCACAATGGCGGTCTTGTTGTCCAGCAATCCCATTCGAGCTCCTTTGTTACAAACGTCCAAAATCTGTGGGTCTGCCATCCATCATGCCAGCGCAGGGGAAGAATTCAGTTGTTTGACGTCGACAAAGAAGCGGACCCGGGCTAGTTCCCGGCGGTCGGGCCGCTGTCGGCCAGCGGCGCCGCAGGTTCGCGGAGCGGCCATTGTTGGGCAGGGCTGCACGGCGTAGGCTCACGGCCATGAAACTGCGGGGCGAGTCATCCGGAGCCGTGCCTTGAGCCGGGGCGCTGCCGAGGAGTCCATTCCGGAGGAGGTCTTCAGCGGTTCCCCGCAGGGGCTGGAACTGTTTCGGGGCGTCGAGCGCATACTGGCCGGGTTCCCGCCGTCGACGGTGCGGGCAACCAAAAGCCAGGTGGCATTCCGCGGGCGGCGGGCATTTGCCTACATGTGGTGGCCCGCCCGGTATCTCAAGTCGGACGTTCCCGCTGTCCTGTCCATCGCGCTGCGCCGGCGGCTTGCTTCGGGACGGTTCAAGGAGGTGGTCAACCCGTCCAAGGGCGTGTGGATGCATCACCTGGAGTTGCGATCGATGGCCGACCTCGACGACGAAGTGGCCGGCTGGCTTGGGGAAGCACGCAAGGAAGCGGGCTGACGACGGAGCGGACCGGGTTCCGTCGTCAGCCCGAACCAAGGTTTGTGGTGGTGATTCCGAACGTCCCTAGCTGCGGTTCACCGGGATCTTGCGCTTCTCGGTGGCTGGCGCCTGCTCAGGTGCCGGCGCGCGCACTTCCAGGACACCGTCCTTGTACGTGGCCGTAACGTCTTCCTCGCGGGCTCCGGGCGGCAGGGAGACACTTCGCGAGAATGAGCCGTAGCGGAACTCCGAGCGGTAGCCGCTCTTGTCCTGATGCTCGGATTTTTCCTCGCGCTCCGCCTTGAGGTGCAGCATACCGTCGGCCACCGAGACGTCCACGTCCGTCTCGGGATCAATGCCGGGCAGTTCCGCACGCACCACCAGGGTGCTGCCGTCGAAGAACTGTTCCACACGGATTGACGACTGTGTCAGGTCCCCGTCGAGGAACCGCCGGAACGGCTCCAGAAACTCCGATGGCGTCCATTTATTGAGATCGGCCATGATAGCTCCCTAGTCTTGCCTCACAGGTGCGGCCGGCCGTGGCGTGGACCGGTCCGTATGCCCATTACACACCCGGCCGCTGGGGGTGTAATGGGCATAAGGTCCCATCGTGCGCGCGGACCTTGGAACGGGCGCAGGGAGTACGGGAGCGGCTAGTGCCCCATGCCCAGACCGCCGTCGACCGGAATGACGGCGCCGGAGATGTAGGACGCCTCATCACTGGAGATCCAGCGCACCACGTTCGCCACCTCCGCGGCTTCGGCGAAACGGCCCGCGGGAACCTTGGACAGGTAGTCCTTCTGGGTGGCCTCCGGCAGTTCCGCCGTCATGTCCGTGTTGATGAACCCCGGGGCCACGACGTTGGCGGTAATCCCGCGGCCGCCGAGTTCGCGCGTCAGCGAACGGGCAATCCCCACCAGTCCGGCCTTGGAGGCGGAGTAGTTGATCTGGCCGGGTGCGCCGTACAGTCCGGACACCGAGGAAATCAGCACAACCCGGCCCTTGCGCTTGCGGATCATGCCTTTGGAGGCCCGCTTGATGACGCGGAAGGCGCCGGTCAGGTTGGTGTCGATGACAGAGGTGAAATCGTCTTCGCTCATGCGCATCAGCAGTGTGTCCTTGGTGATGCCGGCGTTTGCCACCAAGACCTCCACCGGTCCGTGCGCAGCTTCAACCTCAGCAAAGGCAGCGTCAACGGAAGCCTCATCGGTCACATCGGCCTTGACGCCAAGGATTCCTTCCGGAAGCGCCGACTCGCTGCGGTACGTCACCGCGACTTTGTCGCCGTTGGCGAGGAAGGCCTCGGCAATGGCCAGTCCGATGCCTCGGTTGCCGCCGGTGATCAGAACGCTGCGGCCGGTTGATGCTGCTTCAGTCATAGTTTGCTCCGGGATTCTGCGGCATGGGGTACCGCGGTGAGGGGCGGGATTTTTACTGCCTCCGATCTTAGCCCGCGTTTGGGCGGCACTGTTGAGGGTGAGAGAATTGGATTAAGCCTTGGGAGCGTGATCAAACAGCCGTGACACTTGCAAAACGACCCGGACATTCGATGCCCGGTGAACCGGACGCCGTCTCCGGTGACGCCCAGGTGCACAGCATTACGGATGCCGCCTCTGCCCACTCGGAAGAGATGCGCGTGCGGATGATCAAGTACGCCGTGGCCATGGGAATCCGCATGGTTTGCCTGATCCTGGTGTTCGTCGTTGACGGCTGGTTCAAGGTTGTCCCGATTGCCGGTGCGGTGTTCCTGCCCTGGATTGCAGTGGTCATAGCCAACGGGAGCGACAAGGCGGAGATTCACAGCGATTACCTGCTCGATTCCGCCCCGCTGGCGGAGCTCGAAGCGCCGGAAGCACCGGCAGCTGCAGAAGACGAAGGTCCAACGGTTCTCCAGGGCGAACTCATTGAGGACGAAGACGAAGACGAAGACGATAACGACGGCCAGGAACGGGCAGCTTCATGAACATTTTTGACCTGGCGGGAGGCGGCGCTGCGCCTGCCGAAGCGGCTGCGCCCATGTGCTCCAGGAAGGCGTGCCGGTCCGGTGCCGCCTGGCAGCTGCTGTGGAACAACCCCAAGATCCACACGCCCGAACGCCGCAAGACCTGGCTCGCCTGCGACGGGCACCGGCTGTGGCTGGAAGATTACCTGCAGACCCGTGGCCTCTGGAAAGAAACGGTGCCGCTGGACCTCGCAACCGCGTCAGGCAGGGAAAGCTGAATGTACCGCTTCCTGTTTTCCAGCAAGTGGCTGGGCTATCTGCTGCTGGCTGCGATCTTTGCCACAGCCTGCGTGTTCCTGGGCCGCTGGCAGATGGACCGCAGGGCCGAGACGCTTGCGGAGATCAACCGGGTCACGTCCAACTACTCGGCCACCCCCCTGCCGTTCGCCGAAACTGAGGAGCAGTTTTCCCGGCTGGATGCAGACAAGGAGTGGACCCAGGTCGAGTTGAAGGGCCGCTACGACGTCGACGGCCAGAGGGTGGTGCGCAACCGCCCGCTCAACGGGCAGCCGGGCTACGAAGTGGTGGTTCCCTTCAAGCTCAGCACCGGACAGGCGGTTGTGGTGGACCGCGGCTGGCTCCCGATCGGGAACAACACCCCGGGCCGCCCCGATTCCGTTCCTGAGCCGCCCTCGGGCGACGTCACGGTGATCGTACGCCTGAAACCGGGTGAACCCGAACTCCAGCGCGGCGCCCCGGACGGACAGCTTGCTTCCATCGACCTCCCGGCCTACGCCGCCCAGCTTGGCTATCCCGTGCTGACGGGCGCCTACGGCCAGCTCGCCTCCGAATCGCCGGCCGCCGCCGCAATGCCGTACCCGTTCCCGAAGCCTTCGGTGGAAGAGGGAACCCACCTGTCCTATTCGCTGCAGTGGTTCGCCTTCGGCGTGCTGATGTTCATCGGGTTCGGCTACGCGGCCCGGCAACAGGCCAGGAACGCGGAGATCGACGCGCAGGACGCCACGGCGGACAGTGCGCCCGAGTATGCCATGGCCGCGAACCGCCGCCGCCCCGCTCCCCGGAAACGGAAACAGCCGACGGCGGAAGAAGAGGAAGACGCGATCCTGGACGCCCAAGGGTACTGATGCTCGTCGGGTTTCGCGTCGTCAGTTGCGTCCGCTACGAAACGGCCTACGCCAGCGTAATCAGGTCCAGGTAGTCTTCGTTCCAGTGGTCTTCGATGCCATCGGGCAGCAGCACGACGCGCTCGGGGTTCAGCGCCGCGACGGCACCCTCGTCGTGGCTCACCAGCACGACCGCGCCGGTGTAGTTACTCAGTGCCCCGAGGATTTCGGCGCGGCTGGCCGGGTCGAGGTTGTTCGTGGGCTCATCGAGGAGCAGCACATTCGCGCTTGAGGCCACGATTGTGGCCAGGGCGAGGCGCGTCTTCTCGCCGCCGGAAAGCACACCGGCGGGCTTGTCGACGTCGTCGCCGGAGAACAGGAACGAGCCCAGGATGTTGCGTACTTCCGCATCATTCATGTCCGGGGCGGAGGAGCGCATGTTCTGCAGGACGGAACGGTCCACGTCGAGCGTCTCGTGCTCCTGGGCGTAGTAGCCCACCTTCAGCCCGTGGCCGGCAACCACTTCACCGGTATCGGGCTTGTCCACGCCGGCCAGCATCCGCAGCAGGGTGGTCTTACCGGCGCCGTTGAGGCCCAGGATGACCACCTTGGAACCGCGGTCGATGGCCAGGTCCACGTCGGTGAAGATTTCCAGGGAGCCGTAGGACTTGCTGAGGCCGTCCGCGGTGAGCGGAGTTTTGCCGCAGGGTGACGGATCCGGGAAGCGCAGGGCTGCCACGCGGTCGGTGGCGCGCACGGCTTCCAATCCGCCCAGCAGACGCTCGGCGCGCTTGGCCATGTTCTGCGCGGCGACGGCCTTGGTGGCTTTGGCGCGCATCTTGTTGGCCTGGTCGAAGAGGACCTGGGCCTTCTTTTCCGCGTTCGCGCGCTCCCGCTTGCGGGCGCGTTCGTCCGTTTCGCGCTGCTGCAGGTAGCGCTTCCAGTCCATGTTGTAGAAGTCGATCTGGGCGCGGTTGGGATCCAGCAGGAACACCTTGTTGACAGTGGCTTCGAGCAGTTCCGTGTCGTGGCTGATCACGATCAGGCCGCCCTGGTGGTTCTTCAGGAACTCGCGCAGCCAGGAGATGGAGTCGGCGTCGAGGTGGTTGGTGGGCTCATCCAGGAGCATGGTCTCCGCGTCCGAGTAGAGGATGCGGGCGAGTTCCACACGGCGCCGCTGCCCACCGGACAGGGTTTTGAGCGGCTGGTTCAGCAGGCGGTCCGGCAGGGCGAGGTTCGAACAGATCGCTGCGGCCTCGGCTTCGGCAGCGTAGCCGCCGGCGGCCAGGAATTCGGATTCCAGCCGGTCGTAGCGGTTCATCGCCTTGCGCTGGACGGCGGCGTCCTCGCTGGCCATCTCTTCGTGGGCCAGCCGGAGCTTGCCGACGGCGATGTCCAGTCCGCGGACAGAGAGGATCCGGTCGCGGGCGAGCTGTTCCATGTCCGGGGTGCGGGGGTCCTGGGGAAGGTAGCCGATCTCGCCACTGCGCGTCACCTTGCCGCCCGCAGGCAGGCCTTCGCCGGCGAGGACCCGGGTAAGCGTGGTCTTGCCTGCACCGTTACGGCCGACAAGGCCGATCTTGTCTCCCTTGTCGATCCGGAAGCTCACCTGGTCCATAAGGAGGCGGGCGCCGGCGCGCAGTTCGAGATCCTGGACGGTAATCAATGCAGCTAAGGCCTTTCACAACAGGGAACGCCGCGGCACAACGGATGGAGTCTGGGCAGGGCCGGGGCAGTGTGGCCGAGAGAACGGCCTCTACCAGTCTACCGGCACCACTCCCCCCGGATTACCTCGGCACCGGGGCCCGCGGATGTCATCTTTTGGGCACCCTGTCCAGAGCGGGCGCCCTCCGTTAGTGGATCCCCTACAAAATATGGCCGCAGCCGGAGACGTATCGTCGGAATGGAGGGGAAGCGCCTGCACGCAGGAGGCTGCCCCATCCCCAGTTGCATTGCATCTGCACTAACCGACAGGACCTCCCATGACCAAGACTGACAGTGGCGTCACCAGCCAGACCGCCTCCGGCGTTAAGTCGGGCAGTAAACCCGGCCGGAAGCGCTGGAACGCGACGGATCTCGGCCTCATCGCCGTCTTCGCCGCCCTGGTGGCCGGCTCCGCGCTCATCGCGGCCATCCCCGTGGGCGGGCTCGGCGTCCCCATCACCCTGCAGACACTCGCCGTGATGCTGACAGGTCTTGCCCTGGGTCCCGGCCGGGCGTTTGCCGCCGTCGGCCTGTACACCCTGCTGGGGCTGGCCGGCCTGCCGATCTTCAGCGGCGGCAGGAGCGGGCTCGGAATCCTCGCCGGCCCCTCTGCCGGCTACATCATCGCCTTTCCGCTCGCCGCCCTGGCTGTCGGCTGGCTCACCACCATTGTGCTCCGCCGCACCTTGAAGTACCGGGGGCTGTTCCTCGTGGCCGCGGCCATGGCCACGAGCATTGTGCTGGTCCACGGCCTGGGCGTGCTGGGCATGATGGTTAACGCCAAGCTGGACCTTTCCAAGGCGTTCCTCCTGGACCTGGCCTACTACCCGGGCGACATCATCAAGAACATCCTGGCCGTCAGCATCGCCCTCGCCCTGCACAAGGCGTTCCCGGATCTCCTGATCCGCCGCGCCGGCGTCCGGAACTCCGGAGCGGGCCAGGCAGCCAATTAGCATGGGCAGCATCCTTCTGGACGGAGTCGCGGTCCGGGTGGCGGTGGACGGCAGCCCGCAGCCCAAGACACTGCTGCGCGGCATCTCGCTGAATCTTACGGAACAGCGGATCGGCGTCATCGGAGCCAACGGGTCCGGGAAGTCCACGCTCCTGCGGCTCCTCAACGGTCTCGTGGCACCGAGTGACGGAACCGTGACCGTGGACGGCGACGATACCGCCAGGTCGGTGCGTGCCGTACGCCGGAAGGTCGGGTTTGTTTTCACGGATCCCCTGTCCCAGCTGGTAATGCCCACCGGCCGGGAGGATGTGGAGCTGTCCTTGCGACGGTCCGTCCGGAACACAAGGGAGCGCCGGTTGGCTGCCGAGGCGATCCTCAACCGCTTCGGGCTGATGCCGCTGGCGGACCAAAGCATCTACGAGCTCTCGGGCGGCGAACGGCAGCTGATGGCCCTGGCGGCCGTCCTCGCCGTCGAACCTGCAGTCCTGGTCCTGGATGAGCCGTCCACGCTGCTGGACCTGCGCAACCGCGAACTGTTGCGGCGGACCATCTCGGGCCTCAGCCAGCAGATCATCATGTCCACGCACGACCTGGAGCTGGTCCGTGACATGGACCGCGTCCTGGTGGTGGAATCCGGACWGGTGGTGTTCGACGGCGGTGCTGCCGCCGCCGTCGAACACTACCGGGAGCTGTCCGCTGCCGGCCTGCCGCCGGTCAGCGCCACCGTGCCGCCGCACCGTCCGGAGGTCAGGTGAGCGGCCAGGCATTCCTGCTGGTGAACTTCGTTCCCGGCACGTCACCGGTCCACCGGGCTCCGCTCTGGCTGAAGTTCCTGGTGGTGGTGGGCTGCGGCATGGGATCGTTCCTGGTGGTGGACTGGGCGGTCGCCGCGGCGGTGCTGGGGATCATGTGTGCCCTGTTCCTGCTCAGCGGTGCCGGTTCCGCGCGCCTGTTCAAGGCCATCCGGCCCATCCTGCCGGTGCTGCTTGCCATCGGCCTGTTCCAGTGGTGGCAGCTGGGAGGTCCTGTTGCGGCGCGGATCGTCCTTAACATCCTGGTCTGCGTCGTGGCGGCGTCCATATTAACGGCCACCACGCCGATGCAGCGGCTCCTCGACGGCGTCGTCTCATTGGCAGTGCCGTTCCGGCGCTTCGGCGCGGACCCCGAGCGCTTCGCCCTGACTATCGCGATCATGCTCCGGAGCATTCCGTTCATCGCCGGAGCATACTCGGAGGTGCGGGATGCGGCGCGGGCGCGCGGCCTGGAACGGAACCCGCGGGCACTGGTGCTGCCGGTCTTCATCACCACGGTGGCCTACGCCCGCCAGACCGGCGATGCCCTGGCTGCCCGCGGGCTGGGAGAACCCGACGATGACGACGACCCGCGCCAGGGCGACCGTTAGGACGTTTCGGCCATCCGGTCAAGACGTTCGTACCTGAAGAGGGCCGCGGTTCCCATGCCGCCGGCAATGCTGATCATGGCCAGTGCCAGCTGTCCGGCCGCACCGTCCCTGCGCGCCTGGGCGAGTAGCCGCGTCACCAGGACAGCACCGGACGCGCCGTACGCGTGGCCCAGGGCCAGCGCACCGCCGTCGAGGTTTGCCCGCCCGGGGTCAATGCCGAGGGCGTCCAGGCAGGCGAGGGTCTGGGAGGCGAAGGCCTCATTGAATTCCACCAGGTCGATGTCCGCGGCCTGAATGCCGTGCCCGGCCAGGAGCCGCTCCGCCGCAGCAGCGGCACCCATGCCCAGAACCCGCGGGTCCACTCCCGCCGTGTCGGTGCCGCGCACCAGGAAACCGTCGGCTGCCCCCAGTTCCCGCGCCCGCTGCAATGAAGTGATCACGACGGCGGACGCGCCGTCGGCATCGAAACAGGAATTCCCGGCGGTGACAGTACCGCCCTCCGTGAACGCCGGCGGGAACCGCGACATCAGGGCGGCCGTCAGGCTGGCCCGCGGACCGTCGTCGGACTCCACGTTCCCGGACGCCGCCCGCAGCGGCACGATTTCGCCCGCGTAGGTTCCGGATGCTGCTGCAGCCAGGGCCCGCCGGTGGCTCTGCAACGCGAACCGGTCCTGCCGCTCGCGGCTGATCCCGAAGGCCCCGGCGACGGTGTCCGCCGCGGTTCCCATGTCCGGATCGCCGTAGCTGAGCGGCACGAACTGCGCCCGGCGGAAGAATTCGGGGCTGCCGTCGGCGGCCCTGGTGGCGCGGAGGGGAGCCGTGCTAATGCTTTCCACCCCGCCGGCGAGGTACACGCCGTTTCCCCCGGCTGCCACCAGCCTCGCGGCGAGCACGATGGCGTCGAGGCCGGAGCCGCACTGCCTGTCCACGGTGACCCCGGGAACGCTGACCGGCAGTCCGGCCTCCAGGGCGGCCAGGCGGGCAACATTGCCTCCGCCTCCCACGGCGTTGCCGATCACCACGTCCGTCACGGCCGCCGCCGGCAGGCCGGTGCCTTCCAGGAGGCCCCGAAGGACGGGGGCCAGGAGCTCGTGCGCGCGGAGCTCCTTGAACGCCCCGTTGACGCGTCGGATGGGCGTGCGCAGGGCCGCGATGACCACCGGCTGGCGGTCAGGCGGCAGCGCCGTGTTACCGGCGCGGACGCCAGCGTGTCCAGGAACCGTCTCCGGCAGCGACTCAGGCAAGACGGCGGATCCTGGCGTCGCCGGTTTCAACCCAGTCCAGCAGCAGCTGCCGGCTGACTTTCCCGCGGTCGGTCACTGGCAGCTCCGCCAGGGCAAAATACTGCAGAGGCCGTTTGTCCCTGGGCAGGACACCATCCAGCCCGGCCTTAAGCTGCGTGGCCGTGATGCCGCCGTGGGAGGGGACGACGCCGGCCACCACCCGCTGGCCGCGGACGTCATCGGCCATGCCCGCAGCCACGGCAGCCGCGACGCCGGGGACGGAGGCCAGGGCCAGCTCCACCTCATGCGGATAGACGTTCTTGCCGGCTGTGATGATCATGTCGGAGCGGCGGCCCAGGATGTGGAGCTCGCCGTCCTGCAGGTACCCCTGGTCCCCCACCGTGTACCAGCCGTCGAAGCAGCGAAGCGCCTGCCCGTCGTCTCCCCACAAATAGCCGTTGCTGACCATGCCGCTGCGGACGCAGATGTTGCCGTCCGTGCCGTCGGGAAGCCGTTCGCCGTCGTCGCCCAGGATCCGGACGTCCACGCCGGGGAAGGGTTTCCCGATGCCGGTTCCGCCGGTGTCCAGCGGTTTGCCGGCGCGCAGGCCCGCACCGGAAACGAAGCTCAGTTCGGACGCGCCGTAGTACTCGAAGATGGTGGCCTTGGGCGCCCAGCGTCGGGCGGCCTCGAGGGTGCGGGCATCCAGCTTGGAGCCGGCGCAAATGATGGAGGTAACGCCCGACGCGTCCACGCAGCCGGCCAGTCCCCGCTCGCTGAGCAGCCGCAGCATGGTGGGGACCAGGACCAGCCGGGTGATGCCGTCATGCGTGATGGCGGCATGCACGTCACCGACGTCGAACGACTCCAGGGTATGGAACTCGGAGCCGGCATACAGGCACTCGGAGAGGGCGTACAGGTTGAGGCTGGCCGCCAGCGGGCCCGGGGCGAGCGTCTTGTCCTGCTGCGTCAGTCCGAAGAACTCGATGGACGCCTCGAAGGAAAGCTGCCACGAACGCCTCGACCTCGTGAACGCTTTGGGCACGGACGTTGTGCCGGAGGTCAGGCCGATCAGGAAGGGAGTTTCCGGTCGCCCGTCATGGAGTTCCGTGCGTACAGCCGGGCCGGCTTGGGCGGGTGTAACGTCCGGCTGCGCAGGGATCGGAGTGACGACGGCGGCGTCCAGCCGGACCGCGATGTCAGCCTTGAGCTGCCCTGGCCAGGTGGGATCGAGGACGGCGCATTGCCGGTCCCCTGCCACGGCAGCTGCGAAGGACGCGGCGAAGTCAACGGAGTTGGCCTCGGCGAGTACGGTCACTGCTCCGGCGTCCGGAACCCGGGCCGCGGCGGCATCCCGAAGGGCGGCCCAGCTGAGGTGCCGGCCCGCCACGACGACGGCAGTGTCGTCGGGGCGGTCATCGGCCCAGCGTTGAAGTCTGTTGAGGAAAGGCATCGGATCAACTTTACCGGCCGCGCACGGATCCCGGCCTATCCGGTTCGGCTATCGTGGCAATATGAGTTTCAATGACAACGTCGAGCTGGATCCGTCCCAGGTCCAGGACCGGCGTGGCATGGGTCGTGGGACGAAGATCGGCGGCGGAATCGGGGGCGGAATCATCCTCCTGCTGGCAGCTCTGTTTGGGGTCAATCCGCAATTGCTGGAGGGCCTGACGGGGGCAGGGCCGGACCCGCAGAGCCAGGGTAGTGCACCGGCCTGCCAGAGCGGAGCCGACGCCGACGCCCGCCTCGACTGCCGCATCACGGGAACGGTCAACAGCCTCAATGCATTCTGGCCGGCCTACCTGGCCCAGTACAACACGGAGTATCCGCGCCCCAAGACAGTGATCTTCAGCCGGGCCACCAATACCGGCTGCGGCGGGGCAACCTCCGACGTCGGGCCCTTCTACTGCCCGGCCGACACCACCGCCTACTTCGACCCGGGCTTCTTCCAGGACCTGGTGGACCGCTTCGGCTCTTCCGGCGGCCCGCTGGCCCAGGAATACGTGGTGGCGCATGAATTCGGCCACCACGTCCAGAACGTCCTGGGCAACCTTGACCGGGCCCAGCAGGACCCGCAGGGCCCTGAATCGGGTGCCGTCCGGGTGGAGCTGCAGGCCGACTGCTATGCCGGGCTCTGGGTCAGGTACGCCACAACGCAGCAGGATCCCAAGACCGGTCAGCCCTATCTGGAACCGCTCACCCAGCAGGACCTGAACGATGCGCTGTCCGCGGCATCGGCTGTCGGTGACGACCGCATCCAGGAAGCAGCCACCGGCCGGGTCTCACCGGAGGCGTGGACCCACGGCTCCAGCGCCCAGCGGCAGAAGTGGTTCTACCAGGGCTACCAGACCGGCGACATCAACCAGTGCGACACGTTCAGCGCTTCCACGCTGTAGCTGCATCGGCTGCTGCGTAACTGCCCTTATGCCGCTCCAAAACGGCAGCTTCGGAGCAATCGATGAAAGTACGACGGCGGCCGGCCACCTTCTTGGGGAAGGTGACCGGCCGCCGTCGTATATCAACCAGGTCTATCTACCGGGCGGGCAGGGCTCAGATGTTGAAGCCGAGTGCCCGCATCTGGTCGCGTCCGTCTTCGGTGATCCGCTCCGGACCCCATGGCGGCATCCAGACCCAGTTCAGCCGCCAGTCGTCCACGACGCCGTCGAGGGCCTTGCCCACCTGCTCTTCGATGACGTCCGTGAGCGGGCAGGCCGCCGTGGTGAGCGTCATGTCGATCAGCAGGGCGCCGTCGTCGTCCGAGTACTTCAGGCCGTAGAGCAGGCCCAGGTCAACGATGTTGACTCCGAGCTCGGGGTCAATGACGTCCTTGAGTGCCTCTTCGACATCTTCGAGGCCCGTACGGGCCGCTTTGATTTCGGTCATGGCAGTGTCCTAACTAGGCCTGTGCCACAGCGCTGGCCGCAGCGATGGTGGCTGCACCTGCGCCCGTGGCGTAACGGTCGTAGCCTTCTTCTTCGAGACGGTCGGCCAGCTCCGGGCCGCCCTCTTCGACAACCTGTCCGTCAACGAACACGTGCACGAAGTCCGGCTTGATGTAGCGCAGGATGCGGGTGTAGTGCGTGATGAGCAGCGTGCCCATCTTGCCCTCGGCATGCGCGCGGTTGACGCCCTCGGAAACAACCTTGAGTGCGTCCACGTCGAGGCCGGAGTCGGTCTCGTCCAGGATGGCGAACTTCGGCTTGAAGAGCTCGAGCTGGAGGATCTCCACGCGCTTCTTCTCGCCGCCGGAGAAGCCTTCGTTGACGTTGCGCTGGGCGAAGTCGGCGTCGATGCGCAGCTGCTGCATGGCGGCCTTGACGTCCTTGGTCCAGGTGCGCAGCTTGGGTGCTTCGCCGTCGATGGCCGTCTTGGCGGTCCGCAGGAAGTTGGTCATGGAGACGCCCGGAACCTCAACGGGGTACTGCATGGCCAGGAACACACCGGCGCGGGCGCGCTCGTCCACGCTCATGGCCAGGACGTCTTCGCCGTCCAGCGTGATGGAACCGCTGGTGACGTTGTAACGCGGGTGGCCGGCGATGGTGGACGCCAGGGTGGACTTGCCTGAACCGTTCGGGCCCATGATGGCGTGGGTCTGGCCGGTCTTAATGGTCAGGCTGACGCCCTTAAGGATCTCCTTGGTGCCCTGCTCCGTCTCAATGCTGACGTGCAGGTCCTTGATCTCAAGAGTAGACATGTGTCTTGTTCTCCTCTGCACCGTGCCCTCCGGCGGCGGTGCGGTTTCTCGGCTGAAAAGTTTTCTAAAGCGGGGTGCGGACGGCGTTGAGCGCTGTCAGCTGAAGTTCGGGACTTCGGCACCGTTCACAATGTTGGTGACGTCCACGTAGACGTCGTCGCCGTGAACGGCCACGGCAAAAACAGGAACGGGGTCATAGGCCGGCAACTGGAGCGGCTGGCCGCTGCGGAGGTCGAACTGGGAGCCGTGGCCCCAGCATTCGATCTTGCAGCCTTCGATCTCCCCTTCGGAGAGTGAAATGTCCGCGTGCGAGCACGTGTCACCGATGGCGTGGATTTCGCCCATGGAGTCCTTCACGATGGCTACGGGGTAGTCATCGATCAGGATCCGCAGCGCCTGCTTGAGCTGTATCTCGCTGGCGTTGCAGACAAGCTCGCCTTTTGGCTGGTCAGTCATCTGCTGTAGTCCTGTGTTTTCTCGTGCTGCGCACTAGTTGTTCGTTGCCGCGAGTTCGCGCTCAACGGATGCGATGAGGCGCTCTTCGATGGCCGGCACCTTGATGTGCTGGATGATTTCGTGCAGGAATCCACGGACCACGAGGCGGCGAGCCACGTCTTCCGGAATACCGCGCGCCATCAGGTAGAACAGGTGCTCGTCGTCCAGGCGGCCGGTGGCGCTGGCGTGGCCGGCACCCTTGATCAGGCCGGTCTCGATTTCGAGGTTCGGAACGGAGTCCGCCCGTGCACCGTCGGTGAGCAGCAGGTTGCGGTTCGCCTCGTAGCTGTCGGTGCCCTCTGCCTCCTTGCGGATCAGGACGTCACCAACCCAGACGGCGTGGGCGTTGCGGCCCTGGAGTGCGCCCTTGTAGAGGACGTTCGACTTGCAGTTGGCCACTGCGTGGTCAACGAACAGGCGCTGCTCAAGGTGCTGGCCGGCGTCGGCGAAGTACAGGCCGAGCATTTCAACTTCGCCGCCCGGGGCAGTGAACCGTGCCGACGGGGTGACGCGGACCAGGTCGCCGCCGAGGCTGACCACGATGTGCTTGAACTTGGCGTCCCGGCCGATTTTGGCCTGCTGCGACGAGGCGTGCACGGCGTCGTCGTTCCATTCCTGGAGCGAGATGACGGACAGTTCAGCGCCGTCCTCAACCACGATTTCCACGTTCTCGGAAACAACCGCGCTGCCGTGGTGGTCCAGGACCACTACGGACTTGGAGAACTTCTGGGCAACGATCACGAGGTGCTGCGCGGACGCGTCCGTTCCCTGACCGGTCAGGACAACGTTGATTTCGCCGTCGGCCTCGAACTCTGCAGGAACGGTGATGACCGTCGCCTCGCTGAAGTTTTCCCAGGCGTTGGCGGACACGCGGTCCTCGGGGATGGCTGCGGTGCCGATGCGCTTGTCGTCGCGGCCAACGGTTTCAACCGTGACGGCGTCCGGTGCGGTGACGCTGACGGCGGGAGCTGTGCCGTTGAGGACAGCCGAGTGGAGTCCGCGCAGGCGCTTAAGCGGGGTGAACCGCCAGTCCTCCTCCATGCCGGTCAGCGGCTTGAAGTCCGCCAGATTGTAGGAGGTCAGGCGCCCGGCGCGTGAGCTGTCCGGAATGCCGACGCCGCCGCCATGGGAGTGGCTCTTGACGGCCTCTCCTGCGAGCGGGGACTTGGACCCGGCGGAGTTGATGGGCGAAAGGCTTTCGCCTTCCTCGGTGAAGCCGTTGATGAACGGCTGGGCTGAGGGCGCGCCGATGCGGGCCTTTTCAGTAGTGATGTCAGTCATTAACCGACCGATCCTTCCATCTGCAGTTCAATCAGTCGGTTCAGCTCGAGGGCGTATTCCATCGGCAGTTCACGGGCAATCGGCTCGATGAAGCCGCGGACGATCATCGCCATGGCCTCGTCTTCGCGCATGCCGCGGGACATCAGGTAGAACAGCTGCTCTTCGCTGACGCGCGAAACAGTCGCCTCGTGTCCCATGACCACGTCATCCTCGCGGATGTCGATGTACGGGTAGGTGTCCGAACGGCTGATGGTATCCACCAGCAGCGCGTCACAGCGGACCGTGTTGGCCGAGTGCTTGGCGCCTTCGCGGACCTGGACCAGGCCGCGGTAGGCGGCACGGCCGCCGCCGCGGGCAACCGACTTGGAAATGATGGAGCTCTTCGTGTTCGGTGCGATGTGCACCATCTTGGAGCCCGTGTCCTGGTGCTGGCCTTCGCCGGCGAACGCGATGGACAGGGTTTCGCCCTTGGCGTGCTCACCCACGAGGTAGACGGCCGGGTACTTCATGGTGACTTTGGAGCCGATGTTGCCATCGATCCATTCCATGGTGGCGCCCTCTTCGCAGATGGCGCGCTTGGTGACCAGGTTGTACACGTTGGTGGACCAGTTCTGGATGGTCGTGTAGCGGACGCGGGCGCCCTTCTTCACGATGATCTCCACAACGGCGGAGTGCAGCGAGTCCGAGGTGTAGATCGGGGCCGTGCAGCCTTCGATGTAGTGGACGTAGGAGTCCTCGTCGGCGATGATCAGCGTGCGCTCGAACTGGCCCATGTTTTCCGTGTTAATGCGGAAGTAGGCCTGCAGCGGAATATCCACGTGGACGCCCTTGGGAACGTACACGAAGGAACCACCGGACCACACGGCCGTGTTCAGCGAAGCGAACTTGTTGTCGCCCACCGGGATGATGGTGCCGAAGTACTCCTGGAAGATCTCCGGGTGTTCGCGCAGTGCGGTGTCGGTGTCCAGGAAGATGACGCCCTGGGCTTCGAGGTCCTCGCGGATCTGGTGGTACACAACCTCGGATTCGTACTGCGCGGCGACGCCGGAGACCAGGCGGCTGCGCTCGGCTTCCGGGATGCCCAGCTTCTCGTACGTGTTCCGGATGTCCTCGGGGAGGTCTTCCCAGGTAGCGGCCTGCTTCTCAGTGGAACGCACGAAGTACTTGATGTTGTCGAAGTCGATGCCGGAGAGGTCTGCACCCCAGGTGGGCATGGGCTTGCGGTCGAAGTACTTCAGGCCCTTGAGGCGAAGGTCGAGCATCCATTCCGGCTCGTTCTTCTTGGCCGAAATGTCCCGGACGACTTCGTCGTTGATGCCACGACGTGCGTTGGCGCCGACATCGTTCTTGTCGGCCCAGCCGTATTCATAGGTGCCAATACCGTGAAGCTCGGGATTCTTCTCCAGAATCTCCGAAATCACAGTAGTTTCAGCAACCTTGTTCTCTGATAGTTGGTCCGTCATCACGGCCTTTCTTGCAGATGGTTGGATACTTCGCCCAGGCTGTCCGTGGTGTGTCCGGGACCGTGGGGCCCCTTGGCGGCCGGACGGCCTGTAGGTATGTGGGTGGTGCAGACGTGACCGCCGCGTGCCAGCGTGGACAGCCTGCGCACGTCAACGCCGACGAGCCGTGAGAACAGCTCGGTTTCGACGTCACAGAACACGGGGAACTTGGTGGCCAGCTGCTGGATGGGGCAGTGCCCTTGGCACAGCTGGACGCTGGAGAGCGCTGCCGGGAGCGGCGCTTTGGCTTCAATGGAGGCTGCGGAGGCCACGAACCCGTCACGGCTCAACGCTGCGGACAGTGCCTGCGCCCGTGCGGTGATATCCGGTCCGGCGGCGTCGATCTCCGGCGCATAGCGGCGTTCCATATCGGCAAAGCGCTCGACGGCGAACTCCCGGACCGCGTCGGGTCCGGCGATCTCGCCAAGACGCTGCAGGGCCAAGCCGGCAATATCAAGGTAGTCATCGCCAAGCGATGACTGGCCCTGGGAGCTGAGGACGTAGCGCCGAGCCGGGCGTCCCGCGCGAGCACCGGCCCTTGCCACACGCTTGACTTCGATCACGCCGCTGCGCGACAGGTGGTCCAGGTGGCGGCGGACGGCTGCGGGAGTGAAGCCCAGCAGGTCACCGAGCTCCGCGGCGCTGACCGGCCCGTGCTCCAGCACGGCGCTCAGGACACGGTCCCGCGTGCGCTCGTCCGAGTCAGCAGCGGCCACGTGCGGCGCCGGCGTCGACGGCCGGAACGAACCGGCGGCGCCAGCGGGCGCGTCGGACCCGGTTCGGGGCGCAGAAAGTCGAGTGCTCATGGAATACACAACACAATCATGTCGTAATTTACTCCCCCGTACCAGTAAGGCGAGGCTGACCTACAGTCACATCCGGGGCGGGGCCGCGCGTACTACATCGCGTAGAATGTTTTGGTGCGATCTCCCGATTCCCCCGTCCTGTCCATCACAGGACTCATTAAGGACGTTGGCCCGCTCGCCTCCCTTGACGGCAAGATGCTCCGGGTGGTCAGCGGAGTCTCCCTCGCCGCCGAACGCGGACAGGTCACTGCCCTGCTGGGAGCCAACGGTGCCGGCAAGACTACCACCATCGAATGCGCGCAGGGACTCCAGCGGCGGTCCGGGGGTTCGGTCTCGTTGCTGGGCCAGGATCCGGACACCGCAGGCGCCGAACTGCGTTCCCGCGTCGGCGTCATGCTCCAGGACGGCGGGCTTCCGCCGTCGGCCCGCCCCATTCCCCTGCTCAAACATATCGCCGGAATGTACCGGGATCCGTGGCCGGTCGATGAGCTGATCGAGCGCCTGGGGATTGACAGCTTCAGCCGGACCACAGTCCGGCGGCTCTCCGGCGGCCAGCGGCAGCGGCTGGCCCTTGCAGCAGCACTGGCTGGTAACCCAGAGGTGTTGTTCCTTGACGAACCCAGCGCGGGCCTGGACCCGCAGTCGCGGCAGCTGGTGTTCCAGCTGATTTCCGAACTGCGTGACGCCGGCATGGGAATCGTCCTGACAACCCATCTGATGGACGACGCCCAGCGGCTGGCCGACTATGTGTACATCATCGACGCCGGCAGGAACGTCGCCGAAGGCACGGTGGCGCAGCTGCTGCAGCGGCACATCAGCGCGGACTCCGCCCAGGAACATGTCCGGACACTGCTCTTCGAGTCGCGGCCGGGCCTTGACTTCACGGGCGTCCTGCCGGCCGCCGTCGACGTCCGGGAGGCGCGTGCCGGGAGCTATGCCGTTACCGGAGCGCTGACGCCGGAAGACCTGGCCGCGCTGACAGCCTGGTGGGCCGCGCACGGTATTATGCCCGGCTCGATGAGCCTGGAGGCACGGAGCCTGGAAGACGTATTTTTGGATATTTCGGGAAGGGAGATCCGATGAGCCGGGTTCTCGGCAGCGCCCCCGCCCCGTTGCTCCGCCGCATTCTGCTCCAGGGCAAATACGAAGCCCTGACGATGCTGCGGAACGGTGAACAGCTCATCCTCGCCATCGTCCTGCCCCTGCTGGCCCTGGTCGGCCTGACCGTCACCCCGCTGCTCGACGGCCTCGGTGGCAGCCGGGTTGATGTTGCCGTGCCCGGTATCCTGGCCCTGTGCGCCATGTCCACCGCCTTTACCGGCCAGGGCATCTCCACCGGCTTCGACCGCCGCTACGGAGTGCTGCGCTTCCTGTCCACCACTCCCCTGGGCCGGACCGGACTGATCGCAGGCAAGATCCTGGCCGTCCTTGCCGTTCTGCTCCTCCAGGTCCTGGTGGTCGCCGCGGTGGCTTTCGTTCTCGGCTGGCATCCGACGACGGCGGGCTGGGCTCCGGCGCTGGTGCTCCTGGTCTTGGGGGCGGCAGCCTTTACTGCACTGGGGCTCCTGGTCGCGGGAACGGTCCGTCCGGAAGCGACCCTGGCCATCACCAACCTGCTCTGGATCCTGCTCGGGGCCCTTGGCGGCATCGTGATCCCTGCAGAGCGGCTGCCCGGGCCGGCCCGGGAACTGGTCCACTTCCTGCCCTCCGGGGCGCTGGGCGAGGCCCTCCGGGACGCCTTCCTCGCAGGCACCTTCAATGGGGGCGCCACCCTTATCCTGCTGCTCTGGACGGCATTCGCCGGCGCAGCAGCCATCCGTTGGTTCAAGTGGAATTGAGAAAACCGTGAGTACGGCATCGCGCCTCCCCCAGATTCTCGGACGGATGACGTCCAAGCTGCCCGTAACGGTTGATGCGACCGTTCGCCGGCTGGCCGTCCTGTCGCTCATCGGTCAGACGGTGCTTGTGGTGACCGGCGGGGCCGTCCGCCTCACCGCGTCCGGACTCGGGTGCCCCACCTGGCCCCGCTGCACGGATGTCTCCCTGGTCAACACTCCCGAAATGGGCATCCACGGCTTCATCGAGTTCGGAAACCGGCTCCTGACGTTTGCCCTGGCGGCCATTGCGGCACTCATGCTGGTCTACCTGTGGAACCTCCGCAAGGAGCGCAGGGACCTCTTCCTCCTGGCGCTGGGCCTGCTCGCGAGCATCCCGGCGCAGGCCGTCATCGGCGGCATTACGGTACTCACCCAGCTCAATCCCTGGGTCGTGGGACTCCATTTCCTGGTATCGATGGCCCTCGTCGTGTTTGCGACCCTGCTGGTGAACCGGGCCTACGGCAGAACTGGCAGGTTCCCCGCCGTCGTTCTTCCTGCCCTGCCGGGCGCCGCACGGCCGGTGATGGCCGCCGTCGCACTCTTTTCCGCCCTGGCCGTGACGCTCGGCGTCGTGGTTACCGGGGCCGGCCCGCACGCGGGCGACGCCGACGCCCCCAGGAACGGACTGGACTGGGACCTCTTCTCCCACATCCACGCCGTGCCCGCCTACCTCGTAACGGCCGGCGCCCTTTTCGGCGTGTTCCTCGTGTTCCGGTACCGGATCAGGGGCCCGTTCCGCACCGCGGTCCTGTTGCTGCTGGCAGTCACGCTGCTCCAGGCCGCCATTGGCTTCACGCAGTACTACAACGGCATTCCCGCACTCCTGGTGGGTGCCCACATGCTGGGCGCCGCGCTGCTGATGAGCGCTGCCACGAACGCCGCCGACGTCGCACGGTTCAGCCCCGTCAGGTAGGACGAGGCGGTGACGGAGGACGTTGGCCGCTAAGTAGGACTGGTTCCGTCAAGTAATACAGCCCGAGACATGCACCCCGGCCCGCGAGGACCGGGGTGCATGTCTTTGCACTGCCGACGCTCTCTCAGATCCTGCGGGCTTTCCACCGACGCTCTCTCAGATCCTGCGGGCCAAAACGAAATGCTCCTTCACAGTGTGAAGGAGCATTTCCGGAAAAGCTGCGAGAGGTGAGAGAGCGTTGCCGTTTTTGCCGCAAATAGTGAGAGAGCGTCCTGAGGGGCTTGCCGCGGTGCGGCTGGGTTAGCCCATCACTGCCGACCCCACGAAGGGATCGACCGCCAGCGCGATGAAGAGCAGGGTCAGATAGCTGATGGAGCCGTGGAAGACCTTCATGGCACCCTTGTTGGAGACGTCGCCACCCTGGGCCCGGTTGTAGAGGGCATGCGATTCGTACAGGAACCAGGCGCCGGCCAGGACGGCGGTGGCGGTGTAGACCCAGCCAGCTCCGCCGGCGGGTACCAACAGCAGCGAGCACGCCACCATGGCCCAGGCGTAGAGAACAACCTGTACGGAAACTACCTTCGCACCGGCGATCGCGCCCAGCATCGGCACGTTGGCATTCCGGTAGTCTTCGCCGTAGCGCATGGACAGCGGCCAGTAGTGCGGCGGGGTCCACAGGAAGATCACCATGAACAGCACGATGGCCGGCCATTCCACGGTGTTGGTGACGGCGG
The DNA here is from genome assembly GCF_056400885.1 of Arthrobacter sp. P4_H3. Classification (NCBI taxonomy): domain Bacteria; kingdom Bacillati; phylum Actinomycetota; class Actinomycetes; order Micrococcales; family Micrococcaceae; genus Arthrobacter; species Arthrobacter sp. P4_H3. The sequence continues at coordinate 159,625 of NZ_JBFUKK010000001.1, forward strand.
CCCAGGCGATCAGTACGGGGAAGCATCCTGCCGCTCCGCCCCAGACGATGTTCTGCGCCGTGCGGCGCTTAAGGATCATGGTGTAGATGACCACGTAAAAGACGATGGCGCCGAGGCCAAGCCACGCCGACAGCGGGTTCGCGCCGAACCAGAGGATGGCGATGGCGGCGGCACCCAGCAGCCAGGAGAACACGAGGGCCTCGCGCGGGGTGACCTCGCCGGTGACGAGGGGGCGCTTTTCCGTGCGGTGCATCAGCTTGTCGATGTCACGGTCTATGTAGCAGTTGAACGCGCCGGCACTGCCCGCGGCGAAGGCTCCGCCGACGAGGGTTGCCAGGATCAGCCCGATGGAGGGGAATCCGCGTTCGGCGTAAATCATGGTGGGCAACGTGCTCACGAGGAGGAGCTCAATGACCCGCGGTTTCGTGAGGGCAAGGTACGCCTTGGCTTTGCGGGCTATCCCAATCTTTCCGGGGAGCCGGGAGGCGTTCAGCGGCGTATCTGTTGTGCTCACGGTGGCAGTCACTCTGTTCTGTCTGGCTGTTCAGTCCGGCTGGTTCTCGCAGCGGCGGGGGCCCAAAGCGGGCCCGCTCCCTCCGGCGGTGGCCTCCGAATATCATACCGTGGCTCTCCGGCCGCCAAAGCCTCCACAATTCCGGCAGGTTAACCGATCCTCACAGCAGCCGCACGACTCGGTGATTCATATAAGAAAATTCAGTCCACTTAGTGAGATATACGCTGACCAGCCCTTGGAATGGGGCTAAGCTATCTGCAGATCAGCACGCAAGGAATGCCCATGGAATGCGCATTCCCGGATTCTCAGACGCGACTGAATGATAGATCAACGTTTCAATGGTGAACGGCTGGTACACACCGCAGCGGCGCCATTAAGCGCGCCTCCGCTGCGGCCTGTCCGTACCACCTGCCGTCAGCACAGAGAGGGGCCCGGTTTTCGTGCCACATTTGGAAGAGCAAGAACTGTCATGGACCAGTTTGGACCAGCGCGCCGTTGACACGGTGCGTGTTTTGGCCGCGGATTCGGTCGAGAAGGTCGGGAACGGCCACCCGGGCACCGCGATGAGCCTCGCCCCGGCTGCGTACCTTCTCTTCCAGAAGCTGATGCGCCATGACCCTCGGAATCCTGACTGGATCGGCCGTGACCGGTTCATCCTCTCCCCGGGCCACACGTCCCTGACGCTGTACATCCAGCTGTTCCTGTCCGGTTACGGCCTGGAACTGAAGGACCTTGAGGCGCTGCGGACCTGGGGTTCGCTGACTCCGGGACACCCGGAGTACAAGCACACCGCCGGTGTGGAAATCACCACCGGCCCGCTGGGCCAGGGCCTGGCGTCCTCGGTCGGGTTCGCGTACTCCCAGCGTCGGATGCGCGGCCTGTTCGACGCCGATGCTCCCGCCGGCGAGTCCCCGTTCGACCACACCATCTGGGTCATCGCCTCCGACGGCGACCTGCAGGAAGGCGTCACGGCTGAGGCTTCCTCGCTGGCCGGCCACCAGGAACTGGGCAACCTCGTAGTGGTCTACGACGAGAACCACATCTCCATCGAGGACGACACCGACATCTCCTTCACCGAGGACGTCCTCAAGCGCTACGAGGCGTACGGCTGGCACACCCAGCGCGTGGACTGGACCAAGACCGGCGAATACGTCGAAGACGTGCAGGAGCTGTATTCCGCACTCCTCGCGGCCAAGGCCGAGACGTCCAAGCCCTCGATCATTTCGCTGCGGACCATCATCGGCTACCCGGCGCCGAAGAAGCAGAACACCGGCAAGATCCACGGCTCGGCCCTGGGCGCCGAGGAAGTCGCAGCACTGAAGAACGTGCTCGGCTTCGATCCCGCCAAGTCCTTCGACGTTGACCAGGACGTCCTGGCCCACGCCCGCTCCGTGGTTGACCGCGGTGCCGCGGCCCGCAAGGAATGGGAAGAGTCCTTCAACGCCTGGCAGGCAGCCAACCCGGAGGCCGCTGAACTCCTGCAGCGCGTCGAAGCACGCGAACTGCCCGAGGGCCTGGACACGGCGCTGCCGGTCTTCCCCGCCGGCAAGGACGTCTCCACCCGCGCCGCCTCCGGCAAGGTCCTCAACGCGCTGGGCCCGGTCATGCCCGAACTCTGGGGCGGTTCAGCTGACCTCGCCGAGTCCAACAACACCACCATCGAAGGCTCCCCGTCGTTTGTGCCTGCCTCCAAGCAGACCGACGCCTGGTCCGGCAACCCCTACGGCCGGGTGCTGCACTTCGGTATCCGTGAGCACGCCGCCGCCTCGATCGTGAACGGCATCGCCCTGCACGGGAACACCCGGGCATTCTCCGGCACGTTCCTGATCTTCTCCGACTACCAGCGTCCGGCGATCCGGCTCGGCGCCCTGATGGGTGTCCCGTCGCTGTATGTGTGGACGCACGACTCCATCGGCCTGGGCGAAGACGGCCCCACCCACCAGCCGGTGGAACAGCTGGCCTCCCTGCGCGCCATCGTGGGCCTTGACGTTGTCCGCCCCGGCGACGCCAACGAGGTCGCTGTGGCATGGAAGACCATGCTGGAGAACCACGAGAACCCGGCCGGCATCGTGCTGACGCGCCAGAACATCCCCACCTACGCCCGCGGTGAAAGCGAAGCCGACGGCGACACGTTCGGTTCCGTTGCCGGCGTCGCGAAGGGCGGCTACGTCCTGGCCGAAGCGTCCAAGGACGGTGCGACCGTGCCGGCCGACGTCATCCTGATAGGCACCGGCTCCGAGGTCCAGCTGGCCGTCCAGGCCCGCGAAGCCCTCCAGGCCGAAGGCATCGCCGCCCGCGTTGTCTCCATGCCGTGTGTCGAGTGGTTCAACAAGCAGGACGGCGCCTACCGCGAGTCCGTGCTCCCCGCCGCCGTCAAGGCCCGGGTATCCGTCGAAGCCGGGCTGGCCCTGGGCTGGAGGGAATTCGTCGGCGACGCCGGCCGTTCCATCAGCCTCGAGCACTACGGCGCTTCCGCTGACTACAAGCGCCTTTTCCAGGAGTTCGGCATCACCGCGGAGGCTGTCGCCGCCGCCGCCAAAGACTCCCTCGCTGGCCTGCAGGCCTGAACCCGATTCCAGGAGATACAAAAAATGACTACTCCCACACAGCAGCTCTCCGACGCCGGCGTCTCGATCTGGCTCGATGACCTTTCCCGCGGCCGCCTCGAAACCGGCACGCTGCGCAAGCTCATCGAAGAGAAGAACGTTGTTGGTGTCACCACCAACCCGTCCATCTTCCACGCCGCCATCACCACCGGCCACGACTACGACGCCGTCATCGCAGCCCAGGCAGCAGCCGGTGCCACCGTTGAAGAGACCGTCTTCGAAATCACCACCACTGACGTCGCTGACGCCTGCGACCTGTTCGCCCCCGTCGCCGCGGCGTCCAAGGGTGTTGACGGCCGCGTTTCCATCGAGGTGGACCCCCGCCTCGCCTGGGACACCGCCGGCACCATCGCCGAAGCGAAGCACCTGTACAAGAAGGTCGCCAAGGACAACGTCCTGATCAAAATCCCGGCCACCCTTGAGGGCCTCGACGCCATCACGGCGACCCTGGCCGAGGGCATCAGCGTCAACGTGACCCTGATCTTCTCGCTGGAACGCTACCGCGCCGTGATCAACGCCTTCCAGTCCGGCCTGGAGCAGGCCAAGGGCAACGGCCACGATCTGTCCAAGATCCACTCCGTCGCGTCCTTCTTCGTCTCCCGCGTGGATGCCGAAATCGACAAGCGCCTCGACGCCATCGGCACCGACGAAGCCAAGGCACTCAAGGGCAAGGCCGGTCTGGCCAACGCCCGCCTGGCCTACCAGGTCTACGAGGAGCTCTTCTCGACCGAACGCTGGGCACTGCTCGCCGAAGCCGGCGCGCTTCCGCAGCGACCGTTGTGGGCCTCCACCGGTGTGAAGGACCCGGCCTACCCGGACACCCTCTACGTCACCGAACTCGTCGCACCCGGTGTGGTCAACACCATGCCGGAGAAGACCCTGGACGCCACGTTTGACCACGGCACCGTCACGGGCGACACCATCACCGGCACCTACGCCGAGGCCAACGCCACCCTGGACGCCCTGGAGGCGCTCGGCGTTTCCTACAACGACGTCGTGGCCCTGCTTGAGTCCGAGGGCCTGGACAAGTTTGTGGCCAGCTGGAAGGAACTGCTGGGTGACGTCGAAGGCGCCCTGGCCTCTGCACGGAAGGCTTCCTAACCCATCATGAGCACACTCAGCTACGACGCCACCGGCGCAGCCCGCCAGGCACTTGAGCAGCACCTGCCCGCCCTGCTGGAAGACCGGGTTGCCACCCGGATCTTCGCGAAGGACCATACCCTGTGGGGTCCGGATGCCGAGCAGGAATCCGCTATCCGGCTGGGCTGGGTCGAGGCGGCCACCGTCTCCCAGCCCCTGGTTGGCGACATCCTGGAACTCCGCGATGCGCTGAAGGCCGAAGGCGTAACGCGCATCGTCCTCTGCGGGATGGGCGGCTCCTCGCTGGCGCCTGAAGTCATTGCGGGCACCGCTGGCGTCGAGCTGACTGTGCTTGACAGCACCGACCCTGAACAGGTCGGTGCCGCGCTGATGGACCGCCTGACCGAGACAGCAATCGTTGTGTCGTCCAAGTCCGGCTCCACGGTGGAGACCGATTCGCAGCGCCGGATCTTCGAGCAGGCTTTCACCGATGCCGGGGTCGACGCCAAGAGCCGCATCATCATCGTCACCGACCCGGGTTCGCCGTTGGACAAGGCTTCCCGGGAGGCCGGCTACCGCGCCGTGTTCAACGCCGACCCCAACGTCGGCGGCCGTTTCTCGGCGCTGACAGCCTTCGGCCTGGTCCCCTGCGGGCTGGCCGGTGTGGACATTCAGGCGTTCCTGGATGAGGCCGAGGAAGCTGCCGAGGTCCTCAACGAGGACGCCCCGGAAAACATTGGCCTTGCCCTTGGCACGGCTTTGGGCGGCACCAACCCGCTGCGTAACAAAATCGTCATCGCGGAGGACGGGTCCGGCATCGTCGGCTTCGCCGACTGGGCCGAGCAGCTCATCGCCGAATCCACCGGCAAGCTGGGCACCGGAGTACTGCCGGTCGTAGCCGGTCCGTCCGCCCCGGAGGTCACCTCCGGTGCAGCCGACGTCCTGGTGGTGCGGCTGGTAGCGGCCGACGCCGACGACGTGCAGCTCGGCGAGAACGAGGTCGCCATTGCCGGCGGCCTGGCCACGCAGATGATGGTGTGGGAATTCGCGACGGTAGTGGCCGGCCGGCTGCTGGGCATCAATCCCTATGACCAGCCCGACGTCGAGGCCGCCAAGGTGGCCGCCCGCGGCCTGCTGGACGCACAGCCGGAACCGACCCCCGCCAACTTCGTCGACGGCGCCATCGAGGTCCGCGGCGGCGACTGGCTGGGAGATGCCGCCACGGCTTCCGACGCCGTGTCCGCTTTGCTTTCGCAGCTCGCCGACGACAGCTACCTCAGTGTCCAGGCCTACTTCGACCGCCTGGCGTACGCTCCGTTCGAAGGCGTCCGCGACCAGCTCGCCGCCGTCAGCGGACGCCCGGTGACGTTTGGCTGGGGCCCGCGGTTCCTCCACTCCACCGGCCAGTTCCACAAGGGCGGACCCGCTATCGGCGTGTTCCTGCAGGTGACGGCATCGTCCGCCACGGACCTGTCCATCCCGGAGCGGCCCTTCACGTTCGGTGAGCTGATCTCGGCGCAGGCCACCGGCGACGCCCAGGTCCTCAGCGAACACGGACGTCCGGTCCTCCGCCTGCACCTCACGGACCGCGCCGCCGGCGTCAAGCAGCTGCAGGACATCATTTCAGCGCTTGCCGGCCAGGCAGCATCCCACACTGAAAATTAAGGCACCGAAGCAACCATGCCAGAAACTGAAAACGGCAGCAGGAAGTCAGCAGGGCGGGGCCGCAACCCGTTGAGGGACCCGCGGGACCGCCGGCTGAACCGCATCGCCGGCCCCTCGTCGCTGGTCCTCTTCGGGGTGACCGGGGATCTTGCCCGCAAGAAGCTCATGCCTGCCGTGTATGACCTGGCCAATCGTGGCCTGCTGCCGCCGAGCTTTGCCCTGGTGGGCTTTGGCCGGCGGCAGTGGGACAACGAGGACTTCGCCGCCGAGGTGAAGTCATCGGTCCAGGCGTACGCCCGCACCCCGTTCGACGAGGCGGTCTGGAACCAGCTGTCCGAGGGCATCCGGTTTGTCCAGGGGGAATTCGACGACGACGAGGCGTTCGAGCGGCTCGGCGACACGATCGAAGAACTCGACGCCCAGCGCGGAACGCGCGGTAACCACGCGTTCTACCTGTCGATTCCGCCGAAGGCGTTCGAACAGGTCTGCCGGCAGCTGTCCAAGCACGGCCTGGCGCAGGCCGACGGCGACAAATGGCGGCGTGTGGTCATCGAAAAGCCGTTCGGGCACGACCTCGAGTCGGCCCGGCAGCTCAACGACATCGTGGAGTCGGTCTTCCCGCCGGACGCCGTGTTCCGGATCGACCACTACCTGGGCAAGGAAACGGTCCAGAACATCCTGGCGCTGCGCTTCGCCAACCAGCTGTTCGAGCCGCTGTGGAACGCGAACTATGTGGACCACGTCCAGATCACCATGGCCGAGGACATCGGCACCGGCGGCCGCGCAGGCTACTACGACGGTGTGGGCGCGGCCCGCGACGTGATCCAGAACCACCTGCTCCAGCTCCTGGCCCTGACGGCCATGGAGGAACCCATTTCCTTCAACGCGGACGACCTTCGTGCGGAAAAGGAAAAGGTCCTGGCTGCGGTCAAGCTCCCCGATGACCTGTCCACGCATTCGGCCCGCGGGCAGTTCGCCGGCGGCTGGCAGGGCGGGGAGCAAGTGCAGGGCTACCTGGAGGAAGAGGGCATCCCGGCTGATTCCACCACGGAGACCTACGCTGCCATCCGGGTGGACATCCACACCCGGCGCTGGGCCGGTGTGCCGTTCTACCTCCGGGCCGGCAAGCGCCTGGGCCGCCGCGTGACGGAGATCGCCGTGGTGTTCAAGCGCGCACCGAACCTGTTGTTCCGGGATCACGCCGACGACGACTTCGGCCAGAACGCCGTGGTGATCCGGGTCCAGCCCGATGAGGGCGCCACGATCCGCTTCGGCTCCAAGGTCCCGGGCACGCAGATGGAAGTCCGCGACGTGACCATGGACTTCGGCTACGGGCACTCGTTCACCGAGTCCAGCCCGGAGGCCTACGAACGGCTCATCCTGGACGTGCTGCTCGGCGAGCCGCCCCTGTTCCCCCGGCACGCCGAGGTGGAACTGTCCTGGAAGATCCTGGACCCCTTTGAAGACTACTGGGCAAGCCTCGGTGAACAGCCGGAGCCCTACGCGCCCGGAAGCTGGGGCCCTGCCTCCGCCGATGAGCTGCTTGCCCGCGACGGACGAACCTGGAGAAGGCCATGATCGTAGATCTTCCCGACACCACCACCTCGAAAATATCCAAGAAGATCATGTCCCTGCGCGAGCAGGGCGGCGTGATCGCCCTGGGCCGGGTCCTGACCCTCGTAGTGGTTACCAAGTCCGGGCTGGAAGAGGAGGCCATCGAAGCGGCCAACGACGCCAGCCGGGAACACCCCTGCCGCATCATCGTGCTGGCCGACGCCGGCGCGAAGGCCCCGACCCGGCTCGACGCCCAGATCCGGGTGGGCGGCGACGCCGGCGCCTCCGAGGTCATCGTGCTTCGCGGCTACGGGGAACTCGCTGAGGAAAGCGAATCCCTGGTCGCGGCGCTGCTGCTCCCCGATGCCCCGATCGTGGCCTGGTGGCCGCACGGCGCACCCAAGAGCGCCTGCGAGACCTCCATTGGCCGGATCGCCCACCGCCGGATCACCGACTCGGCCAACGAGGAAGACCCGCAGCGGGCCCTGGACAACATCCGCAACACCTACAAGGCCGGCGACACCGACCTCGCCTGGACCCGCCTGACCAACTGGCGGATCCAGCTGGCCGCGGTCCTGGACCAGGTCGATTCCTCGCCCGTCACGGCCGTCGCCGTCGAAGGCGCCTCGGACTCGCCCAGCACCCTGCTCCTGGCAGCATGGCTGACCCTGTCCCTGGATGCCCCCGTCACCATCGTGGCCGACCCGGCCGGCACCGGCATCCGCCGCGTCCGGCTGAGCCGTGCCAGCGGCGATGTCCAGCTGTTCCGTCCCGGCCTGTCCGTGGCCGAACTGACGCAGCCCGGCCAGCCGGCGCAGCGCATCTCGCTGCCGCGCCGCAGCCTCCGCGACTGCCTCGCCGAAGAACTCCGCCGCCTCGACCCCGACGAAGTCTTCGGTGAAGTGATTACTATTGGACTGCCCCGTACAAACCTAAGGAGTGTCCGTCCCAGTGAGCGCTGATCCCCGAGTAAGCATCCACCCTGACTCATCCGTCCTGATGGCGGCCATTGCGGCGCGGCTCATCACCAAACTCGTGGATGTCCAGGACAAACACGGTGAGGCGACAGTGGTGCTCACGGGCGGCACTGTGGGCATCGGAACCCTCAAGGCGGTTGCTGACTCCGCGGCGGCGCCGGCCGTGAACTGGTCGAAGGTCAACTTCTGGTGGGGCGACGAGCGCTTCGTGGGCAGCAGCGACAACGACCGCAACACCCTCCAGGCCCACGAGGCGCTGCTGTCGCGTATTCCGGTGGATCCGGAACGGGTGCACCAGCCGGGGTCCACTGACGACTTCGACAGCCCGGAGGAGGCTGCGGCTGACTACGCGCGCCGCCTGGCCGAAGCGGCAGCCGCGGAGCACGCGGCCGACATGTCCGATGACCGTCCGGCGAACCCGGGCACGCTTCCCCGGTTCGATGTGGTACTGCTCGGTGTGGGTCCGGATGCCCATGTGGCCTCGTTGTTCCCCGAGCAGGCTGGCATCCGCGAGAAGGAGCTCACTGTTGTGGGTGTCCGGAATTCGCCCAAGCCGCCCCCGGAACGGATTTCCCTCACCCTGCCCGCGATCAACACCGCCAGTGAAGTCTGGATGGTTGTTGCAGGCGAGGACAAGGCCGGCGCCGTCGGACTGGCTCTGGCGGGCGCAAACCCCGTTCAGGTCCCGGCGGCAGGACCGACCGGACGCTCACGGACCCTGTGGCTCATCGACGAGAACGCCGCTTCCAGGGTTCCGGAGCAGCTAGTCCGAAAAGGTCCCGCGGGCTCTTAGCCGTTCCAACGCTCCAGCCAGTACGTCTTCGGCGTCCTGGCTGGAGCGTCGTTCTTTAACGTACTCAAGGTGGCTCTTGTAGCCCTCGTCGGGACGGTGTGGAAGCTCCGCCGGGGACTCGTCCCGCGTCGCTGTGCCCCCGCAGCGGCGGCAGTCCCACACGACCGGGATCTGGTCCTCCGGGAGCTTAATGAAAACAGGCCGCGTCTCGTGTCCCTTGGCGCACCAATAGGAAACACGAATACGCGGCAACCGCTCACCGACAAAATCATTAGGCTGGATGTTGGGGCCCGACCCCTCTGTTACACCCACGCGGGTTCCCCGAAACCCTGAAGTAGCATGCACCATCGGGAACTCCTGGCTACTCGACTGACGGACTGTTGCAAGCAACAGCCACAGTTTAGTTCGGAGTTCCCGACGGCGGCAGGGCCGTTAGTACCGGTCGTGTAAATTCCCGGGAAATTCCGGGCCCGGTGTGTATCCGGCAGAAACTGCTAGGAGTCCCCGCCCGAGGAAAAGCGCATCAGCAGGCCAAGGGCGATGATAACAACGCCCCACGTGATGCCGAGGATAACCGTGAACCTGTTCAGGTTCCGTTCCGCCACGCCTGACGAGCTGAGGCCCGAGCTCATGCCGCCGCCGAACATGTCCGACAGACCGCCGCCCCGTCCCTTGTGGAGCAGGATGAGCAGCGTCAGCAGGAGGCTGGTGATGCCCAGGAGGATCTGCAGAATGACATGAAGAACGTCCACGACGGCCTTTCAGAAGTTGATGATTGCGGAGGTCAAGCCTTGTGTCCGGACTAATCCGTCAGCAGGTGACTCTCGAACCTGACAATATTAGCAAACTCAGCGGGATCGAGGCTGGCCCCGCCAACCAACACGCCGTCAACGTCGCGTTCGTCCAGGATGGCCGCCACATTGTTGGCCTTGACCGAACCGCCGTAGAGCAGGCGGACCTTCGCAGCAACTTCGTCGCCAAACAGGGTGGTCAGTTCAGCACGGATGGCTGCGCACATTTCCTGCGCGTCCTCCGGGCCTGCCACCTCGCCGGTGCCGATGGCCCAGACGGGTTCGTAGGCAACCACAAGGGCGGCTGCTTCTTCGGCTCCGAGGCCCTCGACGTCGGCGCGCAGCTGGTCCAGCGTGTGCTGGACGTGCGTGCCGGCCTGCCGGATCTCGAGGCCCTCGCCGACGCAAAGCACCGGTGTAACCCCGTGGCGGTAGGCGGCCTTGACCTTGGCGTTGAGGACATCGTCCGACTCGTTGTGGATGGTGCGGCGTTCGCTGTGGCCCACCAGGACGTACTTGCAGCCCAGCTTGTTCAGGAACTGGCCCGAAATGTCACCAGTGTAGGCGCCCGAATCGAACTGCGACAGGTCCTGGCCACCGTAGACAACGTCCAGCTCATCGCCCTGGACCAGGGTCTGAACGCCGCGAAGGTCTGTGAACGGGGGGAAAACAGCAACTTCAACGCGGCTGTAATCATGCTTGGCATCGGACAGAGTCCAGGCCAGTTTCTGCAGCAGCGTGATGCCCTGGACGTGGTCCATGTTCATCTTCCAGTTGCCGGCAATGAGGGGCGTGCGGTCGAACTTGCCATTCGTTGACGTTGTCACGTGTTCTCCAAAAAGTGCTTGTCATGTGAACAGCCGGCAGGGCGCCCGAGATATTCGGTAGGGCGCCCTGCCGGCTGGAGGATCTAGCGGTCCAGGACGCTGAGGCCCGGCAGTTCCTTGCCTTCGAGGTACTCCAGGCTGGCGCCGCCACCCGTGGAGATGTGACCGAACTGGTCGTCGGCGAAGCCCAAGGTACGGACAGCAGCCGCGGAGTCGCCGCCGCCAACCACCGTGAAGGCATCCGCTTCCGTGAGGGCCTGGGCGATGGCACGGGTGCCGCCGGCAAAGGCTTCGAATTCGAAGACGCCCATGGGGCCGTTCCAGAACACGGTTTTGGCGCCCTTGATCCGGTCCGCAAATGCGGCGGCCGAATCGGGTCCGATATCCAGGCCGATGCCCTGGGCACCGAAGCTGCTGCCCTCGATGCCGTCAGCCGGGACCGTCTCGTGATCAGCGTCCGCGGCGAACTTGCCCGCCACTTCAACGTCAGTGGGCACGATGAACTCGGTGCCGGCGTCGGCCGCCCGCTTCAGGTAGTCCTGTACAACGGGGATCTGGTCTTCTTCCAGCAGGCTGCCTGCCACCTTGTGGCCGGCAGCTGCGAGGAAGGTGAACAGCATGCCGCCGCCGACCAGGATCGTGTCGGCCTTACCGATCAGGTTGTCGATGACCGCAAGCTTGTCCGAGACCTTGGATCCGCCGAGGACAACGACGTAGGGCCGCTGGGTGTCGGTGGTGAGCTTGCGCAGCACCTCGACCTCCGTGTGCACGAGGTCGCCCTGGTAGGACGGCAGCCGGGTGGCGACGTCGTACACGCTGGCGTGCTTGCGGTGGACGGCGCCAAAGGCGTCATCCACGTAGGCGCCGTTGTCTCCGGTCAGCGCAACCAGTTCATCCGCGAAGGCGCCGCGCTCGGCGTCGTCCTTGCTGGTCTCACGGGCGTCGAACCGGACGTTCTCAAGGATCAGCGCTTCGCCGTCCTGCAGCGACGCGGCCAGCTCCTTTGCCGAGGCACCGACGGTGTCCCCGGCAAGGGTGACCTTGAAGGAGGCCAGTTCGGCCAGCCGCGTCGCGGCCGGCTTGAGGGAATATTTCTCCTCCGGGGCGCCCTTGGGGCGTCCGAGGTGGGCTGTGACCAGCACGCGGGCACCGGCGTCCGTGAGCTTCGTCAGTACTGGCAGGGAGGCCTGGATGCGGCCGTCGTCAGTCACTTCAGAGCCGTCGAGCGGCACATTCAGGTCACTTCTGACCAGAATGTACCGCCCGCGGACACCATCAGCGATCAGTTCGTTGAGGGTGTGGAATGTCATGTGTCTAACCCTAGCCCAGCTTGGATGCGACGAGCTCCGTGAGGTCGACAAGCCGGTTCGAGTAGCCCCATTCGTTGTCATACCAGGAAACAACCTTGACCTGGTTGCCAATGACCTTGGTCAGTCCTGAGTCGAAGATGGAGGATGCGGGGTCGCCGACGATGTCCGAGGAGACGATCGGCTCATCCGTGTAGGTCAGGAAGCCCTGGAGGGCCTCGGACTCAGACGCCTTCTTCAGGGCTGCGTTGACTTCCTCAACGGTGGTCTCGCGCGAAACGGTGACCGTAAGGTCGGTTGCGGAGCCGGTGGGGACCGGTACGCGGATGGCGTAGCCGTCCAGCTTGCCCTTGAGCTCCGGGAGCACCAGGCCGATGGCTTTGGCCGCACCGGTGGAGGTGGGGACCATGTTGATGGCGGCGGCGCGGGCGCGGCGGAGGTCGTTGTGCGGGCCGTCCTGCAGGTTCTGGTCGGCCGTGTAGGCATGGATCGTGGTCATCAGGCCGCGTTCGATGCCGAACTCGTCGTTGATGACCTTGGCCAGGGGGCCGAGGCAGTTCGTGGTGCAGGAGGCGTTGGAGATGATGTTGTGGGCTGCGGAGTCGTAGAGCTCGTGGTTCACGCCCATCACAATGGTGATGTCCTCGTCGGAGGCGGGGGCGGAGATCAGGACCTTCTTGGCGCCGGCGTCGATGTGCTTCTGCGCAGCGGCGGCCTTCGTGAAGAAGCCGGTGGACTCGATGACGATGTCAACACCGAGCTCGCCCCACGGGAGGTTGGCGGGATCGCGCTCGGCCAGGACCTTGATGACGTTGCCGTTGACAACGATGTTGCCGTCCTTGACCTCGACGGTTTCCTTCAGGCGGCCGCCGACGGAGTCGTACTTGAGCAAGTGGGCCAGCGCTTCGGGGCTGGTGAGATCGTTGACGGCAACGATTTCGAGGTCCGCACCCTGTGCGAGTGCAGCGCGGAAGTAATTGCGGCCAATGCGGCCAAAGCCGTTGATACCAATACGGGTCGTCACTTTTTTAGTCTCCTTGGTGCTTGTAGAAGCACAACTAGTTAAGCGGGCGTTCAAGCCAACTAACAGATCCCGCACGCCATTGGGCAGAGATGATTACCAGATCGGAGGGCGACCAGCCACATTGCTGAAGGCTAACCGCCTTCCGTGATCCATCTTACGTTTAAGAAGGTCTGCCCCCGCAAGTGCGGGGGCAGACCGTCCACGATTCGGCCCGAAACGGCCCAAATGTGAACTTTGTTACATGTGGATGTCTTCCACATCACACCAGAAGCGCATTACAGGGTAATGAGGCCCGTTGCGTTCTTGCGTGCACCTTCGAAGCGCTTGGCGACGTCGGCCCAGTTCACGATGTTCCAGAAAGCCTTGACGTAGTCGGCCTTGACGTTGACGTAGTCCAGGTAGAAGGCGTGCTCCCACATGTCGAGCATCAACAGCGGAGTGGTGCCGAGCGCCACGTTGCCCTGCTGATCGTAAAGCTGCTCGATGACCAGGTTTCCGCCGATGGGCTCGTAGGCCAGGAAGCCCCAGCCGGAGCCCTGCAGGCCGAGTGCTGCGGCGCTGAACTGAGCGCGGAACGCGTCAAAGGAACCGAAGGCGTCGTCGATGGCTGCTGCCAGCTCGCCCTCGGGCTTGTCGCCGCCGTCCGGGGACAGGTTGTTCCAGAACACGGAGTGGTTGACGTGGCCGCCGGTGTGGAAGGCCAGGTCCTTCGAAAGGCGGTTGATGTTGGCGAAGTCGCCCTTTTCGCGTGCCTCGGCCAGCTGCGCCAGCGCGTTGTTGGCGCCGGCAACGTAGGCAGCGTGGTGCTTGCTGTGGTGCAGCTCCATGATGCGTGCGGAGATGTGGGGCTCCAGCGCTGCGTAATCGTAGCTGAGTTCAGGCAGTACGTACTCGGTCACAAAATCCTCCAATGTCGTGGACAGGTTGTCCGGTTTGGTAACTCTCGGATTGTGCATCCGGATGACAGGTCACCCGGAAATCTATAGGGGACGGAATCCGGCGGGATCCGGCAGGCCATGGCTCCCAGGGGGCACAACCGCCGAACGCCGCGAGGTATTTCCGTCACCCGGTCTCGATTCTAGGGGCGCCGCTACTCGTCCAGCATTTCCGGCGTCACATTGGCCTCGGTCCCGGGAATCCCCAGGTCCAGGGCACGTTTGTCCGCCATTGCCAGCAGCCTGCGGATCCTGCCGGCGATGGCGTCCTTGGTCATGGGCGGATCAGCCAGACGGCCGAGTTCGTCAAGGCTCGCCTGCTTGTGGGCCACACGGAGCTCACCGGCATATTTGAGGTGATCCGGGACGTCGTCTCCGAGGATCTCCAGGGCGCGGTCCACCCTGGCGCCGGCGGCCACCGCGGCCTGGGCGGAGCGGCGGAGGTTGGCGTCGTCGAAGTTGGCCAGCCTGTTGGCGGTGGCGCGCACCTCTTTGCGCATGCGGCGCTCTTCCCACACCATCAGCGCGTCGTGGGCACCCATCCGCGTGAGCAGGGCGGCGATGGTATCACCGTCCCGGATGACCACCCGGTCCACTCCCCTGACCTCTCGTGCCTTGGCCTGGATGCCGAGCCGGCGGGCCGCGCCGACCAGTGCAAGGGCAGATTCAGGACCGGGGCAGGTGACCTCCATGGCCGAGGACCTCCCCGGCTCTGTCAGCGACCCGTGGGCAAGGAACGCGCCGCGCCATACGGCCTCGGCGTCGGCGGCCGAGCCGTTGACCACCGCCGAAGGCAGGCCCCGGACGGGGCGGCCGCGCGCGTCCAGCAGCCCGGTCTGGCGTGCCAGCGCCTCACCGTCGCGCACCACCCGCACCACGTACCGGTTGCCGCGGCGGAGACCGCCGCCGGAGACCACGATGATCTCGCTCTGGTGGCCGTACACCTCGGCGATAGCGGCACGCAGCCGGCGCGCCGTGGAGGCGAGATCGACCTCGGCCTCAATGACGATCCGGCCCGAGATAATGTGCAGGCCGCCGGCGAAGCGCAGCATTGCGGAGACTTCAGCCTTGCGGACCGAGGACTTCTTTATGTCCAGGCGGGACAGTTCTTCCTTGACTGATGATGTCAGTGCCATGGCACCTTCCTAACTGTTCCCGAAAATATCGTGGTACGCCGTTGCCAGACGCAGGGGGTCGTGGATCGGACGGCGGCTCGACGCCCCTACTTTACCCAACACCACCTCGGCACCGAGCATCCCCGCGGCCCGCTTGAACTCCTCAATGTCCGGTACGGACACCGGGTCCGCAAGCACGACGTCGATGCTGAAGTCGGGCGCGTAGTTTCGCAGCACATGCAGGTGGTCGGCAGCGGACATCCCAGACGTTTCCTTGGTATCCGTGGCCAGGTTCATGGTCAGGCACCGCTTGGCCGGGGTGTCCGACAGTGCCTGGCGCATTTCCGGCAGCAGGAGGTGCGGCAGCACGGACGTGTACCAGGAGCCCGGGCCGAGGATGACCCAGTCCGCCAGCTCGATGGCCGTCAGGGCCTCAGTGCAGGCCGGGGCCGACTCCGGCAGGAGCCGGACGCTCTCCAGCGAGCCCGCCACAGCGCATTTGGCCTGGCCCCTGACGGTCTCCAAGGTGAAGCCACCGTCCGGTCCGGGCACCCGGACATCGCCTTCGATGGTCAGCGGCTCACTGGACATGGGAAGGACCTGCCCGCGGGCGCCCAGGAGGGCGCCGGCCCACTTCAGGCCGCCCACGGTATCGCCCAGCAGTTCCCAGAGCGTGACGATCAGCAGGTTGCCCATGGCGTGGTCGTCGAGTGAGCCGCCACGGCCTGCCCCGGGCTGGAAGCGGTGCTGCATAACGTCCCGCCAGGTCCGGCCCCAGTCGGTGTCGTCACACAGTGCGGTGAGCGCCATCCGGAGGTCGCCGGGCGGGAGGACGCCGTACTCCTCGCGCAGGCGCCCGGAAGACCCGCCGTCGTCCGCTACGGTGACGATGGCGGTCAGCTCGGAGGTCAACAATCTCAAGGCGGACAGCGAAGCTGACAGTCCGTGGCCACCGCCGAGGGCGACGACGGACGGACCTTTGTCCAGCTGCGCGCCGCCGGTGCCACTCGCCGGCGGCACAAGGGGCAGCGGCCCGGTAAGCATCCCCATTATTCGCGGCCCAAGTCCCGATGAGTGGTGGTCACGGTGACGCGGGGGTACTGTGCCAGCTTCTTGGACAGTTCCATGGCGACGGCCACCGAACGGTGCTTGCCGCCCGTGCAGCCCACGGCGATGGTGGCATAGTGCTTGTTTTCCCGGCGGTAGCCGTCCAGCACAGGCTCGATGGCCAGCACGTAGCGGTCCACGAAGCTCTTGACCCCTTCGGCTTCGAGGACGTAGTCGCTGACGTCCTTGTCCAGACCGGTGTGCGGGCGCAACTGCGGAACCCAGTGCGGATTCGGGATGAAGCGGGCATCGACCACAAAGTTCGCGTCCACCGGCAGCCCGTACTTGAAGCCGAAGCTCATGACGTTAAGCCGCAGGGCCACCGGACCGGTTTCGCTGAAGAGCTCCGTGATGGCCGTGGCGAGGGCGTGGACGTTGAAGTCGGAGGTGTCCAGCACGATGTCCGCGGAATCGCGCAGTTCATGCAGCAAATCCCGCTCCGCGGCGATTCCGTCGAGGATCCGCCCGCCTTCCTGGAGCGGATGCGGACGGCGGCCCTGCTCGAAGCGGCGCACCAGGACGTCGTCGTTGGCGTCCAGGAACAGGACACGGAACGTGACGCCGCTGGCCTCGAGGGTTTTCAGCGCCGCCCGGATGTCGGCGAAGAGAGCCGTGCTGCGCACATCAACCACCACGGCGAGCTTGGGGATGGACTGCGGGGCGTGGGACACGAGTTCGGCCAGCGTGCCGAGCATCTGCGGTGGCAGGTTCTCAACGACATACCAGCCATGGTCTTCGAGGGCATCCGCGGCGGTGCTGCGCCCCGCCCCGGACATACCCGTCACCACGAGCAGTTCCGCTTCAACGGGCCTGACGGGCGTCATGCCGTCCTGTTCCGCTTCGGATCCTGCCGTTGACTCTGCCATGAGCAATGCCCCATTCCTGCTATGTAATTCGACGCAACCGCGCGTTCCGCTTCAGCTCCTTACCCTAGCTAAGTTTCAATGATTTCGCCGGTCGTCATATTGATTGACGGCCCTTCCGCACCGGAGGCCGCGGCGCCGTTGCTGAAATGGCTGACGATTGCGTCCGCCAGCGAGGGGCCGATGCCCTTGGCCGTCGTTAGTTCGGCCGCGCTGGCGGTCCGGATGCTCTTGACCGAGCCGAACTGTGCGAGCAGCGCCTTGCGCTTGGCCTCGCCCAACCCGGGAACGCTGTCCAGGGCGGAAACCGTCATGGCCTTGCCGCGCTTCTGCCGGTGGAAGGTGATGGCGAAACGGTGGGCTTCGTCGCGGATGCGCTGGAGAAGGTAAAGACCCTCGGACGTCCGCGGCAGGATCACCGAGAAATCACTGTCCGGCAGCCAGACTTCCTCCAGGCGCTTGGCCAGGCCGACGACGTAGACGTCCTCGATGCCGAGTTCCGCCAGGGCGCGCGACGCGGCGTTGACCTGGGGCTTGCCGCCGTCAACCACCACCAGGTTTGGCGGGTAAGCGAACTTCGCGCGGGGTGCCGGCGTGGTGGTGTCCTGCACGGAGGCGGCGGCAATGGCTTCGAGCGCGGCCTGATGCCCGGGCAGCTGTGCCGCTTCCGCCTGCGCCGACTTCTCCTGCAGGTAATTCCGGAAGCGCCGCGTGAGGACGTCGTGCATCGCCGCGGTGTCATCCACGGCTGCGGCGCCGGTGATGGAGAACTTTCGGTAGTCGGACTTCTTGGGAAGACCGTCTTCCACCACCACCATGGACGCCACCACGTTCGTCCCCTGCACGTGGGAGATGTCGAAGCACTCGATGCGGAGCAGCGCCACCGGCAGGTCCAGGGCTTCCTGGAGTTCCTGCAATGCGAGGGACCGGTTGGTCAGGTCGCCGGCACGGCGCGACTTATGGAGTTGCAGGGCGTGCTCGGCGTTTTCCCGGACGGTGGACATGAGCGCTGCTTTGTCCCCGCGGCGCGGAACCCGGACGTCCACCTTGGCGCCGCGCAGGCCGGAGAGCCATTGCGTCAGTTCGGCAGCGTTGCTCGGTTCCTCAGGGACCAGGACTTCCCGGGGCATCCGGCCCTGGCTGTCGCCCTCCTCGCCGTAGACCTGCTGGAGCAGGTGCTCGACGAGGTCCGGAGTGGTGGAATCCTCGACCTTTTCCACCACCCAGCCGCGCTGGCCCCGGACGCGGCCGCCCCGGACATGGAACACCTGGACGGCCGCCTCCAGCTCGTCCTCATGCAGCGCGAACACATCGGCATCGGTGTCCTCGGCCAGGACCACGGCATTGCGTTCGAAGACTTTCCGCAGGGCGATGATGTCGTCCCGGACCCGGGCGGCGCGCTCGTAGTCGAGCTCGGCAACCGCCGCGGCCATGTCCTTCTCCAGCCGTGCGATGAAGCGTTTGGCTTCGCCGCCCATGAACGAACAGAAGTCCTCCGCCAGCGCCCGGTGTTCCTCCGGGGTCACCCGGCCGACACACGGTGCGGAGCATTTGTCGATGTAGCCGAGCAGGCACGGCCGCCCGCTCGCCTGGGCCCGCTTCAGCACGCCGGGACTGCAGCTGCGGACGGGAAAAACGCGCAGCAAGGTGTCCATCGTTTCGCGGATGGCCCCGGCCGTGTACGGGCCAAAGTAACGGGTGCCTTTGCGGCGCTCCCCGCGGAGCACCTGGACCCGCGGGAACTTCTCCCCCATGGTCACCGCAAGGTAGGGGTAGGTTTTGTCGTCCCGGAAGACCACATTGAACCGCGGCTTGAATTCCTTGATCCAGGTGTATTCCAGCTGGAGGGACTCCAGTTCGCTCCCGACGACGGTCCACTCCACGCTGCTGGCCGCGTGGACCATGGCGTATGTCTTGGGCAGCAGGCCCCCGGGGTTGGCGAAGTACGAATTCAGCCGGGACCGCAGGCTCTTGGCCTTGCCGACGTAAATGACGCGGCCGTGCGGATCCCGGAATCGGTACACGCCGGGGTTGGTGGGAATTTCACCCGTTTGGGGTCGGTAACTAGCTGGATCTGCCACGATTCAAGTCTACTGAGGATGCAGGGGCGTCCCCGACGCTACTCCGTTGCCTTGCTCTGGTTGTAGCTGGTGGAGCGCTCCTGGCCGCTGAGCTCGGCGATGGCGTCCATGATCCGGTCCGTGACTTGGCGCCGGGCAGGCAGTGAGTGGTCGGGGCCTGTCTTTTCGAAGTACAGCGGCTCGCCCACCTTCATGGTGAAGTGCTGCGGCTTCACGCCGTTCTGGCCCGCCGGCTGGAGGTTTTCGGTACCGATGAGGCCGACGGGAATCACCGGGGCACCGGTGGTCAGCGCAAGCCAGCCGACGCCGGTGCGGCCGCGGTACAGGATCCCGTCCCGGGAGCGGGTTCCCTCGGGATAGATCCCGATTCCCTTGCCTGCCTCGAGGATGTCAAGCAGTGTCTTGAGGGCGGCGACGCTGGCCGCCTGCTCGCCGCGTTCCACGGGAATGGAGCCCACGGATTCGAAGAAGGACTTCATGACCTTCCCCTTCACACCGCCCGTGGTGAAGTATTCGGCCTTGGCGAAGAACGCCACCGGGCGGGGCATCAGTGCCTGCACAATCACGCTGTCCAGGAACGACAGGTGGTTGGGGGCGACGATGAAAGGCCCGTCCTTGGGGACGTTCTCCAAGCCGATGACCGTCGGCCGGCAGGTTCCGGAGATCAGCGTGCGGGTGGTCCAGCGGATCGCATCAAACAACGCCATCGTCGTGCACCTCACTCATGGCTGCGTTCCGGATGGCGTCCATGTTGTCAATTGCTGCCGCGAGGCCTTTGGTGGAGTCCACGATTGCGACGGCGCCGGCCTCGTGGAGCTCGCCGTGGGGAGCAAATCCCCAGCTGACGCCGATGCAGTCAAGGCCGTTGGCCATGGCCCCGGCCACGTCCTGGGCGCGGTCCCCCACCATCACGGCGTGCTGTGTGCGCAGGTCGGACAGGGCAGCTGCCACAATTTCGGTTTTGCCAAGCGGGGCGGTGACGCCGGCGGCCTCATCGGCGGCTGACCCGCGGATGAACCGGAAGGAGGCAGCGATGCCGTGGTGCTCGAGCACAATCTTTGCGAGCCCTTCCGGCTTCTGTGTCGCCACGGCAATGGGCCGACCGGAGGAGGCGTAACCTTCAACGAGTTCCCGGATGCCGGGGTACAGCCGGCTCTGGGCGATGCCGGTTTCAAGGTAGTAGGCCCGGTAGACGCGGATGACCTCGGCAAGATGCTCGGGCGGAACGCCGGCGATATTCAGGAGGGAGTCACTGAGTTTCGGACCGATCATCGCGTCCAGTTGGGCCGGGGCCGGGACCCTGATGCCGAGTTGGGTAAGGGCCGCGGAGATTCCGCCCGTTATTCCCCCCGCCGGATCGACAAGAGTGCCGTCCAGGTCGAAGATCACGGGCACTGTTGAAAGGGTCACCGGCTTAGTTTCTCACGAGGACGCGAATGGCTGAAACTCGCATTCCCGGACAGGAATACTTCTTCCCGCCGGATCAGCAAGCTCCAGCCATTCGGTGTGCCGGGGTCCGGGCTAGGCCAGGATCTCCGCCAGGAACGTTGCAGTGTAGCTCTTGGTTGACTTCGCGACCTGTTCCGGGGTGCCTGTTGCGATGATCTGGCCGCCGCCGGAACCGCCGTCGGGCCCAAGATCCACGATCCAGTCCGCGCTCTTGATGACGTCGAGGTTGTGTTCGATGGTGATCACGGTGTTGCCCTTGTCCACCAGCCCCTGCAGGACCATGAGCAGCTTGCGGATGTCCTCGAAGTGCAGGCCGGTGGTGGGTTCGTCCAGGACGTAGATGCTCCGACCGTTGGACCGTTTCTGGAGTTCCGCGGCCAGCTTCACGCGCTGCGCCTCGCCGCCGGACAGCGTGGTGGCAGGCTGCCCCAGCCGCACATAGCCCAGCCCGACGTCGACGAGCGTGCGCAGGTGGCGCGCAATCGGCGAGAAGGCGGCAAAGAACTCAGCGCCTTCCTCGATGGGCATGTTGAGCACGTCCGCGATGGTCTTGCCCTTGTAGTGGACTTCCAGGGTTTCCCGGTTGTACCGCGCACCGTGGCAGACCTCGCAGGGCACGTAGACGTCCGGCAGGAAGTTCATCTCGATCTTCAGCGTGCCGTCGCCGGAACATGCTTCGCAGCGCCCGCCTTTGACGTTGAACGAGAACCGGCCGGGCTGGTAGCCGCGAACCTTGGCCTCGGTGGTCTCGGCGAAGAGCTTCCGGATGTTGTCGAACACGCCGGTGTAGGTGGCCGGGTTGGACCGCGGCGTCCGGCCGATGGGGCTCTGGTCGACGTGAACCACCTTGTCCAGATGCTCGAGGCCCTGGATCAATTTGTGCCGGCCGGCCACCTGCTTGGCGCCGTTGAGCTTGTTGGCCAGCACTTTGTAGAGAATTTCGTTGACCAGGGTGGACTTGCCCGAGCCGCTGACGCCGGTCACAGCCGTCAGCAGTCCCAGCGGGAAGGCGGCGTCCACGTTGACGAGGTTGTTTTCCCGGGCGCCGATGACCTTCAGTTCGCGCTTCTTGTCGTACTTGCGCCGCTTCTTGGGGATCTCGATCTTCTTCCGGCCGGAGAGGTAGTCGCCGGTCAGCGATTCGGTGTTTTCCAGGAGTTCCTTGTAGGACCCGGAGTGCACCACCTGGCCACCGTGCTCGCCGGCGCCCGGTCCGATGTCCACAACCCAGTCAGCTTCCTGGATGGTGTCTTCGTCGTGCTCCACCACAATGAGGGTGTTGCCGAGGTCCCGCAGGCGGGTGAGCGTTTCGATCAGCCGGCGGTTATCTCGCTGGTGCAGGCCGATGGAGGGTTCGTCGAGGACGTAGAGGACGCCGACCAGGCCGGAACCGATCTGCGTTGCCAGCCGGATGCGCTGTGCTTCGCCGCCGGACAGGGTGCCGGAGGGACGCTCCAGGTTCAGGTACTCCAGGCCGACGTCGAGGAGGAAGGTGAGGCGGGCCTGGATTTCCTTGAGGACCTGGTGGGCGATCTGGGCCTCGCGGCCGGTGAGTACCAGGGTGTCCAGGAAGTGGGCGCATTCACGCATCGGCATCGCTGCCACTTCGGCGATGGACTTGCCGTTGATCAGCACGGAGAGCGAGGCCGGGTTCAGGCGGGCGCCGTTGCAGGCGGGGCAGGGAATCTGCCGCATGTACTCTTCGTACCGGTCCCTGGCCGAGTCTGAATCGGTCTCCAGGTGCTTGCGGTGGACGTACTGGACGACGCCCTCGAAGCCGGTGCTGTACTTGCGCTCCCGGCCGAAGCGGTTGCGGTATTGCACCACCACCTTATGGTCCTTGCCGTGCAGCACGGTCTGCCGGATGTCGTTGGGAAGCTTCTGCCACGCCGTCTTCATCGAGAAGTCGAGTTCCTTCGCGAGCCCGGACAGCAGCCTGTTCCAGTACTCGCTGGTGGCCGTACCAAGCGACCAGGGAGCGATGGCGCCCTCGTCGAGGGAGAGTTCCGGGTTCGGGATGATGAGTTCCTCATCCACTTCCAGCTTGGTGCCGATGCCGCTGCAGGCGGAACAGGCGCCGAATGGGTTGTTGAACGAGAACGAGCGGGGCTCGATTTCGTCGATGGCGAGGGGGTGCTCGTTGGGGCAGGCCAGGTGCTCGGAGAATGCCCGGATCCGTTCTGCATCATCCGCTTCGAGGTCGACGAATTCGGCGAGCACGCGGCCTTCAGCCAGTCCAAGGGCGGTTTCGACCGAGTCGGTCAGGCGCTGGCTGATGCCTTCCTTGACCACGAGCCGGTCCACCACCACTTCGATGGTGTGTTTGAACTGCTTGCCGAGCTTGGGGGGATCGCTCAACTGGATGAGGTCCCCGTCCACGCGCGCACGCGAATAGCCCTTGGCCGTCAGTTCCTTGAAGAGGTCGACGAATTCGCCCTTGCGCCCGCGGACGACGGGAGCGAGAACCTGGAAGCGTGTGCCGGCCGGCAGTTCAAGCAGTTGGTCCACGATCTGCTGCGGCGTCTGCTTCGCTACCGGTTCGCCGCAGATGGGGCAGTGCGGACGGCCCACGCGGGCCCAGAGCAGGCGCATGTAGTCATAGATCTCGGTGATGGTGCCCACGGTGGACCGGGGGTTCTTGCTGGTGGACTTCTGGTCGATGGAAACGGCCGGGGACAAACCCTCAATGAAGTCCACATCCGGCTTGTCCACCTGTCCCAGGAACTGGCGGGCGTACGCGGACAGCGATTCCACGTAGCGGCGCTGGCCCTCCGCGAAAATCGTGTCGAACGCCAGGGATGATTTTCCGGACCCGGACAGTCCGGTGAAAACGATCATGGAGTCCCGCGGCAGGTCCAGGTCCACGTTGCGCAGATTGTGCTCCCGTGCCCCCTTCACCACAAGGCGGGAAAGGTCCGGGCGCGCCGGTTTCCCTTGGTTTAGGGGTACGACAGCGGAGCGGGCATCAACGGCTGGTTCTTCAGCTACGGCTTTAGGCACCCACTAATGCTAATCGAAAACTTCTTCGAATTTCCATGCCGGCCCCTATTCGGCGTCGTAGGCCGCCGCCAGCAGCTGTACTGCCTCCGCAAAGCTTGCGCCCTGGGCCTTTGCCGCCGTGGCGAAATCAGCAGCAGCCGCAGTCAGCGAGGTCCATGCTTCGTCCCTGGCGCAGACGGTGGTTCCGTGCCGGCCGCGGGTGGCAACAATCCCGGCCGCTTCCAGCTCCTTGTAGGCGCGGGCCACGGTGTGCGGGGCGACGCCCAGAGCGGTGGCAAGGGCGCGCACTGCGGGCAGGCGCGTGCCGGGGGCCAGGGCACCGCTGTCCGCCCGCTCGATGATGTTCAGCCGCAGCTGTTCAAAGAGCGGAACCGAACTGGCCTGGTTCGGCTTCCAGGTCCCCGGAAACTCATTTACGCCGCTCACTGTCCGGACTCCCCTGCGCGCAAGGCATCAGCCCTACCCGAGAACTGGGCATCGTAAAGCCTGCTGTAGTGCCCGTTGGCTGCCAGCAGCTGTTGGTGGTTCCCGTGTTCGACGATTCGTCCGTGGTCCATGACGAGAATTAGATCAGCGTCCCGCACCGTGGACAAACGGTGGGCAATCACAAAGCTCGTCCTGCCCCGCCGCAGCCGCTGCATCGCCTGCCGGATCTGCACTTCAGTGCGCGTGTCCACAGAACTTGTCGCCTCATCCAGGATGAGGATGCTGCGGCCGGCGAGCTGGGCCCTCGCGATGGTGATCAGCTGCCGCTGCCCCTGGCTGAGGGAATCGCCGTCGTTGCCCAATTGTGTGCCGTAGCCGTCAGGGAGGGCGCGCACGAAGTGGTCCACGTGCGTGGCTTCGGCGGCGGAGAAAATGTCGGTGTCGCTGGCGCCGGGCCGCCCGTACTCGATGTTCTCCCTGATGGAGCCGGTGAACACCCAGGCGTCCTGCAGCACCATGCCGATCATGGAACGCAGCTCGTCCCGGCCGCGCCCTGCGATATCCACGCCGTCGACCGTGATCCGGCCGGAATCGAGCTCGTAGAACCGCATGAGCAGGTTCACCATGGTGGTTTTACCGGCCCCGGTGTGCCCGACGATGGCCACGGTCTGCCCGGGCTCAGCGGTAAAGGACAGTTCCCTGACCACGGGCGGACCGCCGTTGTACCCGAACGTCACGGCGTCGAACACCACCCGGCCGCCGGTAGCTGCCGCCACCTCAGCGCCCGCCGGCTCCCCGCCGGCCAACTCCTTCCCGGCCTGCTCCGTGCCGGCCTGCTCCGTGCCGTCACGGGGAATTTCCGCGGCATCCAGGAGGGCGAACACACGTTCAGCCGACGCGAGGCAGGACTGCATCAGGGTCAGCATGCCGCCAATCTGCCCGATCGGCTGGCTAAAGAGCCTGCTGAACTGGATGAAGGCCTGGACCCCGCCGATGGTCATGGCACCGGCGGTGACCTGTAGCGCGCCGACCACGGCCACGGCAATGTAGTTGACGTTGGACACGAAAACCAGGAGCGGCTGGACGGCGCCGGAAACATACTGGGCGCGCGCGCTGGTCCGGGAGAGCCTGTCGTTGCTGGTGGCGAACACCTCGGTGGCCATGCCCTGCCGGCCGAAGGCCTTGAGGACCTCATGGCCCGTAATGTACTCCTCAAGGTGTGCGTTGAGTTCGCCGGTGGTGCTCCACTGCTCCGAAAAGTGCGCCTGGGACTTCCGGGCGACGAGGACAGTGACCACCGTCGAAAACGGCACGGTCACCAGGGCAATGACCGCCAGGAGTGGGGAGAGCCACAGCATCATGCCGAGCGCGCCGAGCAGCATGAGCACCGACAGGATCAGCTGGTTCAGCAGCTGGTTCAGTGCCTGGGAGATGTTGTCGACGTCGTTGGTGGCCCGGCTGAGGACGTCCCCTCGCCGTTGCTCGTCGAAATGCGCGGACGGCAGCCGGTGCAGCTTGTCCTCCACGGAGGCCCGCAGCCGGTAGCTCACGTGTTGTACGGCGGTGGCGGTGACAGCTCCCTGTACCCAGCTGAAGAGTGAAGCGGCGATGTACATCACCGCCACGAGCAGAAGCAGGGCGGCAAGTTCCTGTTCGTTGAAGGTCCCTCCAAAAACACCTTCAACCACGACGTCGGTTGCGTCGCCCAGCAGTTTGGGGGCCGACACGTTGAGCGCCACAAACGCGCAGGTCGCCGCAACGGCGCCGAGCATCCTCCACCTGACCGGGCGCAGCAGTCCCAGAAGGCGCCTGCTGGTGGCCCAGGCGGCACCCGGGGCGGCGACCGCCGTCGTCGTTGAGGTCATACCCTGCCTCCGAGCGCAAGCTGCGAGGCGGCAATCTCCTGGTAGACCGTCGACGTACGCATCAGTTCGCTGTGCGTGCCCTGGGCGACGAGCCTGCCGTTGTCCAGCACCAGGATGAGGCCGGCGTCGAGGATCGTCGCGATGCGTTCGGCCACGATGATCACCGTGGAGCGGCGAGTGAGCGGGCTAAGGGCCTCGCGGAGGCGGGCGTCCGTTGCATGGTCCAGCGCTGAGAGGCTGTCGTCAAAAAGGTACACCGGGGCGTCGCGGAGCAGTGCGCGGGCGATGCACAGCCGCTGGCGCTGGCCGCCGGAAAAATTCGTGCCGCCCTGGCTCACCGGGGTGTGGAGACCGTGGGGCAGGTCGCGCACAAAGTCCTCCGCCTGGGCGGTGCGGAGCGCGCGGAGGAGGTCGTCGTCGCTGGCGTCAGGCGCCGCAATCCGCAGGTTCTCGGCAACAGTACCGGAGAAGAGGTAGGCGCGCTGGGGCACCAGCGACAGGCTGTTCCGCAGGAAATGAAGCGGAAGTGATTTCACGTTGTGGCCGCCGATCAGGACCTCCCCCGACGTGGCGTCCAGGAAGCGGGGCAGCAGGTTGAGCAGGGTCGACTTTCCGCTGCCCGTCGAACCGATGATGGCGGTGAACGTGCCCGGCGACGCGGTGAAGCTGATGCGGTCCAGGACCGGCGCCTCCGCCCCCGGGTAGGCAAAGGTGACGTCGCGGAATTCCACGGTTCCGCCTGCGGTGCGCTGTGCGTGCGGCAACCCGGCCCGCGAGATCGCCGGATCGGCGATGGCGGGGCGCGTGTCCAGCACCGCCTGGATCCGTTCCGCGCAGGCCGCCGCGCGGGGAGCCGTCATCAGGACGTACATCGCCATCATGATGGCGATGAGGATCTGCAGGATGTAGGCGATGAAGGCCGTCAGCGCGCCAAGCTTCATGTCGCCTGCCTGGATTCTGTGGCCGCCGAACCACACCACCGCCACCGATGACAGGTTCACCACGATCATGATCAGCGGCAGCATCCCGGCCACCAGCAGGGCGGACTGCAGGTTGTTGCGGGTCAGCTCACGGTTGACGACGGCGAACCGGCGCGCTTCGTGCGCCTGGCGGACGAACGCCCGGATGACATTGGCCCCGATGATCTGCTCCCGCAGCACCCTGCTGATGCGGTCGATCAGGATCTGGCCTTCCCTGTAGAGGGGCACGAGCCGGCGCACGACCAGGTACATGATGACCACCAGCACGGGCACGATTGCCACCACGATGCCGGAGAGGACCACATCCTGGTTCAGGGCCAGGACGATGCCGCCGATGCCCATGGCGGGAGCGGCCACAAGCATGGTGAAGACCAGCACGGCCAGCCCCTGGATCTGCTGGACGTCGTTGGTGGCCCGTGTCACCAGGCTGGGCACGCCGAATGACCCCACCTCCTGGGAGGACAGGGACTGGACCTTCGCGAAGAGCTCCTGGCGCAGCTGGCGGCCAAGCTTCATGGCCACGTTGGCGCTGTAGTAGCCGGCCGCGAGTGCCGTGGCAACCTGGACGGCGGCAATTCCTGCCATCCATCCGCCCAGCCGAAGGATGAGGTCCGTGTTCCCCATGACGATTCCGTCGTCGATGATGGCGGCATTGAGGGTGGGCAGGAGGAGGTTGGCCGTGGTCTGCAGGAGTTGCAGGACCACGATGGCCAGGACCGCCGGCTTATGCGCGGCGAGCAGCCGCATCATCATGCCTGCGAGCATCCGACCTCCCTCCGCCGCGACGGCATGGTCAGCCCCGTTTCCGCGCGACTGCGAAAATCCTCCGGAACGGAAAGACGGTGCCGTGCGCAGTAGCAGGGTAGGCGCCGTTGAGCAGCGCCGAATACTCCGCTTCGAAGTCCGCAGCGTCCGCCTGCGGGAGCGCTGACAGCACAGGCCGCAGGCCGGCTCCCCTGACCCACTGCAGGACCGGATCCGGTCCGTGCAGAACCTGCTGGTAGGTGGTTTCCCAAGCATCCGCGTCACAGCCTGCGTCGAGCATGATGTTGAGGTATTCGGCGGGTTCAGCGACGGCGTCATCGTGCCGCAGGACGCCGTCGAGGGCCTCCTTCCAGCGGCCGGACTCTGCAAGGTGCCGCATCAGCACATGCGACGGGGAACCGAAATTCCCCGGAACCTGCAGGGCGAACCAGGCGCCGGGCCTGAGGGCCTCCAGCCAGCTGGCCAGCAGGGCCGGGTGGCCGGGGACCCACTGCAGGGCCGCATTGGTCACCACAACGTCTGTACGGTCTGACGGCATCCACCGGGCGATGTCCGTCAGTGCGAAGGAGAGGTTGGCCGACCGCGCGGCGTGGGTTTCCGCCTTCTGCAGCATTTCGCCGGACGAGTCGATCCCCAGCACTTCGGCGCCGGGCCAGCGCTCCGCGAGGGTCGCCGTGAGATTGCCGGGCCCGCAGCCGAGGTCCACCACATGGCGCGGATGGTCCGCGTGGATACGCGCGGTCAGGTCAAAATATGGCCGGTCGCGGTGGTTTCCGAACTCCACATACTTAGCGGGATCCCATTTCAAGGACGTCCTCCAATGACTCGAGCAGTTGCCGTCAGGCCGAGCCTAGTCCGGGCCGGCCCCGCGACCAAGGA
Organism: Arthrobacter sp. P4_H3; assembly: GCF_056400885.1. Classification (NCBI taxonomy): domain Bacteria; kingdom Bacillati; phylum Actinomycetota; class Actinomycetes; order Micrococcales; family Micrococcaceae; genus Arthrobacter; species Arthrobacter sp. P4_H3. The sequence continues at coordinate 188,228 of NZ_JBFUKK010000001.1, forward strand.
CGAACCACCCCTTGGCTCCGGGCACTAAGCTTGAAAGCAATGAAACTCGTTGAGCAGCTCCCTGTCCCGGCCGAACGTACCTCCAGCGGGGCGGACCACGATCCGGATGAGCTCTACACCCGTTTCGTTGAGTGGACGCAAAGCCGCGGGCTGTCCCTCTACGCCGCACAGGACGAGGCCATCATGGAACTCGCCTCCGGGGACAACGTCATTCTGGCCACTCCAACGGGGTCCGGCAAGTCCCTGGTGGCCATTGCCGCGCACTTCCAAGCCATGGCCCGGGGGGACCGAAGCTACTACACGGCACCCATCAAGGCCCTCGTATCGGAGAAATTCTTCGCCCTGTGCGAGATCTTCGGTGCCGAAAACGTAGGAATGATTACCGGCGACTCCGGCGTCAACCAGGACGCACCAATCATCTGCTGCACCGCCGAAATCCTGGCCAACATCGCCCTCAGGGAAGGCGCCGGGGCGGACCTTGGCGCGGTGATCATGGACGAGTTCCACTTCTACTCCGACCCGCAGCGCGGCTGGGCCTGGCAGGTGCCGCTGCTGGAACTTCCGCAGGCGCAGTTCCTGCTGATGTCCGCGACCCTGGGCGACGTCAGCCGCTTTGAGGCCGGCCTCACCGATCTGACGGGACGCCCGACGACGACCGTCAGTTCCGCTGAACGCCCGATCCCGCTGCACTACTACTACGAGCAGACGCCTGTCCACGAGACCCTCGAGGAGCTGCTCGCCACCAAGCAGGTCCCCGTCTATGTGGTCCACTTCAGCCAGCTTGAGGCAATCGACCGGGCGCAGAACCTGATGAGCATCAACGTCTGCACCCGCGAGGAGAAGGACAAGATCGCCGAGTTGATTGCCGGCTTCCGCTTTGCGGCAGGCTTCGGCAAGACCCTCAACCGGCTGGTCCGCCACGGCATCGGCGTTCACCATGCCGGCATGCTGCCGAAGTACCGGCGGCTGGTGGAGCAGCTGGCACAGGCCGGCCTGCTCAAGGTCATCTGCGGCACCGACACGCTGGGCGTGGGCATCAACGTGCCCATCCGCACGGTACTGCTCACCGCCCTCAGCAAGTACGACGGCGTCCGTACCCGGCTGCTGAACTCACGCGAGTTCCACCAGATCGCCGGCCGCGCAGGGCGGGCCGGGTACGACACCGCCGGCACCGTGGTGGTGCAGGCCCCCGAACATGTGACCGAGAACGTCAAGGCGATGGCCAAGGCCACCGCCAAGTTCGGCGACGACCAGAAGAAGCTCCGCCAGGTGGTGAAGCGGAAGCCGCCCGAGGGCTTCGTGTCGTGGGGCGAACCCACCTATAACCGGTTGGTGGGCTCCGTCCCCGATCCGCTGACCTCCAGCTTCACCGTGACGCACGCCATGCTGATGAACCTGATGGAGCGGCCCGGCGACCCCTTCAAGGCTGCCCGCCGGCTGCTCACGGACAACCACGAACCCCGCACTTCGCAGCTGCAGCTGATGAAGAAGGCCCTGGGCATTTACCGGGAACTCCTGGCCGCAGGCGTTGTGGAGCGGATCCCGCCCGAGGAACAAGGCCCGGACGGCAGGACCGTCAGGCTCACTGTCCACCTGCAGGCCAACTTCGCGCTGAACCAGCCGCTCTCCCCGTTTGCACTGGCAGCGCTGGAACTTCTTGACCCGGAGTCGCCGTCGTACGCCCTGGACGTGGTGTCCGTCATCGAATCCACGCTGGAAAAGCCCCGGCAGATCCTGTCGGCCCAGCAGAAGAAGGCCCGCGGCGAAGCCATCGCCGCCATGAAGGCCGACGGCATTGAGTATGACCAGCGCATGGCCATGCTGGAGGACGTCACCTACCCCCAGCCGCTGGCGGAAATCCTGGGCGAGGCCTTCGATGTCTACCGCAAGGCTGCGCCCTGGATCGGCGACTTCGAGCTTGCCCCCAAGTCCGTGGTCCGGGACATGTACGAGCGGGCCATGAACTTCGGCGAATTCGTTCAGTTCTACGGCCTGGCGCGCTCCGAGGGCATTGTGCTGCGGTACCTCGCCGACGGTTTTAAGGCGCTCCGCCAGACGGTCCCGCAGGATTCCCTCCGGGAAGACCTTGAGGACCTGATCGCCTGGCTGGGTGAGCTGGTCCGGCAAGTCGACTCCAGCCTGCTGGATGAATGGGAGGAGCTAACCTCCGGAGCCGCACCGACCCCGCACGACGCTCCCCCGCCGCCGCCGCCGTCCCTGACGTCCAACATCAGGGCGTTCCGGGTGATGGTCCGGAACGAAATGTTCCGGCGCGTGGAACTTTTCGCCGATGAAGCGGCCACGGAACTCGGCGAGCTCGACGGTGGCACCGGCTGGGATGCTGACCGCTGGGAAGATGTCCTGGACGACTACTTCGACGAACACAATGACATCGGCACCGGACCGGACGCCCGTGGCCCGGGCCTGCTGATCATCACCGAAGAGCCCGGCATGTGGAAAGTCCGGCAGATTTTCGACGACCCCGCCAGCAACCACGACTGGGGAATCTCCGCAGAGGTGGACCTGGCGGCGTCGGACGAAACCGGCACGGCCGTGGTCCGGGTGACCGACGTCAACAGGCTTTGACCGGGCTTCCGTCCTCAGCCCAGGGCAGCGCCCATTGTGTCTGCCCATAGCCGTTGTCCCGCGGAATTCGGGTGCACATTGTCCGTGAGTAGTCCCGGCAGGCCCCCGCGTGCGCGGAACGCTGCGTTGACGTCAATGGCCGGATAGCCGGCACCCGGCGCCCAATCCCGAAGTGCAGCAACGCTGCCGGCTGTATGCTCCTCCCACGTCCCCAGCGACGGGTTCTGCAGCACAATCGCTGCGGGAACCCGTGCGGACCATTTGGCGTCAGCGGCCGCCAGCAGTTCCGCCGCACCCTTGTCCGCCCGGTCCGGGGCCGGGTTGTGCCCGAAGTTGAGCACGGTGAGCGAAGGTTTTGAAGGCTGGATGCGGTCCAGGTGCTCAAGCGGATAGGCATAGCTGGCGCCTGAACGGGAACCGTTCCAGACGGTGATAGGGCGGTCCGGGCCCGGGTACACGGTCGGCTGCGGTTTCCAGTCATCGGTGGCCCCGTCCCAGAAGTGCAGTGTCACGGTTCCGCGCTTCGACAGGTCCCGCGCCCATAAGTCAACCCATTCGCCCGGTTCGTCGCCCGTGGAGTCCCCCAGGACGCTGATGATCAGCGGGTCACGACTGCGGACTATGGCGCGCAGGTCCCCGGCTGTCACGGCGCCTTCAGGAGCGGCAGCAGGCGGGTCCGCGGCGGACACCGATGACTTCCCGGCCGGGGACACCGGTGCGGAACGGGCGTCCATCAACTGCAGCAGCGTTATGCCGGCAAGCGCGGCCAATCCAACTGCCAACACGGCGATGAGGAGGCCTATCCCCCGGGTGCGCCGCCGCTTCTGGTCGTTCATTACTCCCCGCCGGTCGGTCGTTGTTCGGAGACCGCCCGGATCCCACGGCGTCGAGCAGCAGGGCGGCGGAATTCAGTAGAGTGGACATCAAGCCCGAGTTTCAAGACACCCTCCAGCAGGGAGAGACGAGAACCCCATCATGAGTGTAATCCGGCCAGCCACCGTAGAAGACGTTCCCGTCATCCTGCAGATGATCCACGAACTGGCCATCTACGAAAAAGAGCCCCACGCGGTCCGGAACACCCCGCAAATGCTGACGGACGTGCTGTTCGACGAGAACCCCCGGGTCTACGCCACGATGGCCGAAAACGCGGCGGGCGAGGTCCAGGGATTCGCCCTCTGGTTCCTCAACTACTCGACGTGGGAAGGTGTCCACGGCATCTACCTCGAGGATCTCTACGTGACTCCGGCAGCCCGCGGCGAGGGCCACGGCAAGGCTCTGCTGCAGCACCTGGCGGCCACCGCCGTCGAACGCGGTTATGCGCGCGTGGAGTGGAGCGTACTGGACTGGAACGAACCGTCCATCAATTTCTACAAGAAGCTGGGTGCATTCCCCATGGAGGAGTGGTCCACCTTCCGGCTGACCGGGGAGGCCCTGGAGGCCTTCGGCGCTGCCCGCGAGGCACACGTCCGTGGCTGACCTGCCCGTGACCGGGCTCGCCGCAGTGGCAATGCTGGAGGCCACGGCCGGCCTTGCCAAGACCGTTCCACACTCCATCAGGGCACGGCATAAGTACCGCGGGATGCGCACGGCCGAACACTATTTCGAGGTGCCCCTGGACCACTTCAATGGCGGCGCCGGGACGATCACCGTGTTTGCGCGCGAGTACGTCTCCACGGACCACAGCGAGGAGGAGGCCACCCAGCTGCCTTGGCTGCTGTACCTGCAGGGAGGCCCCGGCGGACGGGGCAACCGGCTCGCCGCCCTCGGCGGCTGGACCAAAGCCGCCGCCCGGGACTTCCGCATCCTGATGCTGGACCAGCGCGGTACCGGGCTGTCCACTCCCATCGACCGCAACACGCTCCCGCTGCGCGGAACCGAGATGGAGCAGCTGGGCTATCTGACGCATTTCCGGGCAGACTCGATCGTCGCGGACGCCGAGGCCATCAGGCATGCCCTGGGATCCGGCCCGTGGTCCATCTACGGGCAGAGCTATGGCGGCTTCTGCGCGCTCAGCTACCTTTCCTTCGCCCCGGAGGGCCTGCGTGAGGCACTCATCACCGGCGGGCTCGCGCCGCTGGAGGGCCCCGCGGACAGGGTGTACCAGGCCACCTTCCGCCGGGTCGCCGCCCGCAACGCCGAATACTTCGCCTCCTATCCCGAGGACCGCGCCGCGGTCAGCAGGATTGCCCGGCACCTGCGCGGGACAGATGAGTACCTGCCCGACGGCGGGCGGCTCACCGTTGAGCGGTTCCAAATGGTGGGGTCGTTCCTGGGCGGCAACACCAGGGTGGACACACTGCACCATCTGCTCGAGGACGCCTTCGTGGAAACGCCCGGCGGCGAACGCCTGTCGGATGCGTTCCTGGAACAGGTCCGCGGCATTGTCTCGCGTGCCGCCAACCCTCTGTATGCCCTCATGCACGAATCCATCTACGGCCAGGGCGGGGCGACGGACTGGGCAGCACAGCGGGTGCTTCAGGACTTCCCGGAGTTCAGCCCAGATGCCGCCGAGCCACTCCTGACCGGCGAGATGGTCTACCCCTGGTACTTCGAACAGGACGCAGCGCTCCGCCCGCTGCGGAACGTTGCCGGGCTCCTGGCCGGGAAGCCCGACTGGAAGCCCCTGTACGACCCGGAACGGCTGGCGTCGAACAGCGTGCCCGTGGCCGCCGCGGTGTACAGCGAGGACATCTACGTTGACCGGGATCTGTCCTTGGAAACGGCCTCGGCCGTGCGCGGGCTCCAGGTCTGGGAAACCTCGGACTTCCACCATGACGGGATCGCAGACGACGGTGAAGGCATCTTCTCGCGGTTGCTGGGAATGGTGCGCTCAGTCCGCCCCTGAGCGGCCGCCGGCCGAAGCCCGCCACGGTCACCGTTGCAACCAGCACGGCGAATCCCAGGACAATGGTCTGCCTGCGTCCGGGCTGCGGGGCCGGCAGCCCCGGCCGGGGAACCGCCTGCTGAACGCAGACAACCCCGGCCAACGATGTGGCCGGGGTTGTCTGGAGCGTGCTTGAAGCGGTGGGGTGCCTACTCCGCTTCGCTCATGCTCTTGCGTGAGTCCTCTTCGAGACGGGCATCCACCTTCGCCTGGGCCGCTTTCGAGCTCAGCAGGCTGGCGATGACGGCGACGATGATGGTGCCCACGATGACAGCCAGGGACACGAACGTGGGGATCTCGGGAGCCCATTCGATGTGGTGGCCGCCGTTGATGAACGGGAGCTCGTTGACGTGCATTGCGTGGAGTACCAGCTTGACGCCAATGAACGCCAGGATGAAGGACAGTGCGTGCTTCAGGTAGATCAGGCGGTTCATCAGCCCGCCCAGCAGGAAGTACAGCTGGCGCAGGCCCATGAGGGCGAAAAGGTTCGCCGTGAAGACAATGAACGGGCTCTGCGTCAGGCCGAAGATCGCCGGAATGGAGTCAACGGCGAAGAGCAGGTCGGTCAGGCCGATGGTGACGAAGACGATCAGCATCGGGGTGAAGACCTTCTTGCCGTCCACCACGGTGCGCAGCTTGCCGCCGTCGAACTTCTCCGACATGGGGATCACCTTGCGGAGCTTGGCGATCAGCGGGTTTTCCTTGTCCTCTTCGTCTTCGCCCTCGTCCTGGGCCTGCTTCCAGGCGGTCCAGAGCAGGAAGGCGCCGAAGATGTAGAAGACCCAGCTGAACTGCTCGATCACGATGGCGCCGAGCAGGATGAAGATGCCGCGCAGGATCAGCGCGATGATGATGCCCACCATCAGCACTTCCTGCTGATACTTACGGGGCACCGAGAAGCGCGCCATGATGATGATGAAGACAAACAGGTTGTCGATGCTCAGGCTGTATTCCGTCACCCAGCCGGCAACGAACTGCCCGCCGAACTCCGGGCCGGTGAACGCGAACATCGCGCCGGCGAACACCAGGGCCAGAGTGACGTAGAACGCCACCCACAGGCCGGCTTCCTTCATGGAAGGTTCGTGGGGACGCCGGATAACCAGAAGAAGGTCGATGGCGAGGATCAGGCCGAGGACGACAAAGGAGCCGATCTCGAACCACACGGGCAAATCGAGCACAGGATGGCCTTTCGCAGGGTACGGAACAGTGGTGTAAGTCTCTCCGGCCAGCCTGTGCACTTTGTGCTGAATTGGCAGCCCGCTACGCCCGGCACGGCATCAGTGCCGTGCGTGTTGACGATCGTAGCGCTTGGGATACTCCCCTACGTGACATCAACCTTACCTTAGGCGTGGCCAGCAGCCTGCATCTGGCGCAGTTCCTTCTTCAGGTCTCCCACTTCGTCGCGCAGCCGGGCAGCCAGTTCAAACTGCAGTTCGCCGGCTGCGGCGTGCATTTGTTCGGTCAGTTGTTCGATGAGGCCCACGAGGTCCTCCGCCGGTGCGGCCGCAAGGCCGTCCGCCCGCACGGTGGACGCGCCCTTGCCCTTGCCGCGCGTCTTTCCCGCCGTGGCGAGCAGTTCGCGGGTGTCCGCGTCCTCCTTGGCCAACTGGTCCGTAATGTCCGCGATCTTCTTCCGCAGGGGCTGCGGGTCGACACCGTTCTCCGTGTTGTACGCCACCTGAATTGCGCGGCGCCTGTTTGTTTCGTCGATGGCGTGCGCCATTGAGTCGGTGATGCGGTCCGCGTACATGTGAACCTGCCCGGAGACGTTACGGGCGGCGCGGCCGATGGTCTGGATCAGCGAGGTGGACGAACGGAGGAAGCCCTCCTTGTCCGCATCCAGGATGCTGACCAGGGACACCTCCGGCAGGTCGAGGCCTTCGCGGAGCAGGTTGATGCCCACCAGGACGTCGAAGGTGCCCATCCGCAGTTCACGAAGCAGTTCCACGCGGCGGAGGGTGTCCACGTCCGAGTGCAGGTACTCCACTTTGACGCCGTGGCCCAGCAAATAGTCGGTGAGGTCCTCGGCCATCCTCTTGGTGAGGGTGGTGACCAGGATGCGTTCGTTCTTCGCTGTCCGGGTGCGGATCTCGCCCAGCAGGTCATCGATCTGGCCCTTGGTGGGTTTGACCACGATCTCGGGATCGATCAGGCCGGTGGGACGGATGATCTGCTGCACGAAGCCGTCCGCCTTGCCGAGTTCGTATTTGCCGGGAGTGGCGGACAGGTAGACGGTCTGGCCCACGCGCTCAAGGAATTCATCCCATTTGAGAGGTCGGTTATCCATGGCCGAGGGCAGGCGGAAGCCGAAATCCACGAGATTCCGCTTGCGGGACATGTCGCCCTCGTACATGGCGCCGATCTGCGGCACGGTGACGTGGGATTCGTCGATGACGAGCAGGAAGTCGTCCGGGAAGTAGTCGATGAGGCAGTGCGGGGCGGTTCCGCGGGCGCGTCCGTCAATGTGCGACGAGTAGTTTTCGATGCCGTTGCAGAAGCCCATCTGCTGCATCATCTCAAGGTCGTAGGTGGTGCGCATCCGGAGCCGCTGGGCCTCCACGAGTTTGTTCTGGCTTTCCAGCACCTGGAGCCGTTCGGCGAGTTCGTCCTCGATCCGCTTGATGGCCCGGGCCATCCGCTCGGGCCCGGCCACATAGTGCGAGGCGGGGAAGACATACATTTCCTCTTCGTCCCGGATCACCTCGCCGGTCAGCGGGTGCAGGGTATGGATGTTCTCGATCTCATCCCCGAAAAATTCGATCCGGATGGCCAGTTCCTCATACATCGGGATGATTTCCACGGTGTCGCCGCGGACCCGGAATGTGCCGCGGTGGAAGTCCATGTCGTTGCGCGCGTACTGCATGGCGACGAATTTCCGGAGGAGATCGTCGCGGTTCATCTCCGCCCCCTTACGGAGGGTGACCATGCCGGCAATGTATTCCTCCGGCGTGCCCAGGCCGTAGATGCAGGACACCGTGGCAACGACGATGACGTCGCGGCGGGTCAGCAGGGCGTTGGTGGCGGAGTGGCGGAGCCGTTCGACTTCCTCGTTGATGGAGGAGTCCTTCTCGATGAAGGTGTCAGTCTGCGCAACGTATGCCTCGGGCTGGTAGTAGTCGTAGTACGACACGAAGTACTCCACCGCGTTGTTGGGCAGCAGTTCGCGGAACTCGTTGGCCAGCTGCGCGGCCAGGGTCTTGTTCTGCACCATCACCAGGGTGGGCCGCTGGATCTGTTCAATCAGCCAGGCGGTGGTGGCGCTTTTTCCTGTACCGGTGGCTCCGAGCAGGACTACGTCCTTTTCACCATTCTTGATCCGTTCAGTCAGATCGGCGATGGCGGCCGGCTGGTCGCCGGCCGGCTTGAACTCGCTGATGACCTCGAAGGGCGCCACGACACGGTTGATTTCCTGGGCAAGGCTCATGAATATAATCTACCGCCGGGCACTGACATCGTGGCCCCATTCAGCTTTGGGCGGTACCGGCGGCACTTTCGGCAGCAGTTCCGGCGTCAGTTCCGGCGGCAGTTCCGGCGTCAGTTCCGGCGGCAGTGACTGCCGCATAGGGCGGAGGGCGCCAGCCGGTCCGCTGCACCCATGCATCCATCCGGACGGCGGCATACTCGGTGAACCACGCCTCCTTGTCCGCGGCGTAGCCCGCCGTCGACTTGTCCACGCTGTGGAGGGCGGCGACCCTGCGCTTCTCCGCGAGATAGTCTCTCCGCGCTTCCGCGTCATCGCGCAGCCAGTCCCGGAAGCACAGGGCGAACCGACACCCGGGTGATCCCGCGGGCCGGACGTGCAGGTTCACCGGCCGGCCTGGGTCGGCGTTCGCGTGCAGGCGCTTGGCCCAGTCGGCCGGGTCGGGGTGCGAGGGTTTCGGATTGTCCGCGAGCACACCGGGCCACAGCGGGTACCCGGCTGCGGCCAGCAGCGGCGCGATCCGGTCCGCCATCGCCAGGTCCGCAACAATCAGTTGGAGGTCGATGATGTCCTTGGCATCGAGTCCCGGAACGGCGGTGGATCCGATGTGGTCCACGGCAAGGATGCCTGCCGGGGCCGCCGCCTCAAGGCGGGCGGCCAGCCGGGCTGCCTGGGCCTCCCACGTCGGGTCGGCAGGGACCAGTACGGGCCCGCCCTTGCGGGGTGCCGCCCGTTCATGGCTGATGTTATTCGCATAGGGTGCCAGCCGGCGCCTCCACAGGGCGTCCACCGACTCCCTCAGTTCCTGCACGGTGCCGGAGTTGTCCAGCACCACGTCCGCCGCGGCGAGGCGGACGTCCCGCGCAGCCTGTGCCGCCATCCTGGACAGAGCCTGCTCTTCGGTCATCTTCCGGTGCTGCACCATGCGCTGCACCCGCACATCGTCCGGGGCGTCCACCACCAGCACCAGGTGAAAACTGCTGCCCTGGCCGGTTTCCACCAGCAGTGGAATGTCCTGGACGACGACGGCGCCAACGGGGGCGGCGGCGATCACCGCCGCCGCCCGCTCCCGGACGAGGGGATGAACGATGCCGTTGAGGGCCGTGAGCCTGTCGGGGTCGCCGAACACCAGGGCGCCAAGCTTCGCCCGGTCGAGCCCGCCGTCGGCTCCCAGCATTTCCTCCCCGAAGGCCTCCACCACCTGCGCAAGGCCGGCGGTGCCCGGCTCCACGACTTCACGGGCGAGTGCGTCGGCATCGACCAGCACAGCCCCCAACTCCCGCAAACGCGATGCGACAACTGACTTCCCCGAGGCGATGCCGCCCGTCAACCCGATCTTCAGCACCCCACCAGACTAGTACCCTGCCCCACTGACCTCGCTTCGCTCGCCCAGGAGGAACCCTGACGGCGTGGGCCCATGCCCGGACTAGACTTGGGCGGTGCAAGAGCAAGAAAGCAGGGTCACTGCCTACACCACCCTTGCCGCCGGGCCGGACTTCCGCCACGAGCTGGAGGTCAAGCGGTCACGGTTCATCACCGTGATCCGGCGTACCGGGGACGAGGACGGCGCGAGGGCGCTGGTGGCCGGACTGCGCAAGGAATTCCACGACGCCCGGCACCACTGCTCAGCCTTCATCCTGGGTCCGGACCGTGACATCCAGCGTTCCAGCGACGATGGCGAACCGTCCGGAACCGCAGGCATCCCGATGCTGGAAGCACTCATCCGGCGGGAGACAACGCCCGGGGTGACGGACCTCAGCGACATCAGCGCCGTCGTCGTCCGCTATTTCGGCGGGATCCTCCTCGGAGCCGGCGGACTGGTGCGTGCGTATTCGGAATCGGTGTCCTCCGCGCTGGACCTCGCCCCGCTGGTCCGGCGCAGCCGGCTGCGGATCTGCTCCGTTGAGGTGCCGCATTCGGCGGCCGGAAGGCTGGAAAACGACCTCCGTGCAGCCGGCTACGTGATGGCGGAAACCGGTTACGGGGCGCAAAACACTCTCCTACGGATAGCCCTGGCGGACCAGGCTGATGAACTTGCCCGGGCAGCCGAACGGCTCGCTGCCATGACGGCAGGAAGCGCTGTCCTCGTGCCGGGGAAGACGGAGTGGATTGATGTCGCCCACTGACCACACCTTACGGTCGCGCCGCGTGCAGCTGCTCGACGTCACTGCAGGCATCCTGCCAGCTCCGAAGCAAGCCCTCCCGGGCGAAGCCGCTCCGCTCCGCGGCTCGCCAGGATGCCTCGTTCCACGGTTCCACGTGCAGCTCCAGCCGGTGGATACCCGGTTGCTGGAGGGGACCGTGGTGATCAGCGGGATGAGCGGATCGCCTGACGCCTCCATGACCACCGGAACGTCAGCCGGGCTCCACGGCCGGAGCCTGAAAGGCAGCGCTTCCAGCACTGGCGGTTGCAGGGCTTCCATGGACCACACTCTAAGCGATCTGCTGCAGCACGCCGGTAAGGGCCTCGTCAGGAGGCGGGGCCGGTGGTTGGATGGACATGTCCAGCTGAGATGCGGAGGAAGCCGATGGAAGATCCTTTCGACCTTGAGCGGTTCGTGTCGGCCCAGGAGGCCGGTCGGACATACCAGCGGGCCCTGGAGGAGCTCCGCAACGGGGAGAAGCAGTCCCATTGGATGTGGTTCGTCTTTCCCCAGGTCGCTGGCCTGGGACAGAGTCCCACGTCCAGGAAATACGCCATCACGTCACTGGGGGAAGCTCAGGCCTACCTGCGGCACCCTCTACTCGGTCCGCGGCTGGTGGAGAGCGCCAACGCTGTTGCCGCCCACACCGGACTCAGCGCGGTGCGGATATTCGGCGGCATCGACGCGCAGAAGCTGAGGTCATCCATGACGCTTTTCCTGCGCGCCGCTCCGAAGGAGCCCGCGTTCCAGGAGGTCCTGGACCGGTACTTCGACGGAAGTCCCGACCCAACAACCGACCGGCTGCTGAAGTGAACAAAAAAGGTGGCCGCCCCCTTTCGGGGACGGCCACCTTCAGCGAGCTAACTGCCTGGGCCCTTGGGGGAATGCACCCTCAGGGACAACGGGGCAATTAGTTGCCGGTCAGCTTCTCGCGCAGTGCTGCAAGAGCCTCGTCCGAAGCAAGCGTGCCTGCACCAGTCTCGGCTGCAGCCGGCTCGGAGGAGTAGCTGGTGGTGCCGGAATCGCTGTCACCGGACGTTGCAGCTGCAGCGTCGTCGGCAGCGTGCTGGGCAACCTGCTTCTTGTGTGCTTCCCAGCGGGTCTGGGCGTCAGCGTACTGCTGCTCCCAGGCTGCACGCTGGTTCTCGTAGCCTTCAAGCCACTCGTTGGACTCCGGGTCGAAGCCCTCCGGGTACTTGTAGTTGCCCTCTTCGTCGTACTCAGCGGCCATGCCGTAGAGAGCCGGATCGAATTCGGTGCTGTCGGCGTCAACGCCCTCGTTAGCCTGCTTGAGGGAGAGGGAGATGCGGCGGCGCTCGAGGTCGATGTCGATGACCTTGACGAACAGCTCGTCACCAACGGAGACAACCTGCTCAGCCAGCTCCACGTGGCGGACTGCCAGTTCGGAGATGTGAACGAGGCCTTCGATGCCGTCTTCGACGCGTACGAACGCACCGAACGGAACGAGCTTGGTGACCTTACCCGGAACAACCTGCCCGAGGGCGTGGGTGCGGGCGAAGGTCTGCCACGGATCTTCCTGCGTAGCCTTGAGCGACAGGGAAACACGCTCGCGGTCCAGGTCGACTTCGAGAACCTCGACGGTGACTTCCTGGCCAACTTCGACAACCTCGGACGGGTGGTCGATGTGCTTCCAGGACAGCTCGGAAACGTGAACCAGGCCGTCTACGCCGCCCAGGTCCACGAAGGCACCGAAGTTGACGATGGAGGAAACGACGCCGGGACGAACCTGGCCCTTTTCCAGCTTGTTGAGGAACGTGGAGCGGACCTCGGACTGGGTCTGCTCGAGCCATGCACGGCGGGACAGCACAACGTTGTTGCGGTTCTTGTCCAGCTCGATGATCTTGGCTTCGATCTGCTGACCGATGTACGGAGCAAGGTCGCGCACACGGCGCATCTCGACGAGGGATGCGGGCAGGAAGCCGCGCAGACCGATGTCGAGGATAAGACCACCCTTGACAACCTCGATGACGGTACCGGTAACGACACCGTCTTCTTCCTTGACCTTCTCGATGTCGCCCCAGGCGCGCTCGTACTGAGCACGCTTCTTGGAGAGGATCAGGCGGCCTTCTTTGTCTTCCTTGGTGAGCACCAGGGCTTCGACCTGATCGCCAACGGAGACGACGTCTCCGGGATCAACGTCGTGCTTGATGGACAGCTCGCGGGAGGGGATGACACCTTCGGTCTTGTAACCGATGTCGAGCAGAACTTCGTCGCGGTCGACCTTGACGACGGTACCTTCGACGAGGTCTCCGTCGTTGAAGTACTTGATGGTGGCGTCGACTGCTGCGAGGAAGTCCTCAGCGGTACCGATGTCGTTAATCGCGACTACGGGGGTACCGGGCTTCTCGGTGGAGGTGATGGTCATGTAGTAGGGGCTCCGTTGTGGATAGTTAGTCGGTCAGGCGGACCGCCGCACACCCGTATGGACGGGGGCACGGGTGATGGCAGACCACATGGACCTGCCAGGTTCATCCTGATTTTGTGGATTCTAGATACGTGCACGTAGTACACGCCCGTTTATTCTAGTCGTACCCTCCAACGCCGGTCAAAGCGGCCGGGGCCGGACTGAGGGCCCGAAACGGCTCAGAAATGCGTCAGGCAGTGGGGCACGCGCTCGACGGCGAACATCAGGGCGGCGCGGAAGGCTGCGTCAGGCGTGCGCTCGAGGATGCGTCCCGAGTCAACCAACGTCACCGGATGCACACCACCCAAGTACATCGAGGACAGTGCCGCCACATCCAATTCAAGGTCCGCAGGGCTGGCGCCCGCGTCCGTGACCACGGCGGATCCTCCGCTCACGTCGAGGGCGAACGTGCCGTCCGTCAGGCCTAGCGAATCGGCAACTTTCAGCACAAGCCGTCCGTCGGCCGGGTAGTGGCGGGCTTCCAGTGCCCGCTTCACATCCAGGATCCGCAGCCAGAGCATATCCCGGGCAGCCGAGGCCTCGACACAGCGGGCGTCCTCGAGCGCCCAGCTGAGCGCGTCGTCAACAGGGGCTTCCTCGCAGGAAACCTGTTCAACCAGGTCAATGGCCCCAAGGTACTGCCACAGTTCCAGGTACGCCGGACCGGTCGCCGCCACCAGGTCAAGCACTTCCATGGTGTAGGGCTTGCTGGACCAGCCGGAAAACTTATACGAGACGTAGCCGTCCACCCCGCCGTCGGGCCCGTAGTGCAGCGCGACCTTCACTTTCGGGTCCTCGCCGCCGTCCCGGCTGATGGATCCCGAAATGAACTCCCGGTAGAACTCATGGCGGTCGATTGACCCGGGCGTGACGCGGTGCTTCTGGTCAAAAACCACCGGGGCCAGGTCCAGGAGGACTTTGGGGTCGGCCACTTCGACGCTTCCCACAGGAATGTGGTTCAGCTTGAACCTTGTGGTGGTGTCCACTTTGATGGATTGCTCGGAGGTTGCCACGCCAAATCCGAACCGGCCATAGATCGACGCCTCGGAGGCCGTGAGCGCGGCCATTGCCAGACCGTCCTGGCGGGCAAGCGCCAGGTCTTCGACCATCATGCGGCGCAGCAGCCCGCGGCGGCGGTGGGAAGTCCGGACGGTCACCGCGGTGACCAGCCGGGTGGGCAGCAGCCTGCCAAAGCCGATGTTCAGGCTCTTCACCAAGGTTCCGAAAGTGGCGACAGGCACGTCGGCGCCCAACGAATGGCCTGCGACAGATCCCGTTTGGTAGACGCCGGTCATCACGCGCCCGTCGGCCCGCTGCATCTCGATGCCTTTGTCCACCCGCTCATCGGAACGGCGGGCATCGTGGAAGCCGAAGGCCACGGCCCGCATCCATGCAACCGACTGCGGGTATGCAGGATCGTCTTTGGCTGCCGGCTCAAACCGCCGGATTTCATAGTCCGCACTCAAATTAGGCACAGTGCCGAGCCTAGCCAATACTGCCGCCGGTCCGGTACCGGCACGCCGCTGGCGCGCCGGCACCGGACGCAGGACCCACTAACCCTAGTGGCCGGCGTCGTACCAGCTGGGACCGACGCCGATCTGGACATCCAGCGGAACGCTCAGGTCCGCGGCGGCTGCCATCTGTTCGGTGACGAGTTTCTCCACGGCCGGGCGCTCCCCTGCCGCGACTTCAAGGACCAGTTCGTCGTGGACCTGCAGGAGCATCCGCGACTTCAGGCCCTGAGCCGCCAGTTCGGCGTGCACGCCCAGCATGGCTCGCTTGATGATGTCCGCCGCCGAGCCTTGGATGGGTGAGTTCAGCGCAATGCGTTCCGCGTTCTCGCGCAGCTGGCGGTCCGTGCTGGTGAGGTCCGGGAGGTACCGGCGGCGCCCCTCGATGGTGGCGGTGTAGCCGTCGATCCGGGCCTGGTCCACCACACCCCGGAGGTAGTCGCGGACAGCGCCGAACCGGTCGAAGTATTCCTTCATGAGGGTCCGTGCCTCGTCAACGGAAATCTCCAGTTGCTTGGAGAGACCGAACGAGGTGAGGCCATAAGCGAGGCCGTAGGACATGGCCTTGACCTTGGAGCGCATGGCGCTGGTCACCTGGTCGGTGGGCACATGGAAGATGTTGGAGCCCACGAACCGGTGCAGGTCTTCGCCGTCCTTGTACGCCTGGATCAGGCCCGCGTCCCCCGAGAGGTGGGCCATAATGCGCATTTCGATCTGCGAGTAGTCCGCGGAAAGCAGGCAGTCATAGCCATCGCTGACCACAAAGATGCCGCGGACGCGCCGGCCTTCCTCGCTGCGGATGGGGATGTTCTGCAGGTTGGGGTTGTTGGAGGAGATCCGGCCCGTGGCCGCGACGTTCTGCGCGTACGTGGTGTGGATCCGGCCGTCTTCCGTGACGGACTTCTTGAGCGTTTCCAACATCTGGCGCAGCTTCGAGGACTCGCGGTGCGCCATCAGCTGGACCAGGAATTCGTGCCCGGTCTTTTCCAGCAGGTTCTTGAGTGACGCGGCGTCGGTGGTGTAGCCGGACTTGATTTTCTTGGTCTTCGGCAACTGGAGTTCGTCGAACAGGACGGTCTGCAGCTGTTTGGGCGATCCCAGGTTGACCTCGTGGCCGATCGCCGCGAAGGCAAGCTCCTGGGCGTTGTCGATCACCTTGGCGAGGTCCGCCAGCTGGTCGTCCATGCGCGGCATGTCGATGGCGATCCCCGCGAGTTCCATGTCGGCGAGAACCCGACTGACGGGCAGCTCCAGGGTGGTCAGCAGGTCCGCGGCCTTGCGTTCCCTCAGTTCCGATTCGAAGTACCGGCTCAGGGTCTGGACCACGGCAGCCACCCGGACCAGTTCGCCGGCAGCCGCGGCGTCGTCGCCGTCGAACGACAGCTCAAGCTGGCCTGCCTTGGCGGTCTCGGGCGAGATGCTGATGTTGAGGTGGTGCTGGGCCAGCTCAGCGAGCTCGTACGTGCGGCGGTCCGGCTGGATGAGGTACCCGGAGATTGAGGTGTCATCCACCACCCCTTCCAGGCCCAGGCCACGGCTGGACAGGGCCTTGAGGGCTGCCTTATAGCCGTGCATCACCTTCGGTGCTTCCCCATCCCGCAGCCAATCCGCCAGGACGTTTTCGGCTGCGGCGTCCTGCGCTGCGAGGTCGATGTACACGGCGGCGTCGTCACGGACAATGGCCAGTGCAGCGGCGTCTTCGCCGATCCGGCCGGGCACCAGGTCGACGGCGACTGCCGACCTCTTGCCGGCCCCCGCCGCCAGGAAGGCGCCCAGCTCGGCAGCGTCCGCGGGGATCACATAATCCGGCGTGTCGATGCTCTCCCGCTCCGCGGATTCCACGTCCTCGCTGCTGTAAAGGGCAAACAGCCGGGTACGGATGGTCTTAAATTCAAGGTCGTCGAACAGCTGCTCCAGGGCGGCCTCGTCCGGCCGCGGTTCCGCGAGTTCGTCCAGCGTTACCGGGAGGTCCAGGTCCGTGTGGAGCCTGTTCAGCCGCCGGTTGCGCTTGACGTCCTCAACGTTCTCACGCAGCGAGTCCCCCACCTTCCCGCCGATCGCGTCGAGGTGCTCCAGGACCCCCTCCAGCCCGCCGTAGAGGTTGATCCACTTTGCGGCGGTTTTCGGGCCGACCCCGGGAACGCCGGGGAGGTTGTCCGCGGTTTCCCCCACCAGGGCGGCGAGGTCCGAGTACTGCGGCGGCGTGACAAAGTACTTCTCCTGGATGGCTGCGGCGTCCAACCGGGGAATGTCGCTGACGCCCTTGCGGGGGTACAGCACAAACACGTTGTCGGTGATGAGCTGGAAGGCGTCACGGTCACCGGTTACGAGGAGCACCTCATAGCCGGCCTTCTCCCCCATGGCGGCGAGCGTTGCCAGGATGTCGTCAGCTTCATAGCCGGGCATTTTGATGGTCTTGATGCCCCATGCCTGCATGACCTTGTCGATGAGGTCGATCTGGCCGCTCATCTCCCGGGGCGTTTCGTTCCGGCCGCCCTTGTAGTCGCTGTACTCGGCCTTGCGGTGGGTGGTTTCATCCGACACATCGAACGCCACGGCAACGTGGGTGGGCTTCTGTTCCTTGATCAGGTTGATGAGCATGGACGTGAATCCATGGATCGCGTTGGTGTGCTGCCCGTTCGCGGTGGAGAACTTGTCCGCCGGCAGAGCGAAGAAGGCGCGGAACGCCATGGAGTGTCCATCCAGGACAAGGAGTCGCGGCTGGTCCGTGATGGGGATCACGGGAGCCTCGGTGGCGGAAACCGGCTCCGCGGTACGTGTGGTTTTCCGGGCGGGCTTGGCCGCAGTCACTGATTCGGAGTCAGGAGCCGGGAGGATGTCTGCTGCAGTGTCTGCAGAAAGGGGGGCAAGGGCCGGTTTGGTAGTTTCGCTCACAGGTGCCAGCCTAGTTCCCATGATGGACAATTTCACGCCCGGCCAGTTCGCGGACGAACTGATGGCCGCCGGCATCCCGGAAGAACTGCATGGATGGCTCGGTGAGTACGGTGTCGGCGCGCTGGTGGTGAAGATGGGCATCCACTTCCTCGAAATGAGCCCGGAGCGCACCGTTGCCACCATGCCGGTCGAAGGCAACACGCAGGTGGCCGGGATACTGCACGGCGGCGCCCATGTGGTGCTGGCCGAAACGCTCGGCTCATTCGCCGCCGGGATGCACGCCGGCCCGGCACGGCAGGCGCTCGGTATCGAGGTGGGAGCGACGCATCACCGCGCCATCGCCGGCGGCACGGTGACCGGAACCTGCACGGCCATCCACCTGGGCAGGACCCTGACCACCCACGAAATCGTGATGACGGATGAAAAGGGCCGCCGGCTGTCCACCGCCCGCATCACCAACCTGATCCGCGACATCTGACCCCGACAGTCCCGTCAGGACGGCGTCCTGACGGCGAGGGCTCAGCCTGACGCTGCGCCATGGGACGCTGCACCCTGCGACGGCGCGCCGCCGAGCCGGTACCGCAGCTCCACGATTCCCCTGCCCATGGCCTTGGACGCCACCAGCTCCATCGGTCGCAGGGGCCCGTCCTTGACGGGCAGCACGGGCTTACCGGCACCGAGCACCACCGGGATGATGGAAATGATGATTTCGTCCAACAGGCCGGCCTCGGCGAACTGGGCCGCGAGCTCTCCGCCGCCCACCAGCCAGACGTTCCCCGCCCCCGCCTCCGCGGTGAAGTCATCCATGAACTCGCGGACGTCGCCCCGCACAAAGGTGATGTTGGCTCCCCGCGGCGCGGAGTGTTCGTGGTGCGTAAAGACCCAGCACGGGGTGTCAGGATAGGGCCAGTTGCCGGGCTCGTGCTCCATCAGCCAGGCGTAGGTTTCCCCGCCCATCACAATGCAGCCGACATCGGCCATGAACGCTTCGTAACTTTCCCGGCCGCCCTCGAATCCGTCGAACTCGAGGAGCCATGCCAGGTTGTCATCGGACGTGGCAATGAATCCGTCAAGGGACGAGGCCACGAAGTACTGAAGACTGGACATGGGCCAAGCCTAGTCATTTCGACTCGGGGTTCCCATACTCCACGCGCATGCCGGGATCGTCACGCAGCACCACGACCTTGCCGCTCCGGAGTGTCCAGCCCTCATTGAGCAGGAAGATGCGTCCGCCGCTGACCACGAGCAGCCGGAGGCCGGTGTACTGGTACACGGGATGCTCCGCCGCGCCGCTGGACTGTTCGCGCACGTTGGGCGCACTGATACCCAGCCGGTCCTTGCTGTAGACAACTGCGGTGGGCAGGAGCATGGACCGCTGCTCATAGCTCACCGCCAGTCCCCGGCCGAGCGCCTGGGCGTAGTCTGAGGTGCCCCAGAAGAGCAGCAGGCTCACCAGGCAGAAGATGAGCGTCTTTTCGGATCCGCGGGAAAGCGCGGCGATGCTGCGTCCGGGCCCTTCGGTGGAACGCCGCCACAGGCTCAGGCCCCACGCGGCCAGCAGCACACCCGCAGCCATGATGTAGGGAACGAACAGCACGGTCCGTTCCGGCTGGAGGATCACCACCAGCCACATGGCCGCGGCACAGGCCACCCCGGCAAACAGGATCACTGCGGCAAGCCGCCGGATGCCGGCGACGCGGCCGGCCGTGATGTGTCCGGCCAGGAACCGGTCCACGGCAAGCCAGAGGACGGCAAGAATCAACAGCCAGACCAGCGGGATGAACAGGGACGGGATGCTCCTGAGGACGAAATCCTGCACGGTGTACCCGAAGAGGCTTACGTCCAGCCCCATTGCCTTGGCCTGGGCATCCGTCCGCGCCCAGCCGAAGTACACCAGCAGGGCCGTCGAAATGGTCAACGGCGGGCCGATGACCGCCAGCATATCGACGGCGCGTTTCCAGCGGGGATCCCCCACCGGTTCACTGCTCATGACCGCGCTCATGACGGCGGCAGCGGCGGGGCTTCGGCGGCCGGGGGCCCGACCGTCGGAAGTCCGGTTCCCGGCGGCCCCGGCGGCGCCGTCGTGGTCGGCTCTGTTGGTGCGGGACCGGGCGGCGTCGGGCCAGCGTAGAACAGGACGGCTTCACCGGACACCGGAGGCGTCGCCTCCACCGTCACACGCGCGGACTCGATGCCGTTTGCGGGCGGGGCGTAAAACACGAAGGGGCCGAACTGCGGGCCTTCGAATTCAACCGGATTGCCGTTCACCAAAACGTTGTCCACGCTCACGAAGAATCCCTCGAGCCGCACCGGCGTTCCCCCGCCCGCGGGGACGGTCGGAGCGGCCGCACCGGCATCGGGCCCGTCGAGGACCGTCAGTCCTGTCAGCCGGCGGGGGCAGTCATCGCCTGCGCCTGCGGCATCCACGAGGAGTTGGACCCCCTGGTGTGCGGTCCGGAGGTCCACGGCCTGCTGCAGGGATTCCGTGACCTTGATTTCCCAGCACCTTGCGGGCGGCAGGCTGGGGACACCGGCCAGTGCAGTCCGTGCCCGCTGCCAGTCCTGGGTCAGGTCTGTGGCCAGCGCCACGCAGGTAGCCTCAGCAGCGGTCCACACGGCAGGAAAGGCCGTGTTGAGGGTGGAGTCCAGCAAACCTGCGCAGTCCCTCTGGCGGAGGAGTTCGTAAAGCGTCCCCTCCGGCGGGTCGGTGGGGGCGGCGGGGCCGATGGGGATCCAGCGGATGACGGGTGCGGCCTCTGGCGGCGGGCCATCGCCCGGTCCCGGCAACGGCGAAGCCGTTGGTTCTCCGTTGGTGGAGGCAGTGCCCGAAGGTTCCGTGGCGGAGGGGGATGCCGACGTCGTCGTACCCTCCGCAGGCGACGGGGATGGCGGAGCGAAGCATCCAGTGGTGAGAAGCAGCAGGCAGCCGGCCGCCGCGGTTCTTACTGCTCGGGCAGTCGCCCCGGTTTGACTGTGCATGACAGACCCACCTGCTTGCGGTTCCCGGCAGGGGAACCGGCCTGGATAGAACCCTTCGGGAAAATTCCCGGCATCGGCCGGCGGCGGAGCCGGACCAAACACGCTGAAACAGTGTTAACTATTCCCCCGATGGGCAATATCCGCCAGAGCAGCCCCTTGCACTCCAGCCGTAACGCCTCAATGGACCGGCGGCCCCGGGCGTCCGCACTGAGTGGAAGCGGCAGTTATTTGCTGAAGTACGGAATGATCAGGTAGAGGCCAAACAGCACCGCGATGCCGCACAGGCCGAAGCAGGCGTAGGCCAGCGATTTCATCCACCGGGGCGTGGCCTGCTCGGGATCACCGGCGATGGCCGTGAACCGGACTCCGACGGAGTACAGGACAACCACCGTCACTGCGGCAATGAGCGTGGCGCCGGCAACCTGAATGAGTTCCAACCAGTGCATTTACTTGGCATCCTTCGACTTGTTGGCGCGGCTTGCGGCCATAGCCTTCTTCTTGCGGAAGCGGACCGCCTGTCCGGCCTCCTCGACTTCCACGGCATTGTGGTGGCCCACGTGGGATTTGCGGGACTGGACGAACATAAACAGGACTGCGCTGGTTCCGGCTACGGCAGCGATCAAAACACCCACGACGCCGGTCTTGACCAACAGGGCGGTGAGGGCACCCACGATCCCGGCGGCGGGGAGCGTAAAGAGCCAGCCGATGGCGATGCGGCCGGCTGTGCCCCAGCGCACCGAGGTACCCTTGCGGCCGAGGCCGGACCCGATCACGGATCCGGAGGCCACCTGCGTGGTGGACAGGGCGAAGCCCAGATGTGAGGAAGCGAGGATGGCGGAGGCGGTGCTGCTTTCCGCGGCGAAGCCCTGGGCCGGTTTGACGTCCGTGAGGCCCGAGCCCATGGTGCGGATGATCCGCCAGCCGCCGGCATAGGTGCCGATCGCGATGGCCAACGCGCAGGCTGCGATCACCCAGAACTGCGGGCCGGATCCCGGCTGCTGCGTTCCGGCAGCGATCAGCACCAGGGTGATGATGCCCATGGTCTTTTGCGCATCATTGGTTCCGTGCGCCAGTGCCACCAGGCTGGACGTGAAGATCTGGCCGGTGCGGAAGCCGCCGCGCTTCTGGGTGAGCTTGCTGCCGGTCTCCGGATCGTGCCGGGAGGTCAGCGCGTACGCCAGGCGGGTGCAGATGTAGGCCACGCCGCCGGCGATTACCGGAGCGAAGATGGCAGGGAGGATGACCTTTTGCATAAGCGAATCGAAGTTCACCGAATGGATGCCGATTCCGGCGATCGCTGCGCCGATCAGGCCGCCAAAAAGGGCGTGCGACGAACTGGAAGGGAGCCCTTTCAGCCAGGTGATCATGTTCCAGAGGATGGCGCCCATCAGTCCGGCAAAGATGATGTCCGGGGTGATCTGGATGCCATCGGCCCCTTCCTTGATGATGCCGCCGGATACTGTCTTTGCCACTTCCGTGGAAAGGAACGCTCCGACCAGGTTCAGGACCGCCGCCAAGGCAACTGCCGTCTTGGGTTTAATGGCACCGGTGGCAATAGGCGTGGCCATTGCGTTGGCGGTGTCATGAAAGCCGTTGGTGAAGTCGAAAAAAAGTGCCAGCGCTATTACCAGCGCCACCATGAAGGTGATTTCCACCTGTTGCCCAATCTGCAGAGTCGACGGTCAGCAGTTCCACTTTCCCCGTGCCCCGGCCGCACGCAGGATTGTTCCAGATGTTTTCTGGAAGTTCACACGGTGTTGTTCGGAAGGGGCTTGAAACCCTAACGATCGTACGCGTCAACGCCGTGAGGACAAAACACCATGCGCTCAAAGGAAAGCACGCACGGCGTCCAGCTCAGCACGGGACAATCCCCGCCGGGGATGCGGGGAAATCAACAGCAGGCGGGTGCCAATGATGGATGCCCAGGCGCGGGCCTCCGCTTCATAGTCGAGCTGGTCATCAATCCACACCGCACGGTCCGGCGCTGACGCCTCGATGTCCCGCTGCAGGGCCTGGAGTTTCCACCAGCTTTCGCCGCCGCCCGGGCCATCACTGGCAAGGACGGGCCATTCCTGCCCCGCGAGGCCGATCGCCGGGCAGAGATATTCAGGCG
This sequence comes from Arthrobacter sp. P4_H3, assembly GCF_056400885.1. NCBI lineage: Bacteria > Bacillati > Actinomycetota > Actinomycetes > Micrococcales > Micrococcaceae > Arthrobacter > Arthrobacter sp. P4_H3. Next base: position 211,186 of record NZ_JBFUKK010000001.1, read on the forward strand.
CCATCTCCTCCCAGCTGGTAAGCCAAACACACCGGAGACCGGGTCTCCTGGACAGCATGTTCAGGGACTCGACGAGCTCCCCGGCATAGGCCACCTCGAGCAGGCCGGCGGCGGAAACCTGCCACCTGCTCCCCCAGTCCGTGGTGCCAGTTGCCCCGAAAGGGCAGATCACGCCGTCCACGTCGAGATACAGGGAGACATTCATCACGGCGTCGCCCCTCCTCCCGGTGCAGAACGGGTGCAGCGCCGTCAGCGCCGCTGGATGTCGGTTGCCTCGCCGGCAGCGAGCACCCGTGCAACCTTTGCCTCCAGTGCAGCGATGGTCGGCTCCGGCAGGACGATCAGGCCTTCCAGCTCACGGCGGGCCCGCCTGTAGGCGGTCTGCCGTTCCGCCGGGGTCGCTGCCTCATCCTCGGCGATCCTCAGCAGCTTCCGTGCCTTGGCGAGGCGTTCGCGTTCCGGTCCCGAAAAGTTCCGGTCCTTGATGCGCCTGGCCTCCCGTTCGGCGACGTCGAAAGCGATCTGGAAACTGTTCACCGCGGCCCGGTACTCATCCATTCGGACCTTGCTGGTGATGTCCCCCGGCGCCACAGGCCGCAAGCCGTCGGCCTCGCGCTTGGCACGCAGGAAGGCTACCGTAAGCGGTTCGCGGACATCGGTCATCACCGGGTAGTCGATGAGTTTCCCGACGTCCAGTTCGTAGTCCAGCCAGCGCTTGTTGATGTCGGCATGGGTGTCCATCAGCAGCTGGACCTCCGCGGTGGTGGCCTGTTCGGCCTGAACGGCGTGGTGCTTGAGCTTGTACAGCTCCACTTTGCGCTGGTGCCGGCGCTCGCTTGCCTTCGACAATGCACGCAACCAGCCCCCGGTCATGCCGCTGAGCGGGAACACCAACCACCAATAGTGGGCGAAGAAATCCAGGAGGGGCTGCACGCTTCCATCCTCGCATCGCCTGCAGCCCGCCTCAATAGGATTGGGGAGCCGCTTCCCCGGCCCGGGACGCTGGGATGTCCGCAGCGTCCCGGCGGGTATGGGTGGGCCCGCTAATCCTCGTGCTTGACCTTGTGGACCCTGGTGACCACCGTGGGGCACGGAACATGCAGCAGAACCGCGTGGGCCGTGGAGCCAAGGACAAGACGGCTGAATCCCCCGCGTCCGCGGCTGCCGATGACCAGGAGGCGCGCGTTCGCAGCGGCCTCCACGAGGGCCTTGGCCGGATCTGTGTCCTTGTCCAGCAGCTGGTTCACCACCAGGTCGGGGTACTTGTCCCGCAGCCCTGCCACCGATTCCGCGAGCACGATCTTGTCCTCTTCCTCAATGACTTCCGCAAGGCCGCTGGCAGGCATCCCGCTCTGCACCCAGCGGGCGGGGCGCCGGAAAGCCAACACGGCTGTTAGTTCGTCCCCCTCGCGGTCGGCTTCCGCCGCGGCGAAGGCTACGGCCTGCAGGGACTCCTCCGAGCCGTCCACACCGACCACCACGCCGCGGCCCTCCGGCCCCTGATCCTGCGGAATAACCGCCACCGGGCAGTCCGACGCTGTGACGACCTGAAGCGCCCGGTCCGTCATGGGCCCTCCGTCGGCCCAATGGCGGTGGTGTGATCCGATGACCACCATGGCGGCGTCTTTGGACATCTCCTTTAGCGCGGCACCGGCGCTGCCGTGCCGCAACTGCACGTCGACGGCCACGTCGGGTTCCTTCTTGGCGGCATCCTCCTGCACCTGCCTCAGCAGCTCCATGCCTGATTCCCTGATCAGTTCGTGGTACTGGAAGTCCGGTGACATCCATCGGTCATCCACCGCATGGACGGCGATAATCGGAAGCTTGAGCCTGGCTGCCCGGTGGAGCGACCACGTCATTGCGGCCTCACTTCCGGTGGAGCCGTTGATGCCGACGACGATTGGTTTGCTCATTCTGAATCCTGCTCTTCTCCATCGCGTTTTCGGATCAGCACGCCGGAGGCCGCTGACACCTTCAGTGTGCTCCGAGGGGCAACTCCGGAGTTAGGGCCTTAAGCCCCGCACCCGGATCTGTCGCCGGGGGCACCGTCCCGGGACTTGCCCACGTGCATCTGCGCCGGAGCCCGACTGCACGGCATGAACTGGTAGGCAGCTCAGAAGCCCGTGGGTTCCGTTTCGAACTCCGGCTCATTTGGCGGAGCCTCGTGATGGAGCGGACGAAGCGCCGAGGTCTGTTCCATCCAGATGAGGGCGTCGTAACGCCCTCCCATCCGGGTGGGAACATAGTTGCCGAATTCCCTGTCCGGGCGGAAGACAACCCCGATTGCCCGGTGACCCAGCCAGGCTGACAGCCACGGCCCGGACCTGTCCCTGCCGAATTCCAACAATGCCGGCGCGCCAAGGGCCCTGTGCAGCAGGTCTTCATGGCTGCCGGTCCGGGCTTCCGGCACGGTAAGCACCCGTTCGGGGGAACCCCAGGCGTCCGCAGCCATCACCGTTCCCCGGTGCGATCCGAAACCCACCAGGGTCACGCCTTCGGAACCGTGGCGTTCGCGGAGCAACTGGCCCACGTTCACCAGCCCGTCCCGCGCCATGTCCGTGGCCCGGGCATCGCCCACATGGGTGTTGTGCTCCCAGATGATCCCTTTGGACGCAGGGCCCAGATGCTCACTCAGCCGGTCCACTGTGTCCGCCATGTGACGGTCCCGGATGTTCCAGGACTCGCGGTTCCCCCGGACCATGATCCGGTAGTAATGCTCGGCGTTGGCGGCAACCACGGCGTTCTGCACCGCGTCGAACGCCTCGTCGCTTTCGGCGCGCGGTTCGTGGTCCCGCAGTGCAAGTGCCCGGTTCCGCACCTCAGTGAGCAGTGCAACCACGTCAGCCTCGCACGATTCGGGGACCAGCCGGGTGCTCCAGGCGTATTCGTGCGGGTCCTCGTGATGCGGAAGGAAACACTGCCACGCCCGCATGGCAGCCGGAACGGCGTCGGGCTCGTTTTCCTCAAGCCAGCCGATGATTTCCCGAAGGGAATCCCACAGCGAGTAGACATCCAGGCCGTAGAAGCCCACCCGCTCCTCCGTCGGACGTTCCAGGTTCCAGCCGCGCAGCCAGTCAAGGAAGCCTGCCACTTCCTCGTTTGCCCACATCCAGGTGGGCCAACGCCCGAACCCGGCGAGCATGGTGTGCACGCCCGTATCCTGCCCGCTTTGGCCCCGCACCCAGCTGTTGATCCGCCAGCAGTCCGGCCAGTCGCCTTCGACTCCGATCCAGCCGTAACCCTGCTCTTCAATCAAGCGCATGCTCAGGCGGGCACGCATGGTGTAGTACTCGTGAGTGCCGTGGGATGCTTCGCCGATGGCCACAAAGCGTCCGGCACCGGCCCGGTGGACCAGGCGGTCAAGGTCCCGGATTCCGCTGAGAGGCCTTGCCAGGGTGCGGATTTCGTCCAGCATGCTCAGGACGGCACGGTTTCCGTCGGTCATGTCGGGTCCTCGAGCGAGATACCTTCAAGGTATTCCGGAACGCGCACCCGCCATCCGAGTTCGCGCTTAATGCGGATCCGGAGCGCATCGGACGCCTCCGGTTCGCCATGGGTGATGTAAGTCATCCGCGGTTCCCGCTCGGCGGCCCTCATCCACTCGATCAGCCCGTCGGAGTCCGCATGCGCGGACAGGCTTTCCATCTGGATCACTTCGGCGCGGATGCGAACGTCCTCTCCATAGATGCGGAGTTGCCGCACACCGGCTGCGAGCGCGGCACCGCGGGTTCCGGCGGCCTGGTAGCCGCTGAGGATGATTGCGTTCTTCGGGTCGGGTCCGTATTCGGCGATGTGGTGCAGGATCCTGCCTCCGGTGAGCATTCCACTGGCGGAAATTATCACCATTGGCCCGCCGCGGAGGTTGAGCAGCTTCGAATCGTCCACCGTTCGGGTCATCTTGGCCACTTTGTACATGTCCTCGTACTCCCGCTGCTTCAGCCGGTGTTCATTGGGGTGGCGCTGGTACATCCCGGACGCGTCGATGGCCATAGGGCTGTTCAGGTACACCGGGATGTCCGGAATCGCGTTTTTGCCGCGGAGGCGGGACAGATGCAGCATCAGTGTCTCCGCCCGTCCGACGGCGAACGCGGCAATCATGATCACGCCGTTCTTCTTCGCCACACGGGTGATGATCTCCCCCAGCTGCAGTTCAGGATCCAGGCTCGAGTGGTTGCGGTTTCCATACGTGGATTCGGTAACGAGAATCTCAGTGGCGCCAAGTCCGCGGGGCGGAAACATCAACGGATCATCGTTGCGCCCCAGGTCGCCGGTGAAATGGACGGAATGCTGGCCCACGTCGAGCCTGATCTGGGCGGCCCCCAGAATGTGGCCGGCCGGCAGGAACGTCGCCGAGATGCCGCCTCCCACATCCAGCGGAGTGTCGAAGCCCTGTTCCCGGAAACTGTCGAGCGACCGGACCGCGTCCGCAGCAGTGTAGAGCGGAACCGGCGGGTTGTGCCTGGCCGATCCGTGCTCGTAGGCGTATTTGGCTTCCTCTTCCTGCAGGTGCCCGCTGTCCGGCAGGAGCAGGGTGCACAGTTCGGTGGTGCCTTCCGTGGCATACACCGGCCCGCTGAAGCCATCCCGGACCAGGGCGGGAACGTAACCGGTGTGGTCAAGGTGCGCATGGGTCAGCAGGACGGCGTCGATGGAGCGTGGCTGAACGTGGAAGGGGATCCGGTTGCGGTCGCGGAGAACCTTGTAGCCCTGGAACAGCCCGCAGTCCACGAGGATGCGCTTCCCGCCGGCCTCAATCAGGTACCTGGATCCGGTCACGCTGTCTGTGGCTCCGAGGAACCGGAGTTGCGGGTGTCGGTGTTTCGTCATGCTCCCTGCTTCCTCGGGCAGCTTTCCTTCGGGCAGCGTTCCCGTTGAGGAGATGTACGTCCTAGCTTCCGCCTCTTCGGGAAGTCCCCCTAGGGCCGAAAGTCATGGCTGCCCGCGCGCTCCACCGCCTTTCGGGTAAGCCGAACCCGGCGGCACGCTGGAACCACCACCGACCTGGAGCTTGGGGCTTCGGCTCCGTTGATGTGAAGGAACTCGAAGAGGATCCGTTCAACGCCTACTTCGTGGCCCGGAAGTAGGCGCCGAACGGTCTTCCGTCCGTTACGCCGGGAACTTACTGCTGGGGACCGCCCTGCTGGGCGCCTGCGATGTTCACGAGCCAGGCGACACCGAACTTGTCCGTACACATGCCGAACGTGTCGCCCCACGGCGCCTTTTCGAGCGGTACCGTCACGGTGCCGCCGTCGGACAGCTTCTCCCAGTACCCGCGGAGTTCGGCGTCGTCCTCGCCGCTGAGGGAAACGGAGTAGTTGTCGCCAGGGGTGTAGCTCATGCCGTTGGGCGTATCGGCCCCCATCAGCACCATGCCGGATCCGGCGGTGAGCATGCCGTGCATGATCTTGTCCTGCTCGGATGGGTCCTCGCTGGCGTGGAACTCGCCAAAGGTGCTCAGCGCCAGTTCGCCTCCGAATACGGACTGGTAAAAGTTCATGGCCTCCCGCGCGTTGTCCCGGAAGCCGAGGTAGGGATTGAGTGTCGTGGTCATCGTCAGGTGTGTCCTCTCGTACCGGTCGATACCCGGACCACCCGTGGATCCGGCGGCGGCCCGGGCTTGGAACACTTCATATGTTGCCCCAGACCTGCGGAACTGCATAGGGCGGCGGTGGCCGCCAGCCTCAACTCCAGAGGGCAACGTGAACCTTGGAGCCCCGTCGTTCAAGCCCCCTGGAACCGCCCGGGGCAATCATGGCGGCTGTTGCATCCGAGGTGGTGACGAAGCGCTGCAGCGCCTTTGCCTTGGAGGTGGTCCGGCCATGGTCCAGTGTGCTTGCCCACCACAGACCTGATACCGGAGTTCCGACCACAGGCACGCGCACCAGCACTCCGGCCTGGAGGTCCGCCCGCACGATGTGCCCGACGGCGAGCGTCAGGCCCTCCCCTGCCCTGACCGCGGCGAGCGCATCGGTTTCGCTGCTGAGCCGGATGACTTCGGGTTGCATGCCCATTGACGACAGCCACCGCCCTTCATCCGTCTCCGCCTGAATGCCGGAGGGGCCCGCGAACCACGGGCGGTCCAGCAACCGGGCCAGTGGCACCGGCCCGTGCAGCCCTGCCAGGGGATGCGATCGCGCCACCACAAAGACCCGCTGATAACGCAGGAAGGGGACCATCTCCAGCCCGACGTCGGCACCTGCGCCTGCCGGCTGCGAGGGCCTGGCCCCGAGGGCTATGTCGTAGGCGCGGTCACGGAGCAGCGACGCTATGTCTGCGGCGGATTCGACGACGACATCGACGGAGGCTCCGGGGACGCGTTTGGTGAAGAGGTCAAGCAGCCGTCCGGCCGCATGTTCAGCGAAGGGGGCTGTTGCCACGATCCTCAGCAACCCGGCGTCGGTGGTTGCGTGGGAAACTTCCCACCGGGCCTGGTCGGCCAAACCCACGATTTCCTGGGCATAGTCCGCCAGCGCCCGGCCTCCGGGCGTCAGGGCAATGCCTCCGGCAGCCCTGACGAAGAGGGGGTCCCCGAGGTCCCGCCGGAGCGCGGCCAAAGCCGAGGAGACGGCCGGCTCGCTGACGGCCAGGGCCGCGGCGGCAGCGTGAAGCGACCCCAGTCTGGCCACGAGCGCAAATGCCCGCAGCTGGCTCAAAGTCATCGACACAGCTTCATAACCCTTCGCTTATGACGATATTGACACCCCGCTCGGGCCAGGGCAAGACTGACCTCAAATCGGCGCTTACAGTGTGCAGCGCCATGGAGTGAGGTAGGGACACATGCAGATTCCGGCTCCTTTTGACTACGTGCGGGCTACCACGGTGGCCGATGCCATTGAACTTCTTGCACGCCACGGTCCCGAGTCGCGGGTGGTCGCCGGCGGGCACAGCCTGCTGCCCATGATGAAACTCCGCCTGGCCCGGCCCGAATGGCTGATTGACATCAACGACCTGTTCGAACTCGACTTCATCCTTCTCGACGGGGATCAGCTGCGGGTGGGCGCACTGACGCGCCATACGGCACTCCTGGAATCAGCCGAAGCGGCCCGCCTCTTCCCGATCATTTCGGACGCCGAAGCGGTCATCGCGGATCCTGTGGTGCGCAACCGCGGGACCATTGGCGGTTCCCTGTGCCAGGCGGACCCGGCGGAAGACCTTTCCACTGTCTGCGACGTCCTGCGCGCTGTGGCGGTAATCCGCGGTCCCGGCGGCGAACGCCTCGTCAGCATGAAGGAGTTCCACCGCGGACCCTATGAAACCGCGGTGGCCCCAGACGAACTGCTGTGCGAAGTCCGGTTCCCCGTTCGTCCGAACTCGGGAAGCGCCTACGAAAAGGTGGAACGCAGGGTTGGCGACTGGGCGGTCGCAGCAGCCGGGGCGGCCATCTCGCTGGCCGATGACGGTAGCGTCGATGCCGCCGCCATCGGTCTGACGGCGTTGGGCCTCGACGGAACAGTCGCTGAAGCCGAGGGCGTGCTCCTGGGACAGCAACCCCGCGAGGAGCTGTTCGTCGAGGCCGGCCGGGTGTCAGCCAGTGCGTGTGATCCCATCGCGGACCAGCGCGGAGGGATCGATTACAAAAGGCATCTGGCTGACGAGCTCACCCGCAGAGTCCTGCGGCTGGCATGCGCCCGGGCTGCCGGAACACAGGAAGGTTGAGCTCCATGCAGATCAGCATGACCGTCAACGGAAGCGAAGTAGTCTCCGACATCGAACCGCGGGTGCTGCTGGTTCACTACATCCGCGAAGTCCTGGGGCTCACGGGCACGCACTGGGGGTGCGATACCACCAACTGCGGAACGTGCGTGGTCCTGATGGACGGCCAGCCCGTGAAGTCGTGCACCGTGCTCGCGGCAATGGCGGCCGGGCACGATATCCGCACCGTCGAAGGACTCGCCACGGCGGGCACTCTCGATCCGGTTCAGCAGGGGTTCATGGAGGAGCACGGGCTGCAGTGCGGCTTCTGCACCCCCGGGATGATGCTCACGGCCCGTGCCTTGCTGGACAAAAACCCGCATCCGGATGACATCGAAATCCGGAGGGCCATTTCCGGGCAGATCTGCCGATGCACCGGATATGCCACGATCGTCCGGTCCATCCAGTGGGCTGCCGCCCACCCGGTAGGGGCGGTCGCTGACGTTGCAGCAACAGACGAAGTCCTCGAGGGCACGGACACGGTGATCCCGGACGTCGCAGACGCAGAGGTGAAGGCATGACTGTCATCCACGATCGGCCCGGCAATCCGGCGGCCGGCGACGCCGACCGCCCGATCGGGTACGGGCGCATCCAGCGCAAGGAAGACCCCCGGTTCGTCCGTGGGCAGGGCCACTACATCGACGACATGGTGCTGCCTGGCATGCTGCACGGCGCCATCCTGCGCGCGCCGGTTGCCCACGCACGGCTGGTCTCGATCGACACCACCAATGCGCTGGCCCACCCGAAGGTGCTCGCCGTGATTACCGGCAAGGACCTGCTGGCGCTCAACCTGGCCTGGGCGCCCACGCTTTCAGCGGATGTGCAGGCGGTGCTCGTTACCGACAAAGTGCGCTTCCAGGGGCAGGAGGTCGCTTTCGTCGTCGCGGAAGACCGCTACGCCGCCCGCGACGCTTTGGAACTGATCGACGTCGAATATGACCTGCTGCCTCCGGTCATCGATGCGCGCAAAGCCCTGGACCCGGACGCCCCCCTGATCCGGGATGATCTGGAAGGCCGGACGGACAACCGGATTTTCGACTGGGAGATTGGCGATGAGGCAGAAACCGAGGCGATATTCGCCACGGCCGACGTCGTGGTGGCACAGGAGGTCGTCTATCCCAGGGTTCACCCGGCACCCATGGAGACCTGCGGCGCCGTCGCGGACTTTGATGCCGTCTCCGGCAAGCTGACGCTGTATGAGACGACCCAGGCCCCGCACGCGCACCGGACCCTCTTCGCGATTGTGGCCGGCATCCCGGAACACAAGATCCGCATCGTCTCCCCCGACATCGGCGGCGGGTTCGGCAACAAAGTGGGCATCTATCCCGGCTACATCCTCGCCGTCGTCGGTTCGATCGTCACTGGCAAGCCGGTGAAGTGGGTGGAGGACCGCTCGGAGAACCTGATGTCGACGTCGTTCGCCCGGGACTACATCATGCAGGGCGAGATCGCCGCCACGAAGGACGGCAGGATCCTCGCGCTGCGGACCAGCGTGCTGGCCGATCACGGCGCATTCAACGCCACCGCGCAGCCCACCAAGAACCCCGCCGGCTTCTTCTCGATTTTCACTGGCAGCTACGACCTGAAGGCCGCGTACTGCAAGGTCAGGGGCGTCTACACCAACAAGGCGCCGGGCGGCGTTGCCTATGCGTGCTCATTCCGGGTGACGGAGGCCGTCTACCTGGTGGAGCGGATGGTGGACATCCTGGCCCGGAAGCTGGACATGGACCCGGCGGAACTCCGGCTGAAGAACTTCATCAAGCCCGAACAGTTCCCCTACGCGAACAAGACCGGCTGGGTCTATGACTCAGGCAATTATGAAAAGGCCATGCGGCTGTCCATGGAAATGGCCGGTTACGAGGAGCTCCGGCGCGAACAGACCGAAAAACGCGAACGCGGCGAACTCATGGGCATCGGCGTGGCGTTCTTCACCGAGGTCGTGGGAGCCGGCCCGCGCAAGCATTTCGATATTGTGGGCCTGGGCATGGCCGATGGCGCCGAGCTGCGCGTCCACCCGACGGGCAAGGCCGTGGTGCGGCTTTCCGTCCAGAGCCAGGGACAGGGCCACGAGACCACCTTCGCGCAGATCGTCGCGGAAGAGCTGGGCATCCCGCCGGAGAACATTGACGTGGTCCACGGCGACACGGACCAGACGCCCTTCGGCCTGGGCACCTACGGGAGCCGGTCGACACCGGTCAGCGGCGGGGCAGTGGCCCTCGTCGCGCGGAAGGTCCGCGAAAAAGCCAAGCTTATCGCCGCAGCCATGCTCGAAACGCGTCCCGAAGACCTCGAGTGGGAGAAAGGCCGCTGGTTCGTCAAGGGCGATCCCGGCGCTGGAAAGACCATCGAGGAAATTGCCATGGCCGCCCACGGCACCATGACGCTGCCCGAGGGAATCGACGGCAACCTCGACGCCGAAGTCACCTACGACCCGCCGAACCTGACGTTCCCCTTCGGTGCGTACATCTGCGTGGTGGACATCGATCCGGGAACAGGCCACGTCAAGGTGCGGCGCTTCATCGCGGTGGATGACTGCGGGACCCGGATCAACCCGATGATCATCGAAGGCCAGGTACACGGCGGCCTGACCGACGGCGTCGGCATGGCCCTTATGGAAATCATTGAATTCGACGAGGCGGGCAACTGCCTGGGCGGCTCCTTTATGGACTACCTGATCCCCACGGCGATGGAGGTACCGGACTGGGAGACCGGATTTACCGTGACGCCGTCACCGCACCACCCCATCGGAGCAAAGGGCATTGGAGAATCAGCCACCGTCGGCTCGCCCCCGGCCATCGTGAACGCGATCGTCGACGCCCTGGCACCTTACGGTGTGGTCCACATGGACATGCCGTGCACGCCGGCCCGGGTCTGGGAGGCCATGCAGGGCCGGCCAAGGCCACCGATCTGACATGCAGGCCCTGGCAGAAACCCTAGCGGCAAGGGCAACGGAACTCATCAGCCGCCGGGAGCCGTTCGTCCGTGCCACGGTGGTCCGGGCGCAGCGGCCCACGAGTGCGCACGCCGGTGACACCGCCCTGATCCTGTCCACCGGTGAAATGAATGGCTTCGTGGGCGGAAACTGCGTCGAAGCCTCCGTGCGGGAATACAGCCTGAAGGCACTCGCCGCCCAGGAGCCGTTGTTGCTCCGCGTTGTGCCCGGCGAGCCGTCGCACCGGAGTGAGGAAGGCGCCGTCGAGGTGTCAAACCCCTGCCTCAGCGGAGGAACGGTGGAAATCTTCCTCGAGCCGCACATCCCGGCGCCGCGGGTCCTGGTGGTCGGCACCACCCCGGTGGCCCAGGCCCTGGCTTCACTCGGCGCCGGAGTCGGCCTGCAGATGGAACTGACCGACGGGCAGGCGGCCGACCCCCGGCCCGACGACGCCGCCCTGATCGTCGCCTCCCACGGCAGGGAGGAAGAAGGGGCGCTGGAAGGCGCACTGCGTGCCGGGGTGCCCTACGTCGCGCTGGTTGCCAGCGAAGTGCGGGGCGCCGCCGTCCTGGCATCACTGGATGTGGACGACGCCCAGCGCTCCCGCGTGTTCAGCCCGGCAGGGCTGGACCTTGGTGCCCGCACGCCGGGCGAGATCGCCGTGTCCATCCTCGCGCAGCTCATTGCCGAACGGGCCAAGGGGCGGCGCCCTGCGCCTGACCAAAGCCCATCGGCGACCCAAAGCTCACCGGCGTCGGCCGTTGACCCTGTGTGCGGCATGACCGTGGCCGCTGTCGAGTCAACGCTTCACCTCGAGCACGGCGGCACCACAATCTACTTCTGTTCCCGTGGATGCTACGAGGCATTCCGCAAAGATCCGGAACGCTATGGCGCCTCCCGCTGACGGCCGGCCCCATTACGGCCCCGGCCCTGACGCTGACCCGATGACACCCCGCCGTCGAACCGGAACGAACCGGGTTGCCGGGCTGGTCCTGGCCGCGGGCGGATCCCGCCGTCTGGGCCGTCCCAAGCAACTCCTTCCCTACGGGGACGGAGTGCTGCTCGACGCCGTATTGGCCACCGCACGGTCCTGCGGGTTCGCCCAGCTGGTGCTGGCGGTGGGCGGCTCGAGCGACGAGGTGCTGAAGGGCGTGGACACCGCAGGCTGCGATGTTGCCGTCAACCCGGACTTCGGCACCGGTTGTGGATCGTCGATAGCCGCCGCCCTGCCGGTGCTTCATTCCGACACTGATGTGGTGGTGCTGTTGCTCGGGGACCAGCCGGGGGTCATGGCCGGGAACGTGCACAGGCTGCTGGAGGGACGCGGGCAGTCCGGAATCGCCGTCTGCCGCTACGACGACGGAATCGGCCATCCGTTTGCCTTTGCCCGGTCCGAACTGCCGGCGCTCGCCGGACTGCACGGCGACAAGGCCGTGTGGAAACTGCTTGAGGAGCGCGCGCCGGAGGTGGTCGAGGTGGTGGTGCCCGGCGCCATTCCCCTGGACATCAACACCGATGAGGATTACGAACGGGTGCTCGACACGCTTCGGGGCGCACCATGAGCACCCCTGCGCGCAGCGGTGCCGAGAAAGATGTGCAGCAGCTCGTTCCGGACGTTCCCTCGCTAATGGCTGCACTGGACGACGGCGACTACCTCGCCGACGTCGGACTGGCGACGGCGCTGTTCCTGGCTGTGCGTTTGCCCCAGCCCATCCTGCTGGAAGGCGAAGCGGGGGTGGGCAAGACGGAGGCTGCCAAGGCGCTGGCCCGTGTGCTCAACACTCCCCTGTTCCGCCTGCAGTGCTACGAGGGGATTGACGCAGGTGAAGCGCTCTATGAATGGAACCACCAGCGCCAGCTGCTCGGGATCCGGCTGGCAGAAGTCCGCGATGCAGCCCTGAACGAGTCGGACCTTTTCGGGCCGCAGTACCTGCTGCGCCGGCCTCTGCTCCAGGCGATCGAGCATCCCGGACCGCGCCCGGCCGTGCTGCTGCTGGACGAGATCGACAGGGCCGACGCCGAATTCGAGGCGTTCACCTTCGAACTGCTGGCAGAGGCCGCTGTGACCATCCCGGAACTGGGCACCATCCGGGCCACGCATCCGCCGGTTGTTGTCCTCACGTCCAACCGGACGAGGGACCTCCATGACGCGCTCACGCGCCGCTGCCTGTATCACTGGATTGACTATCCCGCGCCCGCGCGGATTGCCGAGATCGTGCGGCGCCGTGTCCCCGGAAGCGCCGGTCCCCTGGCACAGGAGGCAGCGTCCGCCATCACGAAGATGCGTTCACTGGACATGGCCAAGCCTCCCGGGATCGCCGAAGCGATCGACTGGGTCTCCGCTTTGTCGGTGCTCGGCATCACGCACATCGATGTGCCCACCGTCGAGAAGACCTGGGGCTCGATCGTCAAGAACCGGGACGACCTCGAGCTCGTGGGGGCCCGTGGTGCGGCGTGGCTGGTCGGGGGCGATCATGGCTGATTTCAGTACCGCCGTCAGCCCGCCCGCGGTAGAGGCCGCCTCGCTGGCTGCCGGACTTGTCACGGCGCTGCGCCGTGCAGGCCTTCCGGCTTCCCCGGACCGAGCCGTCCGGCTGGCTGAAGCCCTCCGTCTGGTCCCGCCCCTCGCCCGGGAGCCGCTTTACTGGACGTGCCGGGTGGTCCTGGTGTCCGCCCGGGAGCACGTGCCGGTTTTTGACGCCGTCTTTGCGGCCGTGTTTGATGGCCGGCGTGACCCGGCAGACAGCAGGGGCGCCGCCAAGGAACCTCCGGCTGTCGGCGCCGGGGCGCGCCTCCGCCCGTCCCCGCCGTCAGGGCCGGCGGGTGTGCCGTCGGCTCTCCAGAAAGCTTCGCCGCCCGTCCTGCTTCCCGGCAGGGAACGCTCCGGAGGGGATGCCGGTCCTCAGGGCACCGCCATCCTGGCCATGGCCTCGGCGGAGGAAAGGCTGCACGAAACGTCCTTCGCTGAACTCTCCGCCGACGAACTGGTCCACGTACGCCGGCTCGTTCGCGACATAGCATTCTCGACGCCGGCACGCCTGAGCCGCAGGACCCGCAAGTCCTCGCACAGATCTGCACGGCTCGACATCCGCAGCACCGTCCGCGCAGCCCAGCGCACCGGCTCGGATGCCACGAGGCTCATCTACGCCCATCGCCAGCCCCGTTCGCGGCAGCTGGTCCTCCTGTGCGACGTATCCGCGTCCATGGAGCCTTACACGAGGGTGTTCCTGTCATTACTGCAGGGCGCCGTGGCCGGCGCCAGGGCGGAGGCGTTCGTGTTCTCCACCCGCCTGACGCGGTTGACGCGGCAACTGGCGGTCCGGAACCCTGACCAGGCGCTGGCCCGCGCCGCCGCGACGGCGCCGGACTGGGCGGGAGGGACGCAGATCGCGGAAAGCCTGCGGAGGTTCATTGACGCGCACGGCCGCCGGGGCTTGGCAAGGGGTGCGGTGGTGGTTGTGCTCTCCGACGGCTGGGCGCAGGACGATCCGGACCTCGTGGCCACGCAAATGGAACGCCTGAAACGGCTCGCCTACCGGATCGTCTGGGTTAATCCGAGGAAGGCGGAAGTGAACTACCAGCCGCTGGTGGCTGGCATGGCGGCGGCGCTCCCCTACTGCGACGCCTTTGTCAGCGGCCACAGCTATGCGGCCCTCGCGGAAGTCGCAGCCGCGGTCCGGGACGGACGCAGGACAACACAAGAGAGGCAGGGCAACCGCTCATGCAAATAGACAGCGCTTTCTCCGTAGTCGCTCCCATCGACAAAGTCTGGGACACGCTCATGGACTTCCAGCGGGTGGCCGGATGCGTTCCGGGGGCTGAGATCCTGAACAAGCTTTCCGACGACGCCTACCAGATTGGCATGAAGGTGAAGCTGGGACCGGTCTCCATGCAGTACAAGGGGCAGATGTCCGTCCTCGAACGGAACGCAGACGAACACCGCGCGGTGTTCAAGGGCCGCGCGCAGGAAACCCGCGGCCAAGGAACGGCCGAAGCCACCGTGACCTTGCGCCTGGCTGAGGCGCAAGGTGCTACGCGGGGTACGGTCAGCGCCGATCTGGCCCTGTCCGGAAAGGCCGCCGCCATGGGGAAGAGCGTCATCGGCGGCGTCACCGAGCAGATGATGGCGCTGTTCGCCGCCAACCTGCAGACGCTGCTGGCGGAACCTGCCGGGGAAGCACCCGGCCAGGCCGGGCAGGCAGCACCGCCGGAACCTCTTCCCGCATCCGGGTTACCCGGGTCATCCGTTCCCGCAGTATCCGCGCCGCTATCGCCGTCTTCTCCGTCGTCAGCTTCGTTGCCCGACAACAGCCTTAACGCACTTTCTCTGGCTAAGGGAGCGCTCACCGATCAGCTCAGCAACCCCTGGAAACTCCTTGGGCTGCTTGCAGCCGTGGCGTTTTGTGCCTATCGGCTGGGCCGCCGCACCGGGCTGCGCTCGGGCCGGCCCTGAGCCGGGGTTGGAGGACAGCGGAAGATGCGTGACGTTCTCGCCGCCATGATGCCTGGCTGGCTACAGGGTGGTACCGCCGGGTTGGCTACCGTTGTGCGGACTTTCCGTTCCGCCCCGAGGCCCCCTGGTGCTTCCATGCTGGTCACGGCCAGCGGCGAAGTATTCGGCTCGGTTTCGGGCGGCTGTGTCGAGGGTGCTGTCTACGAGCTTGCCACACAGGTAAAGGCGGATCACCGGCCGGTTCTAGTGAGCTACGGCGTCAGCGACGACGACGCCTTCTCCGTTGGATTGATCTGCGGCGGCACTATTGAGGTGTTTGTAGAGCCAATTTCGCAGGAAACCTTCGCGGAGCTGGACCGGGTCCGTGAGGACATCGAAGCGTCCCGGCCGGTGGGAGTTGCCACCGTGATAGAGCATCCTGATCCCGCCTGGCTGGGCCGCCACCTCGTGGTCCGACCCGGTGGATTCGAAGGCGGGCTGGGCTCGGACCGGTCCGATCAGGCCGTCGGGGACGACACCCGTGGCCTGCTTGCAGCCGGCCGGAACTCCGTCCTGACTTACGGCCCGGACGGCGAGCGCCTCGATACCGGCATGTCCGTGTTCTTCGCCAGCTATGCGCCGCGCCCGCGGATGCTGGTTTTCGGGGCCATCGACTTCGCCGCGGCACTGGCTCGGTTGGGTACCTTTCTGGGCTATCAAGTCACCGTGTGTGACGCAAGGGCGGTTTTTGCCACCCAGGCGAGGTTCCCCGACGCGGAGGTGATCCGTTCATGGCCGCACCACTATCTCTCCGAGCAGCTCGCGCGGGGGCTCGTCGACGAGCGGACCGTGATTTGTGTCCTGACCCACGACCCCAAGTTCGATGTCCCCGTGCTTGAGGCGGCCCTTCGAGGCCGTCCGGTCGCGTATATCGGTGCGATGGGCTCCCGGCGCACGCACAACGATCGGTTGGAAAGGCTTCGCGCTGCGGGTGTGAGCGACGAGCAACTGCTGAAACTGCACAGCCCCGTCGGCCTGGACCTGGGGGCACGCACTCCTGAAGAGACGGCGGTATCGATCGGGGCCGAGATCATCGCCCTGCAATGGGGCGGCAGTGGGGAGCCGCTAGGGTCCCGCGCGGAGCGGATCCATCACGACGAGACGCCCGAGCGGGCCCCTGACACGGCCGCCGCCGCACCACCTACGGATCCACAACTCAGTCAGTCTGAGGCGACTGGCGGTTGATTGAAGACGAAGTCCTTGGCTGTGGCAACACGGCGTCATTGTCCGCTCACTGGCGGCATGATCGCCGTCGGGCACCACGCCGGCCGGCCACGCTGAGGGGCCGCCCTCCGTGCAGAAACCAACGCCGGGCCATAAGCTCAGGGCATGGCGAGATATTTTGACGTGCACCCCGATGATCCCCAGCCCCGTGCGGTGGCCCAGATAGTTGACCTGGTGCGGTCAGGTGGGCTGATCGCCTACCCCACCGACTCCTGCTACGCCCTCGGCGCGCAGCTGGGCAACCGTGAGGCGCTTGACCGCATCCGCGCCATCCGGCAGCTGGACAGCAAACACCACTTCACCCTGGTCTGCAAGGATTTTGCCCAGCTGGGCCAGTTCGTGCAGATCGACAACGACGTGTTCCGCAGCATCAAGGCGGTGACACCGGGCAGCTACACGTTCATCCTTCCTGCCACGAAGGAGGTGCCCAAGCGCCTCCTGCACCCGAAGAAGAAGACGGTGGGCGTGCGCATCCCGGACAACGCCGTGGTCCAGGCACTGCTCGCCGAGCTGGGCGAGCCGCTGCTCTCCAGCACTCTGCTGCTGCCGGATGAGGAGGATCCTCTGACCCAGGGCTGGGAAATCAAGGAACGGCTGGACCACGTGGTGGACGCCGTGGTTGATTCCGGTGACTGCGGGGCGGAACCGACGACGGTCATCGACTTCTCAGGAGGTTCGGCGGAAGTGGTGCGGCGCGGCATGGGCGATCCTTCCCGGTTCGAGTAGTCGCCGTTGGGTGCAAGGCGTCCGGACGGGCGCCGGCTCCCGTCAGTCCCTTGTTGGGTCAGTCCTTCTTGCGCGCGCGGCTGGGCTGCACACGCGGCGGTTCGCCGGGCATCTTCGGATAGTCGGGCGGGAACGGCAGTTCCCCGAGTCCTGAGCCGACGTCGCGCTCCCACCATTCGAGCAGGACGTCGATTTTTCCCGGGTTGGCGTTCATGTCCGCCCAGGGGTCCCCGACGGTCTTCAGCCGTTGCGGGACGGTGAGGATGGTGAAGTCCTTCGGGTCGGCGTTGCCCAGTTCGTCCCAGGTGATGGGGCAGGAGACGGGGGCGTGTGCCAGGGCACGGGGGCTATAGGCGCCGGCAATGGTGCGGTCGCGGTTGGCCTGGTTGAAGTCCACAAACACCCGCTCGCCGCGTTCTTCCTTCCACCACGCCGTGGTGACCTTGTCCGGCATCCGGCGCTCCAGTTCGCGGGCGGCCGCTATGACGGCGTGGCGCACCTCCAGGAATTCGTGCGTCGGCTCCACCGGCGCGTAAACGTGCAGTCCGCGGTTGCCCGAGGTTTTGATGAACGTGGTGAGGCCGGCTTCTGCGAGCACGTCCTTCAGCTCCAGGGCTGCGGGAATCGCGTCGTCGAAGTCCGTTCCGGGCTGGGGGTCCAGGTCGATCCGCAGCTGGTCGGGGTTGTCCGTGTTTCCGGCCCGCGAGGGCCAGGGGTGGAAGACGACAGTGTTCATCTGGGCCGCCCAGACGGCGGCGGCCGGTTCGTCCAGGACCAGCATGGGATGCGAGCGCGCACTCGGAAAGACCACCTTCACCGTCCGAATGAAGTCCGGTGTGCCTTTGGGCGGATTCTTCGAGAAGAACTGCTCGCCGTCCACGTTGTCCGAAAACCGCTGCAGCGCCAGCGGCCGGTCACCGTTCGCCGCAATGAAGGCTTCCCCCACCTCCGCCAGGTAGCGCGCCAGGTCCAGCTTGGTCAGGCCGAGATCCGGCCAGAGGACACGGCTGGGACTCGAAATGCGCATGTCGCGGGGGCCGTTCGGCCCGTCAACGGTGAGGGTGGTCGCTTCGCTCGCCATGGGGACAACCTACCCCGCCCGGTGCGCGGCGTCAGCAGTTGGGATACGAAACGAAGAAACAAGTTCCTTTTCACTGGGCACGTACCGGCCCGTCTGTAAGGTTGTGAACGGACCGGACGCCGCACGGCTCCCGGCAAAACGTCGAAGGAGACCCGTTCCATGGTTGAAGCCGCTGGTGTGGACCAGGCAGCGAGGCAGCATGCACTGGGTGCCCTGGGCGCCCAGCCGGATCTCATGCCACGGGGGCGGGACACCGCCGAATTCCAGCAGCGCTTCGACCGCCATTTCCCCGCCCTGCACCGGCTCTTCCAGTCCCTGTACGGCTCACGCCCGGACTTCCAGGACCAGCTGACTGCGCTTGTCCTCCAGGCCGCCCGCTCCTGGAACGAACGCCCGGCGGACCTGAAGGCATTGGATGCGGAACGGGAGAACAACACCGGCTGGTTCCAGTCAAACAGCATGCTGGGCGGCGTCTGCTACGTGGACCGGTATGCGGAGGATCTTGAAGGAGTCCGTTCCCGGATCCCCTATTTCAAAGAGCTCGGCCTCACGTATTTGCATCTCATGCCCCTGTTTCTGGCACCCGAACCGCATTCCGACGGCGGCTATGCGGTCTCCAGCTACCGTGACGTGAACCCGAAACTTGGCACCATGGAGCAGCTGCGCGAGCTGGCGGCCGAGTTGCGGGAGAACGGCATCAGCCTTGTGGTGGACTTCATTTTCAACCACACCTCGGATGAGCATGACTGGGCCAGGAGTGCTGCCGAAGGCGACCCCGAGTTCAGTGATTACTACTGGATCTATCCGGACCGGACCATGCCGGACGCCTTCGAACAACACGTGCGGGAGATCTTCCCGGACGACCACCCCGGTTCGTTCGTGCAACTCCCTGACGGACGGTGGGTCTGGGCCACGTTCCACACCTACCAGTGGGACCTGAACTACTCCAATCCGGACGTCTTCCGGGCCATGGCCGGAGAGATGCTCTTCCTGGCCAACCAGGGGGTGGAGATACTTCGGATGGACGCCGTGGCCTTCATCTGGAAGCAGCTCGGAACGCCGTGCGAGAACCTCCCGGAGGCCCACACGCTGCTGCAGGCCTTCAACGCCGTCTGCCGGCTCGCCGCGCCGTCACTGCTCTTCAAGTCCGAGGCGATCGTCCACCCGGACGACGTTGCCCTGTACATCGATCCGGCAGAGTGCCAGCTTTCGTACAACCCGCTGCAGATGGCACTGATCTGGGAGGCCATGGCCACCCGCGACGTATCCCTGCTGTCGCAGGCACTGGAGCGTCGGCACAACCTCCCGGCAGGCACGGCATGGGTGAACTACGTGCGGAGCCATGACGACATTGGCTGGACATTTGCTGACGAGGACGCCGCGGAACTGGGCATCAACGGCTTCGACCACCGCCGCTTCCTCAATTCCTTCTACGTCAACCGCTTCCCGGGCAGCTTCGCCCGCGGCGTTCCGTTCCAGGACAACCCGCGGACGGGTGACTGCCGGATTTCAGGCACGACGGCGTCGCTCTGCGGGCTGGAGGACGGTTCTGCCGAGTCAGTCCGCAGGATCCTTCTGGCGCATTCCGTCACCGTCAGCACCGGCGGGGTCCCGCTGCTCTACCTGGGCGATGAAGTGGCGCAGCTCAACGACTACGCGTACGCCCTCGAGGAAGGCCACGGCGCGGACAGCCGATGGGTGCACCGGCCGCACTACCCTGCTGAGAGGTACGCGAAGCGCCACGATCAGTCGATTCCTGAAGGAGCCGTCTTTGAAGGCCTGCGGTACATGATCGCCGCACGGTCCCGAACTCCCGAATTCGCCGGGACCAAACTGGTCCATTTCGACACGAAGAACCGGGCTGTGTTGGGCTACCAGCGGCCCGGGGACCGAACCCACATCCTGGTCCTCGCCAACTTCAGCGACGCAGACCAAAAAGTCACCGCTGAAACTCTCTCCGGATTCGCTGCCGAGGCGGTAAACATCCTGACCGGCAAGCCGGTGCGCATCGGCGAAGGGTTTGTGCTCAAGCCGCAGGAGTTCGTCTGGCTGCGGGTCAGGGGTGCTGCCTAGGCCTTTCGGCCCTCTGTGTGCCGACTGTGCGTGGAGATCCGGCATCATTGACTCATGCCCGTACCCGAGTCCCCCGTAACCATCAGCGTCGGCGATATCCAGGTCTCCGGCCTCTACGCCCGGCCGGACAACCCGTTCGCCACGCTCGTCCTTGCCCACGGTGCCGGCGCCGGCATGGAGCACCCCTTCATGGTGGGCTTCACCCAGGCGTTGAACGACGACGGCGTGGCCACCTTTCGCTTCAACTTTCCCTACCGCGAGGCCGGCCGGAAGTTCCCGGACCGGCCGCCCCTTGCGATAGCCACGTGGCGCGCAGCCATGGAGGAGGCCTCAGCCAGGGCGGCCGCGCACTCCGACACCGGGCCGGTGTGGGCGGCGGGCAAGTCCTTCGGCGGACGCATGGCCTCGATGGCCGTCGCCGAAGGAATGCCGGCGGCCGGGCTCGTCTACCTGGGGTACCCGCTGCATCCCCCGGGCAAACCGGAGAAACTGCGTGATGAGCACCTGTACGGCCTGACCCTCCCGATGCTGTTCCTGCAGGGGACGCGGGACACGTTTGCCACGCCTGAACTGCTGGAGGGCGTGGTTGCCCGGATCGGGCCCACTGCCACGCTTCACTGGTACGACGGCGGCGACCATTCGTTTGCGGTCGCGGGCAAAAAGCGGAGCGCCGACGAGATCGGTGCGTCCGCGGCAGCGCCGGTCGCGGCCTACCTACGCTCGCAGGCTGCGAGCCCTCAGGGGCTAGGAAACGCCGGGGACTAGGAAACTCCTGGCGAGCAAGTTCATTGCCGCGGCGCCGTGTGGGCCATGTTCGGAGGCAGCGGCTCGTGGCGCAGGTAGGTGCGCCGAAAGCGGCCGGTGCCCGCCGTCAGTGCCCGGAGTTCCACCGCGTAGCGCAGCAGTTCCTGTTCCGGTATCTCTGCGCTGATCTCAGTGCCGCTCCCGTCGGCCGAGTCGGTTCCCGTCAGCCGCCCGCGCCGGGAGGACAGATCGCTCATCACCGCTCCCACGTAGTCGTCAGAGACACTGATGGTCACTGCCAGGACGGGTTCGAGGAGCTGGATCCGGCCCGCGGCGGCGGCTTCACGCAACGCCAGGGCCCCTGCCGCCTGGAAAGCCGCATCGGAAGAGTCCACGCTGTGCGCCTTGCCGCCGGTCAGCGTCACACGGATGTCCACCACGGGGAACCCTGCTGACACGCCCTTCTGCATCTGGGCCCGGACGCCCTTCTCCACGGAACTGATGTACTGCCCCGGGATGACCCCGCCCACCGTCTTGTCAACAAACTCGAAGCCCGCACCTCGGTCGAGGGGCTCGACGTCGATGTCGCAGATGGCGTACTGTCCGTGGCCGCCGGACTGCTTGACGTGCCGGCCGTGGCCCGACGCCGGTGCCACGAACGTCTCCCGCAGCGGGGTAATCACGGCCACGGTCTGCAGCTTGACCCCTTGGTCCCGCAGCCTGTCCAGCACCACTTCGCCGTGGGCTTCGCCCATGCACCACAGGATCAGCTGGTGGGTTTCGGGGTTCCGTTCCACGCGCAGCGTCGGATCACCGGCTGCCACCTTTCCGAGGCTCTTGGCGAGGGCATCCTCATCACTGCGCGATGCTGCCTCGACGGCCAAGGGCATCAGCGGCTCCGGCATGTCCCACGAAACCACCAGCAGCGGTGTTTCCTTGGCGGACACGGTATCGCCTGTCTCTGCGCTGGCCAGCTTGGCGATCGCGCAGATGTCCCCGGCCACGCAATACGGAACCGGCCTCAGGCTGGACCCCACCGGTGAGTAGAGGTGCGTGAGGCGTTCGTCGCTGTCGTGGTCCTCGTGGCCGCGCTCGGACAGCCCCCTCCCGCTGACGTGCACGGCGGAATCCTCCCGCAGCGTGCCGGAGAAGACCCGTACCAGGCAGACGCGGCCCAGGAACGGGTCGATCGTGGTCCGCACCACCTCGCCGGCCAGCGGACCCGCAGGATCGCAGGCCAGCGGGGCTGCAGGTGCACCCGAAAGGCTGGTCACCTGCGGCAGGCTGCGCTCTAGGGGAGAGGGAAATGCGTGGGTCAGCATTTCCAGGAGTTCAGCCATGCCCAGGCCCGTCTCGGCGGAGGAGGCCAGCACGGGGAAGAATGTGCCCCGGGCGACGGCGGTCTCCAGATCGCTGACCAGGGCGTCGACGTCGATCTCCTCGCCGCCGAGGTAACGGTCCATCAGGGTCTCGTCCTCGCTCTCCGAGATGATCCCCTCGATGAGGGTGCCGCGTGCGGCGTCAGCGGCAGCGAGTTCATCCGGGCCGGCCGGCCGCACGTTTGGCGTCGGGGAACCGGCGGAATAGTCCGAAACTGTTTGCGAAAGCAGTCCCAGCAGCCCGGTGGTGGCGTCCCCGGTGCGCACGGGGAGATAGGCCGGCACCACCGAGTCTCCGAACGCCCGCTGGCAGGCGGCAACGGCCGCCTCGAAATTCGCGCGCGGGTGGTCCAGCCGGCTGATTACCACCGCCCGGGGCATCCCCACCTGGTCGCATTCAGCCCAGAGTGCCGTGGTGGCGGCATCGATGTCTTCGATGGCCGAGACGACGAACAGGGCCGCGTCCGCGCCCCGGAGTCCCGCCCGGAGTTCACCGGTGAAGTCGCCGTAGCCGGGTGTATCGAGAAGGTTGACCTTGATGCCCTCCACCACCAGTGGGGCTACGGAGAGCACCACCGAGCGCTGTTGGTGCACCTCGGAGGGCTCGGCGTCGCTGACCGTGGTGCCGTCCTCGATCGAACCTTTCCGTGAGATGACGCCGGTTGCTGCCAGCAGTGCTTCCAGCAGCATGGTCTTTCCCGCACCGGAGTGGCCTACGAGGACTACATTGCGGACTTTCTCCGGTGCATCGGCGGGAGCCCCGGCGGCGGTGTCGGCCCGTCGGGAATCAGAGGTGCCGCGGGCCGGGCTCTTGGCCCGGCCATTTGTGCCTTTTACCGACATGAGCAACTCCAGGCGTCTTAGTCGTGAGCCGCCGCGCGGCCTATGTAAGACGATTCGACACCCTGAGGCTGCCGAACTTCAAGAGGAACACGTGTCGCCCTTGTCCGGACGGCTAGGGTTCGTCGTGCCACCACCCTTCCCAGGGAGTGGATGAGAGCTGGCCGCTCGGGAAGACACCCATGGAGCCGGCCCCGCCGAGGTGAGGGTCCTTGTCCTTCCAGCCGGCATGAAGGGAGAGTGTCATAGTGCTCAAAAGCGTCATCATGGTATGTCCTTTCGTTCGCTGCGTGGACTCCGCTGTCCAGGTAGGAATGAGCGTAGCTGGGGAATGTTTCGCCGCCTCGACACAACGTTTCCGGTGTGTATCAGTTACCTCACATGGCCACGTCGGGCTTTCTGCATCTTCCCTCCGCGGTCACTCCGCGAGGATGAGGTACAGGGCACGGCGGGCTTCATCGATCTTTTCGACGGCAGCCAGGCGCTGTTCGTCGGTAGCCGCGACCCTGAACTGATGAATGACGCCCATGAGCTTCCCCACGCTCTGATGAAAAACCGGCACCGCGCCCTCTGGATCGGTGTTCCAGGCATTGCCAAGCTCCTCGGCGTGTTCGGCCACGTAGGCCTTGCCGGCATCGGTGAGCGTGAACTCAGTGCGCCGGCCCTCACCAACCGGTGTGATGAGGTCTTCGTCGACGAGCTGCTGGAGTGTCGGGTAAACGGACCCCGGGCTGGGACGCCAGGCCCCGGAGGTTTTTTCCGCGATTGTCCTGATCAGCCCGTATCCGTTGGATGGGGCTTCGGCGAGCAGGGAAAGAATGGCGGCGCGAACGTCGCCCCTGTTGGCGCGGCGCGGGCCGCCGGGGCCAAAGCCGGGCCCGAACCCCGGACCGAAGCCGGGCCCGAACCCCGCCCCAAAGCCGCGTCCGAACCCACCGCCGCCGTGGCCGTGGGGTCCTCGGCGGCTCCGGCCGCGCTCGAAACGACCCCGTTCCGGGCCGTTGTCTGCAAATTTGTCGTGAATGCCTTTCATGGTGGCATCGTCCTTTCGGGTACATCTGTCGCCGACCACCGGCGATACTTAACGATATATCGCTAAGTATCGCCGGTCAATGATTCTGCCGCAATAGACTGCAGCGCCCGAATGAGCGGCATGAATGGCCGAATTCGGTAGGCTGAGGCCAACATTGTCTTCGGCTCAAACAGTGCCAGTCCTGGAACTGGGAAGTGGCAGCCCGAAGAATTCCATCGACGAGCCGACAGGGACTGCTGATGTTTGGGGTTAAGTCGGCGACGCGGCTGGTTCGGTGGGGTCGCGCATATTTCGCTGTCCAAGCGATTGCCGGTTTCGCCTGGTGGACCGCGGTATTCCTGTCGCCCGTGGTGCGCCAGGCGACCCTGGGTCACCTCGACCCGGCAACGGTCGCGGCCGTCGATATTCCACTGTTCGTCATGGCTTCGGCCGGGGCAGCATGCGGCGTCAAGGCCGCCGCGGTCGTGAGTACAGGTTGGACCGGCGCTGTCTGTATCGCACTGGCGGTATACGCCACCGTCACAACCGAAGCGGGCTGGGGCGTACTAACCATGGGTGCTGCCACCGCAGGTTCGCTGATCGCCCTCTGCCTCGTCTTGCTGGGACGTGTACCGACCGCGTGGATCATCCGCGGTCCGTTCGCCTTCCATCCCGCCAACCGCCGCCCGACCGCCGCGACCCACGTGGCTTCAACATTCGGGCAAATCGTCCTCTTCTGGGGGTTCTTCCTGGTGGTGATTCCGCTGGCCATAGCGGTTCTCGAACAGCGCTGGAGGGTCGCGCTCCCGTTTCCATCGTTCGCTGGTCCTGTGGGTGCCGCGCTTCTCGTACTTGCCAGCGCACTTGGCGTCTCGTCGGCAGTAGTGATGTCGACACAGGGCGATGGCACCCCGTTGCCATCGGCGATGCCGAACCGTCTGGTCATCGCAGGTCCGTATCGCTGGATTCGTAATCCAATGGCCGCCTCCGGCATTGTCCAGGGCACCGCGGTGGGCTTCATCCTGCAGTCCTGGCTCGTTGTCGCCTACGCGGTCCTGGGCTCGCTCGTGTGGAACTACGTCGTCAGGCCGCTCGAGGAATCCGACCTCAAGAAACGCTTCGGCAAAGAATTCCAGCAGTACTGCGACACAGTGCGCTGCTGGATCCCTCGTGTGCCGAAGGCCGGATGACCGCCCTACATCCGGTTCTTGGTCCGCGCAGTCGCCGGCGCAGTCCATGGGTCCTCCGGCCAGGGATGCTTCGGGTAGCGGCCACGCATCTCGGCCCGCACCTGCGCGTAGGGCCCGGACCAGAAGGAGGCGAGGTCATCCGTCACCGCAAGCGGCCGCCGCGCCGGCGACAGGAGATGGAACAGGACCGGGACCCTGCCACCTGCCAACCGCGGTGTGTCGGTCCAGCCGAAGCACTCCTGGAGTTTGACCGCCACGACCGGCCGGCCGTCGTCGTGCTCTGCGTCCGGGTAGTCGATCCTGACCCGCGAGCCGCTCGGCACCTCCAGCGCCTCCGGTGCCAGTTCCCCCAGCCGGGCGGCGTCCGGCCACGGCAGCAGCCGGCGCAGCGGATCGGTGAGGTCGACGCCGGCTGTGGCGGCCCCGCCGGCAAGCGCTGCGAGCTCAGGAGCCAGCCAGTCGTCAAGCCGGGACAGCAGCGCCGCCTCGGAAACGTCCGGCCACGGATCGCCCAGTTCCCGGTGCAACAGCGCGAGACGGCGGCGCAGGGCGTCCGCCGCCGTCGACCAGCCAATGGTTCCCAGCCCTTCCTTGGCCAGCGCCCTGGCCACGGCCGCCCGTCCCTCCGTGGCCGACGGCCGCACCGGCGTCGACGCGAGCATGATAGCGCCCAGCCGGCGTTCCCGGCGGGCCGTGACCCGTCCCTGGGTGAAGCCGGCTTCCACGGCCTCACTCAGCAGGTGCCGGGCTGCGGCCTCCGCCGTATCAGCGGTCAGCGGCGCCGCGGACCGGATGACGGCGCCGGTTCCGGCAGCATCGCGGCCTTCCGCGCGGGCCACCTCCGCGACTGCCAGCCATTCGTACCCGGCCAACGGGCTGCCTGCCGGAAGGCCCGCCCGGGTGCCGGAAGACAGCAGGTACTGCGCCCCTGCGCCGGGAACGCGGCGCGCCACGCGGTCGGGAAACGCCAGGCCAACGACGAACCCGACGGACTCCGCGGCGGTCACCGGCGGAACGGTTTGGGAACGTTCGACGGCGGCATCCTGCTTGCGGACGATCGCCTCCATCCGCCGGACGTCCTCCTTCCAGCGCCGGGCCGCCGGGTCCTTGCCCGACCGCAGGGCGGCCAGCAGGCGCGTCAGGTCGGCGCCCGGAGCGCGCTGGTCACCGGACACGACCGCGACCGTCTCCGCCGCGGTTCGGTGGCCGACGGTTGCGGCGCCGTCCAGCAGGGCTCGGGCTAACCTGGGATCGGCGGGGATCCTGGCCAGGGTCTTACCCATATCCGTGGCGAGGCCGTCCGGTCCGACGGCACCCAGCTCGCGGAGAACTTCGACAGCCTCATTTATCGCCGCCGCGGGCGGGGCGTCGGGAAGGGCCAGGCCGCGGCCGCCGGGCGATCCCCAGCAGGCAAGGACCAGTGCTGCGCCAGTAAGGTCAGCCACCGCGATTTCCGGTGTCTGGTGGGCCGGGGCGGCACCGAAGCTCTTGTGGTCGTAGCAACGGACTACCCTGCCCGGGCCCTGGCGGGCGGCCCGCCCGGCACGCTGTTCGGCGGAGGCCCGGGAGCAGGACACGGTGACGAGGCCGGACATGCCGCGGTTCGTGTCGCGGCGCGGTTCCCGGGACAGGCCGGAGTCAACCACCAGGCGGACTCCCGGGACGGTCAGGGAGGATTCGGCGAGCGCGGTGGAAACGATAATCCGGGCACGTCCGCCAGGCTCCCGCCCGGAGACGGCACGGTCCTGTTCGGCCGGGCTTGCCTGGCCGTGAAGCTCCAGTACTTCGGCGGCCACGCGGCTCCGCAGGCGGGCGGCGACGTGCGAAACTTCCCAGGCGCCGGGGACAAACACCAGGGCGTCCACACCTGCGTCCGCGGCAAGCGCCTCCGCGTGTGACGCCGCAGCCGTGTCCGCCACGTGGTCAAGGAAACCCCGGGTCACTCCCCGGGTGTCCAACCGCGCTGCCGCTGCCGGCGCCCACTCCGTTTCCAGGGGGTACAGCGCGGACGGACAGTCGACGACGGGCGCCGGCCCGCCGTCGTCGTGGTTCCCGCCGTGCCCCGAGCCGATCAGGGCGGCGAAGCGGGGTGCGTCCAGCGTCGCGGACATGGCGACGAGCGTGAGGTCGCCACGCAGCTCGCGGACCTCCGCGAGCATGCCGAGGAGCAGGTCGGTCTCGAGCCCGCGTTCGTGGACCTCGTCGAGGATCACTGCGTCCACGGTCTCCAGCCCCGGATCCGCGAGGAGACGCTGCAGCAGGATGCCGGGCGTGACGAACTCGATCATGGTGCCGGCACCGCAGACCCGCTCACCGCGGACGGTGTAACCGATGCGGTCCCCGAGGCGGCTCCCGTCCAGGGCAGCCAGGCGGCGCGCGGCCGAGCGGGCGGCGACGCGGCGGGGCTGGGTCACGACGACGCGCGGACCGCGGCCCACCGTTCTATCTGGCGCAACCGCTGAGGCGGCCATGTTGGCGAGCAACGGCGGAACCAGGGTGGTCTTGCCTGTGCCCGGAGGTGCCTGGACTACGGCGGTCCCGGCAGTGCCTCCCGCACCCAGGGCCTCGGTCAGCTTCCCCAGCGACTCGGCAAACGCCAGGCCCGCGCCGATGACACCCAGGTCGAAGGGTCCGATGGGGCGTGCGGCTGCCGGAGGGGGGAACGAAGAAGTCACGCCTCCATTGTGCTTCAATAGCGGCATGCCACCCGTCTGGTCTTTGCGGCAATGGCCTGGGCAGCGCGGTCCTGCGCCATGTAATGACGTCGAAACGGGATCACCGGCCGTTCCGGCTCAACGTCCTGCAAGGCAGCCCGGCGGCTAATCGCCCGTCAAATGGTGCACCCAGACCTCAGCTGACGGCCTTCTTCAGGAGCTCACTGATCCTTGCCTCATCGGCGGCGGTCAGCTCCGTAAGGGCATACGCGGCCGGCCACATGGTGCCGTCGTCGAGATTCGCCGAGTCGTTGAAGCCCAGCGTTGAGTACCGTGTCTTGAATTTATGCGAGCTTTGGAAGAAGCAGACCACCTTGCCGTCCTTGGCGTAGGCGGGCATCCCATACCAGGTTTTCGGCGTGAGCTCCGGTGCGCTGGCCTTGACGAGGGCATGAAGCCGCTCGGCAATGAGGCGGTCGGATTCGGGCATCTCGGCGATCTTCTCGAGAACCTCACTTTCCCCGTCAGCTTTGGCGCCGCGCGGTCCGCGGCGGGCCGCCTTCTTGAGTTCCTGCGCGCGCTCCTTCATCGCGGCCCGTTCGTCCTCCTCGAATCCGCCGTACGTTGTGGTGCCTGTGCCTGAATTTTCCGTGTCCTTCATTGCGGGTTCCTTCCTAGGGAGCTGATGCGAACACCCTAATGCTAGGGAGCGGCCGCGGTGGTTGCTTCTTCAGAGCTGCTCGACGTTCCGGGGCAATAGAGTATCGGGCATGGACCACGATCCCTGGGCATGCGCTGAACTTGCCGAAGCTCCCGCCGGCTGGATCCTCGCCACGGAGAACGGGTGGGGCGCCTTGGTTGTGTGGGCGGCAGGGCAGGGCAACTTTGTGCGCGTCCGCGCGGCTGCCGGCGATCGGTACGGCAGGGGCGTCCATCGGCTCCAGAACGGGAGCGAACGATTGGAAACGTTCGTCCTGACTGAAGCTGATTTGGAATCGATCGATGACGACATCGATTCGTACCTCGCCGATGCCGAACTTCCTCCCAGACCCCGGGGCTACGACTGGTTTATCCGTCGGCCGCCGAACACGGACCCGGGAGAGGACGCCTTCTGGGGCGCCGTCTGGGCCGCAGCCACGGCAACGCTTCGCCACGATGCTGTGCACCCGTCGACGTTGAAAGGCCTCGCCAAAGAAGCGCTGGCCCACCTGTATCTGGGCTAGGGCTGTAATGGCGTGGTTGCCGTCTTTGCGCAAAGGATCATTAGCCCGCGGGCTAGGGTTGCATTATGGATCTGCTCATTGTGCTGGTGGTCGTGCTGGGTTTTCCGGCGCTGCTTGCCTGCCTCTGGTGTTGGGTTTCGTGGAGGAACCGGCGCAGCGGTGTGTGGCGCGGTGCTACCAGTGGAATGTTGGGCATTGCTGACGAGGTCTTCCGTCCGCAGACCCACTACGCCCGGCAGGTACACATAGTCCAGCAAGGACTCCGCGCCCCCGCCCCGGCTCCCGGCGATTGTCCGCATTCCGGCGACAGCGGGAACTGAACTCAGCACCCCGCGGTAGCCTTGCCGGATGCATGTTGATGACCACCTTGCCAACGTCCGGTCGGCCTACGACACGGTGGCGGAGAGCTACGCGCGGTTGTTGCCTGATGCCAGTTTCGAGACACCGGCGGACCGCGGGATGATCGAGGCTTTCGCCGGTTACGTGAAGGAAGAAAATGCCGGGCCCGTGCTTGACGCGGGCTGCGGAGCGGGCCGGATGGCCGGTTTGCTGTCCGGCCTGGGAGTCGACGTGTCAGGAATCGATGTCTCCGCCGGCATGGTGGAGGTGGCCCGGAGGACGTATCCCGGGCTCCGCTTCGAAGTGGCTGGGCTCAGGAACCTTCCCTATCCGGATATGCACTTGGGCGGAGTTTTCGCCTGGTACTCCGTCATCCATCTGGCCCCCGGCGATCTCCCGGGCGTGTTCACCGAGTTCTTCCGGGTCCTCTCGCCCGGAGGCTATGCAATGATCAGTTTCCAGGTGGGCGACGGCCCTCGACACATAACCCGCGCCTACGGGCATGACGTGGCCATGGACGCCCAGCTCTTCCCGCCCGCGGCCGTCATCGACCGCCTGACCGACGCCGGATTCACCATGGTTGCCCAGATGTCACGTGAACCCGGACCCCGCGAGAAGTCACCCCAGGCAGTTATCCTCGCTCAGCGGCCGGCCAGGCATTAGCTCCGGCACAGTCCCATTGACAGGAAAAGTCTCCGCCCCCTACTGTTCAGGGAAGCTTTCTGTTAGCGCTAACAACAGTGCCCTCCCGACGTCGGCCTTTCCCTTGGACAGCATTCGCCTCCTCACCGCGGTGGACGCCGATGGAAGTGTTTGCACAGTTCTGCTGGAACCGTTCGCCGGCATCCATTACGAGCGGTACACGGTCTACTGGCCCACCGGCCCGCCCCGGGAGCGTCTCGCGGAGCTTGTGGCACTGGACGATGCAGCCGCCGCGACCTTCGGCTCAACGGGTCGGTGCTGGCGGGCCCGGTCAGGTCCGGGCGGGACGGCGACGAAGTGGTTACCGACTTCGCCATCCCCGGTCAGCTCCACGACGGCGGCCGGCTGGTTTTCGCCGTTCATGCGAAGCCGGATTGCACCACCGGAGACCTGCTGTCCGTCCAGCTCCTGAAGACCGGGTGATCCGGCAAAATCATTCTCCATTGCTTACCTGAAGGTGCCTATTGCACTTCAAAGTGCGTGATCGGGAGACGGAATTGTTCCCCTTCGAGGCAGGTTGGCCATTACGGAAGGCGCCGATCCGGGCGTCCGGAAATCAAGGAGAATCACATGTCCATCGTTATTGCGGGAGCCACCGGCCAGCTGGGACGACTCGTCGTCGGGGAATTGCTGCAACGCGGCGTACCGGCCGGGCAGATTGTGGCCGGCGGCAGGTCTGCCGAACAGCTTGCGGACCTGGCGGGATTCGGTGTCAGGACCGCATCGGTTGACTACAACGATCCGGCCAGCGTTGACTCGGCGTTGAGCGACGGTGACACCCTGCTGCTGATTTCCGGCAACGATATCCAGAACCGCACAGCACAGCATGAAACCGTCATCGACGCGGCCGTGCGGGCCAAGGTTGCCCACATCCTGTACACCAGCGTGCTGGCGGCCGACAGCACGCCAATCATTCTTGCCCCGGACCATGTGAAGGCCGAGGAGTACATCCGTGCCAGCGGTCTTCCGTTCACCTTCCTGCGCAACGGCTGGTATACGGAGAACTATGCTGCTGCGCTGGCCGCCGCGCGCGAGACCGGAACGCTGCTGGGGAGCGCCGGCGAGGGGCGGGTGGCCAGCGCCACCCGTGCGGACTACGCCGCTGCCATCGCCGCCGTCCTGACCACCCCGGGGCATGAAGGCCGGGTTTACGAACTGTCCGGGGACTACGCCTGGACCTACGAGGAGCTGGCGTCAGCCTTCTCCACCGTCCTGGGGCGCACCGTCAGCTATGACTCCGTGAGTTCGGCGGAGCACGCCAGCGCACTGGAGGCTGCAGGCCTCGACCCGGCAACCGCCGGTTTCCTTGCCGCCCTGGACGGAAACATCCGGGAGGATGCCCTGGCCCTGACCACCGGCGACCTCGCACGGCTCGCCGGGCGGCCCACGACTCCCCTGCTGGACGGCTTGCGGCCGCTCGCCGTGTGACCCGGCCCGTGGGCGAACTGGCGACCCTTGGCGGATAATGGCATCCAGAGCCAGATGTCAGCGCGGTCAGGAGGGGCCGGAATGGAGACAATTCCGCGCATCACGGTGGAATCGCCGGTGCTCAGCATCGGATCCGGCCCCTCGGACTACGAGGCACTTGGCAGCTATGTCCGTGGCCTGCGCAGGCAGCGGGGACTGCACCTGACCCTGCTGCATCTCGGGGTCCTGGCCGATTTCGCCCGGGACGTCTCGGAATGGACCACGGGCGTTACGAGTGTTGCCGCTGCCGCCCGCAGCACGTCAGCCTGGGTGCAGGGGCTGCCCGTGCTGGATGGCTTTTCCGGAAGCGCTGAACGGCTGATCACCCTGGGCGGTGGCAGCGTGGCCGGGCTGGACGTCACTGTCCCGGAACACGTGCACAACTATCAGGTCGCCCTGGTGCAGGCCCTCCACGAACTCCTGGACGGGTTGCTGGTGGACAGTGTGGACGACTTCATCCTCAGCTCACGTGCCCTTGGCTACCGGTCCCCGCACTGGACACCTCACGTCGCCGTGGGCAGCCCGAAAACACGGGGCGGCGGAGTCTGGGAAATTGAACCCCTGGCAATCCGGTTCGGCGAATCACGGATCAGGAACAGCCAGTTCCTGCCGGGTGCGGACCAGTAAAGTTCGCGGCCCGCGCGCGTCACCCTGCCCCTGCTGCGTCCCTAGGGTGTCCTTTCTGACGCCGGGACGGGCTGTTCGCCGGCGGTGGTCGCGGCCCAGCTTGCGAGCAGTTTCAGGCGCTCGTCACTGGCAGAACCGGGTTCGGCCGTGTAGGCGAACATGGTCCAGCCCGGGTTGGCGGGCAGTTCCATGACTTCGTACGTGAGTTCAAGGTCCCCCACCGCCGGGTGGTGAAGCTGCTTCACCCCGGTGCGGTGGAACCGGACGTTGTGGGCGGCCCAGCGCATGCGGAATTCGTCACTCCGGGTGGCGAGTTCCCCGATCAGGTCGGTGAGGTTCTTGTCGTGCGGCCGCTGGCCGGCATAGCTGCGGAGGATGGCCACGACGTCGTTAGCCACCTGCTCCCAATGAGGGTAGAAGGAGCGCGACTCCGGATTGAGGAACACGAAGCGGGCACTGTTGGCGGGCCGCACCGGATCAGCCAGGATCGGCGCGTAGAGCGCACGGCCAAGGGCGTTGGAGGCAATGAAGTCCAGCCGATCGTTGCGGATCCAGGCGGGGGCGCCCGTGACGGCGTCCAGGAACCGCTGCACGCCGGGGCGCACCTGTTCCGGCGGCGCCGGACGACGACGGCGGGCCGGCCGCTGCTGCGCGGCCCGGGCCAGGTCGAAGAGATGGGCGGTTTCTGCCTCGTCCAGCCGCAATGCGTGGGCAATGGCTTCCAATACCTCGTCCGAAACCCCGGTGAGGTTCCCGCGCTCCAGCCGGGCGTAGTAATCCACACTGACGGAGGCCAGGGTGGCGACTTCTTCCCGACGCAGGCCGGGCACACGACGGTTGGTGCCCACGATCAGGTTGACTTGCTCAGGAGTCACTTTGGCCCGGCGGGACCGGAGGAATTCACGTACATCGCTTTGCCTATCCATGCATTCAGGCTACGTCCCGGGGACGCGTCGGCGGGAGGTCCTGCCAGTACACCCTTCGCGGCGGTGGCTGCTGAAGGGTGGTCTGGCAGTACGTGGAACAGCAGGCCCTCCCGCGCCCGGGCCCGGGGTGGTGATCTTGATTAGGCGGCTCCGCCAATAGGGGCACCAGTCAACAGAGCGACAGGAGCACGAGCAATGGATAAGCGCACTTTAGGTACCAGCGGCCTGGAGGTCTCCGCCATCGGGCTGGGCTGCATGAGCATGACCGGCGGTTACAGCGACAGGCCGGACCGGCAGGAAATGATCTCCCTGATCCGAACCGCCGTGGAGCGCGGCGTGACGTTCTTCGACACTGCCGAAATCTACGGTCCCTACGCCAACGAGGAACTCGTCGGCGAGGCGCTCGCCCCGTACCGGGGCAAGGTGGTGATCGCCACGAAGTTCGGATGGGACATCGATCCGATCGAACGCCGGCCCGGCGGCGGGGTGGACAGCCGTCCCGACGTCATCAAGCGCGTTGTCGAGGGCTCCCTAAGGCGGCTGGGCGTAGACGCCATCGACCTCTACTACCAGCACCGCGTCGACCCGGACGTGCCCATCGAGGACGTCGCGGGTGCGGTCAAGGAGCTCATCGAAGCCGGCAAGGTGAAGCACTTCGGGATGTCAGAAGCCGCCGCCGGGACAATCCGCCGGGCCCACGCGGTCCTGCCGGTCACGGCCGTCCAGAGTGAGTACTCATTGTGGTGGCGGCGCCCCGAACTGGAGGTACTGGCGGCGTGCGAGGAACTGGGGATCGGCTTCGTGCCGTACAGTCCACTCGGCAAAGGCTTCCTCACCGGCACCATCACCGCCGCAACCACTTTCGACGCCGGCAATGACATCCGCAGCACCATCCCCCGGTTCGCGCCCGAAGCGCTCCGGCACAACGAAGCCGTCGTCGACCTGCTCGCTGGCCTCGCCCAACGCAAAGGCGCCACCCCCGGCCAGATCGCACTGGCCTGGCTCCTGGCGCGCAAGCCCTGGATCGTCCCGATCCCCGGCACGCGGAAACTCCACCGGCTGGAGGAGAACATCGGCGCTGCCGACGTCGAACTGACGGCCGGGGAACTCGCGGAGATCGAGGAGGCCGCATCCAAAATCCAGGTGGCGGGCGGACGCTACAACGAAGCCGCCGAGCGGATGACAAACCTCTAGGACATCAGGGAGCCGAGCGAATATTCGAGCTCCATCAGCCCGGCATCGTAAGTCTTCGCGCTCAGCAGGCTAAGGAGCGTGGGTTCCTGGCCGGCAGGGAACACGCCCCGGCCCGCGCCGATGGCGATGGGCATGACCACGAGCCGCACGCCGTCAACTTCACCGGCCGCAAAGAAAGCCTGGCTCAGGGCGAGGCTGCCCCAGAGCACAATGGTGCCCCCGCCCTCGCCCTTGATGCGGCGGATCGCCTCAACCGCGTCCCCGGATTCGATGGCCGTAAATTCGTTCGCGAGCCTAGGAGTTCTTCAGCAGGGCCACATCGGAGACGAGGTCGATGTGCTCCAGCATCGCCGCGGAAGCCGCGGCTGAGTCACGAGCCCGGATGGCCTCGGCGATCTTCCGGTGGGAGGCGAGGGACTGCTCCGGGCGGCCCGGCTGTCCGAGCGACTCAAGGCGGGTTTCCAGGACCATTCCGGCAATGAACGTCATCAGCTGCGCCAGCACTGCGGAGTGCGCGGCGGCGGTCACGGCCTGGTGGAACAGCTCGTCGCCGTGCGCACCCCGGCCGCCCGAGGCAACCTCCTCGGCCATTGCCTCCAGCGCCTTGTCGATGGCCTTCATGTCCTCCTTGGTGCGTCTCACTGCCGCCAGCTCGGCAAGCTTGACCTCGAGGGTGCTGCGCGCCTCCACGATCTCCGGCAGCCGGCTGCGGTGCTCGCGCAGCCCCTTGATCACGGACGGGACATTGGGACGGTAGACCAGCACTGCACCGGTGCCGTGCTGGACGTCGATCACCCCAAGAACCTCCAGCGCCACCAGAGCCTGGGCCAGGGTGGCGCGCGAAACCCCCAGCCGCTCGGCCAGCTCGCGCTCAGCAGGCAGGGTGTCCCCGGGACCCAGTTGGGCAGCCTCGATGAAGTCCATGAGCTGCTCCACGAGCTGCTCATAGAGCCGGGGCCGCGAAACGCGGGTAATCTGCCGGGTTGCCGTCTGCTTAGCCATCTGCGTCCTTTCGAGAAGGTCCTAAATCCCAAGAGTACCGGAGAACTATTGACAGAGACACCTAGTGTCTAGGAGGCTAGGCCACTAAGCCAATCAATTTTTTCCCACCATCCGATCCGGAGGAACAAAGATGTCCGCTCCCGTCCTGTCCATCATCATCCTGGCGGTGATGTTCCTGCTAGCCACGGTGCTCCCGCTCAACATGGGCGCACTGGCCTTCGTCGGCGCATTCCTGCTGGGTTCGGTTGTGCTGGGGATGTCCACCAATGACATCCTGGCCAACTTCCCCGGCGGACTGTTTCTGACGATCGTCGGGGTCACCTACCTGTTTGCCATAGCGCAGAACAACGGCACCATCGACCTGATGGTCCGGGGCGCTGTCCGGATGGTCGGCAGCAAGGTGGCCCTGATCCCGTGGATCATGTTCGCGATCACCGCGGTCATCACGGCTGTCGGCGCACTCTCGCCCGCGGCAGTCGCCATCATCGCGCCGATCGCGCTCAGCTTCGCGGCCAAGCACAAAATCAACCCGCTCATGATGGGCATGATGGTGATCCACGGCGCGCAGGCCGGCGGCTTCTCCCCCATCGCTGTTTACGGCGTCACCGTCAACGGCATCATTGCCAAGACGGAACTGCAAGCCAGCCCCATGGCGATCTTCCTGGCCAGCTTCTTCTTCAACCTGGCTATTGCACTGGTGCTGTTCTTTGTTCTCGGCGGCACCAAGTCCGGCTCCTCCGCAGGCGGAAGCCTGGTGGAACAGGCCGCCGAAAAGCGCATGGCCATGAGCGTGGGAGCCCGCATCGCCGGCGTCACCCTGCAGGGTTCCGGTACGGACATTTCCTCCGCCCGCGTCTCCTCCAAAGGCACGTCAGGCTCCGCTGCGCAGTCCGGCAACGGTTCTTCCACCACCGGCCAGCCGGCCGGAACAGCCCGCGCCTCCGTTCCCCAGCTCGTGACGATCCTCGGCCTGATCGCCCTGGCAGTGATTTCGCTGGGCTTCAAGGTGGACGTCGGCTTCGTCTCCATCACCATCGCCATGGTCCTGGCCCTGGTTTCCCCGGACGCCCAGAAAGGCGCCGTCAACAAAATCAGCTGGTCCACGGTCCTCCTCCTCTGCGGCATGCTCACCTTCGTGGGCGTCCTCGAAGAGGCCGGCACCATCAAATTCGTTTCCGACGGCGTGGCCCAGCTGGGCATGCCGCTGCTGGCGGCCCTGCTGATCTGCTACATCGGCGCCGTTGTCTCCGCTTTCGCCTCCTCCACCGCCATCCTGGCCGCCCTCATCCCCCTGGCGGTGCCCTTCCTGGCCTCCGGGGAAATCGGCGCCGTCGGGGTCATTGCCGCCCTTGCCGTGGCCTCCACCATCGTTGATGTCTCCCCGTTCTCCACCAACGGCGCCCTGGTGCTGGCCAACGCACCCGAAGACGTGGATAAGGACAGGTTCTACAAACAGATCCTGGCCTACAGCGGCATCGTCGTCGTCGCCGGACCGGCCATCGCCTGGCTGGTCATGGTGGTCCCCGGCTGGCTGTAAGCGGCCAGCGACCAAGAGCAGCACCCCGGGTACCTACAAGCTACAGAAGGAACACCATGCAGAGCACTGAATCCACTCCCCACGCAGAGGGTCCGCTGTCCGGCTACCTCGTGGTG
The DNA here is from genome assembly GCF_056400885.1 of Arthrobacter sp. P4_H3. Classification (NCBI taxonomy): domain Bacteria; kingdom Bacillati; phylum Actinomycetota; class Actinomycetes; order Micrococcales; family Micrococcaceae; genus Arthrobacter; species Arthrobacter sp. P4_H3. The sequence goes on from NZ_JBFUKK010000001.1 coordinate 248,358, forward strand.
GACCTGAGCCGCGCCCTGGCCGGCCCGCACGCAGGCATGATGCTTGCCGACCTCGGCGCCCGGGTCATCAAGGTGGAGAACCCCGGCACCGGGGACGACACCCGCGGCTGGGGCCCGCCCTTCGTCGGGCCGGAAGACGATCCGCAGGCGACCTATTTCCTGTCCTGCAACCGGAACAAGGAATCCATCGCCCTGGACCTGAAGAGCGACGACGGGCGGACAGTCCTGCGCGAACTGCTGGAACGCGCCGACGTCGTCATCGAGAACTTCCGCCCCGGGGTCCTGGACCGGCTCGGCTTTTCCGCGGCGGAAATGCACGCGCTGAACCCGGCACTGGTGATCCTGTCCATCACCGGATTCGGACACGACGGGCCGGAATCCCGGCGCAGCGGCTACGACCAGATCCTGCAGGGCGAAGCCGGCCTGATGTCCCTGACCGGCTCCGGCCCGGACGATCCCCAGCGGGTGGGCGTTCCGATCGCCGACCTGCTGTCCGGGATGTACGGTGCATTCGGCGCCCTCGCCGCGCTGCTCCAGCGCGAGCGGACCGGGCGGGGGCAGATCGTCCGCACGTCCCTGCTCGCGGCCCTCATCGGGGTGCACGCGTTCCAGGGCACCAGGGCCACCGTGGCCGGTGAAACGCCCAAGGCACAGGGCAACCACCACCCCTCCATCGCCCCCTATGGCCTGTTCCACTGCCGGCAAGGACGCGTGCAGATCAGCGTGGGCAGCGAAAAACTGTGGAAGACGTTCGCGTCCACGTTTGGAATCGACGCCTCCCGGCCGGAATTCACCACCAACGCGGACCGGGTGCGCAACCGCGAGAAGGTCATCGAGGAGGTCGAGCACGCCTTCGCCGACTTCGAGGCCGGGCCGCTGCTCGCCAAACTCAACGAGGCGGGCATCCCGGCCGGCAAGGTCCGCACCCTGGACGAGGTTTACGCCTGGGAACAGGTCCACTCACAGGGGCTGGTGATCGACGTCGACCACAAAATCCTGGGTACCGTCACCCTGCCCGGGCCGCCGCTGCGGTTCTTCAGCACAGCCGACACCACGGAAACCACCCTGAAAGCGCACAGCGCCCCGCCTCTACTGGACCAGGACGGGGAGCAGATCCGGCAGTGGCTCGGCCTGCTTCCCGCTGGCGCTGGCGCCGGCGTCAGCCCCGCCGGGGCGGGACAGGAAAGGCGCTGACCATGCTGACAGAACAAAAGGCCAGGCACCTGGACGCCACCGAACTCATCACTGCCGTGCTCGATCCGGGCTCCTACCGGAGCTGGGACGACCCGGTTGTGGATCCCGATCCGGGTCCCGAGTACCGGCAGGAACTGGCGGCCGCACGCGCCAAAACCGGTGTGGATGAATCCGTCCTCACCGGCGAAGGCCTCATCCGCGGCCGGCGCGTGGCCGTGATCGTCAGCGAATTCCGTTTCCTCGCCGGTTCCATCGGGCTCGCCGCAGCGGAACGCATCGTCACCGCCGTCGAACGGGCAACCCGGGAGGGCCTGCCGCTCCTGGCGGGCCCGGCGTCGGGCGGCACCCGCATGCAGGAAGGAACCATCGCGTTCCTGTCCATGGTGAAAATCAGTGCGGCCGTCCGCGCGCACCGTCAGGCCGGACTGCCCTACCTCGTCTACCTGCGGCACCCCACCACGGGAGGAGTCATGGCGTCGTGGGGATCCCTTGGCCACATCACCGTGGCCGAACCCGGGGCCCTGCTCGGCTTCCTCGGCCCCCGCGTCTACGAGGCGCTCCATGGCACGCCGTTTCCGGAGAACGTCCAGGTCGCCGAAAACCTGTTCGACAGAGGCCTGATCGACGCGGTGGTCCCGCCCTCGCAACTGTCCGACGTCGTCGACCGCGCCCTGGGCATCCTGGTCACCGGCGCGCACCAGCGGCCTGTGCCGCCGAAGACCCTTTCGGTCAAACCGTCCGACGCCGGCGCCTGGGAATCGATCGGAATCTCCCGGAACCTGCGACGGCCGGACCTGCGCCAGTTGCTCGCCTACGGAGCCCGGGATGTGCTGCCGCTCAACGGCACCGGACAGGGGGAAAAGGATCCCGGCCTGCAGCTTGCCCTGGCCCGCTTCGGCCAGGAATCCTGCGTGGTCATCGGCCACACCCGGCCCCGGCCCTCGCAGCAAACAGCGATGGGACCGGCATCCCTCCGTGAGGCCCGGCGCGGCATGCGCCTCGCCGAGGAACTCGGACTGCCGCTGCTGACCGTCATCGACACCGGCGGTGCGGCCCTCTCCAAGGAAGCCGAAGAAGGCGGGCTCGCGGGCGAGATCGCCCGGTCCCTGCACGATCTCATCGGGCTGGCCTCCCCCACCGTGTCCGTGCTTCTTGGCCAAGGCGCCGGCGGCGGGGCACTGGCCCTCCTGCCCGCGGACCGCACCATCGCGGCCCAGCATGCCTGGCTCTCCCCGCTCCCGCCTGAAGGCGCCAGCGCCATCGTCCACCGGAACACAGACTTCGCACCCGCCATGTCCCAAACCCAGGGCGTCCACGTCGCGGCCCTGCACGCCAACGGACTCGTTGAACACATCGTGGACGAACGCCCCGACGCCTCACATGAAGCAAAAGCGTTCTGCCGGCGGATGGGTCAGGCCATCGAATACGAACTCGCCACCCTGTCCGACGCCGGAATCGCCACGCTACTGCCGCAGCGGCTGGCAAAATACCGGAGCCTGGGCGGCCTCATCGGCGGGTGATTACCGGGCGCGGTACTCCGCATCCCTGCTGTGGCTCACCACCGGGCCGCGGCGAGGGACGACCGGTGGAAATCCGTGTGCCACACGCCAATATCCCGGCCGGTTCCGTCGGTGAGAACGTATTCGGGCCAGCGGTCGAACGCGGAGCAGGGGTGGGATATCCCGAAGTCCACCACATCCGTAACGTCCAGGCCGCTCACTCCGGTGAGGACCGTGTGATGGTCGAAGAGATTGCGCACAACAGCGGTTGCCCCATCCTTCGGTGCGCCGTCAGCGGCCTGTACCGACAGGACCACCGGCAGCCCGGCGTCGTAGGGAAGATCCCGCTTACCGGCGCCGACTACGGCCATCCCGCTCTCGGGGGTGGACAGCACAACAGCTCGGACTGTCAGTGCCGGAAGGAGGCCGGGCACGGGGCTGACGCTGGCGTACGTGCCGTGATCGTGGGTGACGTAGCAGCCAGATCGGAGGATCCTCCGTGTTCCGGGCACCTGGCTCCCGTCGGGGAGGTATTCCGCCACGCGGTCCGGGAAAGCTGACCCGCCCATGGAGTAGATGGGCGCCGGCGTCTCATAGAACCGGGCGACTTCCAGATACACGTCCCGCACCAGCCGGCAGTGCCGGTCCACGGCCGCGATCGTCTCTTCGGCCCTGCTGTTGGGCACGACGCCTTCGTAACCGGCAACGCCAACGAGCCGGAGTCCGGGCGCTGCGCGGACCAGCTCAGCGATGCGGACAGCCTCCTGGAGGCTGCGGATCCCAGTGCGCCCGCCGGGCGTTCCGACGTCGAGGAGCACTTCAAGGGCGGCGCCCGCTTCGGCGTCGAAGACCTGGGCTGCCGCCCCGACTCCGACAGCAGAGTCCACGAAGCAGCGGATTTCCCGCCCCGAATCTTCCTCCAGCCAGCTGCGGAGGCGTGTCAGGCCCAACCGGTCGACGACCTCATTGGCGATAAGGACATGCCGGTGTCCCCAGGCGAGAGCAGAAGCGGTTTGGTCCACAGTGGCCACGGTTACGCCCACGGCCCCGGCAGCCACCTGCCGGGCGATGATCGGCGCGGACATGGTCGTCTTCACGTGCGGCACGAGGTCCACATGCCGTTCCTGGCACCAGGACGCCATCACACGGATGTTGTTTTCGAGGGCATCACTGTTAAGCCGCAGCTGTGGATAGGCCGGGGCAGCGGCGGCGGGTGCCGCGGCGTCCCCATCACGTTCGCTGTGGGGTTGGATCGGGCTGCTCATGGGGCTCCTTTGCCGTTACGGGGCGGGCCCGCTCTCCGGATGCGTCAGAGGGGCCGGCTGGACGCTGCGTTGATTCTTTCATAGGCGTAGGCTGTCTATGCTTCAGCGCGGCGCGCATGGCTCCCGCCGGGCCGTTACGCGGGAAGCCCACAAGGACCGAATCGCGAGAGGGGCTGGCGTGGACACGCGGAAGCTGAAGTATTTCCTGGCCGTTGTTGACCATGACGGATTCAACCGCGCGGCAGAACACCTGCTGATCGCCCAACCTTCGCTGTCCCAGACCATCGCGGGGTTGGAGAAGGACCTCGGCGTGCCGCTCTTCCACCGCATCGGCCGCCGGGCGGTCCTCAGCGAAGCAGGCAGGGAACTCATCGGGCCGGCCCGCCTCGTGATGCGCGACCTCGATGCCGCGCAGTCCGCGGTACAGGCATTGCGGGGTGTGCGCAGCGGCCGCCTGGACATCATCACCATGCCCTCGCCCGGGATTGAGCCGCTCACCTCGATGATCGCCAGGTTCACCAGTCTCCATCCCTCGGTCCGGCTCAATGTCAGCGCCGCGTTCACGCCCGAGGAAGTCATCGAATCCGTCCGCACGGGGAGCACCGAAATCGGCCTTGCCGGCTCCTCGACGCCCATCAGGGTCCCGGGCGTGCAGGTCCTCGAGCTGGAGCGCCAGCCGCTGATCCTGATCGTGAACCCCCAGGCCGACACCTTCATCCCAGGAACGTCCATCCAGCGGGAGGACCTCGGCGGGCACCGGCTGATCGCCAGCCAGCGCGGATCCCTGATGCGGTGGCTGGTGGACGATGCGCTGGCGCGCGGCGTCAACACGGAGATCGTCGTCGAGGTGGCCCACCGGACCTCCATCCTGCCGTTGGTGCTCGCCGGAGTGGGACATGCGGTGATGCCGTCCTCCTGGGCACCCACCGCGCACAAGGCCGGGCTGCGCACGGTGCTCATCGAACCCGTATCCCACCTTGATGTTGCCATCCTGAGCCGGAAGGAGGACCTGACTCCGGCGGCCCGGGCGTTCCTGAAAGTGGCGGAGCTGCACTCACATGACAAGCCCGATCCATTGCTCCGCTAGCGCCGTTTTGGGCCCAGGAAAGGGCGCTTGCGGAGCAATCGATGGGAGATCGATAGGCTGAACCTATTTGCCGCATCGGATCTTGGTCTTGGACGCCCGAGAGGGGCTGGCCGTCTACTTGAAGAGGAAGGCAGTGTGACGCTGCTAACAGACTCAACGAGGAGGTAGGCCATGAGCGCCGCCCAGAAATTCAGCATCGCTTCAATCCCCGCAGACGGCGTCGGCAAGGAGGTCGTCTCCGCCGGCCGCCGCGTCCTGGACGCGCTGGCAGAGAACTCCGGCGGCAAGTTCGCCTTCGAGTGGACCGAGTTCCCGTGGGGCTGCGGCTACTACGAAAAGACCGGCCAGATGATGGATCCCAAGGGCCTTGAAACCCTGAAGGACTTCGACGCGATCTACTTCGGCGCCGTCGGCTGGGAGAACGTCCCGGACCACATCAGCCTCTGGGGCCTGCGCCTGAACATCACGCAGAACTTTGACCAGTGGGCCAACATCCGTCCCGTAAAGTTTCTCCCGGGCATCCAGTCCCCGCTCCGCAAGGCCGACAACACCGAGCTTGACTGGATCGTTGTCCGCGAGAACAGCGAAGGCGAATACGCCGGACTGGGCGGACGCAACCTCAGCGGCCGCGGACCCGGCAACGAGGTCGCCCTGCAGACCGCCCTGTTCACCGAAAAGGGCTGCGAGCGCATCATGCGCTTCGCGTTCGACCTCGCCCGGACCCGGACGGTCAAGAAGGTCTCGTCCGTGACGAAGTCCAACGCCCAGCAGTACGGCATGGTCCTCTGGGACGAAACGTTCCAGCGTGTGGCCCTGGACTACCCGGACGTGGCGACTGAAAGCGTCCTGGTCGATGCCATGAGCGCGAAGTTCATCCTGCACCCCGAGGACCTGTCCGTCGTCGTGGCCTCAAACCTGAACGCCGACATCCTCTCCGATCTGGGCTCCGCGCTGGCCGGCAGCCTGGGCCTGGCGGCCAGCGCCAACCTGAACCCGGAACGCCGCTTCCCGTCCATGTTCGAACCGGTCCACGGCTCCGCCCCTGACATTGCGGGCAAGGGCATCAGCAACCCGATCGGTGCGATCGCCAGTGCGGCCCTGATGCTGGACCACTTCGGCCTGCACGAGGAAGCCCGCCTGGTCGAGGCCGCCATCGAACAGACCACAGCTGCCGGATACCTGACCCGCGACGTCGGCGGCGAAGCCAACACCGATGACGTCACCGAGGCAATCATCCAGGCCCTCACCCACACCCTGGCCGCCGTCTAGCCGGAACGCGCGACCAGCCGGGACAAACCCCTGCGGTCAGTAGATAGCCCGGAGTGGACGGCGGTTCAACACACCGCCGCCGTCCACAACGTCATGCTCCCATTCATCAAGCACCCTCCAGTTACATTCCACAACGAGGTAGGAATCATGGACCACATCACCACCGCCGGCTCGGCCGTCCCAGCCACGACGCAGCCGGCCCCCAAGACACGCTGGTACAAGCAGCTGTACTTCTGGGTACTGACCGCCATTCTCGTCGGCATTCTCGTCGGCTGGCTCGCACCGACCGCCGGCATCGCCATGGAACCCATCGGCACCACCTTCGTGAACTCGATGAAGATGCTCATCGGCCCCATCGTGTTCCTGACCATCGTGGGCGGCATCGCCAGCGTCGCGGACCTGAAAAAGGTCGGCATGACCGGGCTGAAAGCCCTCACGTACTTCCAGGTCGGCACCATCTTCGCGATGATCTTCGGCCTCGTCGCCATCAACGTCTTCCGTCTTGGTGAAGGCGTCAACGCTGACGCCAGCACCATCAAGACCACCGAGTCCGCCGCCAAGCTCATCGACGCCGGCCAGCACCAGGAGTGGTGGCAGTTCCTCACCCACATCATCCCCAACAGCATCGTCGGCCCCTTCGTGGAAGGTGACATCCTCCAGATCATCTTCATCGCCGTCGTCTTCGGCATCGCCCTGAACGCCATGGGCAAGGTCGGCGCCCCGGTCCTGGACGGCGTGCAGCGCCTGACCGGCGTGATGTTCAAGATCCTGGGCTTCATCATGAAGGCTGCCCCGCTGGGCGCCTTCGGTGCCATGGCCTTCGCTGTCGGGAAGTACGGAGTCTCCTCGCTCACCAGCATGGGCGGCCTCATCTCCCTGTTCTACGTCACCTCCATCCTGTTCGTTGTGGTGGTCCTCGGTTCCGTCATGGCCTTCCTGAAGCTGAACATCTTCAAGATGATCCGCCACCTCAAAGAGGAGTACATGCTCATCCTGGGCACCTCCACTGCCGAACCGGCCCTCCCCGGCCTGATGCGCAAGCTCGAGCACGCCGGCGTCAAGAAGGAAACCGTCGGGCTTGTCGTTCCCACCGGCTACAGCTTCAACCTCGACGGCGCCGCCATCTACCTCTCGCTGGCAGCCCTCTACATCGCCCAGGCCACCAACACCGACCTGACCATCGGCCAGCAGCTCGGCCTCCTCGCCGTCATGCTGCTGACCTCCAAGGGCGCGGCCGGCGTCGCCGGCGGCGGCTTCATCGCCCTGACCGCCACGCTGACCACGATCGGCACCATCCCCGCCGCAGGCATCATGCTCATCTTCGGGATCGACAAGTTCATGTCCGAATGCCGGGCCCTGGTGAACTTCACCGGCAACGCCGTGGCGACCCTGTTTATCGCCTGGTGGGACCGCACCCTGGACGCGGACCGGGCCCGCCGGGTCTTCAACGGCGAGGTTGTGGAACCGATGCCGGCAGAGGACGCCATCCACCTCGACGAGGTCACGGATATCGACGAGGATCTGGCCGAATACGGCCACCACACGCCCAAGCACCCCGCAACTGACCGCCGTCCCGCCTACTCGGAATCCAGCTGAGCGGACAGTCATCTGCCAGCGGCAGCAGAAACGCCCGTCCGGGGTTACCCAGGCGGGCGTTTCTGCTTGCCCGCGGAAGCCGGGAGCAAGCAGAAGCGTGACGCGGGCAGCCTCGCAGTTCCGGCGTCGAGCGCGACACCTGCACCCGCGACGCTGACTCTGCCGTCGGCAACGGTAGCCACCGCAAACCGTGAATGCCGGCTCCCCAGGACAGTTACTACCGGCGCCGCGAGCGCCGGGTCAGCCTGCACTGCACTCACACCGAAGGCCCCGTCCGGTGCGTACCAGCAGGCGTCAGCAGGCGGATCGGGCTGCCTTGGAGCCAGGCCCGCACGTCTTCGAAGGCGCCGCCGTAGAACTGCCGGTAGCTCTGCTCCGTGACGTACCCCAGATGCGGCGATAGAACGGTCCGGGGGGCGGACAGCAGGCGATGCCCGGCGGGCAGCGGTTCGACGTCGTAGACGTCCAGGGCGGCGCCGCCCAGCCAGCCTTCCGTCAGTCCGCGGACCAGGGCGTCCTCGTCGACAAGGGGGCCGCGGGCAGTGTTGACCAGAACGCCTGTTGGCCCCAGGAGGCGGAGTTCGTCCTCGCCGACGACACCGCGGGAGCGCTCCGAAAGACGCACATGCACCGACACCACGTCCGAATCCCGGAAGAGTTCGTCCTTGCCCACTTTCCGGGCGCCGGCCTGCAATGCTGCCTCGTCGGTGAGATTGGGGCTCCAGGCGATGACGTCCATCCCGAAAGCCTGGCCGTAACCCGCGATCCGGGTCCCGATTTTGCCCAGGCCCAGCACCCCCAGGGTCTTGCCGGCCAGCTCAAAGCCGACCGTGGACTGCCACCGGCCGGCGCGCAGGCGTCGGTCCTCGAACGGAATGCTGCGGGCGAATGCAAGCAGCAGGGCCCAGGTCAGTTCCGGGGCGGCTGCCGGCGAACCTCCGGTGCCGCACACCATGATGCCCTGTTCCTCCGCCGCCTGGAGATCAATGGACTGGTTGGCCATCCCGGTGGTCACCAGCAGCTTCAGCCCGGGCAGCTGCCGCAGCCGTTCGCGGCCAAAGGCGGTCCGTTCCCTCATGGCGATGACGACGTCGAAGTCCCGCAGGCTCGAGACGGTGTGGACGTCGTCCCGAAATGGCTGGGTGAAGACAGTGACCTCGACGCCCTCGGCCGCAAGCTGTTCCCACGGCGCGTAGTCCAGGGCGACGGACTGGTAGTCATCAAGAATGGCAAGGCGCAGGCGCATCTTTGGTTCCTTTGGGGTCCAGGTAAGGAGGGCTTCCTGCTGACAGGCTACCCTCGAACCCGAGCCAGCACGCGCGCCCGCTGCCGGGTGTCCCTTGCCGCTGCCCCGGCGGCCGCCGCCGCAGTGTGGTGCCCCTGCCTCTGGCGCGAGGCGTGACCCGGGCAAATTTGCCGGAACGCCGAGCGCCGCCCAGGAGCACCACCTGCAGGGAACTACGGCTACTGGCTCTGGAAGATATTCAGGATGTTGCCCTCGGTGTCCAGGAACCAGGCAGCTTTGCCGACGGCATTGGTGGCGATGCCGTTTTCAGTCTTCAGGCCGGGAAAGTCGTATTCCTCAAAGGTGACGCCGCGGCCCCGCAGTTCTTCCATCTCGGCTTCGATGTTGTCCGTGCTCCAGCCCATCTGGGTGTTTTTCGCGGTGCCGGCGTTGTCGGTCTGGTACAGCAGGAATGTCGTTCCGTTCCCGCAGCGGTACATCAGGTTTTGGTCGTCCATGACGTCCGGGGCGTCGAGTCCCAGCACGTTCTGATAGAAATCACGTGCCCTGGCGATGTCCTTGGCCGGGAGCACCGCGGCGACCTCACGATCCTTGAGCATGATGAGTTCTCCTTTGTTGAGGGATGGAGATATTCGCCCCGAAGGCGGCGCCTGCGAGGGCGGCATTGCCGGCTCTGCCCGGCACCCGGCTGTCGCTAATTTGCGATGCACCCGGACTGTCGGGGAGTTTTCGCGGCCGCATCAACGGCCTGCTCAGAGTCTCCCCGGCGTTCATATCGCCATTATGGACGCTGATGCACCTCCCCGGATATAGGTAGGCGGATGGTCCGGCCCGGAACGGTCCGGCACAGGTAATCGCAACCCGCCATCAGTCCGCCGGCGATCTGGTAGTGGATGACATTGCGGCCGCCTGCTTGCGACCTACTATGGCCCGAGCCAGCGGGGACAGCCCAGCGGTTGCCTCATGGGTGCTCGCCGACGGGCGTCACGACGTCCTCCAGCATTGACCTGTCGAAGAATCGGACTTCGCCGGTTGCCGGGAAGAACACTGGAACAACTGAGGTGCTCGGGTCCTTTGAGGTTTCGTAGATATCGGCCCCGCTCCCGTGTTTGCGCGCAATGGTTCCAACCAGGTCGGTGCCGCGAACCCGGACTGTGCGGAATTTGTAGCTCATGTGGACCCCTTCGTCAGTTAGGGCATACCCTACTCCCGCAGCCACGGTCCGGAACGCCGGCCGCGCCAGCTCACCTCGACGGATTGACGACCATTGCCGAGCCGCCGCCGCGCCGTACGGGCTCGGCAGCAGCGACCATGCGCCCGTCCGGCAGGAATTCGATGGCGGTGGCCGCACCGATCTCTGCTGCCGAAGTGAACGCATCACCCGACGGAGTGAACGCGTGGCCGTACGGCGTGAGCTGGCTTCCGTAGGCCTCGATAAACCCAGGCTCCGCCGTGACCTTCGCTGCGTTCCGTTGCGCCGCACGCGGCTCCGCAACCGCATCGGAGATGCTCATGCCCAGGTCCACGCGGTTCACGATGGTCTGCAGGACAGTGGTGATGATCGTCGACCCGCCGGGGGAACCGAGGGCGAGGTACGGGTCACCGTCCTTCAGGATGATGGTGGGTGACATCGAGGAGCGCGGACGCTTCCCCGGCTCGATCCGGTTGGGGTCGGTGGGGCTGTACACGGTGGAGAAGTCGGTGAGCTCGTTGTTGAGTAGGAATCCGCGTCCGGGGACGACGATTCCGGAGCCGCCGGTTTGCTCGATGGTGAGCGTGTACTCCACCACGTTCCCCCACCTGTCCGCGACCGTCAGGTTGGTGGTCGAGATGTTCTCGGTGTCCTTCTCATCGGCGGGCGCCGCAGCGGCCGCCGGGCACGCGCCGTCGTACGAGGAGATGTCCCCCGGTGCTACGGGCTTGGTAGCCGCCTCCGCCGGGTTGATCTGGCATGCGCGCTCCTTGCCGAACAGCGGATCGGTGAGTTCCTCGGTGGGGACGTCGACAAACGCCGGGTCGCCCACGTACTTGGCGCGGTCCGCAAAGGCGAGCGCACTCGCTTCAAGGTAGTGGTGCAAGGCCGCGGGCCTGGACATCTCGGAAAGATTGGACGTGTCCAGGATGTTCAGCGCCTCGCCCACGGTGGTGCCGCCGCTGCTCGAGGGCGCCATGCCGTAAACGTCCAGGCCGCGGTACTCCACATGCGTGGGCGCCTGGTCCAAGGCGCGGTAGGCAGCGAGATCCTTCGTCGTCATGTGGCCGGCCGGAACAGGCAGCGTCGTGGTCTCCGACTTCGGCGGGGCCTGGACTGCGGCAACGATTTCTTCCGCGAGCGGGCCGCGGTAGAAGCCGCGCGTGCCCTTGTCCGCGAGAAGTTCGTATGTAGCGGCGAGGTCGGGGTTCTTGAAGACACTTCCGACGGCGGGTGCGTCGCCGCCCGGGAGGAAGAGGCTGCTGGTCGGCGTAAATGCCTCAAAGCGGACCTTGTTGTCGAGGGTCTGCTGACGGAACGTTTCGTCGACCAGGAAGCCGCGGGTCGCAACGTCTATGGCAGGTTCCAGGGCATCGTCGAGGTCCAAGGTCCCCCAGCGCTTGAGTGCCCGCTCCCACGTGGCCGGCGTGCCGGGAACGCCAACAGACACCCCGCTGGTAACGAGCTCGGGTGTGAAGTTGTACGGCTCGCCGGTCGCGGGGTCGATGAAAGCGTCATTCGGCATGGCTTCCGGCGCGGTTTCACGGCCGTCGATGGTGCCGACCCTGCCGTTCCTTGCGTTGTAGAAGACGAAGTAGCCGCCGCCGCCGATCCCGGCGCTGTACGGCTCGGTCACGCCCAGGGTCGCGGCAGCGGCGACGGCGGCGTCCGCCGCGTTACCCCCATCGCGGAGGATCTCGATAGCTGCTGCGGATGCCTCCGGGTCCACAGTGCTCACCGCGCCGCCGTACCCGGTGGCGGTTGCGGTCTTCTTAATCTCGTGCGGAACGCCGTCCCCCGGATCGGCGAACGCCGGAGCAGCGACCGCGCCGCTCGTCACACTCATTGCCAGAGCCGCCGTGAGGGCGGCAAATCGACTTCTCACATTAGGCATGGTCGCTCCCGAGTCAGGGTGATGCGAGCTTGAGGGGTGATGGTCACGTTACTCCGCGACAGTGCCACCTTCAACACTTTCCCGCAGGGCCGGGTCAGCGGAGCAGAAGCCGTTCAGCGTCGGTTTCCCGGAAGGCCTTCTGGCCTTCCGCCGGGAAGATTCCGGCCAGGAGCCGGTCCGATTCCATCTGTCCTGCGACGTTGAAGGAACCGCCGGTCACCATCAGCTCGTCGGCAGCGGACGCTGTGAACAGGCGCTCGAGCTGGGACCGGACTTCGGCGGGCGTACCGTAGACGGAGTTGGACAGGCTGCCTTCGACGGCTTCCAGCTCCCGCGCGGTCAGTCGGTTCCATACCTCCGGACCCAGCGGCGCCAGCGCGGCGAATTCTCCCGTTGACCTCGAACGGGCAAGCGCAACGGCTTCGGGCAACAGCAGCTCCCGTGCGATCTGCCGGCTCGCTCCCACTGCCACGTTCGCGGAAATCATGACGAAGGGCCTGTCGAACCATCGTGACGGACGGAACCGGGCACGGTACCTTTCCAGCACCGGCAGTTGTCCGCCCTGATGCGCGCCAAACACGGCCGGGCCGCCCAGCACCACACCCAGGCCGGCCCGGGCCGCAATATCGGCATCCGCACCATTGGCCAGCACGAACACCGGCGTTGCCGAGTCGTTCCGTGGCCGTGCAGTGATGGGCGCAGAGCCCGCGAGGTATTCCAGGAGTTGGCTCAGGTCCTTTTCGAACCGCTCCGCCTCAGGTTTCCCCGCGCGCAGCGCGCTCCGGACTGCCGGGGTGAATCCCACTGACCGGCCAAGGCCCAGATCGATGCGCCCCGGATGAAGGGCCTCCAGGGTGGCCGCCTGCTCTGCCACCACGAGGGGTTGGTGGTTGGGGAGCATAATCCCACCCGAACCGACCCGGATGGTGCTGGTCCGCGCGGCAATGGCGGCCATGAGCACTGCCGGAGCGGAGCCGGCAATGCCCGGCACCGCATGGTGTTCTGCCACCCAGAAGCGGTGGTAACCCAGTTCCTCAGCTCTTTGGGCGCGTTCCAGGACCAGGTTCAGGGATTCTGCTGCAGTGGACCCGTCCAGGGAGTTGGCACGGTCAAGAATGGAGATCCGGGGAAAGGGCATACTGCTGGAACCACACCGCCCGGGGAGGAATTCCCCTCCTGAGCGCTTCCCCCAGCTTCGCCGCCGTTCAGCCAGCAGTGTGCCACGCATCGAGGACCACCCGGCCGCGCGGTGACTCCAGCGTCGCACTGACCGGCGCATCCTGCACGTCGTCGATAGGGCCCGTGTGAATGGACGGCAGGTTCAGCACGTCGAGTGCCTGCGGCGGAACGCCGCGCAGCACGAGTTCCTTCAACGCCAGATCCGTAGGTGCCAGATGCTCACTGGGATGCGGCCCGTGCCATTCGATTCTGGGCAGCGCGCCCGCACATTCAGTGCGGCCGTTGCCGGCACGACCTCGCCAGCATCGGAGGGCTACCTGAATTGCCGGGTCCGTCATCGACGACGTGATGAGACGGCGTGCCCAGAGGGATCTGCTTACAATCGAACCTCCAGCATCTAACAAGGGAACCATGAAGAAACTCACCACGGCCCTGCTCGCCGCCGGCCTCATCCTCTCCGCGTCCGCGTGCTCGGCACCGGCGAAACTGACTACCGAACAAACCTGCGACCGGATCAAGATCGTTGTGTCCAACCCAAGCGCCAGCGCCGGCAAGACCGGAATGAACCTCGTCGCCAACCGGCTTCGCCCGATCATCAGTGTCGCCTCGGATGAGCTGAAGCCCTCTGTCGAAGCGATCGTGGCATGGGCCGACGAGTCCGCGAAAGAGAGCCCCGACGAAGGGAAGCTGGGAACGCTGACAGCTGACTACCAGAAGGCCGGCAGCACGTTCGGACAGCTCTGCAGCTAGTTGCGTCGGATACGACGCTAAGGCGGCGGGGACTCCGCGTTCGTCGCGCCGGCGGCGGCGCTGGCCAGGTCGGCCGGGGGTCCCTGCCGGCGGCTTGCCAGCAGGAACGGCACCGCGATCAGCTGGATCACGCCGCCGATCGCCAGCGAGGCCGGGTAGCCGTAGATATCGGCGGCCCGGCCGAGCAGCGGCTGGACCACCACGCCGCCGCCTGATCCAATAAGCGAGTCGAAGCTGAGGACTGTCGCGCGCTGCTTCGAGGCGATCATGTCGTTCAGGTAGGCCTGACGGACCGGGACGCCCGCCGCGTCGACCAGCGCCCAGAGCGCCAACAGCACCAGCGCCACCCAGAACACCTGGGTGAACCCGAGCACCACCAGGATCACTGCGCTGACGCCGCCGCTCAGAATCAGCACTGTGGTGCGTTTGCGGACCAGGCGCCGGATGCGGGGGGCCACCCATCCGCCGAGCACTTCGGCTCCGGCAACGATGGCGGCGGCCAGGCCCGCCACGGAGTACGCACGCGGGTCGCCGAAGAGCTGGAGCAGGTACGGCTGCAGGGCGTAGAACACATAGATCCCGACGCCGGCGCTGAACGGCGCGGCCAGCATCACGTAACGTACCGGCGGATTTTTCAAACCGCTCTCGATCGAGGCGGCGAGAACGGCACGGGTCGCCTGCAGTGGGTGGGTGGAGCGCTCCGGCGTGAACCCGACGTCGTGCATGAGCCAAAAGGCAACAACAAACATGGCCAGGAGCACTCCCACGCGCAACAGGAACGGCACGCCGAGGTCAGTGACCTGGGCGATCACGCCGCCGGCCACCGATCCGACGAGCATCGCGACGCCCGAGACCATCACACCACGGCCGAGCACCGCCTCCAGGCCGCCTTCATAGCCCGAGAACCTCAGCGCGTCCACGAGCCAGGCCTCGACCGCGCCGGAGAAGAACGTGAATCCCAGTCCCAGCAAAACCGAAACTACGGCCCATGCCCAGAACGGGGCCGAAAGCTGCCAGAGCACGTAGTACAGGTAGGTCGACCCGGCCAGCGTCACCGTGCCCAGCAAGAATGAAACGCGGCGTCCCCAGCCGTCGGCAACTACGCCGGTGGGCACCTCGAAGAGCACCATGCCGGCGGTAAAGAACGCGTTTGCGGCGAAGGCTTCAAGGTTGCTGAGCCCGGCGTCCAGGAGGAACAGGGTGTTGATGCCCCAGATGAACGAGGCCGCAACCGTATTGCCCAGCGTCAACGTGAGGTAGATGCGCTGAATCTTTCGGGCGTCGGCGTTCATCTCGTCGGCGTTCCCGCCACGGGCTAGAGGGGGAAGCACGAGCCCATTCTCGTCCCGTTGGCCCGCGCGCACCAGAGCAGGCTCGGTCAGCTGGTGTGCAAGGCGTTCAGCGGGGACTTAGGCGAGGCGGCTCCGGACGATCTCGCTGACGGTCTTCCCGTCGAATCGTCCGGCGACCTTGGCGGTGACCGGCTTCATGACGGCCCCCATCTGGCGGATGGACGGTTCCTGGCCGTCGGCCTTGAGCCCTGCAATGGCATCGTCGACGATGGCTTCGACCTCTTCACGGGTCAGGGCTTTGGGCAGGTAGGCCTCGATGACCTCGGCTTCGGCGATTTCGGCGGCAGCCCGGTCGGATTCCCCGGCTTCGGTGTAGATCTTTGCGGTGTCGCGGCGTTTGGCTGCTTCCTTCTGGAGCAGCGCCGTGACCTGGGTGTCGTCCAGTTCGACGGGGGTCTTGCCGGACTTCTCACGTGTTTCGATCTCGCCAAGGACGTTGCGCACCGTGGTGAGCGCCACCTTGTTCCTGTCTTTCATGTGGATAACAACGTCGCCGTGGAGGCGTTCCTTGAGGGTGGTCATGATGTTCTCGTTTCGTTGGGCTTGCTTCCATTGTCCCCGGACCGGGCTGAGTTGCCTTACGAGCGGTCATCATCCAGCGCCGCGCCCATGGATGCGGGTGACGCAGATCATGGAAAATCATTGACAAACTTGTACAACTCTTTCCATACTTGAGGGGAAGAGTTTCAACGAGGCAACTGGAGGACTGATGTCGGCAAAACTCACGGACGTCGCAAAACTGGCAGGGGTATCCCTCGCAACGGCGTCCCGGGCGTTCGGGGATCCAGGACGGCTGGCAGCGGACACACGGCAAAAAGTCATGGCAGCAGCCACCGAGCTGGGCTACGACGTCCCGGGACTCACCGGCAGCAGGACCTTCGGCGTCATAGTGCCGGACATCTCCAACGCCGTCTTCGCAGCCCTCATCAAGGCCATCCAGAACCAGGCCTGGCACGGCCGCCACCGCATGGTGCTGGCCGACACAGCCGAATCCTCCTCACGCGAACGCGAGCACTTGGAGTCCTTGGCCGCCGGCGTAGATGGCATCATCCTCTGCTCCCCCCGCCTGCCCTCGGACCAGATCCACCAGCTTGTGGGCAACGCGCCGCTCGTGGTCATCAACGGCGAAGCCGATCACGCAGCCCGTGTGCTGATGGACGCCGGAGAAGGCCTGCGCCAAGCAGTGGAACACCTCCACGCCCTTGGCCACCGCAAACTTGCCTATATTCCGGGACCGGCCTCGTCCTGGGCCAACGGCCAGCGGCTCGCAGCCATCACCCGCTTCTGCGCCGAACGGGGCTTTGAACTGGTCACTGTGGGAAACCAGAATGCAACGGTCGACGGCGGGCTCGCGGCTGCAGCCTCTGTGGTCGCCAGCGGCGCCACCGCCGTCATTGCCTACAACGACCTCGTGGCCATCGGGATGCTCGCGGGGGCTCGCTCGCTCGGTTATCACTGCCCCGAGGACATCAGCGTGGTGGGCATCGATGACTTGGATATCGCTGCAGCCGCCGAACCCGGGCTCACATCGATCCGGGTTCCCATCGAGCGAAGCGGCTCCTTGGGACTCGAACTCCTCCTCGAGCAGGTGGCCGGGAAGCCGACTGCCACCGAGGCGGTCCACCTCAGCTCACAGCTCATCGTGCGCGGCTCCACGTTCGCCGCACGCACCGCAGATCACGCAATCCAGGGAAAGTAATCATGAGAATAGTCATCGCCGACCCCAATCTGATGTCCCAACGAACCACCTTCGAGGCCGCATTACCAGACGGGGCAACCGCATCCTGGCACGACAGCTGGAACGAACACTCCGTTCTCACGGACCTCAAAGGCGCCGACGTCTACGTGGGACCGAGGTTCACTGAAGCCATGGGCGCGGAAGCGCCGAACGTCCGTCTGGTCCATGTGGCGGGTGCGGGCTATGACGGCATTGAGGCCGGCGCACTGCCGGCCGGAGCAGTCTGCGCCAACACGTTCCATCACGAAAGCTCCATTGCCGAATACATCGCCTCGGTGCTCGTAGCCCTACGACGGAACCTGATAGGACAGGACGCCGCCCTGCGCACGGGAGTATGGTCTTCTTCCGTCTACTCTGCGGAGATCCGTCAGCCGGAAACGCTGCGCGGAGCCGTGGTGACGTTCCTTGGCTTCGGCCATATCGGCAGCGCCGCCTGGAACCTGCTGCAGGCCTTCGGGGCCGAGGGCATCGCCATCACCCGCAGCGGCACGGTGGATCCGCTGGCGAATTCGCTCCGCTGGACCGGCTCAACCGACCGGCTGGCCGAGGCGCTCAGCGAATCAGACATCCTGGTCATCAGCATCCCGCTGACAGACGAGACCACCGGCTTGGTAGGTGCCGCACAGCTCGACGACCTTGGTCCGGACGGGCTGCTGGTCAACGTGGCCCGCGGTCCGATAGTCGACGAAACTGCGCTCTACGAGGCACTCAAGGACCGCCGGATCGCCGGCGCCGCCATCGACACCTGGTACCGGTACCCGGGCCCCGACGGCCGCGGCGAGCCATCCACCATGCCTTTCGGCCGTCTGGACAACATCATCATGACCCCGCACTCCTCCGGCGTCACGGCCGAAACCTTCCGCGGCCGCGCCCGGGAGATCGCCGAAAACATCACCCGCCTCTCCAAGAACGAACCACTCAAGAATGTTGTGATCTCCCGATGACCCGAAAAATCGTCGACGTCGACGTGCTGGTAACCAGCCCCAGCCGGAACTTTGTCACCCTCAAAATCACCACCGACGACGGTATCGTCGGCTGGGGCGACGCAACCCTGAACGGCCGCGAACTGTCAGTGGCCAGCTACCTGCGCGACCACCTGGCCCCGGCACTGCTGGGCAGGGACGCCGACAGGATCGAAGACACCTGGCAGTACTTCTACCGCGGCGCCTACTGGCGGCGCGGACCGGTGACCATGGCTGCGATCGGGGCCATCGACCTGGCCCTGTGGGACATCAAGGGTAAAGCCCTCGGCGTCCCCGTTTACCAGCTCCTGGGCGGTGCCGCCCGCGACAAAATCCTCACGTACACCCACGCCACGGGCTGGGACCTTCCCGAGCTGCTGGACTCCGTCGACCAGCGCCGCGAACAGGGCTTCCGGGCCGTCCGCGCGCAGTCCGGCGTTCCCGGCCTGGACAAGGTTTACGGCGTCACGAAGGGCGCCGCCAGCTACGAACCAGCCGGCCGCGGCGCCGGACCGGTTGAAGAGGACTGGGACACCTCCGCCTACCTGCGCCACGCCCCAAAGATCCTTTCGGCCGTCCGGGAGCACGTCGGACCGGAGCTGAAGCTGCTCCACGACGTCCACCACCGGCTCAACCCCACCGAAGCCGCGCGCCTGGCACGCTCCCTCGAGAACGTGGACCTGTTCTGGCTCGAAGATGTGACGCCGGCCGAAAACCAGCGGCTGCTCCGCACCCTCCGCCAGCAGACCACCATCCCGCTGGCCATCGGCGAAGTCTTCAACACCATCTGGGACTGCGAACAGCTCATCACGGAACGGCTCATCGACTTCATCCGGACCGCCGTCGTCCACGCCGGAGGCATCTCCCACGTCCGCAAGATCCTGGCACTGGCCGAGGTCTACCAGATCAAGGGAGCCCCGCACGGACCCTCGGATGTCTCGCCCATCAACCTGTCCGCCTCGCTGCACCTTGGCCTGGCCACCAGCAACTTCGCCATCCAGGAATACATGGGCTACGACCCCCTGGTTTCAGAGGTGTTCCGTTCCAGCTTCCGCTTCGAGGACGGGTACCTCCACCCCGGCGACGAACCCGGCCTCGGCGTGCAGGTGGATGAAGCTGCGGCGGCCAAGTTCCCGTACAAGCAGGCCTACCTGCCCATCGCCCGTGAGCTCGACGGCTCCATGAAGGACTGGTGACCATGACCCGCCTCCAACCTGCACCGCTGACGGCATCCACGCCCGGAATCGTCCGGCGTGACGCAGTCCCGGCCCCCGGCATCGTCCACCTCGGATTGGGAAACTTCCACCGCGCCCACCAGGCCGTCTACACAGACGCAGCTATCAGCGCCCACGGCGGCGACTGGGGCATCATCGGAGTATCCAGCCGCTCCAGCGCCGTCACCGATGCCATGCATGCCCAGGACATGACCTACACGGTCGTGGAGATATCGCCCGAAGGATCGACCTTCTCCACGCCGCGCGTGCATTCGGACGCCTTTGTCGCCGCGGAAAATCCCGAACGCGTCGTCGCGGAAATCGGCGCGGCCACAACCCGGATCGTGTCCCTCACCGTCACGGAAAACGGCTACACGTACAGCCCCGCAACGGGTTCGCTTAATGTGACCGACGCCGATGTGCAGCATGACCTGGCGCAGGCCGCGGACCCCCGCACGCCCATCGGACAGATCGTCCGCGGCCTCCAGCTGCGATCCCGGACCCACGGCGAACCCGTCACCATCCTCAGCTGCGACAACCTCTCGGACAACGGCCACCACACCCGCCGGCTCGTCCGCGAGTTCGCCTCACTGCTGCCGGCCGCCGAGGCCACCGAGACACTTCGATGGATCGACGCCAACGTGACGTTTCCGTCCTCCATGGTGGACCGGATCGTGCCGGCCACGACGGACCACTACCGCACGCTCGTCGCCGAGCAGCTCGGATACGCCGACCGGATCCCCGTCCCCGCGGAGCCGTTCACGATGTGGATCCTGGAGGACAACTTCATTGCGGGCCGCCCGGCATGGGAAGCCGGCGGCGCCATCTTCACGGACGACGTCGCGGGCTACGAGCAGCTCAAGGTCAGGCTCCTGAACGGCACGCATTCGCTCATCGCCTACCTCGGCGCGCTGTCCGGTGCTGCCACGATTCCCGATTCCACGGCTTTGGACTATGTCGAGAACGCCGCCCGGGCCATCCTGCGGCACGAGTACCTGCCCAGCGTCCAGGTGCCGGCCGACGTCGACGTGGACGCCTACGAAGCCCAGCTTTTCTTGCGGTGGCGGAACTCGGCGCTGGGACACCGGACCAGCCAGGTGGGCTCGGACGGATCCGTCAAGCTCCGCCAGCGGATCCCCCTCCCCGCGCTGCAGATGCTCGACGCCGGCGCCATGCCCCACTACCTCGCCCTCACCACAGCCGCGTACCTGTCGTGCATTGCACCGCTGGACGGGTTCGACCCCGGCGTTCACGCCCATGAGATGCAGGACCCCGCCACGGAATCGCTGCAACGTCTTGCTGCCGGATCCGCCTCCGGCCGGGAACTCGCCGAAAAAGTCATCGGCCAGCTGCATCTCCTGGGTGACGAACTCGCCACCCGCGACGACTTCATCCACCGCACCGGTGAACTGATCGACATCATCCACCAGCACGGACCCCAGGCCGCCGCCAGCGCCGCGGCCGAGTCCACCGCCCTACTTCCCGCACAGAGCCGGAGCATCACATGACCACGCAAGCCGTACGCCGCCCGGACCAGCCGGCGCTGCCGCGCACCACTGAAGCCGCAGTCCTGTACGGCGCCAAAGACCTCCGCATCGAGCAGAAACCGTTGAAGGCACTGGGTCCGAAGGACGTCCTGGTGGAAATGCGCTCCGGCGGCATCTGCGGCTCGGACATGCATTACTTCGCGGACGGCCGCAACGGAACCAACGTCCTCCGCCAGCCCACCGTCCTTGGGCACGAGGGCGCAGGGGTGGTCATCGCGGCCGGCGGGACCGCCGCCGTCGCCGTCGGCACGGCCGTCGTCATTGAACCTGCGCTCCCCTGCGGCACCTGCGCCACATGCGTTTCCGGCCGGTACAACGTGTGCCCGTCCGGCACGTGCTTCGGGTCGCCGCCCACGGACGGCCTGTTCGCCCGCCACGTGGTGGTGCCGGCAGCTGCGCTGCATGCACTCCCGGAGTCCGTCCCGGCGGAGATCGGCGCAGCGATCGAACCGCTCGCCGTCGCCGTCTGGGCCGTTGAACGGGCCCAGGTGCAGGCGGGGCAGCGGGTGCTCATCACCGGCGCGGGGCCCATCGGCCTGCTCGTGGCACAGGTTGCCGCCGTACGGGGCGCGGCCGAGATCATCGTGACCGACGTCAACGACGACCGTCTGGCCGTCGCCGCGCAGTTTGGAGCCACCCGCACCATCAATACCGCGGCAACGGCGCTCGACCTGACCGGAATGGACCGGCTGATCGAATGCTCCGGAAACAGCAGGGCACTCATTGACGGCATTCAGACCCTGGCGCCGGCAGCGCGGGCGACGGTCGTGGGCCAGGCACGGCCCACCGTGGACGGCATCCCGCTCGGCTTCCTCCAGCGCTACGAAATCGACCTTGTCACTGCCTTCCGCTATGCGCACGCGTTCCCGACGGCGATCGACCTCGCCTCATCCGGGAAGGTGGACCTGCGGTCCATCATCACCAGCTCTTACCCCCTCGCCGATGCCGCGACCGCCCTCACGGCCCCGGTCACGGACCCCACCAACCTCAAAGTCCTCATCAGCTACTGATTCATTCCCCCACCGGCGGAGCTTTAGACCGTCCATGCAGGACATCCATTCAAAGGAGTATGGAAATGACCACCGAACATCCCCAAGCCACGGCGGTAGACCAGAAAAAGGTCCGGAAAGCGGCGCTGGCCGGCCTCATCGGCACCACGCTTGAACTCTACGACTTCGTCATCTACGGCACTGCCTCCGCGCTGGTCTTCAGCCACCTGTTTTTCCCGAACATTTCACCCGCGGCCGCCCTGCTGGCCAGCTTCAGCACCTTCGCCGTCGGATTCCTGTTCCGTCCGCTCGGCGGCATCTTCTTCTCCCACTTCGGTGACCGGCTCGGCCGCAAGTGGGTCCTTGTCACCACCCTGCTGCTGATGGGCGGCGCCACCCTCGTCATCGGCCTGCTGCCGACCTTCGAACAGGTGGGCGTCCTCGCCCCGCTCTTGCTCTGTGTCTGCCGCGCAGCCCAGGGCTTCGGTGCCGGCGCCGAGCAGTCCGGCGGTGCCACCCTGCTGACGGAATCGGCTGCGCCCGGTACCCGCGGCAAGCTCGCCTCCCTGATCATGGTCGGTGCCGCCGCGGGAACCGCGCTCGGCGCACTGGTCTGGATCGGCGCCCAGGCCCTGGCTCCCAACGACATGATGACCTGGGGCTGGAGGCTGGTCTTCCTGTCCAGCATCTTCGTGACCATCGCCGCACTGGTCATCCGGCGCAAGCTGGACGAATCCCCGGTGTTCGAAGAAATCAAGCAGGCACGCACCGAACCGCCCGCTCCGCTCCGCGAAGTCGCGAAATTCGGCAAGGCCAACGTGCTGCGCGTCATCCTGATGAATTTCGGCGTCAGCACCCAGTCCTACACCATCCAGGTATTCATGGCCTCGTACCTGATCACTGTTGTCGGCACGGACCCCAAGTTCATCCCTCAGGTGCTCCTGATCGGAGCCCTCTGCGGAGGCGCTGCCGCCGTCGGCTTCGGGATGCTTTCGGACAAGATCGGACGACGCCGGGTGGTTTCCATCATCACCGGCGCACTGGTCCTCTTTCCGGCCCCTGCCTTTATGCTCCTCACCACCGGTTCACCCATTGCCATCATGCTCGTGATCATTGTGGGATTCATGCTCGCCTGCCAGGGAGTCGTCGGCGTGCACATGAGCTACTTCCCGGAGATTTTCGGCAGCCGTTACCGCTACGCCGGAGTCACGCTGGGCCGTGAATTCTCCTCCATCATCGGCGGCGGCATCGCCCCGATGGTCTGCGCCGGACTCCTGGCAGTCTTCAGCAACTCCTGGGTCCCGGTGGCCATCTACATGTCCCTCGTCATGCTCGTCAGCTTTATTGCCACCCGGCTCTCGCCCGAAACCCTCAACCGTGACCTCACGGATCCGGAGGATGCCCGCCGGCACGGCACCGGGCCGGCGCCCGCCGACGCCGACTTAGCCGACGCCGGGCTGGCCGACGCCCGCCACGCCAAGTAAAGCCTTCCGGCCCAACCACCTCCGAAGAAGGAACCCCATGCTGCGCCTCGAACACCAGGGCACCGTCTCCCGCCCGGCCCCGTCCTCCATCCTCCGCGACACGAGAGTGGTAGCTGTCCTCCGGGCCGCGCACGCCAGGGAGTATGCCCCCGTCATCGAAGCACTGCAGCAGGGCGGTGTGCTCAGCATCGAACTGACGCTGAGCACACCGGGCGTTTTCGACGAACTCCCCCGTCTCCAGGAACACTTTGGCGACACCCTGGAAATCGGCGTCGGGACCGTAACGGCGGCGGACGAAGCAGAAACGGCACTGGACCTCGGCGCTGCGTACATCGTCACACCGGTGACGGACCCCGGCATCATCGCGGCATGCATCCGGCGCGGTGTGGCCGTCTACCCCGGCGGCCTCACCCCCACGGAACTGCATGCCGGCTGGAAACTCGGCGCAACCGCGGTGAAGGTCTTCCCGGCATCCGTGGTCGGCTCCGGTTACATTGGCCAGCTGCGCGGCCCTTTCCCGGACATTCAGGTCATCCCCTCCGGCGGGGTGGATATCGAGGATGTGCCGGACTGGGTCAGGGCGGGAGCTTTCGCCGTCAGCCTCGGCGGGCCGCTCCTTGGCGACGCCTTTAAGGGTGGGGACCTCCGGGAGCTCACGGCAAGGGCACGGCGTGTCCTTGAGCTGGTGGGCCAGGCCAGAGACCAGATTGGCGCGAAGCAGTGAGCGCATCCCCTGCACCGTACGTCCTGACATTCGGCGAGACCATGGCGCTGATGCGCGCCGATCAGGTCGGCCCGCTGGCCCACGCCTCCACCATGAGCCTGGGGATTGGCGGCTCCGAGTCCAACGTCGCCATCGGGCTGCAACGGCTCGGTGTGCAGTCCGTATGGTGCGGACGCGTGGGGGCCGACTCCCTGGGCCAGCTTGTTGAGCGCGAAATCAGGGCAGAAGGCGTGGACGTCCGCATCGCGGTCGACCCCACAGCCTCGACTGGACTGATGATCAAGGAGCGCCGGACTCCGGGCACCCAGCGGGTCAGCTACTACCGTGCCGGAAGCGCCGGCTCCAGGATCGCTCCAGGGGACGTCGACGAACTGCTCATCTCCGAGGCAGCACTGTTGCACATCAGCGGAATCACTCCGGCGCTGTCCAGGCAAGCCGGGTCAACCATCAGCTATGCCATCGCCGCGGCCAAGGCAGCCGGCGTGCCGGTCTCCTTCGACCTCAACTTCCGGGCCAATCTCTGGTCACGGGAAGGCGCCGCCGGCGTCTACCGGGATCTCATCCCGCTCGCGGACATTGTGTTCGCGGGCGACGACGAAGCCGCGATCGCAGTCGGGACCGGCGAGCCCGAGGACCTGGCGCGCCGACTAGCTGACCTGGGCCCCAGCCAGGCTGTCATCAAGCTCGGCGCGGACGGCGCCCTCGCCCTGATCGACCGCCAGGTCTTCCGCCAGGAAGCAGTCAGTGTTGAGGCTGTGGACACCGTCGGTGCCGGCGACGCGTTCGTGGCCGGTTACCTTGCCGAATACGTCAACGGCCGCGGCCCCGAAGAAAGGCTGCGGACAGCCGCGGCCACCGGCGCGTTCGCCTGCCTCGTACCAGGTGACTGGGAAGGTTTCCCCCGCCGCCACGAACTCACCCTGCTGGACACCAAGGAACCGGTCAGCCGCTAACCACCGGGTTTCCAATCGCGGATCTGGTCTCATAGCCCGCGGGAATCTGCGATGCTGGAGCCATGGGGACTGCAGCATGAAACGCCTGGACACGGCCGGCGCGGCCGACTTCGGTTCCTGGCGCCCGGGCTCAAAGCCATGACGGTGAACGAAATAGTGCGGGACGCAGTACTTGCAGGTACCGGGCTTCCAATCCCTTCGGGGCCGGACGCGCGGATTGTGGTCCCGATTCCATCGGAAAGGCTGCAAAGCCTGGTGGAGCTGGCCCGGACAGTCTGCGGGCAGCCCGTGACGGCGATCAACATCATCACCGAAGATCTGCAGTATCAGGTCGCGACAGCAGGCATTGACCCGCACATGTGTGCCCGCGAAGACTCGATGTGCGCGGTCGGATTTCTCAGCGGGGCACCGACCGTTCTCGAAGACGCCTCCCTTGACCCCCGCTACAGCGGCAACCCCTACGTTGACGGCCGGCGTGGCCGAGTCAGGTTTTACGCGTCCATACCGCTGATAACGGATGACGGCTTTGTCCTGGGCACGTTGTGCGCCGGTTCCCGCGAAACCGGCCGGATCAGTGACGAACAACTCCGAGGCCTCGAAATTCTTGCAGCTCAAGTAGTTGACGTCCTGCACCTGGAACACCGGGCCCGGCAGCTCGCCGGCGCGCTGGCAGAGGCCGAACGCAGCAACGGTCTACTAGCAGAGTTCGCCGGCCGGATCAGCCATGACCTGCGCAACCCCCTGACCACCATCCTTGGTTACGTGGAACTGGCCGAGATGGACGCCGAAGCCGGCAAAGACGGACATTCGTCCGACTACCTGGACATTGTCGGCAACACCGGACGCAGAATGCTCTCCATGGTCGAGGACGTCCTCGCGTTCGCAACCATCGGCGGCGATCTGCGCCCGGCGCACCTTTCACTTCCCGAACTTGTCCAGGACGTCGTGGAAGACCTGGCCGCCATTCTGGAGGAGTCCGGAGCGTCTATTGACTGCGGGGAACTGACGTTCACTGCGGATGCCGGCCAGACGCGGGTGCTGCTGCAGAACCTGATCCACAACGCTGTCGCCTATCGCCGGCCGGGAGTCCCGCCGGTGATTCACATCACCGGGCACCGCGGCGAGGAGGGTGCGGTCCTGAGGGTGATCGACAACGGAAAAGGCATCGGCCCGGCCGACCGTGAACGCGTTCTGGATCCCTTGGTGCGCCTGCACCGCGAGGGCGACCCGCCAGGATCCGGGTTGGGCCTTGCGACCTGCGCCCGAATAGCCGCCGCGGCCGGCGGAAGACTCGAAATAGGTCCGATCCCCGACGCCGGGACCATCGTGACCGTCCACCTCGGACCCCACAGCTAACACCGATTCGTGTCGTTGAGCTTCTCGCAGTACTCACTCTGCTCATCGAAGTACGGCCATGGATCACGGCTTCCCCGTCCACGGTCAGTAACAGCAGTACCGTTCCAAAAGTTGTGGGACTAACCTAATGCCAGACGGCCCGCTCAGCGGTCCGTCACGTCTCTACCTTGGAGTTCCGCCATGCCGCTGCGCAGCTTCTCCCGTCGCACCCGGTCATTCCCCGATCACACACAGTCCCGTCAGAAACGCCGCAGGCGACGGCTCCGGGCAACGGGCATCGCCGCGCTGACCATTCTCGGGTTGGTGTTTGGGTCAACCTCGGCAAATCTCATCATGGAAAGTATTGAACGCTCCAATACCGTGCCGTATGGGGAGAAAATCCAGATCGCCCAGGGGACCATCAACGTCGCCCGAACCGGAAAGACCGGCCCCACCCTGGTGCTGCTCAGCGGATTGGGCACGCCGGCGCCGGCGCTGGACTTTGGCCCGCTGATCAGGGAACTAGCCGGATACCAGGTCGTCGTTGTAGAGGGGTTCGGCTACGGCTTCAGCGATATGACCGCCAGACCGCGGACCATCGAGAACATCTCCGAGGAACTGCACGAGGTGCTCGCCAAACTCGCCATCGATGTTCCTTATGTCCTTGTCGGTCACTCGATAGCAGGCTTTACCACTCTTCACTACGCCAACAAATACCCGGAAGAAGTATCCGGGGTTATCGGGATCGACCCCACGGTGCCCGCCGCCATGACTGCCGCGGCCGAAGCTCCTGCACCCGCCGACATGCCTGTGTCAGGCAACTTCTGGGAACGGCTTCCTTCGACCACGGGCTTGGTCCGCTGGGCCGGCGCTCTTGGTCTTGCAGACCCGGCAGGTGACGGCTATACGACGACGGAACGCGACGAAATGCGCAAGTTGCTGAGCTGGAACTTTGGCAACGCGGCACTGACCGACGAAACGAGCCGAATCGGGGAGAACGCCCAGAAGCTCCAGAACCTCAGCTACCCCGAGACTCTTCCCGTGCTGGAGTTTCTGTCCCGGGAAACCATGAACCAGCAACCGGAATGGCTCCCGGCGCATGAAGGCCGACTGCTCAACGTCAAGCACCATGAGCTGGTCATTCTCGACGGCCCGCATTACCTGCACTGGACTCAGTCCAGGGCCGTGGCGGAAAAGATCCATGAATTCCTGAACTCCGGCGGCAGCGAGCCCTAGCTTCGGAGACCCGGCTGAGCACACCACGCTCAGCTACCGCTTTGGACGAAGACCTCAACCGCCACAACATGCGCTTCGGTCAGGCCTTGGGCCGGCACGGGCCGCACCAGCAGTACTTGCCGCCGGAATCCGGACGCCCATTCGCGGGCGTCCGGTCCCAGGACGTCGTCAATCCAGACGACCGAGTCCCAGGTGGCCTCGCCCGAGAGTTCCATCCTGGCCAGCCACCGGGTCACCGGCCGGAGCTTCGGTGTAGGTGACTCGGATTCGTTCAGGGCACGTGCGGGCAACGGCACTCGTAACGTTTCGTTCCCCAGCTGCAACTGGGACTCAAGTCCGGCGGTCTGCCCGGCCGGCCACGTCGACACCCAAGCGATCCTGCCGAACACCGCGAGCCTCTTGACCAAGGCAATTCTCGCCTCCGAGAGCACGAGCTCCAGTGAACCACCGGCCACCCGGACACGTGGATTGAGGACCCCGTCAACGTCGAGAAGGATCAACGGCTTCATAGTCGCGTCAGGCATCACCCGATGGTCGCTGCTTCCTCCAGCGTATGCGGTTCGAAATGCTCCAGCATTTCCCGCATGGCCTCGTATCCCTGGACGAACGCGGCTGAGGCCCGCCAGCGTTCAGTCTGCTCGAGCGACTCCCACGGTCCGGTGCTGATGAACCTGTTGGGAACGTCGCGATCGCGCATCAGAACCGCCTTTGCCCCGGGAAATTCTTCTTGGGTCCTGCCGGCAAGGCCGCGCCAGGCCTGCACAAAATCGTCCTCCCTGCCGGGTTTTACCAACCAGATTCCGAGCGTGTAAACAGACATCGCGAACGCCTCCAATCACGTACGGTGTGGGATAGTCCCGATTATCGTCCGGTTGGGCGAAGCAGGGTAGGGCCGATGGTCATGGGGACCGCTCCCCTGCGCCGCTTCAGGCTCCCCGTACGGTCAGGGACGGTCAGGAACCGTCATAGGCGGCCTGGAGCTCGGCGATCTCGAGCTTCCTCATGCCCAGCATCGCCTGCATGGCCCGCTGCGCACCTTCCTGATCCGGTCCTCCCAGCAGCTGGCTCAGGACGGACGGCACAACCTGCCACGAAACCCCGAACTTGTCCTTGAGCCAGCCGCACTGACTCTCCGAGCCACCCGCCGTCAGCGCCGACCAGTAACGGTCCACCTCCTCCTGCGAGGAGCAGTCGATCACGAAGGAAACAGCCTCGCTGAAGGAGAATGCTGGCCCCCCGTTCAGTGCAAGGAACTTCCGGCCTTCAATCTCGAATTCGACGGTCATGACCTGTCCCGCGGTGCCGGGGCCGTCGTCGCCATAGCGTGCCGTGTTGAGAATTTTGGAGCCGTCAAAAACCGAGACGTAGAAGTCGGCGGCTTCCTCGGCCTGGGTGTCGAACCACAGGCAGGTGGTGATCTTTTGGCTCACGTTGGTCCCTCATCTCACTGGCTGCGCCGGAATAGGCTCCCGACGGCGATCCTTTGGTTGCGTTAGCGAGCCTATCCGGGCGTGATTCCGGACACAATGGCGCGGCCGCGGCATCCGGTGCCACGGCGCTGCCGCCTGCCCGGCGGGAAGGGGATCCGGGCCTGGTTATCATCGAGTATGTCCGTCCCTGAAGCCCTTCTCCAGTTCGCCATAGTCGCTGCCCTGCTGACCGTGATTCCCGGGCTCGACACCGTGCTGGTTCTCCGCACGGCGATCAGCCGGGGACGCGGTCCGGCTTTTGCGACGGCGGCGGGAATCTGCACCGGTACGGTGGCGTGGGGCGTTGCGGCTGCGCTGGGTGCGTCCGCGCTCCTGGCTGCCTCTGAGACGGCCTTCACGGTGCTGAAGATCACGGGCGCCTGCTACATGGCATTTCTCGGAATCTCGATGTTCGTCAGGACCTTCAGAAGAGGACCGGCAATGCCCACGGAACTGGTGCAGGCTGCCGGAAGCGCACGGGCGCCCTTTCTGACAGGCGTGACAACGAGTCTGTTGAATCCCAAAGTGGGCGTTTTCTACATGGCCATGATTCCGCAGTTCCTGCCGCAGGATGTCCCGCCCCTATTAATGGGGGTCCTGCTGCCTCTCGTGCACAACATGGAGGGCATGCTCTGGTTCGCGGGAATCATCGTGGCCACCCACTATGCCCGGCGCTGGCTGCAGTCCCCGGCGGTGGGACAAGTCACGGACCGTATTGCCGGCGTCGTACTTGTGGCCTTTGCCGCGAAGATCGCGGCCATCAAAGCCTGACTGCTACCGCGGCAACTGGCTGACCAGACCCACGGTGTTGCCCTCGCTGTCCCGGATGAATGCCATCCATTCATCCGTACCGTCCGGGCCCAGCCGGTCATCTGTGTGGCTGAAGATCACCTGTGGTTCGGCCACGATCTCCACTCCCCTGCTCCGGAGCTCGGTCACGGAGTCCCTGACGTCGGGAACTGCCAGGTAGACCAGGGACGACGGCGCCGCGGACTCCAGCAGCAGCCGGACGCCGTCCAGGTCAAAGAACAGGAGCCCGGGCGGGTCGAACACGGCCCGGGCCTCGGCACCGAGCAGCGCCGCATAGAACCCTGCCGCCCGCTGCAGGTCACTGGCATGTTGGGCGATCTGGACAAGTCTCATGCTGCCGTCCGGGTGTAGTTACGGGAACGCGATGTGCCGGGAAACGGCCCCGGTCACAGTGTACGGCCGCCGCGGGCGATCACGTCGGGCGATCACGCCGGTCGTAGCAACGAAAAACCTTTACTACGCTGGAGGCATGCCTTCCCGAACCGACACCGCCCCCGTCCGCGCAGCCGCCAGGAGTTCGGTGGCTATTGCCGCCCTCGCCGACGCGGCCCTGATTCTTACCTTCGCCGCCATCGGCCGGGACGCGCACCAGCGCGGGGATGTGATCGCCGGGGTCCTCCTGACAGCCTGGCCGTTCCTGGCGGGGGCCGCCGTAGCCTGGCTTGCGCTGCGGGTCTGGCGGGCACCGCTGCGCGTCTGGCCGGCCGGGGTAAGCGTGTGGATCGGAGCCGTGGCCCTGGGCATGCTGCTCCGTGCTTTCACCGGCCAGACGGTGGTGGTGCCATTCGTCATTGTGGCGCTGCTCAGCCTGGGCGTGTTCCTCCTCGGCTACCGCCTCATCGTGGCCGGATTCCGGCGGCTGGCGGGGCGCCGGCAGCGCCGCTGAAGCACCCTGATGTACTAGGCTGGCAACAGACAGCAACGCCTGCCGTTTCCGCAACGGCGCACCCGATCCGAAAGGTCAAGAGTGATCACCGCATTCGTCCTGATCAAGACAGACGCCTCGCGCATTCCGGAAACGGCAGAGGAGATTTCGGCGATTCCGGGCATCAGCGAGGTCTACTCCGTGACCGGGGAATGGGA
Organism: Arthrobacter sp. P4_H3; assembly: GCF_056400885.1. Taxonomy (NCBI): domain Bacteria; kingdom Bacillati; phylum Actinomycetota; class Actinomycetes; order Micrococcales; family Micrococcaceae; genus Arthrobacter; species Arthrobacter sp. P4_H3. The sequence continues at coordinate 279,425 of NZ_JBFUKK010000001.1, forward strand.
CCTGATTGCTGTTGCGCGGGTGGCCAAGCATGATGAGCTGGCGGACGTCATTGCGGACAAGCTGTCCAAGGTCCCTGCCGTTGTGCACACCACAACGCACATCGCCTTCCGCGCTTACTCCCAGCACGACCTCGATGCGGCCTTCGCGCTCGGTTTCGAGCAGTAAGGCCGGGCACACCGCCTAGCCCTGGGTCAGGGCCACCCACTTTTCCAGAACGGCAGCTGCGGCGCCGGAGTCAATGGACTCTTCAGCGCGCTTCAACGCTGCCGCCATGCGGTCCGTCAGCGGACCCTCGGCCCTAACATCGAACGCCACCAGTCCTGCGGCGGCGTTCAGCAGGACGGCGTCGCGGGCCGCTCCGGCCGCGCCGGCCAGAACATCACGGACGACGGCGGCATTCGCTGCGGCGTCACCGCCACGAAGCTCCTCCACCGTCGCCGGACGGATGCCCAGCGCCTGCGGATCAAAGGCCTGTTCGCTGACTTCCCCATCCCTGATCTCCCAGACCGTGGACGGTCCGGTCGTTGTCAGCTCGTCCAGTCCGTCGCTTCCCCTGAAGACCAGTCCGCGACTTCCCCGCTTGGCAAGCACTCCGGCAACCAGGGGCGCCATTCGTGCGTTGGCAACACCAACTGCTGAGGCCTGCACCCGTGCCGGGTTGGTCAGCGGTCCAAGGAAGTTGAACGCCGTGGGTATGGCAAGTTCGCGGCGGGGCACGGCCGTGTGCCGGAAGGAGGGATGGAAAACCTGGGCGAAACAGAAGGTGATTCCGGCCTCTTCGGCGTTCCGTGCGACGCGGTCGATTGGGAGGTCCAGGCGGACGCCCAGGGCTTCCAGGACGTCCGCTGAGCCCGACGACGACGAGGAGGCCCGGTTGCCGTGCTTGACCACCTTCGCGCCGGCTCCAGCACAGACCAGCGCCGCCATAGTGGAGATGTTAACGGTGTTGAGCTGGTCGCCGCCGGTGCCCACGATGTCCAGCTTCTCGCCGCCGATGTCAACGGGGTTTGCGTGGGCCAGCATCGCTTCGACAAGGCCGGCAATCTCATCCACCGTCTCGCCCTTCGCTCGCAGTGCCACGAGGAATCCGGCGATCTGGGCGGGTGTGGCTTCGCCGGACATGATCGTGTCCATCGCCCACTCCGTATTGTCCGCCGTGAGGTCCGTGCCGTTGATCAGAGCCGAAATGAGCCGCGGCCAGGTGTTGCCGGCCGGCTGTGCTGATGCCTGTGAAGTCACCTCCTGATGCTATCGAGGCACCCGCCCTGCTGACCAATGTGAACCGTCCCGGGAACTTTTCCGCGCGAATTCGCGTCTTTGTAGAAAAAGTCCCCGCAAAAGGCGGTTTGCATTGGGCAGGAGGAACTTTTACAGACATAATGTCTATGTGACATCTGCGACCCATGCCCCCAGTACCCCGGCGCACCCGACGCTGAACCGCCCGAATATGGTTTCCGTAGGAACCGTTGTTTGGCTGTCCAGTGAGTTGATGTTCTTCGCCGGTCTCTTCGCCATGTACTTCACACTCCGTTCGACTTCCGGACAGATGTGGGCCGAAGAGACAGCAAAGCTCAACTTCCCCTTTGCGCTCGTAAACACGATCGTCCTCGTGGCAAGTTCATTCACTTGCCAGATGGGCGTCTTCGCCGCTGAGCGGCTCCAGCCGCGCCGCGCCGGCGGCCCCCTTGCATTCACGCGTTGGGGGATGAACGAATGGTTCACCCTGACGTTCATCATGGGTGCCTTCTTCGTTGCCGGCCAGGCAACTGAATACGCCATGCTCGTTTCGGAGCATGTGTCGCTTTCGTCGAATGCGTACGGCTCTGCCTTCTACATGACCACCGGCTTCCACGGCCTGCACGTCATCGGCGGCCTCATCGCCTTCCTCTTTATCATCGGCCGTTCGTTCGCCGCCAAGAAGTTTGGTCACTTCGAAGCCACGTCCGCGATTGTCACCTCGTACTACTGGCACTTCGTCGACGTCGTGTGGATCGGCCTCTTCCTGGTCATCTACGTCCTCAGGTAGCCCTGACTTGACTCTTTTTCTACAAGAGGCAGAATTTCAAGAAGCGGCTCCCGGAGCCGACGCACGATCGAATAAAGGAACCACCACGTGAAGGCACTCTCGCAGAAGCGACGTCACCCCCTGGCAGCCATAGCGCTGCTGCTGATGGGCCTCCTCCTCACTGGTGGGCTGTACGCCGTTGCCACCACCGTCAACGAGGCCAAGGCTTCCACCACCAGCTTCAGTGCGAACGACGCTGAAGAGGGCGGGAAGCTTTTCGCCGCTAACTGCGCCACCTGCCACGGCATGGGTGCGAGCGGAACCAAGGACGGACCCTCACTTGTAGGCGTCGGTGCTGCCGCCGTTGACTTCCAGGTAGGCACCGGGCGTATGCCCATGCAGATGAATGGCCCGCAGGCTTACAAGAAGCCCGCACAGTTCAACGACGAACAGACCCACCAGCTCTCCGCTTACGTCGCTTCGCTCGGACCCGGCCCGTCCATCCCCGAAGAGCACCTTCTGGATGCACAGGGCAACGCCGCAGAAGGCGGCGAGCTCTTCCGCGTGAACTGCGCCATGTGCCACAACGCAGCAGCTGCCGGCGGCGCACTGACCCGGGGTAAGTTTGCTCCCGCCCTCGCGGACGTTTCCGAGAAGCACATCTACGAAGCAATGGCCACCGGACCGCAGAACATGCCCGTCTTCAACGACGCCAATGTCTCTCCCGAAGGCAAGCGCGACATCATCACCTTCCTCAAGCAGATCGAAGCCAACGGCTCACCCGGCGGAGCCGACCTCGGCGCACTGGGCCCGGTTTCTGAAGGCCTGTTTGTCTGGATCGCCGGCCTGGGCGTCATCATCGCCTTCACGATCTGGCTGACCTCCCGGACGTCCTAGCAACGTCCGCAACTGTAAGAACTCCTGCTGACGAGTCAGCAGTATGGAATTGAAAACTAACCCGGCACTGGCCGGGACGAGAGAAGGATGAGGCGAATTATGGGCAACCATAGTGACGGCAGTCCGAACCACTCGGGCACCGTAGCTACGGCTGGTCAGAATGAGGTGGAGAAGTTCCAGGATCCTGGACTCCCTCCGCATCGTTTGCGCCTGGCTGACACGGACCCGAAGGCCGCAAAGCGCGCAGAACGGCAGGTTGCCGTTCTGTTCGGCAGCTCCGTTGTGGGCACCGTGATCTTCCTGGTGGCGTACTTCGCCATCGATCTTGGACCCGACTCCACGATCGCCACCATCCGGCTGCAGAATGCCCTGCTGGGCATCGGCACCGCCTTTGCCATGCTCGGCATCGGCACCGGCATCGTCCACTGGGCCAAGGCCCTGATGCCGGACCACGAGGTTTCGGAAGAACGCCACGCAGTCCGCACCGAGGACGACCGCCAGGCGGCAGTCCGCATCGTTGATGACATCGTCGAGGAAACCGGCATCAAGCGCCGGCCGCTGATCCGCAACACCCTTCTTGGCGCCGTCGCTCTGGCCCCGCTGCCTGCACTGGCCGTCTTCGGTGACCTCGGTCCCCGCCCGGACGACAAACTGGCCCACACCATGTGGGCTCCGCAGGAGGGCAAGCTCAAGCGCCTGACCCGTGACCCCGATGGCACGCCCATCAGGGCTTCGGACGTGACCATCGGCTCCGCCTTCCACGTAATTCCGGAAGGCCTGAACGAACTGCATGAAGGAAAGCTGAACGAAAAGGCCAAGGCCGTCGTCCTGCTCATGCGCCTCAACCCCGAGTCCCTGAAGCCCTCCGCGGGCCGCGAGGACTGGAGCTACAACGGCATCGTTGCCTACTCGAAGATCTGCACCCACGTTGGTTGCCCTGTTGCCCTGTACGAGCAGCAGACCCACCACCTGCTGTGCCCGTGCCACCAGTCGACCTTCGACCTGACCCAGGAATGCAAGGTTATCTTTGGCCCGGCCAGCCGGCCTCTCCCCCAGCTGCCCATCGCAGTTGACGCCGAGGGCTACCTGGTCGCCACCAGCGACTTCAAAGAACCCGTAGGACCGAGTTACTGGGAGCGTGATGAGCATGAGCGCACATACAACAGCTAATGCCCCCGCCTTCGTCGCAAAAACCAAGGGCGGCCGCATCACCGACTTCGTCGACCAGCGCGTCGGCGGTTCGGGGATCCTCCGCGAGTTCGGCCGGAAGGTCTTCCCGGACCACTGGTCGTTCATGTTCGGCGAAGTGGCCCTGTACTCCTTCGTCATCCTGCTGCTCTCCGGCACGTTCCTGACGTTCTTTTTCGATCCGTCCATGGCGGAGACGCACTACGCGGGCTCCTACACGCCGCTCAAGAACGTCGAAATGTCGGTGGCCTACAGCTCCTCGCTGGACATCTCCTTTGATGTTCGCGGCGGCCTGTTCATGCGCCAGGTGCACCACTGGGCCGCACTGCTGTTCGTGGCCTCGGTTTCCGTGCACATGCTTCGCGTGTTCTTCACCGGCGCGTTCCGCAAGCCCCGCGAACTGAACTGGGTGGTGGGCGGTGTCCTGCTCATCCTCTCCATGGCCGCAGGCTTCACCGGCTACTCACTCCCCGACGACCTGCTCTCCGGCAACGGCCTGCGCATCATCGACGGCGTCATCAAGTCCATCCCGGTCATCGGTACCTACACCTCGTTCTTCCTCTTCGGCGGCGAGTTCCCGGGTACGGTCATCATCAGCCGGCTCTACATGCTGCACATCCTCCTGGTGCCGGCCCTGATCCTGCTGATGATCGTCATTCACCTCTTCATGGTGGTCGTGCACAAGCACACCCAGTACCCCGGCCCGGGTCGCAACGACGGCAACGTCGTCGGCTACCCCCTCGGCCCGGTCTACGCGGCCAAGGCCGGCGGCTTCTTCTTCATCGTGTTCGGTGTCGTTGCCCTCATGGCGGCGTTCTTCACCATCAACCCGATCTGGAACTACGGCCCCTACGACCCCTCACCCGTTTCGGCAGGCACTCAGCCTGACTGGTACATCGGCTGGGTCGACGGTGCGCTGCGCCTCATGCCGGGTGTCATCGGGGACTTCCACTTTGAGTACGTCATCTTCGGCCAGGTCCTGACACTGAACGTACTGTTGCCCGCCCTGGTACCGGCCGGACTCGTCTTCACCGTGCTGTTCATGTACCCGTGGATCGAACGCTGGATCACCAAGGACGACCGCGAGCACCACGTCCTGGACCGCCCGCGCAACGCACCCACCCGTACCGCCATCGGTATGGCCGGCTTCACGTTCTACTGCGTGATGTGGGCCGCGGCAAGCTCCGACCTCATTGCAACGCACTTCCACGTGGCTCTGAACGACGTGACCTACTGGCTGCGGGCACTGTTCTTCATTGGCCCGATCATCGCGTTCGTCGTGACCAAGCGTGTGGCCCTCGCCCTCCAGCGCAAGGACCGCGAAATTGCCCTGCACGGCCGCGAAACCGGCCGCATCGTGCGCCTGCCGCACGGTGAGTTCATCGAGGTCCATGCACCGCTGGATGACTACAAGCGCTACAAGCTGGTCGGCTTTGAGTCGCCGGTCCCGCTGCCTGCGGTTCCTAACGAACATGGCATTGTGACGCGTAAGGAAAAGCGCCGCGCCGCCCTCTCGCAGTGGTTCTTCGAAGACCGGGTTGCGCCTGCTTCGCCTGCTGAACTTGAGGCGGCCCATGGCCACCACGGCGAGCATGAAGCCGTCGAATCGGCTGAGTCCCAGAAGACGCTCAGCCACTAGTTCGAGCATTACCGCAACACGCGAAAGAGGCCCCGTCCGACAGGACGGGGCCTCTTCGTTGTTCCTACGGGTTTCGGTAGCCTGAGGCGTAGTTGCGCGTAGGCCTCACGCCGGGACGCTGCAGCGGGACCCACAGCTTGTAGCGGTCCGCGCGGTAATAGGAGACCGAGTAGTCCACCATGGACCGGGCCACAAAAGCGTGCCGCTGGATCTTGAGCAGCGGCGATCCGACTTCAACATTGAGAAGGCGTGCAGTGGACGGTGAGGCCGCGGTGGCCTCGATCATGTCTTCCCCCCACTCCATGACCAGGCCGAACCGTTCGCTCAGGACGTTGTACAGGGATGTCGGAGGTTCGCCGTCGAGCAGCCCGGGAACCCTGTGTGCGGGGATGAAGTTTTCATCCACGCTCATGGGCTCGTTATCTGCCAGGAGGAGACGCCTGAAGCGCACCAGGGGCGTGCCCTCGTCCAGCTGGAGCTCACGGGCAAGGAACGCACTGGCACTGATCTGTTCGAAACTCAGCACCTTGGCTGCCGGAACCATTCCGCGGCGCTGCATTTCCTCACTGTACGAGGTGAGCTTCACCTGCAGGTCGAGTTTTGGCTTGCGGACGAACGTTCCGAGGCCCACGACCCGTTCGATGACTTCCTCGCCCACGAGTGCGTCGATGGCCTGCCGGACCGTCATACGGGCAAGGCCGAACCTTTCGGCGAGGTCACGTTCCGAGGGCAGCGAGGAACCGGGCGGGCACGAGGCCGCAATGTGGGCCCGCAGGAGTTCCCTCAGCTGGACGTAGATGGGGACGCCGCTTTCGCGGTCGATCTCCCCCACCATTTTGTTGGCGTCAGAGGCCGCCATGGCAATACTCCAGATTAACTTTCATGGTTTAAGCGTAGGGCACCGGCACCGCAGGTCTAGACCACCCCTGCAACAGTTTCAGCGTCGGGTCCCGCCGCGGCTACGCTTGATCAGGAATGCAGACATGACGGAGCCGAGTCCCGTCGGAACAAAGGAGTCCCGTTGCCAGTGCGTAAGGCAATTGTTCAATCACCCATCGGCCTGCACGCCCGGCCGGCCGCTATCTTTGTTCGGGCTGTCACCGAGTCCGGTCTGCCGGTCAGAATAGGTAAGGACGGGGTTCCGCCCGTCGATGCAAGGTCGCTGCTCGAGGTGATGACGGCTGATTTCTACTGTGGCTGCGAGGTGGAACTCTCCGTTGACTCCGAGGCGCTGCCCGCCCGCTACAGCGTTGAATCAGCCGAGGCAGCACTGGAAGGCCTGACGCTGCTCCTGGAGGCAGGCGCGGCCGCCTAAAGGGTTCCTGTGGGCCGGGGCGGGTGCTTCCGGCCCGCCTCGATCGCAAACCGTCCTAGGCAACCTGAAGCAACGAAGACGAACACATAAAGCAAACGACGGCGGGCCCCACCWTTTTGGKGGGGCCCGCCGTCGTTGTCAGTAGAGCAGGTAAGGCTAGTGGGCGTGATCGCCGCGGCTGTACTCGAAGACCCAGCCAACGAGGGCTATGGCCGCGAGTCCGGCCGCAATGTACACAATCCAGAACCCGACGGCCAGGCCGAGGAAGCCTGCTGCGCAGGAAAGGCCCAGGACCAGCGGCCACCAGCTCCAGGGGCTGAAGTGTCCTTGTTCACCGGCGCCTTCGTGGATCTCGGCGTCGCTGCGGTCTTCGGGGCGCAATCCCACGCGCTTACCGGTGAAGCCGAGGTAGGCGCCAATCATGCCGGCGAGTCCGCCAACAAGCAGGATGCCAAGGATGCCGACCCATTCAGACCAGTGGGTCAGGAATCCGTAAACCACGGAGACCGGTACGAAGAAGAAGACTCCGGCTCCAAAAATCCATGATTCGATCTTCACTTGGCGGTGTCCTTCTGATCGGCGTTGCCGAGCACGGCTGCTGCCGGTGCCGGTGACTCAACGGTGTGCGACTGGGCGAGCTCCGGGTGGTGGAGGTCCAGGGCCGGGCGCTCCGAACGGATGCGCGGCAGCGACGTGAAGTTGTGGCGCGGCGGCGGGCAGGACGTGGCCCACTCCAGCGAAGCACCAAAGCCCCAGGGATCGTCCACCTCGACCTTTTCGTTGCTGCGCCAGGTGATGTAGACGTTCCAGAAGAACGGGATCAGCGAGGCGCCCAGCACGAACGAGGAGATCGTGGAGAACTGGTTCATCCAGGTGAAGTTGTCCTGCGGCATGTAGTCGGCGTACCGGCGGGGCATGCCCTCGACACCGAGCCAGTGCTGGATGAGGAAGGTTCCGTGGAAGCCGAGGAACAGCAKCCAGAAGTGGATCTTRCCGAGGCGCTCGTTGAGCATCTTGCCGGTCCACTTCGGCCACCAGAAATAGAAGCCGGCGAACATGGCGAACACCACGGTGCCAAACACCACGTAGTGGAAGTGGGCCACCACGAAGTAGGAGTCCGAGACGTGGAAGTCCAGCGGCGGGGAGGCCAGGATGATGCCGGTCAGGCCGCCGAAGAGGAAGGTCGCGAGGAAGCCGATGCTCCACAGCATGGGTGTCTCAAAGGTGATGGAACCCCGCCACATGGTGCCGATCCAGTTGAAGAACTTCACACCGGTCGGAACCGCGATCAGCATCGTCATGAAGGAGAAGAACGGCAGCAGGACCGAGCCGGTCACGTACATGTGGTGTGCCCACACGGTCACGGACAGCGCGGCGATGGCGATGGTCGCGTAGACCAGGCCCTTGTAGCCGAAGATGGGCTTGCGGCTGAAGACCGGGAAGATCTCCGAGACGATGCCGAAGAACGGCAGCGCAATGATGTACACCTCGGGGTGGCCGAAGAACCAGAACAGGTGCTGCCAGAGGACAGCGCCGCCGTTCTCGGGGTCGAAGATGTGTGCACCGAAGCGGCGGTCGGCGCCGAGGGCGAACAGCGCTGCTGCCAGCGGCGGGAAGGCCATCAGGACCAGGATGGCGGTAACCAGCGTGTTCCAGGTGAAGATCGGCATGCGCCACATGGTCATGCCCGGGGCGCGCATGCAGATGATCGTGGTGATGAAGTTGACCGCGCCAAGGATGGTGCCGAAGCCGGACAGCGCGAGGCCGAAGACCCACAGGTCACCGCCGACGCCGGGGCTGAAGGTGGTGTTGGACAGCGGCGCGTACGCAAACCAGCCGAACGACGCGGCACCCTGGGGCGTGATGAAGCCTGAAACGGCGATGGTGGAGCCGAACAGGAAGAACCAGAAGGCCAGCGCGTTCAGTCGCGGGAAGGCAACGTCCGGTGCGCCGATCTGCAGCGGCATGATGACGTTGGCAAAGCCGGCGAACAGCGGGGTGGCGAACATCAGCAGCATCACCGTGCCGTGCATGGTGAACAGCTGGTTGTACTGCTCCTTGGTCTGCAGGATCTGCATACCGGGCTCGAAGAGCTCGGCGCGGATCAGCAGGGCCATAACGCCGCCGAAGCAGAAGAACACGAAGGACGCGATCAGGTACATGTACCCGATGGTCTTGTGGTCGGTCGAAGTGATCCAGTTGACGACGATGCGTCCCTTGGATTTCGGTACTACGGGCGCCCCAAGGGTCCCGACAGGTGCGGATTGAGTGTAAGTAGCCACGTCGCTCCCCTTACTTAATTTCGTTCAGGTTCGGGTTGCGGTCGTACTCTTCGCCGAGCAGTCCGGAATTGCCGTCCTGGCGCAGCTTCTCCAGGTGCGACTGGAACTCCGACTCGGAGACAACCTTGACGCGGAACAGCATTTCGGAGTGGTATTCACCGCAGAGTTCGGCACACTTGCCGTCGTAGGTTCCCTCTTTGGTGGGGGTGAACCTGATGTAGTTCGTCTTGCCGGGGATCATGTCGCGCTTCTGCAGGAAGGCGGGAACCCAGAAGGAGTGGATCACGTCGCGGGAGTTCAGCTCCAGGTCGACGGACTTGTTCACAGGGAGGTACAAGGTGGGCAGCTTTTCCTTGTCCACATCAGCGCCGGTCAGGTGCGCCTGTACGCCTGCTTCATGCACGTCGCCGGTGACTACGTCACCCTGCTTGTAGTTGAAGTCCCAGGCCCACTGCTTGCCACGGACGTCAACAACGACGTCGGCAGGCTTGGACCGGTCATCAATCGCCTGCTGGTCGCGGTCGGTGAAGTAAAAGAACACCAGCACCATGAACAGCGGGATGGTCAGATAGAAGACTTCGAGGGGAAGGTTGAAGCTGGTCTGCCGCGGGAATCCCACCGTGCCCTTACGACGGCGGTAGGCGACGATGCACCAGACCAGGAGTCCCCAGGTAATGATGCCCACGACCAGTGCGGCAATCCATGAGTTGACCCAGAGGTCCATGATGCGGTCAGTGTGATTGGTGGTGCCACGCTCGGTGGGCAACCAGCCTTTCTGTACCTCTGGTGAACATCCAGTCAAAGCCAACGCGCCGGCTAGTGCCAAGCCAGTGATCGTAGTGATCTGTTTGCGTCGGCTGCCGGTTCGGTTCTGCGAACTCACAGACGGCCCTTCCTACTTGTTGCTGTTGCCCGGGCCGTAGATGGCTCCCCGGGCACACTAAAAGTTTTACTACTCGATGTAGAGCTTACCGCTCCCCGGGGATTTTCGCCCACATGTCGGCACCGTGCGTCGGCACCGGTTAAAACCGGTGCCGAATGCGAGCTGTCACGGGGCAAACAGCCGGGTTAGTGGAATGAATCTCCGCATGCGCAGGAACCGCCGGCGTTGGGGTTGTCGATGGTGAATCCCTGCTTCGAGATGGTGTCCTCGAAGTCAATGCTGGCGCCGCTCAGGTACGGAACGCTCATTTTGTCCACTACGACCTCGACGCCGTCGTAGTCGCGCACGGCATCTCCGTCGAGCAGCCGCTCGTCGAAGTAGAGCTGGTAGATCAGCCCGGAGCAACCGCCCGGCTGGACAGCAACGCGCAGACGAAGGTCGGTGCGGCCTTCCTGCTCCAGCAGGCTGCGTACCTTGCCGGCGGCGACGTCGGTCAGCTTGACCTCGTGCGTGGCCAGGTCCTCGCTTGCGGTGCCGGTGGCTGCGTTGCTGTTTTCATTGGTTGTAGTGCTCATTGGCCTACCTTCTTACGACGGTGGTGGCGACTCGGCTTTCGCGTTGCCCGCCCCTACGGAAACGGTATGGGCTATAGCTACATGCTACGTCGATCCTGCGTGTAGCTCTAACTCCTGACGTAACCGTGGCCATACCCTGAATGTTCCCTGACGAATCCGGAACGGACCCGCCAGGGAACAGCCGCGTGCCGCTCCGGACGTCCAGGAATCAGCCCAGGCCCTCATGGTTAAGCCGCGCCAGCAGGAGCGCTTCGGCCACGACAGCGTTGCGGAAGTCCTCCAGGTGAAGCGACTCGTTGGCGCTGTGGGCCCTCGAATCCGGGTCCTCAACACCGGTTACCAGGATCTGCACTTCCGGGTAGGCCTCCGTGAGGTCCGCGATAAAGGGAATGGAACCCCCGATCCCCATTTCCACGGCAGGAACACCCCAGGCCTCCCCCAGCGCCCACATTGCCATCCCGGCAGCCACAGATTCCGTGTCCGTCAGGAACGGGTTTCCGCTCTCCCCCGGCGTAAACACCACCTTGGCGCCGAACGGCGCATTGGCCTCGACGTGGTTCCGCATGGCGGCCATCGCCTCGGCCGGGTACTGTCCCGGGGCCAGCCGCAGGCTGAACTTGGCCCGCGCCGTCGGCAGCAGGGTATTGGAGGCCATGTCCACGGCGGGAGCGTCGAAGCCGATGATGGAGAGGGCCGGCTTGGTCCATAGCCGTGAGGCGATGGTCCCTGTACCGGCCAGTCGAACGCCGTCGAGCACTGATGCGTCGGCCCGGTATTCAGCTTCCGTGAGGTCGACGGCAACATCGTCCCTGCTGACCAGGCCCTGGACCGCGACGTTGCCGTCGTCGTCGTGGAGCGTGGCGATGAGGCGGGACAGCAGCGTCGGAGCGTCAAGCACTGCCCCGCCGAACATCCCGGAGTGAACGGCATGCTCCAGGACCTGGACCTCGATCGTCCCGTCGACCAGACCGCGGAGGCTGGTGGTCAGGGCGGGGATGCCGACCTTCCAGTTACTGGAGTCCGCCACGACAATAACGTCGGCGCGCAGCAGTTCGCGGTGGGTGTCGAGGAAGGTACGGAACGTCGGCGAGCCGGCCTCTTCCTCGCCTTCGAAGAAGAACGTCACCCCCAGGCCCAGTTCGTCGGCAAGCACGTCAGTGACGGCGGCATAGGCGGCGATGTGGGCCATGATGCCTGCTTTGTCATCGGCCGCACCCCGCCCGTAAAGCCGGCCGTCACGTTCGACGGCGGTGAACGGTTCGGTCTCCCACAGCGCCGGGTCTCCGGTCGGCTGGACGTCGTGGTGGGCGTACAGCAGGATCGTTGGCTTTCCCGCGGCGGCGGTCCGGCGCGCCACCACGGCCGGCCCGCCCGGAGTGCCGTCATCTTTGTTGCACCGCAGGATCCTGACATCCTCGATTCCCGCTGCCCGCACCAGGTCCGCCACAGCCTCGGCGCTGCGGTCCAATGGGGCCGGGTCGAAGCTCGGCCAGGCGATACCCGGGAGCTTAACAAGGTCTTTCAGGTGTCCAACCGTGGTGTCGAAGGACGCGTGTACGGCCCGGCGCAGGGCATCGACGTCGATCTCGCCTAATCCTGCGCTGAGGTTTTGCGGGGTCCCCGCCGGTGATGAAGTCATGGCAAAAACCCTACCTGTGTCGAGGACCACAGAAAACACTCCGGATTCCTCCTGGCGGCTCCCCCGTTCCGTCGCCGGCGGAGCGGTGTGACGCATGTCTTTCCGCATGCGGGTGCAAGGTATTCTGTAGGGGTGTTTGGACGTAAAAAGGAAGCGCCGACGGCGCAGGACGTAGTTGACCAGCAAGCGGCCGAGGCTTCGGCCCGGCAGGATGCAGCCCTTGGCAAGGGCGCGCCCACGCCCAAGCGCAAGGCCCAGGAAGCGGCGCGGAAGCGTCCCCTGGTGCCGGAGGATCGGAAGGCCTCCAAAGCAGCAGAACGGGAGGCCGTCCAGGAACAGCGGATCAAGATGCGCCAGGCCCTGGACACCGGCGACGAGAAATTCCTGCCCCTTCGGGACAAGGGTCCGCAGAAGCGCTACGCGCGCGACTATGTGGATGCCCGTTTCAGCCTGGGCGAGTACCTGATGTTCGGAGCCCTGGTGTTCGTCATCGTCTCGCTTCTGGTGCCGTCCACCAGCGAGTCAATGATCTACGTCCTGGGCGGGTTCTGGGTCATGTTCCTTGCTGTGTTCGTTGACGTATTCATCCTGTCCCGGAAGCTCCGGAAGCGGCTGACCGAGAAGTTCGGCGAGGTGGAACGCGGCACCGTCTGGTACGGATCCATGCGCTCGCTCCAGTTCCGCAAGCTGCGTCTTCCCAAGCCGCTCGTAAAGCGCGGAGAATTCCCCGCCTGATACAGGCCGCGAAAGCCCCCGGCAGTCCGACTGCCGGGGGCTTTTCTGTCGTCAGGTGCCGACCGCCGAAGTTCGGCTTAGCGACGGACGGGGTGCTTGGCCAGCTGCCGGTTGATGCGCGCTGCCCAGAAGGGTCCTTCGTAGAGGAACGCCGTGTAGCCCTGCACCAGCGTGGCCCCGGCATCGAGCCTCTCCTGGACATCCTTGGCCGTCTCCACCCCGCCCACGGACACCAACGTAAGGGAACCGCCGGTTGCTTCCCTGAGGCGGCGCAGGACTTGCAGGGACCGTTCCTTCAGGGGGGCTCCGGACAGGCCGCCGGCTCCGCAGTCCTGGATTTTTGCCGGGTCGGCGGTGAGCCCCTCGCGGCCGATCGTTGTGTTCGTGGCGATGATTCCGTCCAGCTTCAGGTCCAGGGCCAGCCGCGCGACGTCGTCGATGTCCTCGTCCGTCAGGTCCGGAGCGATCTTCACCAGCAGTGGGACGTGCCTTCCGGCAGCCTTGTCCGCTTCCTCCCCCACTGCCTTGAGAAGGGGCCGGAGGGTTTCCACGTTCTGAAGCAGGCGGAGCCCCGGCGTGTTGGGAGAACTGACGTTGACCACCAGATAGTCGGCTGCGGGCGCAAGGTTCCGGGCACTGATGAGGTAATCGCCGACGGCGTCTTCGAGCTCCACCACCTTGCTCTTGCCAATGTTGACGCCAATCACCGGGCGGACGGCAGGGTACCGGCGCTGCAAAGCAGCCCTCGCGGACTTGAGCCGGGGGGCGACGGAGGTGGCGCCGTCGTTGTTGAACCCCATCCGGTTGATGACCGCTTTGTCCTCGACGAGGCGGAACAGCCGGGGCTTTTCATTGCCGGGCTGGGCCTGCCCCGTGATGGTACCGACCTCCACATGGCCGAAGCCGAGCTCGGTTAGCGCTTCGATGCCGTGACCCTCCTTGTCAAAGCCGGCGGCGAGGCCGAACGGCGAGGGGAACGTCAGGCCGAAAGCGGAGGTCTGCAGCGACGGCGCGGGGGCCGTGAACTTCGCCAGAACCTTGCCCGCCCCTGAGGTGTGGGCCAGCCTGATGGCACGAAAGCCGATCTTGTGGGCGCGTTCGGCGTCCATCCATGAAAAGGCCAAGCGGAAGAAGGTGGGATATACGCGCATGACTCCAGTTTTCCGGTTCCGGCTGCGCAGACCAAACCGGCGCGCAGGTCCGGCCGCGGTGTGACGCATCCTGCAGGCGCTGTGGTTGCTCGCTGCTGCCGCGCGCGTTGTCTAGGCTGGGCAGATGAAGTGGCACACAGATATCCTGGGGGATGATTTCGAAGCCTTGACCTACCAGGCGACCGGCGCCGACGGCGTGGAGCGCACGGCAACCTTGGTGCGGCACGTGCCAAAGGGCGGAACGGACCGGCAGGGCCCCACGTTTCCCCGGCTGCTCCCCCGCCGGTCCATCCTGTTCCTGCACGGTTGGAGCGACTACTTCTTCAATGTGGAGCTGGCCGAGTTCTGGACCAACAAGGGCTTTGAGTTTTTTGCGCTGGACATGCACAATCACGGGCGGAGCCTGCAACCTGATACCCACGGCGGCTTCGTGGCGGATCTCGATGACTATGACGCCGAGATCAGCAAGGCGATCGGACTCATCGGCTCCCTCTGGCCGGAGGAAGCCGGCAGGCCGTCGCTGACCCTGATGGGCCACTCGACCGGCGGGCTTGTCGCCGCCCTGTGGGTCAGCCGCCATCCGGGGGTTGCCGCCCAGCTGGTCCTAAACAGCCCGTGGCTCGAAATGCACGGCAGCTCCCTGGTCCGGCGGGCAGCCCGGTCAATGGTCGGCCCGCTGGCGCATTACCGGCCGGAAGCGGTGCTGCGGCTGCCGGAGCGCGGATTCTATTGGCGGAGCATCAGCAGCGAGGCTGAGGGTGAGTGGACGCTGGACACCAAGTACCGGCCGCCCATGGCTTTTCCCGTGCGGGCCGGTTGGCTTAGGGCCGTGCTGGCCGGGCATTCCAGGGTGGCCCGCGGGCTCCGGATCGACGTCCCCATCCTGGTGCTCCTGTCCGGGGCGAGCGAAACCGGAATGTTCTGGACCGAGGCGATGCGCAGGACGGACGCCGTGCTGGATGTGAACACCATCGCCATCCGGGCCATGGCCCTGGGCCGGTCGGTCACGCTGGAACGGATCGACGGCGCACTCCACGACGTCTTCCTGTCTCCGGCCCACGTCCGGGCCGATGCCTACGCCCGGCTGAGCCGCTGGATCCGGGGCTACATCCCGGATGATGGCGGCACGGAATGAACGCGGCCGTGCCGAACCCGCCGGTGTGGAGGCCTGACCAGCTCGGTGACGGGTTCGACCGCGTGGAGCTTCCGTTGTCCGACGATGACGAAGGCGCGGTGTGTGCCACGCTGGTGCGGTACGCCCCCGCCGCCCCGCCTGGTCCGCCGGCCTTCCTCGCCGCCCTGCGCAAGAACATGTTCCACGACCTGGAATGGCCGGGATCGGAAGCGCGGACACACAACGGATCCGCACGCCCCGTCGCCGTCCTTTACCTGCATGGCTGGGCGGACTACTTCCTGCAGGCAGAACTTGCGAAGCACGTCGGCGCACACGGCCTCCATTTCTATGCCCTCGACCTGCGGAAGTTTGGCCGCAGCCTGCGGAGCTGGCAGACACCCGGCTACACCACCGACCTGGGCGTCTATGACGAAGACATTGCGGCCGCCATGGCAGCGATTAAGGCGGACGTGGCGCTGCGAACCGGATTGGCGGCGGACCCTGCCGTCCACATGCTGGCGCATTCACTGGGCGGGCTGATCGGCGCGCTCTGGGCCGACCGCCATCCCGGCGCCCTGGGGACACTCATCCTGAATTCCCCCTGGCTCGAGCTCCAGGGCAGCAGCCTGATCCGGAACATCGCCATGCACCTCGTGGAGCCGTTCGCGCGCACGGATCCCAAGAGGCCTTTCCGTTTCCCGGAAATGCCGGGCTACTGGCAGAGTGTCAGCGACCAGGCGCACGGGGAATGGTTCCTTGATCCGCAGTGGCGCCCGACGGCGTCGTTCCCCATCCGTGCCGGCTGGACCCGGGCAGTTCTTGCCGGACACTCGGCCGTCGAACGGCGGCTGGACATCGTAGCGCCGGTCCTGGTGATGCTCTCGGACCGCACCAGGATCCAGGCCGAGTGGTCCGAGGAGCTGATGAGGGTGGACGCCGTGATTGACGTCGAGCAGACCGCCCGCCGCGCCCTGGGCCTTGGCCGGCGCACGGCCGTCTTCCGCTACCCGGGGGCCATCCACGACATCTTCCTCTCACGCCGCGAGGTGCGGCAGGAAGCCTACCGCGACCTGGTCGCCTGGCTGCATTCCTATCCGGGCTGACCGCCCGCCGGTGCCGCGGCATCCACGGCACCGCCGTACCGGCGGTCACGCCGGGCATAGACTTCGACGGCGTCCCACAGGGTCCGGCGGTCGACGTCGGGCCAGAGCGTGTCCATAAAGACGAACTCCGCATAGGCGGACTGCCACAGCATGAAGTTGGAGAGCCGCTGCTCGCCGGAGCTTCGGAGGAAGAGGTCGACGTCGGGAAGGTCGGGTTCGTCCAGGTACTTCTGAATGGTCCGCTCCGTGATGGCACCCGGTTTGAGCCGGCCGGCCGCCACGTCTTCGGCAATCGCCGTGACCGCATCCGCGATTTCGGCGCGGCCGCCGTAATTAACACACATGGTCAACGTGCACGTGCTGTTGCCCCGGGTGTAATCCTCGGCCTCTTCCAGTTCCCGGATCACCGAGCCCCACAGCCTGGGCCGGCGCCCCGACCAGCGGATACGCACGCCCCAGTCGTCCAACTGGTTCCGCTGGCGTCGTAGCACATCCTTGTTAAAACCCATCAGGAAGCGGACTTCCTCCGGGGACCGCCGCCAGTTCTCCGTGGAGAAGGCGTACACGGTGACGTATTTGATGCCCAGTTCAATGGCGCCGGCAACAACGTCCAGGAGCGCCGGCTCGCCGGCCTTGTGGCCCTCGATCCGCGGCAGCCCCCGCTGGTTGGCCCAGCGGCCGTTTCCGTCCATGACGATCGCCACATGCTGGGGAACGAACTCGTCGGGAATGGCTGGCGGCACCGCCCCGGAACTGTGCCGGTACGGTGCGGTCACCGGCGTGGTCCGCTGCCGGACGGGAGTTTTCTTCTTTCCAAGGGCCACTGTCAGCTACGCTCCACATGTTTGAGGGATTTCAGCACACGTTCAAGATGCCATTGCAGGTAGCTGGCCACCAAACCGGCAGCTTCCCGCCGGTGGACCGCCACGGAGGCGTCCGCCGTCGTCCAGTCCCCTGTCAGCAGTGCCCCGAGAAGGAAAACTGTTTCGGCTGCGGGTGCGGGCGATCCCGGCGGACGGCAGTTGGCGCACACCATGCCGCCCAGTGGCGCCGAAAACGCCGTGTGCGGTCCCGACGCGCCGCAGCGGGCGCACGACGTGAAGCTTGGCGCCCATCCCCCGGTGGCCAGGGCACGGAGCAGATATGAATCGAGGATGAGCTCCGGGGTGTGCTCGCCCCTGCTCAGCGAGGCCAGAGCCCCGACCAGGAGGTTGTACTGCGCGGTGCCGGACTCGCCGTCCACGTCCGTCAGCTTCTCCGCTGTCTCGGTCATGGCGGCCGCAACCGTGTAGCGGCCGTAGTCCGCCGCGATGCTGCCCCCGTAGGCGCCCTTGGCTACGGCCTGGGTGACGATGTCCAGTGTCCGGCCCGAAATCAGCTGAAGGTCCGCCACCATAAAGGGTTCCAGCCGGGCGCCGAAGCGGCTGCTGGTGCGGCGCACGCCCTTGGCCACGGCGCGGACCTGTCCGTGGTGCTTGGTGAGGAGTGTGATGATCCGGTCGGCTTCGCCCAGCTTATGGGTGCGCAGCACGACGGCATCATCCCGGTACGCGCGCGCAGAAAATGAGGATTGTTGGGCCACAGTTAATCTTCGCACTGACCTTCCGGATAACGCGGCTGCTGCGCCCCCGGATTGATCCGGGAGCGCAGCAGGTCGGCGGAACGGGTGATGGGTTTACGCCTGGGCGTCCCGGACCGCGCGGTTGACGGCCGAAATGACGGCCTTCAGCGAGGACGTGGTGGTGTTGGAGTCAATGCCGACGCCCCACAGGACCCGCTCGCCGACTGCGCACTCAACGTACGCCGCGGCACGGGCATTGCCGCCTTCCGAGAGCGCGTGCTCGCTGTAGTCCAGGACCCGGACATCCACCCCGTCCTGGCCCAGGATTGCCAGCAGCGCCGCGATCGGGCCATTGCCGGAGCCGGTTCGGCGGACTTGGACGCCGTCCACGGTGACCGTCGCGTGCAAGGTCATGGCGCCGTCGTCGTCCGTTTCCGTGCTGAACGAGCCCAGCGAATAGCGGCCCCACTGGCTGTCTTCCTTGCTGGCGGGCAGGTACTCATCCTGGAAGAGCTGCCAGAGCTGGGCACCGCTGACCTCGCCGCCCACGGTATCCGTCTGCTTCTGGATCACGCCGGAGAACTCGATCTGCGCGCGGCGCGGCAGGTCCAGGCTGTGCTCGTTCTTCAACAGGTACGCCACGCCGCCCTTGCCGGACTGCGAGTTGACCCGGATGACGGCTTCGTAGCTGCGGCCCAGGTCCTTGGGGTCCACCGGCAGGTACGGAACCTGCCAGGTGTAGTCGGCCACATCCTTGCCGGCGGCCGCGGCATCTTTCTCGAGGGCTTCGAAGCCCTTCTTGATGGCATCCTGGTGCGAACCCGAGAACGCCGTGAAGACGAGGTCGCCGCCGTACGGCGAACGCTCCGCCACCGGCAGCTGGTTGCAGTACTCCACGGTGCGGCGGACGTCGTCGATATCGGAGAAGTCGATCATGGGATCGACGCCCTGGACGAACATGTTCAGGCCCAGGGTGACCAGGTCCACGTTGCCGGTCCGCTCGCCGTTGCCGAACAGGCAGCCTTCAATCCGGTCTGCGCCGGCGAGGTAGCCCAGCTCGGCGGCAGCAACACCGGTACCGCGGTCGTTGTGCGGGTGCAGAGAGAGGATGATGCCTTCGCGCGGGTGCAGGTGGCGGCTCATCCACTCGATGGAGTCGGCGTAGACATTGGGGGTGGCCATTTCGACCGTGGCCGGCAGGTTGATGATGACCTGGCTGTCGGCGGACGCTTCGAAGACGTCAGCCACAGCGTTGCAGACGCGGACCGCGTATTCGAGTTCCGTTCCGGTGAAGGATTCCGGTGAGTACTCGTACGTGACGTGCGTGTCCGCCAGGGTTTCCTCGTACTTCTTGCACAGGCGGGCGCCCTGGAGCGCGATGTCCAGGATGCCGTCCTCGTCCTGGTTGAAGACGACGCGGCGCTGCAGGACCGATGTCGAGTTGTACAGGTGGACGATGGCCTGCTTGGCGCCGACCAGGGACTCGTAGGTCCGCTCGATCAGGTGCTCGCGGGCCTGCGTCAGCACCTGGATGGTGACGTCGTCCGGAATGTGGTTGCCCTCAATCAGCTGGCGGACGAAGTCGAAGTCAGTCTGCGAGGCGGACGGGAAACCGACCTCGATCTCCTTGTAGCCCATGCGGACCAGCAGGCCGAACATCTTCATCTTGCGGGCCGGGCTCATGGGGTCGATCAGGGCCTGGTTGCCGTCCCTGAGGTCAACGGCACACCAGCGCGGGGCCTTGGTGATGACTTTGTCCGGCCAGGTCCGGTCCGGCAGTTCAACGTTGATCTGGTCCTGGAACGGGACGTAGCGGTGGACCGGCATTCCTGAGGGCTTCTGTGCGTTTCGCATTACAATCGGGGCCTTTTCTGTGGTTCCTGTTTGAAAGGTGGCCGGGCAACACTAACTCCGCGACGAGGATGGGCCTTGCGCTAGATCGCGTCTGAGGCCTCGCCGCGGCAGCTAAGAAGAAGCAGTTCTGCGCGCACCATTTCACAGTAACACGGGTGCGTAAGATGAAGGAGCAACACCTCCCGCAACGTCCACTATGCAGACGCTGCCACCGGTGCCAGCGCCGGAGGCAGCCCTCACCTGAAGGAGCACTTGTGCCAAACTCGGGGATCGACCTGTCCAATATCGACCACAGCGTGCGGCCGCAGGATGACCTGTACCAGCACATCAACGGCGCGTGGCTGAAGAGCACGACCATCCCGGACGACCGCCCCCTGGAAGGCACATTCACGGCCTTGCGGGACGGCTCCGAGCTGGCGGTCAGGGAAATCATCGAAGAAGCCGCAGGACGCGGCGATGACGCCAGCGGCATCGAGCGGAAGGTCGGCGACCTTTACAACAGCTTCATGGACGAAGCCACCGTGGAAGCGAAGGGCATGGATCCCATCCGGGAACGGCTTGCGGCAGTCTTCGCCACCGCCTCCGCCCGGGATGTCATCGAACTCGCCGGAAGGCTGTTCCGCTCTGACGTGTCCGGGCTTTTCTACATCTACCCGGCCCCCGATGCCGGCAACCCGGACAGGATCCTGCTGTACACCGGGCAGGGCGGCCTCGGCCTGCCGGACGAGTCGTACTACCGCGAAGAGAAGTTCGCCCCCATGGTCAAGGCCTACGGCGAACATGTGCGGACCATGCTCAGCCTCGCGGGGACTGCCGATCCCGACGGCGCCGCGGAGCGCGTGGTCGGGCTGGAAACGGCCCTGGCCGCCCACCACTGGGACAACGTCACACTGCGGGATCCGCAGAAAACGTACAACCTGAAGTCCGCGGCAGAGGCCGTGGAGCTTTTCCCCCTGATGGACGCCTGGTTCGAGGCCGCCGGAATCACTCCGGAGAAACGCGAAGAGGTAGTGGTCAGCACCCCTGATTTCTTCGCCGGAGCGGCCGGCCTGCTCGAATCCGAACCGCTGGCAGCGTGGCAGGACTGGCTGGCCATGCGGGTTGTCAGCTCCGCGGCGCCTTACCTCTCCTCCGCATTCGTGGACGCGAACTTCGCCTTTTACGGCACCACCATCAGCGGAACGCCGCGCAACAAGGACCGCTGGAAGCGGGGAGTCGCCGTCGTCGAAGCTTCCCTGGGCGAGGCCGTCGGCCAGATCTACGTCTCCCGGCACTTTCCCGAAACCCACAAGGCGCACATGCAGACGCTGGTGGCCAACCTCATCGAGGCGTACCGGCAGAGCATTACCGGGCTCGCCTGGATGGGCGAGGACACCAAGCTGGAGGCACTGAAGAAACTCGACGCATTCCGCGCCAAAATCGGCTACCCCGATGAGTGGATCGACTACTCCGCAGTGGAGATCGACCCCTCGGACCTCCTGGGGAACGTCGAGCGGGCCCACAACGCCGACGTCGACCGTCACCTCGACGAGGTCGGCAAGCCGGTTGACCGGAACAAGTGGCTGATGACGCCGCAGACGGTCAACGCGTATTACCACCCGCTGCTCAACGAGATCGTGTTCCCGGCGGCAATCCTCCAGGCGCCGTTCTTCACGGCGGACGCCGACGACGCCGTCAATTACGGCGGCATCGGCGCGGTCATCGGGCACGAGATCGGCCACGGCTTCGATGACCAGGGCTCGCAGTTCGACGGCGGGGGTACCCTCCGAAACTGGTGGACCGAGGACGACCGGAAAGCCTTCGAGGCGCTGACATCCAAGCTGGTAGCCCAGTTCAACGCATTGTCGCCCACCGCGGCGCCGGGCCACCATGTCAACGGCAAGCTCACGCTCGGCGAAAACATTGGGGATCTCGGCGGGCTCACCATCGCGTACAAGGCGTATCTGATCAGCCTCGACGGCGCGGAACCCCCGGTGCTGGACGGCCTGACCGGCCAGCAGCGGTTCTTCGCATCCTGGGCTGCCGGCTGGCGGCAGGTGATCCGGAACGAAGAAGCCATCCGCAGGCTGGCCACGGACCCGCACTCCCCCAACGAGTTCCGCACCAATGCCATCGCCAGCAACCTGGATGCCTTCCATGAGGCATTCGACGTTGCGGAGCAGGACGGGATGTGGCTGCCGGCGGAAGAGCGCGTCAGCATCTGGTAGAGGCCGGCTGCGAAAAAGGCCTGCGGGGCGGCCACGAAAAGTGGCCGGCCCCGCAGGCCTTCAGTTTTTACCGGCGCTAGCGGGTGATCAGCTCGGGGTTGGCCTGCTGGCACACAGCGTCCCCGGCCGTCTGGTTCACGATATCGGTCGGGAGGGCCACGCCCATCTTGGTGCCGGACATGAAGTCCGTACCCAGGTAGACCTGCACACCGCTGACGCCGGCCGCGGGAAGGACCTGCGTGGCCGGAATATCCATCAACGCCGCGACGTCCGCCGCCACGTCCTCAAAGCCCGGTCCGTAGTAGACGGCCGTCTTTTCGATAGGCTGCGCCACAAGTTCAGCCACCTGGGTGAAGCCGCCGGCAATGATCGCCTGGGTGATTTCCTGGGCCCGTGCCGGAACGCCCGTTCCGTTTGCAACGGTCACCGGCTGCAGCGCCTTGTCGTAGGGGGGCGCCGCGGTCTCCGTCGGTGTCGCGGGGGCTGACTCGCTCGGTTCGGCCGTGGGCGTCGGGGTTGCCGTCGGGTCGGTCAGGTCAATGTCCTTGCGCAGCGCGGCGAAGAGCTGGGATGCGGCCGGCTCGGCGACGGCCAGCCTGTTGGGGTCGGCGGGCGCCGGGGTGGTCGGCACGGCCGCAAACGCGACCTTGCTGATGTCGATGTTCTTGAGCCGGTTGCCGATGGTCAGCAGCGACGGAACGGATGCCAATCCATCGTCAACGGTGAGGTTCTGCGTCACGACGTCGGCGATCTTCAGCATCTTCTGGGGATCGGACAACGTGCCGTCATCCTTGATCTTCCGGGTCAGCGACGACAGGAAGCCCTGCTGCGCCTTGATGCGGCCCAGGTCGCCGCCGTCCGCGAAGGCATGCCTGGTCCGCAGGAACGCCAGCGCCTGCTCCCCCTGCACCTGCGAATTCCCGGCGGGGAGGCGGAGCCTGGAGTCGGGGTCGTAAACCGCGTCGCTGATGCAAACTTCCACGCCGCCCACCGCGTTGGAGAGCTCCTTGACCGCGTTGAAATCCGCCATCATGAAGTGGTCGATTTCCAGTCCCGTAATTTTGTTCACCGTATCCACGGCGCAGCCGATGCCGGCCTGCTTCATGGCTTCGTTGATCATCACACCGCTCTGGGCGGGGAACACCTGTTTGGTCTTCTGGTCGGTGCACTCCGGAATGTCCACCAGCAGGTCCCGCGGGAAGCTGATCACATTGACCCGCTTGTTGTCCGCTGAGATGTCCATCATCATCATGACGTCCGACTGGCCATAGCCCGTGGAATCCTCAGAGGTGCCGTACTCCGAGTTCTTGCCGTCGCGGGTGTCCGAGCCCAGGATCAGGATCTGCATCCGGTCGGTGGAATCGTTGACCGGCTCCTCGGTCCGGTTGCTTCCGGCCCCCAGCGGCGCCTTGGTGATGTTCATCTGAAAACGGACCACCCAGAAGGCGGCAAACGCCAGGCCGCCCACCAGGGCGAGGGCAAGGACGGCCGTTGC
This sequence comes from Arthrobacter sp. P4_H3, assembly GCF_056400885.1. Lineage (NCBI taxonomy): Bacteria > Bacillati > Actinomycetota > Actinomycetes > Micrococcales > Micrococcaceae > Arthrobacter > Arthrobacter sp. P4_H3. Next base: position 303,069 of record NZ_JBFUKK010000001.1, read on the forward strand.
CACCTTGAGCCAGACAGGCTTGCCGCGCATGGCGCCCAAGTGCCGGGCGGGGCCCATGGCCTTGTTATCCGAGTGCCGGGCGGCGGCGTCGGACACTGGCGAACCAGCGCCTTGTCCGGGTGTGTCTCGGCGTCGCACCACGTGGTGTTACCTTCCTCTAAAAAATGGGGTTCGGTCCATTTTAGTGGCCGAGACTGGGAGAATGCCCGATGCCCCGGACCGGCAGCCTGCAAAGCAGCCCGCCGGCGGCGGACCGGCGGGCTGTCGGGAATTGCCGGCGGTGCTAGAAACCGAGCTTTACCAGCTGCTTCGGATCCCGCTGCCAGTCCTTGGCTACCTTGACGTGCAGGTCGAGGTAGATCCTCGTTCCCAGCAGCGCTTCGATCCCTTTGCGGGCGGTGGTGCCGACTTCCCGCAGCCGGGCGCCGCCCTTACCGATGATGATGGCTTTCTGAGAGGGGCGCTCCACGTAGAGGTTGACCCTGACGTCAAGGAACGGGCTGTCCTCGGGCCGGCCCTCCCGGGGCACGATCTCCTCCACCACAACGGCCAGGGAGTGCGGAAGCTCGTCCCGGACACCCTCCAGGGCAGCCTCGCGGATGAGCTCGGCCACCATGACGGCTTCGGGCTCATCCGTCAGGTGCCCGTCCGGGTACAGGGGCTGCGACGGCGGCATGTGGCTGATGAGGACGTCCGCCACGGTGCCCACCTGGAATCCGTCCGTTGCGGATACCGGAACGATGTCCTTCCATCCGTCCTCGCCGAGGACTTCGCGGCCAAGGGCGGCTACCGCAAGCAGTTGCTCGGTCAGTGCCTGCCGGTCCACCAGGTCGGCCTTGGTGACGATGGCGATGATGGGCTTGTTGCCGACGGCGGCCAACTGGGCAGCAATAAAGCGGTCACCGGGGCCGATCTTTTCGTTGGCAGGCAGGCAGAAGCCGATGGCGTCCACTTCGGACAGTGTGTCGGCAACAAGATCGTTGAGGCGTTTGCCGAGCAGCGTCCTGGGCCGGTGCAGGCCCGGGGTGTCGACCAGGATCAGCTGGGCGTCATCCCGGTGGACGATCCCCCTGATGGTGTGGCGCGTGGTCTGCGGCTTCGCCGACGTGATGGCCACTTTCTTGCCCACGAGGGCGTTCGTCAGTGTGGACTTTCCGGCGTTGGGCCTGCCCACGAGGATCGAAAATCCGGCACGGAAGCCGCCAAAGGCCTCGCCGCCGTCCGCTTTATTCTGCTTGCTCACGTGGAACTCCCTGTTGCGTTGTTTCGGCCTCGTCGAGTAGGTCTTCAAGGTCAGTTTCTTCTGGAACGGCGCCCTTTGCAACGGGCGCTGCGATGATATGGCTGACCCTGTTGCGGCGGCCCTCCAGGCGCTCCGCGCGCAGCGAGACGCCGTGAACCTCAACGGTGCTCCCTACGATGGGAACCCTGCCGAGGGCTTTGGCCAGCAGGCCGCCAACGGTGTCCACTTCGTCGTCGTCGAGTTCCATATCAAAAAGCTCACCGAGGTCATCGATGCTCATCCGTGCACTGACGCGGTAGCTGCCGTCACCAAGGGCAACGGCCTCGGCGCTCTCCGTGTCGTATTCATCCACGATCTCGCCGACGATTTCCTCGATGAGGTCCTCGAGCGTGACCAGACCTGCCGTTCCGCCGTATTCGTCGATCACGATGGCCACGTGCGTGGATTCCTTCTGCAGTTCGCGGAGCAGGTCACTGACCTGCTTGGACTCCGGCACGTACCGGACTTCGCGGGCAAGTTCGTCCACAAGGGGCGGTTCCTCACCCGGGCCGAGGCTGTGCAGGGCCGCAGCAACATCCTTGAGGTACACGATGCCCAGGATCTGGTCCGTGTTGTCGCCGATGACGGGGATCCGGGAGTATCCCGACCGCAGGAAAAGGGACATGGCGCGGTGCAGGCTCGAACCGGCGTCAATGCTGAGGATGTCCGTCCGGGGCACCATCACGGCCCGGACCAGGGTGTCGCCGAAGTCGAACACCGACTGGATCAGCTCCGCCTCGTTGTCTTCGATCATGTCCGATTCCGTGGCGCGGTCCACCAGTTCGCGGAACTCCTCTTCACTAAAGGAGGCCTCATCACCGCCGCCGGCGCCCGGAGCCACCACACTACCCAGGGCGACAAGCCACCCCGGAATGGGGCCCAGCACCCAGCACAGGAAGCGGATGACCGGTGCGGTGAACCCGGCGACGCCGGCTGCATGGGCGCGGCCCAGCTGCCGCGGCGAAACCCCTACGATCACGAAGCCCACGACGGCCATGATGCCGGTGGCGGCAAGCCCGGCGAGCCACACACTGTCCAAGAGGCTGTGCAGCAGCACGGCGACTGCCACCGCCGACGCCATTTCGAACCAGATCCGCCAGAACCTCAGGGAGCGCATGTGGGCCACGGGCTGGTCCAGAATACGTTTCAGGGCTTGGCCGTTGCCTCGGAGCATGGCTTCTTCGGCGTCGTGCCGGGGCAAAAAGTTAAAAGCGGACTCAGCCGCGGTCAGCAGGGCTGCGAAACTGAGGAAAACCAGCGCCATGCCAACAAGGATCAGTGGGGTCACTGAATCGTCTCAGACGGGGCTTCTTTACCGGTAAAGCCCTCAAGCAGTTCCCGCTGGAGGCCGAACATCTCTTCTTTTTCCTCAGGATCGGCGTGGTCATAGCCCAGCAGATGCAGAATTCCGTGCGTGGTGAGCAGCAGCATCTCGTCCTGGGTGGAATGTCCGGCGTTCTTAGCCTGGACCTCAGCCACCTGCGGGCAGACGGCAATGTCGCCAAGCATGCCCTGGGGAGTCGGCTTGTCCGGTGTACCCGGGGTCAGTTCGTCCATAGGAACCGACAGAACGTCCGTGGCTCCGGGTTCGTCCATCAGTTCAATGTGAAGCTTTTCCATGGCGGGCTCGTCCACCAGCAGGATGGACAGCTCGGCCTGGGGATGGATGTACAGGCGTTCGAAAACGAACCGGGCCAAGGCAACCAGCTGGGCTTCATCAACCTGGACGCCGGATTCGTTGTTTACTTCGATGCTCATGCGTGCTCTCCCCGCTTCTCCCGGGTCACGGAATGCTTCACCCGGTTCCTCTGTGCCTCGTCCCAAATGCCGTAGGCATTGACAATGTCGCCGACAAGGCGGTGGCGGACCACGTCCGAGGCATCCAGGACGCTGAAGTTCACGTCGTCGATGCCCTGCAGGATTTCCTCCACGATCCGGAGCCCCGAACGGGTGCCGAAGGGCAGGTCCACCTGCGTGACGTCCCCGGTGACCACCATTTTGGAGCCGAAGCCGAGCCTCGTCAGGAACATCTTCATCTGTTCCGGCGTCGTGTTCTGGGCTTCATCGAGGATGATGAAGGCATCGTTGAGGGTGCGCCCGCGCATGTACGCCAGCGGGGCCACTTCGATGGTTCCCGCCGCCATCAGCCGGGGAATGGACTCGGGATCCATCATGTCGTGGAGGGCGTCGTAAAGCGGCCGCAGGTAGGGGTCGATCTTGTCGCTGAGGGTCCCCGGCAGGAAGCCCAGCCGTTCGCCGGCCTCGACGGCGGGCCGGGTGAGGATAATACGGCTGACTTCCTTCTGTTGCAAGGCCTGGACAGCCTTTGCCATGGCAAGGAAGGTCTTGCCGGTGCCGGCGGGGCCGATTCCAAAGATCACTGTGTTGGCGTCGATCGCGTCCACGTAGTTCTTCTGGTTCAGCGTCTTCGGCCTGATGGTCTTGCCGCGGCTGGACAGGATGTTGTAGGTCAGCACCTCAACCGGGTTTTGGAGCGACTGGCTCCGGAGCAGGACCGCGAGCTGTTGGAGGACTGCCGGCGTGATGACCGTTCCCCGGTCAACGAGCCCCCGCACTTCGTGGAGGAGGCGCATGATCCGGGGAACGTCCGCAGCCGGGCCGCTGATGGCCAGTTCGTTGCCGCGGACATGGAAATCGACTGCCGGGAACTGTTCCTCAATGAAACGGAGGGCCTCGTCGTGGCTGCCCAGGGACTGAACCATCTGTTCGGAGTTGTCAAAGATGACCACCTCCGTCCGGACACCGGGAAGACTATGGGGAAATTCACCTGTGGTGCGCTCACCGGAGCTGAACCGGGGCCTTCCGTTTGTTGCTTCAGTCATGGTGCCGGCCTGCGGGCCTCTGGTCCCCTCCAGTTAGGAAATTTGTCGCTCTGCCTGATCAGTTCGCCTTCGCTGCGTCAGCGTCGGGCTCCGTGCCGGGCCGAGTCCTTCCATCTTACGCCAGTACGCCGCGCGGGAACCTCGGACCATTGCCGTCCAGTGTCCGGGCCGCAACCGTTTCGTTGCAGGTTCCCGTAATTAGGTATCAACTTCGTATCGGCCTCATATCGTTCCCGTTGCAGTTCGGCCGACCGTCCGTAAACGCCGCTGGGGGCCGAAGACTCCATGTAATGCTGGAATCCATTGCAGAGTGCGACACAGGCACGTTCACACGGACAGGGCGGAGGAACCCGGAAGCACCATGGAGATCTGGAATCCACGACGCCGGAACACAGCGGGAGGCAGTCGGGCACGTTCCGCAGCGCTCCTTTTTGTGCTGCCCGCCGCCCTGGTGCTCTCCGGCTGTGTGGCCACTCCTCAACCGCCCGAAACAACGGCGGCCAGCACGCCCCAGGCCATGACCGGGTCCGCCACCGCCGGCGTTCCCAGCACGAGTGCCCCGCTGGAGACCACGCAGGCTTCGAACAAGGCTCCTGTGTACTGGATCGGCCGCAGCAACGAAAACGTCTTCCTCTACCGTGAATTCCGGGACGTCCCCGAGCAGGAAAACCCTGTCACGCGGGCGCTGCGTTCGATGATGTCCCAGAAGCCGCTGGATCCGGATTTCTTCACCCCGTGGCAGAACCCGAAGAAGCTTGCCACCTCCATCTCCGGCAAAAACGTGATCACGGTGGATGTCTCGCCGGATGCCTTCAACAGCAATCTCGACGAAGACATGGCAAAGCGGGCCATCCAGCAACTGGTGTACACAGCGACGGCTGCCGGTGCGAGCTCGGGGCTGGTGGACTCCGGCCAGCAAATCCAGGTGGTGATCCTCGTCGACGGGCACACTGATTACCTCGCGTTCAACCACGTCCGGCTGGGTACGCCTACTCCACGCGGCGCGGGCATGGTGGCGCCGGTCTGGATCATTGATCCACAGGAAGGTGTGCGCGTTGCTGACGGCAGCGTCAAAATCAGCGGACGCAGCACGCTCCCCGGGGCCAAGCTCCGGTGGAAGATCCTGAAGGTCGAAGGCAGCACCGACAAGGCGGCCTATCTGAGCGGTGACGTCACGGCGTCGGCCGAGGCGACGCAGTCCGGGCTCTTCTCCCTGAACGTCAACCTCGCTCCGGGAAACTACGAAGTCCGCGTTTCCCAGATCGATCCCGGGACGCCCGACCGCGAAATGAACGTGGACACGCGCGGCTTCACGGTTGAGTAGCAGCTGAGCCTTTCACCGCAACACCCCTGAATCAGCGGACGCTGCTACCAGCGTCCCAGGATATCGCTGGCGAGAACCGTGGCGGCCGGTCCCGCCGTGGAAGACCTGAGTACGTGGTGGCCCAGAAGCGCCGTCACCGCACCGGCACTGCACAGCTTGGTGACCTCCCGCGGACTGATTCCGCCTTCCGGCCCGACAATGAGCAGGATTTCACGCGGCCCCGGACCACCGGTCCCGCCGTCGCTGTCACCGTCGCGCCAGGACTCCAGAACGGCGCGCAACGGCCGGACTGCATCCTCATGGAGGATGATGGCCAGGTCCGCCGCAGCGACGGCGGCCTGCAAACCTGCACCGTCGACGGCGGCACGAACCTCGGGAATCCAGGCCCGGCGCGCCTGTTTGGCCGCTGCGGTCACCACGGACTGCCACTTGGCATGCGCTTTGGCGGCCCGCTCACCTTTCCACCGGACGATGGAGCGTTCCGATTGCCACGGGATGACCGCATCGATTCCCAGTTCGGTGGCAGTCTCCGCGGCAAGTTCGTCGCGGTCGCCCTTGGCCAGCGCCTGAACCAGGACAAGGCGCAGGTCCGGGCGCTCTTCGGTTTCGAGCGCCGCGCACTCCACGGTCAGCTCGCCCTGGCCCACGGCGGCGACGGTCCCGGTCAGCCTCTTGCCGGCTCCGTCGGCTATGTCAACGGATTCCCCTACGGAAATCCGCTTGACGGTGACGGCATGCCGGGCTTCGGCTCCCTGCAGGACGTACTGCGACCCGGGAACCTGCTGGTCCAGTGCTCCTGGGGTTGCGAAAAAGACCGGGTTGCTCACCGCTACAGGTTACCGAACCGGTCCCGCAGCTTGGCGAACACACCGCCGCTGGCGGTGAGTTTCCCCTCGGTGTACTGCTCGCCCCGGAGTTTGGCCAGCTGCCGGAGGAGGTCTTCCTGTGCGGCATCAAGCTTGGCCGGGGTCTCGACCTGCAGATGGACCTTCAGGTCGCCGCGGCCGTAGCCCCGGAGATGGGTGACGCCGAGCCCGCGCAGGGTGATGACCTCACCGGACTGGGTGCCCGCCTTGACGTCGATTTCCTGCTGCCCGTCGAACGTGTCCAGGCTGAGTTCGGTGCCCAGGGCTGCGGCGGTCATCGGGATGTGCAGGGTGGCGTGAAGGTCGTCGCCGTCACGCACGTAGGTGGCGTCGTTGTTGACCCGGATCTCCACGTACAGGTCGCCGGAGGGGCCGCCGGCAGGCCCGGCTTCGCCCTGGCCGCCCAGCTGGATGCGGGTTCCGGTGGCTACGCCGGCAGGGACCTTGACCGTCAAGGAACGGCGGCTCCGGATGCGGCCCTGGCCGTTGCACTCGTTGCAGGGATCCTTGATGACGGTTCCGAAGCCTTCGCAGGAACCGCAGGGGGCGGCTGTCATGACCTGGCCCAGGATGGAGCGGACGGCCCGCTGTACCTGGCCGCTGCCGCCGCAGATGTCGCAGCGCTCGGGGTGGCTTCCGGGCTGGCAGCAGGAACCCTCGCAGGTGGGGCACGTTACGGCTGTGTCCACCTCAAGCTTCTTGTTGACGCCGAAGACGGCGTCGCGAAGGTCGATGCGGACGCTGATGAGGGCGTCCTGGCCGCGGCGGACGCGCGAAGCGGGCCCGGCTGAGCCGCCCGCTCCGAAGAACGTGTCGAAGATGTCCTGGAAGGCGAAGCCCTGGCCCGAGTAGCCGGCACCGCCGAAGCCGTTGTCCGTGCCGTTCTCGTTGCCGGTGGTGTCGTAGACACGGCGTTTCTGCGGGTCGGACAGCACTTCATAGGCGTGCGTGACAGCCTTGAAGCGGTCCGAGGCATCCTCGCCGGGGTTAACGTCCGGGTGCAGGGTTCGCGCAAGCTTTCGGTAGGCTTTCTTGATCTCTTCGCCCGTCGCTTCGGGTGAGACTCCAAGAACGTCGTAGTGGCTGCTCAAAGTTCGTATCTCTTCCTGGTTGTACTGCCTGTGATGCTGCTGCCGCACCCCGCAAGCCGGGACACGGAGGCCTGGTTGGCTGATGAAGGACCGGTCAAGGTCCGAGGATCCTGGAAAGGTAGCGTGCCACGGCCCGGACCGCGGCCATGGTGGTGGGATAGTCCATCCGGGTGGGGCCAAGGACGCCAACCTTGGCACTGGAGCCGGGGCCGTAGCCAGTAGCCACCACCGAGGCTTCGGCGAGTCCGTCGTACGGATTCTCGCGGCCGATGCTGACGGTGACGCCACGGGGGTCCTCCGCCATTTCGCTGAGCAGGCGGAGCATGACCACCTGTTCTTCGAGTGCCTCGAGGACCGGGCCGATGCTCAGCGGGAAGTCAACATTGGATCGTGCGAGGTTGGCGGTTCCGGCCATGACCATCCGCTCCTCGCGGGTGCTGCTGGCCAGGGCGTCCAGGCCTCGCGCCAGCGCCTGGGCGGCATGCCGGCGTGACGGTTCACACGCGGCGACGACGGCGGGCAGCGCCTGCGGGAGAAGGCTCAGCGGTGTGCCGGAAAGGCTCTTCAGGAACCGTGTGCGAAGACCCCCGAGCTCGTCATCGCCGAGGTCCTGCCCGACGTCAATGACGCGCTGTTCGACTTTTCCGGTGTCCGCAATCAGCACGATCAGGACCTGCCGCGGTGCCAGCAGCACGAACTCGATGTGCCGCACCATGGCACGGCTAAGGTGTGGATACTGCACCACCGCCACCTGGTTGGTCAGCTGCGACAGCAGCCGCACGGTGCGTTCCAGGACATCGTCCAGGTCGTCCGACCCTTCCAGCAGCGTCTGGATGGCCCGGCGTTCGGCCTGCGACAGCGGCTTGACCGCGGAGATCTGGTCAACGAAGAGCCGGTAGCCCTTGTCCGTGGGGATGCGGCCGGCACTGGTATGCGGCGCCGTGATCAGGCCCTCGTCCTCCAGCGCTGCCATGTCGTTGCGGATGGTGGCACTGGAGACACCCAGATGGTGCCTTTCCACCAGCGCCTTGGAGCCAACAGGTTCGCGGGAATGGACGTAGTCCTCCACGATGGCGCGCAGTACTTCAAGCTTGCGTGGTTCGCTCATTCTCCACCTCCGATCGGCTTTCGCGTGCCATGGGCCCGGCATTGCGCCAGGCGCATATCCCGTCACCAGTTAGCACTCGTCATGTCTAAGTGCTAACCAGTCTAATATGAGTCGCCGCGTTGTTAGCATTGGTACCGCTCCGGGCGAAACTCCGGCGCGGAACCGGACGTGCGGATAAATGAACCCACGGCCGCCCTGGTTCCCTCCTCCTAGTGCAAGGCAGTGTGTATCGGATGTCGTACCAGAACTGGGGCCCGCAGGACATCACGGCTCCCCGGAAATCCGAGCTTCCCGAAGTTCCGGTTGAACGCGGCATGGTGCTTGAAGACGTGCAGTCCGGCTGGGTGGGCGCTGTCACCAGGGTGGAGAAGTCGGGCGGCATGCATGTTGTGGCACTGGAGGACCGGCGCGGCAAGTCGCGCACCTTCCGCCTCGGCTACGGGTTCCTCCTGGAGGGCCTGCCTATCCGGCTGATGCCGCCTGCTCCCCGCGCGCAGGCAGCCCCCGCCGGATCCAACCGGACGGCCTCCGGGTCGGTGCGGGTGGCCGGCCAGCGCGCGCAGGTGGCCAAGGCAAGCCGCATCTGGGTGGAAGGCAAGCACGATGCCGAACTCGTGGAAAAGGTCTGGGGTGACGACCTCCGTGTGGAGGGCATCGTCGTCGAGCCTTTGCACGGCATCGACGACCTCACGGCGGCGGTTGCCGCGTTCCAGCCGGGCCCCGGCCGGCGGCTGGGGGTGCTGGTTGACCACCTCGTGGCCAACTCAAAGGAGTCGCGGATCGCCGACGCCGTCATGGCGTCCCCCGGCGCCGCGGGCAACGTGCTGATCGTCGGCCACCCCTACGTGGATGTGTGGCAGGCGATCCGCCCCGCAGTGCTCGGCATTGACGCGTGGCCGGTTATACCGCGCGGCGTCGACTGGAAGACCGGAATCCTGACGGCCTTCGGCTGGCCCCACGAGACAAAGGAAGACATCGGCCTGGGCTGGCAGAAGCTGCTGGGGGCCGTCCGCAGCTACGCAGACCTCGAACCGTCCCTGCTGGGCCGGGTGGAAGAGGTCATCGACTTCCTCACCGTGCCGTAAGGGGCCGGTGGACTCTCCGAATGCACCACTGACCCCGTATTCTTGATACGGCGGTTGTTGCTGTTGTGGCAGCGTCCGCTTTTCCGGGAACCACCGCACCACTGCAATCCGAAGGACGACACCGTGGCAGAAGACGCACGTGAACAAAGGGACAACCAGGCCGGCCATGGCCAGCCCCAGTATCATGGTGTCCCCGCCAACGCACTGCCGCTGACGGCCAACGAAGACCGGCAGTGGGCGACGCTCGCCCACTTCGGCGGCATCCTTGGATGTGTCCCGTCGCTGCTGATCTACTTGATCTTCAAGGAGCGCGGGCCGTTCACGGCGCAGGAGTCCAAGGAAGCACTGAATTTCACCCTGCCTCCCACCGTCGCGGCGGTCATCTGCAACATCCTCGTGATGCTTCCGGTCGTGGGAAACATCTTCGCGGTGCTGGCCACACTGATCTGGATCGCCGTGACCTGCTTCTCGGTCGCGGCCGGCATCCACGTGAACCGGGGCCAGCCGCACCGGTACGAATTCAACCTGCGCTGGATCAAGTAACCGGCTGAGGCCGGGCCGTCCGGGCACTGCCCGGACGGCGAAGCCGAATCAGTCCGGAAGGATCCTTCTGACCACGGCGTCGGCGAGGAGCCTGCCTTTGAGCGTGAGGACGAGCCGGCCCCTGAACGCCAGGGCGGGGTCCACCAGGCCATCGGCGATCAGCCCCGCGACCGCGTGCCGTCCCGACGTTCCCAGCCCGGCAACCTCGAGTCCGCTGCTCAGCCTGGCTTCGAGCATGACCCGCTCAACGTTCCGGGTTTCGGCGTCGAGCGTTTCGCGGCCCGCTGCCGGCGACGCGCCGCTGGCGAGCCTGCCCGCGTAGGCGGTGGGGTGTTTGACGTTCCACCAGCGGACGCCGCCGACGTGCGAATGCGCGCCGGGGCCGATCCCCCACCAGTCGTCCCCGCGCCAGTACGCCAGGTTATGCCGGCATGCCTGTTCCGGCGTGCGGGACCAGTTACTTACCTCATACCAGCCGAGGCCGGCGGCGCTGATGAGGTCGTCCGCGAGTTCGTACTTGTCGGCATGGTCGTCGTCGTCGATTCCGGGAACTTCGCCGCGGCGGATCTGGGCGGCCAGCTTGGTGCCGTCTTCCACAATCAGCGCGTAGGCACTGATGTGGTCCGGCCCGTACGACAGGGCGGTTTCGAGTGAGTACCGCCAGTCCTCCAGGGACTCGCCCGGGGTACCGTAGATGAGGTCCAGGCTGACCGCGAGGCCGGCATCCCGTGCCCACTGCACCACCTGCGGCACGCGGCTGGGCGTGTGGGTGCGGTCGAGCACCTTCAGCACATGCGGGACGGCGGACTGCATCCCGAAGGACACACGCGTGAAGCCTGCGTCAGCCAGCAGCTGGAGGGACTCCGGGGTGACGGAATCCGGGTTTGCTTCGGTGGTGACTTCGGCGCCGGGCTCCAGCCCCCATACAGCAACGGCCGCGGTGAGGATGCGGGCCAGGTCCTCCGCGGGCAGCAGCGTGGGCGTGCCGCCGCCGAAGAAGACCGTGCCCAGCCGTCGGTCAGGCAGCCCGCTGGCCTGCAATGCCTTGGCGGCAAACTCCACCTCGGCGATAGCCGTGGAGGCATAGGCGTCCTGGGACGCACCGCCGCCGAGTTCCGTGGCCGTGTAGGTATTGAAGTCGCAGTACCCGCAGCGGACGGCACAGAAGGGGATGTGGACGTACAGCCCGAATGCCCGCCCGGCAGCGCCGTCGGCGGCCTGCGCGGGAAGCAGGCCGTCCGACGGCGCGGGGTCACCGAGGGGTAGGACGCTAGGCATTGCTGCGGCCTCCGGAGGTTCCGGCCACTGTCATCACTACTTCTTGGCCTTGTCCTTGGACTCGTCGGTGGTCAGCGCGGCGATGAAGGCTTCCTGGGGAACCTCAACGCGGCCCACCATCTTCATGCGCTTCTTGCCTTCCTTCTGCTTTTCCAGAAGTTTGCGCTTACGCGAAATATCGCCGCCGTAGCATTTAGCCAGGACGTCCTTGCGGATGGCGCGGATGCTTTCGCGGGCGATGATCCGGGATCCGATGGCAGCCTGGATGGGAACCTCGAACTGCTGGCGAGGGATGAGCTCGCGCAGCTTGCCGGTCATCATCACACCGTAGGCGTAGGCCTTGTCCCGGTGGGTGATGGCGCTGAAGGCGTCCACCTGTTCGCCCTGGAGCATGATGTCAACCTTCACGAGGTCGGCAACCTGGTCGCCGTCCGCTTTCCAGTCAAGCGAGCCGTAGCCGCGGGTCTTGGACTTGAGGATGTCGAAGAAGTCGAAGACGATTTCGGCCAGCGGCAGGCGGTACCGGATTTCCACCCGGTCCTCGGACAGGTAGTCCATGCCGCCCATAATGCCACGGCGGCTCTGGCACAGTTCCATGATGGCGCCGACAAAGTCATTCGGCGCCAGGATGGTGGCGGACACCATCGGCTCCCGGACTTCGGCGACCTTGCCGGTGGGGTATTCGCTGGGGTTGGTGACGTGGACGACCTTCTTGTCCTCCAGCGTCACCTCGTACTCCACGTTCGGTGCTGTGGAGATCAGGTCAAGGTTGTACTCGCGTTCCAGCCGTTCACGGGTGATTTCCAGGTGCAGCAGCCCCAGGAAGCCCACCCGGAAGCCGAAGCCCAGGGCGGCCGAGGTTTCCGGCTCGTAGATCAGGGCGGCGTCGTTGAGCATCAGCTTCTCCAACGCATCGCGGAGCACCGGATAGTCGGTGCCGTCCAGCGGATAGAGGCCGGAGAAGACCATCGGCTTGGCATCCGCATAGCCTGGCAGCGACTGCGCGGCAGGCTTGGCCAGGTTGGTGACGGTGTCGCCCACCTTGGACTGGCGGACGTCCTTCACACCGGTGATCAGGTAACCCACTTCGCCGACGCCCAGGCCCTTGGAAGGCGTGGGTTCCGGGGAGCTCACGCCGATTTCGAGGAGTTCGTGCGTGGCGCGCGTGGACATCATCTGGATCCGCTCACGCGGGTGCAGCATGCCGTCAACAACGCGGACGTAGGTGACCACGCCGCGGTAGGTGTCGTACACGGAGTCGAAGATCATGGCACGGGCGGGGGCATTGGGATCGCCCACCGGGGCCGGCAGGTCGCGCACGATCTTGTCCAAGAGGACCTCGACGCCGGCGCCGGTCTTGCCGGAGACCCGCAGCACCTCGTCCGGGTCGCCGCCGATCAGGCTGGCGAGCTCGGCCGCGTACTTCTCGGGCTGGGCGGCGGGAAGGTCGATCTTGTTCAGGACCGGGATGATGGTGAGGTTGTTCTCCATCGCCAAGTACAGGTTGGCGAGGGTCTGGGCCTCGATGCCCTGGGCGGCGTCAACAAGCAGAACCGCGCCTTCGCAGGCAGCCAGCGAACGGGAGACCTCGTAGGTGAAGTCGACGTGGCCGGGGGTGTCGATCATGTTCAGGGCGTAGCTGGTGCCGTCAACTTCCCAGGGCATGCGGACAGCCTGGGACTTGATGGTGATGCCGCGCTCACGTTCGATATCCATACGGTCCAGATACTGGGCCTTCATGTCGCGGGACTTAACGACGCCGGTGTACTGCAGCATGCGGTCGGCCAGAGTGGACTTACCGTGGTCAATGTGCGCAATGATGCAGAAGTTCCGGATGATGGCCGGCTCTGTTGCGGCGGGCACCGGGGCGGTGCGGGCCATGGGAGACACGCAGGGTCCTTACTGTTGGCATTTCGCGGCTGTGATCAGGAAGGCCGAAGCCATCGCAGGACCTGCCGCACGTGAACTTATAGTGTCCCACGTCCGGCCGCCAGTCGGTGCATTGTTTGCGTGCCCGGCCTGCGGCACCGCTCAGCGTCCGTCCCGGCAGTCGCAGTATCGTTGCAGCATGGCACTGAACCTACGCTCCCTCGGCAAGGCCGTACGCGCCGCCATTCGCTTCCTGGAAGGGCGCCCGGCCAAAGACCGCCCGGGCGGCCAGCCGCAGCTCCGCGCGCCGCGGGCCACCGCCCCGCCGCGCGGAGCTGCCGGCGGAATAAGCGGCAAGTACCCCGGCGACTTCAAAGGAGTCGCGGGCGTGAAGTACGCACCCTCCCCCAACGGCAAGCCGGAACCGGGCGAGGTGGTCTGGACCTGGGTCCCCTATGAGGAGGACCACTCCCAGGGCAAGGACCGGCCGGTACTGCTGATCGGGAGCCGCGGGCGGTACCTGCTGGGACTCATGCTCACCAGCAAGGACCACGACCAGGACCACCGAAACGACGACAACTACGTGGACATCGGCACCGGCAGCTGGGACCGGCAGCGCCGGCCCAGCGAAGCGAAACTTGATCGCATCCTCCAGATCAGCCCGGCTGACATCCGCAGGGAGGGCGCCGTCCTTGACCGGAAGCGGTTTGACAGTGTTTCATCGGCACTCCGTCAGCTGCACGGCTGGAGCTGACGGAAACCCCTCCGGAAGACCACGGGGAACAACCGGACGACCAGCAGCAGTCCCATGTGTCTGCTATTATTGACAGCTGTGTGTCCGTGCAGGTCGACGGCCACTGATGGTTGGCCGCCATAGGTATCCCCACGCCGCTCAGTCAATGGCCAATCTGAAAGCCCTCTAGACCATTTTCCGCTTTAAAAAGAGAGTTCACACGTGGCTAATATCAAGTCCCAGAAGAAGCGCATCCTCACCAACGAGAAGGCTCGCCTGCGTAACAACGCAGTCAAGTCCGAGCTGAAGACGGCCATCCGCGCCGTCAACACCGCCGTTGAGTCCACCGACAAGGATGCTGCTGCTGCTGCGCTGGTTGCTGCAGGCCGTAAGCTGGATAAGGCTGTCAGCAAGGGCGTTCTTCACAAGAACAACGCTGCAAACCGCAAGTCGGCGATCTCCAAGAAGGTCAACGCACTCTAAGGTTTTCCAGTTCAACTGAACTGATGATCGTGGCCGGCACCCCTCGGGGTGCCGGCCACATCCATTTAACAGCTGCCTACGCCACTCGGCGCCGGTTCCGCGGTAGGGCTGCGGCGAACGGGCTGCGGCGAACGGGCTGCGGCGAACGGGCTGCGGCGAGGGGCTGCGGCGAGGCCGCCCTTCGGCCTAGCCTCGGCGGACCGACGTTGCGATGACGGTGACGGCGTGCTCCACGGCGTACACGGGATCGCGGGAGAGGCCCTTGACCTGGGCGTCCGCCTCCGCTGTCACCTGGATGGAGCGGACCAGGCCCTCGGGCGTCCAGCGCCGGACGTCACGCTGCGCCTGTTCCACCAACCACGGCTGCATGCCGAGCTGCCGCGCGATCTGGGCCGAAGAGCCTTGCGCCCCGGCCACTTTGGCGACAGTCCGAAGTTTGGCGGCCAGTGCGGCCACCAGCGGCACGGGGTCCGCTCCCGTGGCGAGGGCGTGGCGAAGGGTGGAAAGTGCGAGTGGGCCGTTGCCGGCCAACGCGGCATCAGCGACTTTGAACGCCGTTGCCTCGATCCGGCCGCCGTAATACCGGTCCACCATGTCCGTATCCACGGCCGTGGCTGCGTCCGCGATGAGCTGGCTGCAGGCGGCGGCGAGTTCCGAAAGACTGGCGCCCACCGCATTGACCAGGGCGTGGACGGCCTCCGGCTCGATCCGCCGCGAGGCGGCCTTGAACTCCGCTGCAACGAACGCCGACTTGTCTGCGTCCTTTTTGAGGGGCTGGCAATCGACCACGGGCCAACCAGCGGATTTGATGGCATCAAGCAGCTTCTTGCCCCGGACGCCGCCGCCGTGACGGACCACCAGGACAGCGTCCGGTTCGGGGTTGGCCAGGTATTTGAGGGCGTCTGCCAGGAAAGCGTCATTCATGGCTTCTGCGGATTCGACTTCGATGAGCTTCGATTCCCCGAACAGGGACGGGCTGACATTCATGGCGAGCGACCCGGATTCGTAGCTGCCGGCGTTGAGCCTGGTGATTTCCACATCCGGTTCGGCTGCGCGGACCTGTGACCGGACGCGGTCCATGGCACGGATGCCGAGGTATTCTTCGGGCCCGCCGATGAGCACGACACGGGCCGGGGTCACATCGCGCCAGGTGGCCGTCGCTGACGGCGCCGGCTTGGATCGGGCTTTTTGCGCAGCGGCCACTCTTGGTTCCTCCCGGAAATTGGATTATTACCTCTAAGACTCCCACGGCGGCGGCGCTCATCCAAGCCAGTAAACCGTGGCCAGAGCTCCAGCAGATCCACGGTCCTTCGATGCGCCGCCAGGACCAGTGCCCGCACGGCCCGCGGGTGCAGAATAAGCCACATTGCAAGCAGGGTGCAGGCCGACAGCACCACCATCGTCGCCGCGCCGAACGGTCCTTCCGGCCACGGCAGGGCCGCGCCGGGCAGGGCAGAGAAGAACCTGGCAACGCCCGCCACAGCGGAGGCGCAGGCCCCCGCCACCGCCATGGGAACGACAGCTGCCCACGGGGCCAGCGGCACCAACGGGACGGCTGCAGTGCCCAGGATGGTTACCGGCGCCACGAGCGGCGCCGCCACCATGTTGGCCAGCAGGGCGAAGGACGAAAACTGGGGCTGCAGCAGGACAATCACCGGCCCGCAGAACAGCTGGGCCGAAAGGGGAACTGCGAGTCCGGCGGCCAGCCAGCGCGGAACGAGGGGCGGAAGCCACTCCATCATCCGCCGGCCGGCCACCACGATGCCCAGCGTTGCCAGCACGGACAGGAGGAAACTGAAGCTGGTCCCGAGTGCGGGATCCGCCATGAGCAGTCCGATCACCGCAAGGGAGAGGAAGCTGAGTCCGCGCCCGGTACGGCCTCCGGACAGGGATAACAGCCCGATCGCTCCCATGAGCGCGGCCCGGAGGACGCTGGCGTCGGGGCCGACCATCATCACGAACAGTGCCAGCCCCGCGAGTGAGGCCGCTGCAGCGGGCGCCCGGGGCAGGCGAACAGTTCGGGCCGCCAATAGCAGTGCCCCCAGGATAAGGCTGCAATTTGCCCCAGTGAATGTTGAAACAGGAGGTGGGTCAGTTCAGGCCCGTGTCTCCCCTGTTCAGACAAGGTTCTCGGCATTCAATCGGCCCCTGGCACGGGATCAAGTCGACCGTGCCGAGCTTGACCGGAGGACGATAATGACCTTCCGAGAGATCATCTGAGAGGAGGTGACTGACGAACGTTGAAGAACGAGGTGGGTCGGCATGGACCCAGGGCGCACCGTGCCCGCTCAACCAACCAGCGGCCGTCAGACTAACGACCGATCGTGCATCGTCTTACCTGCTGT
Organism: Arthrobacter sp. P4_H3; assembly: GCF_056400885.1. Taxonomy (NCBI): domain Bacteria; kingdom Bacillati; phylum Actinomycetota; class Actinomycetes; order Micrococcales; family Micrococcaceae; genus Arthrobacter; species Arthrobacter sp. P4_H3. The sequence continues at coordinate 319,919 of NZ_JBFUKK010000001.1, forward strand.
GAAGAACGGGGCCAGGCGACTCAATCAAGCTAGCCCTTCTGAGGAACCGTCTTAGATAGGACGTTTTTCACTGAGACTCTCTCCGTACGAACCATGGAAAGAATCCCCTTGTCCGTTCCACGGCGATTGTTAGCGGTGATTGACCAGGTCGCTAGAACGGTGCCCGGCAATTCACTTGCTCGGCTCAGGAGACTGATCGGCCAAGTTGTGACGGATTCCTCTGCAGCGATGTCTCCTAGATCAAACACGACTTTCACCGAGCCCGACGTCCTTTCCACAGTGGGACGCAGTGGACTGTGCACCCATCCTGGTTTGAAGCCAGGATGGGTGAGCGATGAATAGAGGCCGGAAGGTTTGTCCCGCCCAACAGGGAGGGGCTGCTTTGGCCAGTCAGGATCGGGGTCGTCTGTCACTACTTTCACATCAGCGGATATCTGAAGGGTCAGGCGAACTGAAAGCATCGCCTCATCGGTTGCGTTGGTAATTCGCAGATCGCTCTGACCCTCCCGAGTGGAATGCCAGACGTGGCACAGCCAGACAGGTATGGCGGCCCGGCATTGCTCGATGTATTTGTTTAGGTCCCTCTTATAGTCACTAAGGGTCTGCTTGCCCGGCGTCAATGACATGAGCATGTTTTGACCAAAATCAAACGGCCCCGAGGGAGCCGGTGGTTCTGGTTCCTGCTGGGAAAACAGATAGTTCCGGTGTTCTTCAAGCCACTCTTCCGCGTCTGATCCATCGAGCCAGAAGAGCATGGAGCTCCTGTTCCACTCGATGTCTACTTGCGGCCTCAGCTTTTGGAGGCCCCCAATCAGGCGACGCTCCAATCGTCTAATGTCTTCTGCGGTCGCCACTTCCGTACTCGTCCCTGAGCGGACAAAAATCGTGCCATTTCGCCACAGGCCTTCTTTGGACCCGCTGAAGTAAGTGAACTCCTTCTCGAGTGCATAGATATGTGCCGCCCGGGGCACCGGAAGCATCGTTATAACCGCAATATCGATTTCATTGAAACGGCCGTAGTCCAGAACGATCTGAGGTCCACGCGTTCCCAGATACGATTGAATCTGCATGCTTACTGTTGCGCCGTCGGCCTTTTTAACCCCTTCAGCGCGATGAGTGTCGATCCCGAGAACAAGATAAGCGCCTCCGAAATATTTTCCGGCTACAGCCGGATCCCTGTTGGCGAAGCCAAGGATGAGTCTGGCAATGGCCCCGATCTTCTTCTTATCCGACAGGTCCCACTCGCTCTTCAGCTCAATAGCATCAGTTTCATCGCCCAAGATGCCTTCAGAGATAACCCTGAACAGCTTTGGGTGATCCTGCACAGAGAGCGGCAAAGTTCGGTCCAGCGAATGGCTCACGGCCGGATTCCTCTCGAAGGGCTACTTCCGTTTTGCTGGATACAAGGATCGAGACCGGCCTGGGTCGCATAAAGCTGTTTCATTCGTCGCTCCCCAAGGCTGTATCGTGCAGCTCGCCGGCGGTGATGCGTTCCGCGGTCTTCCTGTACGCCTCAGCGATGAAGTCCTCGACGTCGTTGGCCCCTATCCGCCAGGCGCCCCTAGCCCCGAATTCCACGGAGCTCGCCCGACTTTAGCATCCCTCTCACGAGGGGCTCCCCAACGTTCAGTTCCAGGCCGACCTGTTCAATAGTCAGGAAGCGGTGGTTTGAAGTCGTGTCGGCCATGGACCAATCGTAGGTGGAGGACAGTGTTCGCCCCTACCTGATGCTCCGGACACGACCTTCAGCCGCACGTACTGAATGGACAGCTGGTCGCTTCTTCAGATGGAAGCTCGCTTGAAGACCGTGGCAGGATTATCCGATGGCGACTAAGCGCTGGAACGCGGCTCCGGAGCCGGAATGGGTTCTGATGTACCGGCGGGGGCTGAGCCGCGGGAAAATTGCCGAACTGACCGGCGCACCGCTACGGACCGTCGGCTACCACTTGACTGTGGCCAGGAAACTTCAACCCGGGCTGCAGGCCGAGCATGAAGAAGCAGCGCGCAAGAAACGCCGGCAGGTAACCGGCCAGGGCATGGAACGGAAGGCCCAGCTGATCGCCACGGTCCAGGCGAGCGGCAGGTATCCCTCAACGAAATCCGTCAACCGGGATGAGCGGGCGCTGGCCGCCTGGTTGAACCGACGACGCAAGAGAAGCCAGGGAAGGGACTCTACCGTCGGCGTTCCGGGAAGGACTCGGTGTCCTGCCCGGCTGGCAGGGCCTCCCCCGCGTTAGCGGCGACCAGGCCAGATGGTAGGAACGCCTTACTGCACTGGTGGAGTACCGGGGATCCGGACTCGACTGGCCCCGGCACAAGTCCGCTGTCGAAGGTCCAGAGCATGACCTCGGTGTATGGCTTCACACCCAGCGATACAAGGCCCGCCGAGCCGAGTTGGATCCCGCCAAAGCGGCTGCCCTGGATACCCGGCTCCCGGGCTGGCGGTCAGGACGGACCCGGGGCAGAAAGCCAATGGGTATTCTCGTGGTTGATTCCGCCATTCCGGGACCAGGTGTCCATCCAGCCGACTAAGCACTGACGCACGAACACCGGCCCCTCCACCCCCTCGAAAGATACTCGGGCACTGAACTCTTGGACGGGTTCCCCGGCGGATCCACGGCCCCTAAGCCTCCGTACATTACAGTCGCCTCATGAATGCTGAGTTCTGGGTTGCGGTCGCCGCTGTCGTCATATCGGTAGTTGCTTTGATCCGCGGCGAGATTCACCAGCGCCTTGGAGCGCCTCAAGATGCCCGGCGACGCGCTCTGGACAACGTGGGGGAAGCCTAGGGTGCCGTCGTGGCCGTCATCGAGCATGCTGACATCAGGATGCCGCCGAGCTCTGAAATTAGCGCTGTTATGTAGAACTTCGAGCGTGAATGCTTACGTTGGGAACCCATGCTCCCTACCGGTGCATGGCGCACCTCAGAGTAAGTGTGCGGCAAGCGATGGCCCATTGTTTCGGTCCTCCCTCATCTGGAGCCATCGACCCAACAGCTGCGGAAAAGCATGCGCATCCTTTCGACAGATACTGGTGGGACATCGGCACCACCTATCTGTAACATGCAAGGAATTGTCTGGGTGCCTGGTTGGTAGACGACCGCCGCAACTGCCAGATTACCCATCAGGGACATTGCCGCCCTCACCGGCCTAGACCTCGACCAGCTCGTGGCCGTCGACAGGATGCCGACCGCAGCCGCCCTGCCCACCGCCAGGGTGACCTCTACATGGCGGGAACTGCACGCTTTCGAAGACCTGGGCCTGGATTTTGACCTGGGCGAGTGACCTAGGGGCATATGCTGGGCCGCGCCTTCTCCTTGTCGAGAATCCAGAAGGTCGGCTAAGCGACATCACCCTCCCGCCGTCGGCCCTATCCACGCGCTGAAGTTGCCTCCTGTTCCTCCGCCGCCGCTATCGTCGTCCTTGCCACATCTGCGGCAGCGCTTATATAGGCCCCCGTCTTCAGCATGTTCGACATGCCAATCGTGCCGAATATTCAGCTTGCACAGCAGGGCCTGGATCATGGCAGCCTCCGATTCAAAACGCAGTGCTCTGTACCTCTAATGATGGCCTCGGCACCGCCCAGGGGAAACGGCAATCATGGCCCGCAAGCACCAGGAGAAGAGGGAACCAGTAAGGCCTAGACCTGCTGCGCCTATCCGGGGATGTTGAAAAAGCCCTTCGGGTTGTCGGCGCCAAGGACTGGATCCCGGTGTACTCCTCGACGAACAAACCGTTCCCCGAGCAGCCCCCGCTCCTCGAGCAGGTCATAGACAAGATTCCAGGCGAAATCCATCAGTTCATGGATCGCCGCCTTCGCTGCCCCGGCAGGGCCGATTCATCAACGACCCGTCAACGAAAGCTTCCGCTCCCACCGGGGCATCTTCCCGGTGAGCTTCTTGGAGGTTAGATGCCAAAGGTGGCAGTGCTCGCAGGGGTAAACGCGCACCGGCTGCTTGCCAGGCTTGCCGCTGGCGCGGATCGCTTCCAGAGCACGCAAGGCCAGGGCTGGGTTCGGGTACGGGTGTTTCTGACAGGCCATGCGGGGTCCTTCGTTCGGTTGACCGAACGGTTCACACCCGCCTACAGTCGCCATCTTCATAGCGGTCTTGCTGGACTGATCATGCCACAAGGGAGTGCCTGTGCACGAGCTACTCGGGCTCAGGCACTCCTTCGTCAACGATCCCACCGGCAGCAATACTTTTTGGCGGTTACCCCGTGATCGGCGACGACGACTACACCGTGGCAAAGCTTTACGGCATGCTCCCGGCAGCCACGTACGGGGACGCCAAGAGCCGCACGCCCGCGGACAACCAGACCGCAACGTGTTCGTCATTTGGGCCGGACAGGAAGATCAAGCTGATCCTCGTCTACCCCATGACGACCGGACGAAACTTCGACGAAGTGCTTCGCGTCGTCGACTCGCTTCAGCTCACTGCGAAGCACCGGGTTTCGACGCCGGTCAACTGGAAAGCAAGGCGAGGACGTCATCATCGCCGGCTCCGTCCCGAACAGCGAGGCCCGCGAGATCTTTGGCGACTGGAAGGAGCCAAGGCCGGACATTCGGATCGTCCCGCAGCCGGTGTGATCGCGCATGAGACCGGACACTGACATGACCCTGAACCAGCCTGCTCCTGCTAGCCTGTCGCATGCCTTCCCGCGCGGACCCGCTCAACTGCGAGACCTTTGTCCCGACGCTCGTCGGCCGTGACTTGATGCCCCAATGCACACTTCTACGTGCGCAACCACTTCAGGGTACCGCCGGTCGACGCCGGCACCTGGAGCCTCGAAGTCACAGACCTCGTGGATGCTCCCGGAGGGGTGGGCGTACTTCAACACTCACCCAGGCTGGGAGATGAAGGGCGTCGGCGGCATCACGGGCGAAGACAACGGCGGCTACCGTGCGCGGCTCCACGCCACCGACCGGGACCAGCCTTTGACGATGTCGTGGAATCACCCGTCGAATGGCGCCTGGTTCAGTTCTGGAAGGAACCGCCATCACCGGCATCTGTTCTGTCCTTGGAATCAGAACGAGCCAAGAGCCTGCCGCGTTCATTAAAGATGTGGCAAGGACCGCCCACAGCCACGGCCCACGCCGAACCACGACCATAACCCGCGGGCCACTGCAATGTTGGCCTAACGGTGACTCGCTGGAGGGCTTGCGATGATGGCTCTCGAAGCTGTCGTGCCGTGAGTGCTGTCGCGCCGGGAACCGGTCCTAAACCCTTCACCTGAGGAACCGTCTCGGATCCGGCCCACCCGGCTGGAACGATCGAAGCCCGCCCTGCGGGCGGGCTCTGCCCCGACAGCTCCGGGCAGGGATCCACCGTTTCGTCGACGCGCGCCGCACTTGGCACTGGCGCCGCGTGTCGGCCCGAAACGGCCGGCAATAGTTCCTGCTCCCACCCAATGACTGGTCGGCCCTGAGGAGCCCATCGGATTCCGTCGCTAGTCCAGGGGAAGGGTGATGGACACCAGAGTGCCTTTGTCGAGTACGGAATCGATAGAGATGGTACCGCCGGCTTCGTGCACGGCCAAGGTCATCAGGCACACGCCGTACCCGTGATCCCGGCCGCCAAGGAGTTGTCTCTGGGAGCCGACGCCGTTGTCTGCGATGGTCAGCCGGACACCGTGGCCGTCGGCTGTCAGCCGGAGCGTCAGCTCGGTGGCCTGAGAGTATTTGAATGCGCAGTTGAGTGTTTCCTGCGCAGCCTGGTACAGCAGCGCAGCGCGGGCCGCCGATAGTTCGACTCCATGCGGCGGGGTCTCCCACTGCACGCTGACCCCGCTCTGGCGCAGGGGAATGGTCAGTTCATCGATGCAGTCTGCGAGTCCCAAGGCGTGGAAGTCAGTAACTTGGTCATCCGTGATGACGCGGCCGGCGGTGCGTTCGTCCAGAGCTGGTCCTTGACCCATGGCTTCCCCTGCTTCCCTGCAATCCCTGTTGAGTGTCCGCCTACCTGATTCGGCAGGATCTGTGCGCTTCGATCAAGACTGGCCCCTTAGCGTCAAGAATTCCTGCAGCTATCCGCAGTTTCCTTGCAAGTTTCCTGGCTAAACAGGTTGCCGCGGCTGGCTCGGCCAGACCACTCTTGACTGCCGATTGCCGAATTCATGATTTCCTCCACTTACTGCCGGTGAGTGTTATGCCGCCAGATAGCGGCGGTTGGCCAGTCGCAGTGGCCAGGGGAAATGTCCTTGGCTGGAAGGCCACAGGGCCAGCGGGCTCGCGCACGGTTGCCTCAGAGCCTGTGCTCGGCCCCGACGCGTTATTCTGATCGCAGGCCAGTTAAGGGGGATGCATGAGGGACAGGGGCCATGATGGCGTACTCGAATTCCACAGCAAGATCGTCTTCATCCGCCGAGCCGGTGTCATGACCGAGACGGGGTTCAGTTAAGCATGCGGTCTTTTTTGGTCTGTGCTGCGTGTGGATCAGCCGTGGTTTTGGTTCGGTTGAAAGATAGCGGGCCGGGCGCAAGAGGGCAGCAGGACGAAATCCCGTCGCACTGCAGTAACCGGAATTGTCCCAACAGCAGGAAAGGTATGAAGCCGGCCATTGATTGGTACCGCCGCGCGTCATTGGGCAGGGATCGATCGGACTGACGAAAGCGCCGCACACCGTTCAAGTGGGGCGGCTTCGCTGACTTGTACACCGCCCGTACGGCTGGGGCATCCTTCGTGTCTCTGGTGTTCTGCATGCCCGTCTAGGTCTAGGAGGAAGGTCGCCCGGCCAGCTCTGCGAAGGACTTTTATCGGGCAGCCAGCTGCGTTGGCTCACGCAGAGGACGGCACCTCCGGTGTAGACAGCAGAAGAGCCCCCACACGAGTCGGGGGGACGACTCAAGCGCGGGGGCTCTTCCTACGGTCAGCGGCTCCGCAAACGGGGGGGAATGCGGAGATGCCTTGAACAAACTACCGCCTATGGTCCCGCCCCCCAAAACCGTCGGCGCCTCACGGCAGCAGCTTGACCCTGCCGCAGCTGGTTTCCATATCCCCGCCGGGTCTTGACACGGAATTTCGCTGCGCGAAAACTTGGCGTAACGGGCCGGGTGAGCCGTTACGCTGCCCCGGCGCACGGGTTGGCTTCCGGCTCCGGACGGAGGGTGAGATGGCGGCGAACGTGGCCCCGGTTCGAACGCGGAGGCAACGGGTTTGGTTACGGGTTCTTTTACCCGATGCCCTGGTGGTTATCGGTGCCCCGCTCATAGAACTGTGGTCGTGGAACCACCTCCCGGGATTCCGGGACCTGGGCTATGTTTTGGGTCTGGGGTCGCTAGTAGTCTTCACGTTCTACGGGATCTGGTCCTACGAGCGGACCGTCAGAGACGAACCCGGGGCCATCGCGATGAGGGACGCCATCGCCGCGACGGTCATCGTGCTGTATCTGGTTCTGCTCTCCTGGGCCGTCTTCTTCAGCAGCGGCGCAAGCACAACAAGCCCGGTGACGGACGGCTCGGTGAACCAGGCAACCGAGTCGATCAACAAAGTAACGTCCGAGCTTCTGACGAGCTTCACCTCCATCACTGCTGTCGTCGTAGCCTTCTACTTCAGCTCAGTCACCATTGACCAGGTCACACGCCACCGGCAGGAGCCAGGCAAGGCCGCGGCTGCCCAGGACGCGCCCCCGGAGAAAGAGGTCGCGGACTCCAACCGCAAGGACAGTGGCGGCTAGGATCGTCGAGCGCGAAACTGCGCCAACGCCCTGTGACAGCATTTTTCTCCGGAAACATTTGCACGCATTCATACAAGGGGGGGTGTCCGGGAGCACAATAGTCATGCCGGGCCCTCACTCGCATGTATTGGGGGGAGTCTAAGGCTCCGCCGCACACGGGGGCACCATCGCGAACGACGGTGCGGGGGGAATTTGCCCCGGTAGCGGGGCCCTGCCGGACTAACCGCCGGCAAGGGTCGGTCTCAAGCCGCCGGAGCGAGCCCGTGCCGCTTCCGCCCGCCCCCGTTTAGGGAGGGCGGAAGCGCCAGGGCTTCCCGCCGCGCCGGGCGAATCTGTGGCTCGGTATCCAGACTCCGCAGAGCACACCGGGACTGTGCCGCCGAACCGTGCGGCCGGAACCGACTCGGTCCCGAAGGCCTCAGCCACTTTGATCAGACGGGCCGGTGGTCAGCGATGCCGTTTGTGAGGAGAACTTCCCGGGCGCGTTGTAGGGCCTGATGGCAGACTCTGGCGAGGCGTTCACGGCCGGCGGTGCGGTAAAGGTCATAGGCCCATTCCAGTTCGGCTGCCGCGTCCCGGTACAGGGCTTCATCAAAGAGGCGCCTGCCGATCTCATACCTGACGAGCGCTTCCCTGGCCGGGGAGCGGGCCAGGCGGAGGGCTTCTTCCTGCAGCCGTGCGGCCTCGTGCCACCGGTACTGGCGTTGGTAGGCGTGCGCCAGTACGAGTAGGGGCCGGAACCTGTCCGTCGAATTGGCCAGCAGTGCCCGGCCTTCGGCAACGGCCTGCTGTCCGCGGTCCAGCAGGGACAGCGCCCACACCCGTTCCAGGCTCGGGTACTCCCCCAGTCGTGCCGTCATGGATTCCCGGTCCAGGACGACATCGCGCAGTGTCGCGAGGTCAGTACGCCAGATCTCCCCCTCAGGACTCACCGACCTGCCACCCTTTCCGAAGACACCGGTCGCCATCAGTTGCCAACTCAATGCCATCATCACCCAAGGATTCCACACCCGCTATCGGACCCGGGCCGGGGCATGGGCCGCGGTAGGAGACGCCAGACTCACGCCGTCGAAGGGTGCGTAATCGAAACTCGTGGCAACCTTTTCTCCTGCGGTTTAGTGCAGGGTTTTGGGCCGGTTGTCCGTGCCGGAACCCAGAAGATTCCTCCGGCCGAAGGTCCGGACAGGATGTCCGGAAAAATTGGTAGCCTGCCGTTTAAATGCGATAGGTTCAGCAAATGATCCGGAACGTAAGTGACGCGGCGAAAGCCGCCGTTGAATTGCGTGACGGCGTGCTGTTTTTGCGATGGGTCCGCGGGGCAGTTATTGAGGAGAGGGACGCCTTGGCCGCGATGGGAGCGGTAAGCCGCCTCTGTCAGGGGCACGGCCACCCGATGCTGGTCGATATGGCAGCGACCGCGTGGTTGAGCTGCAAAGCGCGCAAGGTCTTTGCGCGCCGCTGCCTTGTGACGCGAGTGGCGTTGCTGGGGTCATCGCCGGTTGACTGGGCGATCGCGACCTTCTTCCTGGGCCGGTGCAGCCCGCCGTGGCCCGCCCGTTTCTTTACCTCGCGTGCTGAGGCGATGACGTGGCTGGCAAGTTCTGCCTCCGGCATGACGGTGCCCGGGATCGAGTAATGTCCCGGCAACGATTTTCTGACGGCCATCCACCCGCGGATGTGAACGGCATGCTCGCTTCGCTCCTCGGACGGCTTGAGGCGGCTCTGGCCGAGGCCGGTTCAACGTCGCGGGCGCGTCCTCTGTTTGCCGTGGAAGCGGACCTCAGCGAAAAACTCCGCCGGGCCCTTCCCGGTGTCAGATTCAGCGCCGACGACATTAGAGACTGGTCGGCAGAGATTTCCAGCTAGTGCCGACGGCATCAGAGCCAGGCCAGCGTCGGGTTGCCGCCGGTTGCCCGAACTCTTAGGGGCCGGACAATGCGGCGGCGACAACGACGATGGTGACTGCGGCCAGGACCGCCAGCAGAACGTATGCCCGCCATTTCGGGCCCTTGCGGTGCGGATTGATGTCAATGTACGGCACGGCGGTTCGCTATTCCTCACTGCCGGACGGGGCCTTGGCCTTCCGCATCGTATGTCGCCGCAGAACCATATGGGCGCAGACCACCAGGACAAGTGATACGGCCAGGAAGACGGCGACAGCGGTGACGTAGCGGAGGAAATCCACAGGGACCCTTTCAATAGGACAACGCGCTGATCGTAACCGGAAGCAGGACGCTTTACACAGTCAAGCTCAAGATTGCCTGTTGAGAAGCTCAAGATTCGCTCCATATTCGAAGGTGGAGCCCGCTATGGTCCATGACCGCCAGCAAACGGCCGCCCTGACGACGGATCCAGACCTGAAGCCTTGAGGCTTCCTGCTTGTACCTTTTCAGCTGCCCGCCTGACCCATGAGTGGAGCCGTAATTGCCTATTTGACGGTAAACGCCACGCCCGGGCGCGGGCCACTCGTCCCTTTCGCGGGGAAAGGCATAAAGGGCGATCTTCGACGCAACCCATAAATTCAGGGACTTTCCTGTGAATTGACAGCGGCCGATTTCACAAATGATCCAAGTTATGCAAAAGACACCGTTCCTTGTAGCTTGGAAACGGTGGCGTGAATACCGCATCGGTGCTGGGCTGACGTGGATGTTCAGTCAAAATGGAGGGGGGCCATGAGCGATTTAGGCGTGGCTGTAGTAATCGAGGATGACGCCGACATGCGTAACCTCCTGCAGGCTGTGCTTCTTCAGGCAGGCTTTGAAGTCCATACCGCCTCCGGCGGCCGGGAGGGCGCGGAAGTCGTACGGGATAAACTGGCCAACGTCGTGATCCTGGACATCGGTCTTCCGGACATTGACGGTTTCGAAGTCCTGCGCCGAATCCGTGAATTCAGCAATGCGTATGTCGTCATGCTCACGGGCAGAACCGAAGAACCCGACATGCTGACCGCCCTTCATGGCGGAGCCGACGACTACATCACCAAACCGTTCCGGCCGCTGGAGCTGCGGGCCCGGATATCGGCCATGATGCGCCGGCCCCGACAGAAGAGCAGCGGCGGCCAGCCACCTCCGGCTGAACCCAAACCTTCAGCGTCTGAGACCCAAGGGGCGGAGTTCGTGCTCCGGCATAACGGTCTGGCATTGAACCGCAAGAGCCGGACGGCCGCCCTTGGCGGGAATCCCGTTGAGCTAACGCGCAGCGAGTTCGACCTCCTTCACCATCTAATGCGTGCAGCCGGAGCGGTCCGGTCAAGGACCGAGCTGGTCCGGGTCGTCCGGGGCGAGTACTCCCGCGATGCGACCTATATCAGTGAATCCGATGAGCGGGCGGTCGAGGTCCATATCGGGAACCTGCGCCGCAAACTCGGGGACAACGCCGAATCGCCACGATGGCTACAGACCGTCCGCGGCGTGGGCTACAGGCTGGCGCCGGAACGATCGGACCGGCCCGACGGGCCGTCGTAAGTCTCACGCGGACCGGCCGGTCAGCCTGGCCGCTACCGGCCCTTCGTGATGTAGCTGACCTGCAGTTCGTTCACGGTGGCACCGCCGTGGTGCGCGAGCATCTCCAGCGCCCGTCCGCCCGGAAAGTCACCGCTGCGGATGAAAGCCTCGACCGCCTCCGCGAGCAGTGCCATTCGCAGTCCTCCCACCATGGCCGAGGAGACTTTCAGGCTGATCACCGCATCAAGTGCCCGCTCGCGGTCCTGACGCTCAACTGCGGCAACGAGGTGACCCTGCCGCTGGCCCCACAGAGTGGCGTAATCCCGGGCAAAACCGACTGCGATGTCCGGGCCACCCAGCTGATCCTCCAGTTCCCGGAGGACAGCTGGATCCAGCAAAGGCAATTCCGCGTCCCCGCCCCTCAGGGCCGGGGCCGCGGGGGCGCTGGAGGATACGTTCTCTGGGGCACGTTTCGCGCTGTCGACGCGAGGGACTGAGATGGACATTCCTCAACGCTACTTCCCAGTTAGGTGAATTGGCCGGTCGCCGGCGGATCTTGCGGAAAGCCTGTGGCTTCCTTGACCGTGCCGCAATCGCGGGACGGCAGACAGCGTCGTGGACCCTCTCTGTATTGGATAGGCGGCCGGCGAACCGTCTGTCCCGGGCGCAGGGAAGACGAGGTCGGGGTCACGGTAAGACACGTTGTCGTTTCCTCGACAGGCATTAACAATCGCTACTAGGCCAAGGCAAACGGCCAGGGCCGGCCGGCCTGTTTTCGTGCACCCAGGTTGCCCAGTCCCTGGGCTGGATGGAGGGTCTGCCGAGGAGGTAGCCCTGTCCCGCGGTCATTCCGAGTCCGGTGACAGCGGAGAGTTCGGCGGATGTTTCGATGCCTTCGGCCACGAGTGTGGCGCTGATCTGTTTGGCGAATTCGACCATGGCAGCGCCCAGGGCGTACTGGCCGGTGTGGTCACGGATTCCGGCGATGAGGCTCCGGTCCAGTTTGATGATGTCCGGCCGCAGATGCAGGATATGGCGCATGGAAGCGAAACCGGATCCTGCGTCGTCCACGGCGATGCGAAGGCCACGCAGGCGCAGGGGCGCCAAAGCCGCTGCCAGTGGACCGTATTCTTCAACGGGCAGGCGTTCGGTCAGTTCCAGGATGATCCGGTCCAAGCGGATCTGCGCGCCCTCCAGGAGCGCCGGGAGGCGCGGGTCCAGGCAGGCGTCCGGCGAGATGTTCAGGGCAACATACAGGCTGGGAGGCAGCTCTTCCGCTGCGGTGAGGGCAGTGTCCAGGGCCGCGAACTCCAGCTCCGTTCCCAGCCCGACGGCGGAGGCCTCCCCAAACCAGTAGTCCGCACCGACGCCGTCGTCGCTGACGAACCGCGACAGTGCTTCGACGCCGATGACGCGCCCCGCGGCCAGGTCGTGGATCGGCTGGAACGCCGTGAGCAGCCTCTTCCCGCTGATGATGTCCCGGATGAGCTCCCTGCTGTGTGTGGTGGCGGCCTCCTCTGCGGTCCGGGGTGCGAGTCGCCGGCTTGTCCCTTCGAACCCGGCGGGTGTGCCGTCGGCGTTGCGGCGGGTCCTGCCGGTCACTTCCACCCAGACGGGGCTGCCGTCACGGTGCCGGCAGCGGACGATGACCCCAGCCCAGCCGGGCCGGTTCTGGTCCGGCGATGCCAGAACTGACTGCCGGGCGCGGGCGAGGTCCTTCACCTCGATCACCATGCCGACCGGATTACCGACAAGCTCGCCCGGCTCATAGCCGAGCAGCGTCGCGCTGGTGCGGCTGGAGAACGTGAACTGCCCTTTCTCATCCAGCATCCACAGCCATTCGCGGCTGGTGGACAGGACGGTGTCAATCAGGTCGGCAGCGACCTGGCCGCGCATCCTGTCCCGGCGGTGTCGCCGGAGGTAGCGCAGGGTTCCATGGACGGTGGCGGCGACCAGTATCAGGGCAAGGTACCCGGCAAGAATCTGAAGCGCAGGATGATGGAACAGAGCAGAGGGGATTATTATCAGGCCGACCGCGGCCGCCAAGGCGAACGCCACCTGAACCGTAAAAAGACAAACGAGCACGTGGTGACCTGACGACCCGTGGAAGGCGTTGCCGGCAGGCTGCTGACAGGCAGGCAGGTATTCTGGCAGCCCGGGCCCGGCGTCGCCGAGGACATTCCGGGACTCGATGCCCGGCACGCGGAGAGCCCCTGCCCGCGACCAGGAGCGGCGGACTCCCCTACCGTGTGACACCGGTGCCTTGACGGTGGGCACGGCGGGTGCCGGCAGCCGGCGCCGCGGCGGCCAGGCGAAGCCTGCGCCTGCGCCGTGCCAGCAACGCGATGGTGAGAACGGCAAGGACGACCAGGACCGCGGCCGCCGCAACCGTAATCATGGGATGCCACTCGTTGCCGTCCGCCGGAACCGGGGCGACTGCCTCCCCGGGACCCGCATCAGGGAAAGTGACCGGAGCAGACGCCTGGCGTTCCAGCAGGCCGCTCTTGAGCCGGATCAGGGCCGTCCAGGGGCCGTTGGGAAGCTCCCGTGGCAGCGTGAAGGTGACGTTCTGGGTTTTGCCGGGCGCTATGGTGACGGCTTGCCGGACCGCGAAGGGCCCGGCGGAGAGACCGCCCGGGCCAGCCGAAAGACTGAGTTCACCGGAGGCATCGAGGGCGCGGCCGCCAGTGTTGGTGACGAGAGCGCTGAGCTGGGGGTTCCCCGCGGAGTCACGCGCCGGGGTCAGGGAGGTGATCGTGAAGTCGGCCGGTTTGCCGTTGCCCGGCCCAACGGAGAGATAAACGCGGATGCCGACCCTGTTGGCCTGGACAACGGCACCTTTGTCGGCCGCGCTGCGGACTTCGGCCCAGACGGCACCGTACTGTTCCCCTTCCGCGGCATCGGAGGGGACCTTGATCGTCACGAGGACCTCAGCGGAGGAACCCGAAGCGAGGTCGATCTGTGGTTGCGCGACGGTGGTCCAGGTGCTCAGGTCGTTCCTGGACGCGGCGTCTTCGCCGATGAAAGATCCGCCGTCAATGTGTGCCGCCCCGGAGTAGAGCCGGACGGTCTGTGCGGACCCGGTGTGGTTCTCCACTTGGACACGCCGCCTGATCTCGCTGCCCGGGGCGAGCCGGTCAATGATGTAGGTCCGCGCCCGAGGATCGTCCTTGGTGCTCGTAGGAATATCCAGCAGCCGGATACCAATACCGGCAGGTACCGCCGGCGCCGTGGTCTCGCCCGGAATCGCGACCACGCCCGCAGTGGCGGGAGCCGTCTGGGAGAGGGCGAAAAGGATCATCACAAACACTGTCATCAGGAAACGCAAAACGGGACCTCGGTTAAGTCGGAAACTGTGAGTGGTGCGGCAGATCCGGTCCGGGGTGCCCGCCGCATGCCAGGCGCCCCGGACCGGTTTACTTGCGTCGGGCTTAGAGGGCCGAGTGGGTCAGCGTCGCCGTGTAAGTATCAGCCAGCGCATCCGTCGGCGCCGTGAAGCTCAGGTCCGCGTCCCAGGCGGCGGTGTTGTTGCCGACGACACCGGTCGCGGCCTGGACTGTCTTGGCGGTGGCAAGGCCCGTCTGGGGGGTCGGTGCAACGGTGGAGGTTCCGGTCTCAACGGCCGCAGCGGGCGTGTACGTAGCGGAAGCGGCCGGGATGACGGTTGCAGTATTGGTACCAACAAAATCGGTCATGCTGACCTGGGCGTTCCAGCCTTCCTCGCCGGCACGCAAGTCCGATACGGCCACGTTGCCAACGGCCGCTGTAATGAGGCTGCCCGGCGCGACGGTGCCCAGGTCAGCGTTCGCCGGGGCGGAGATGGTCAGCAGGCCAGCGGGAACTTCGACCGTTGCGGTCGTATCGGCGGCGGAAGCCGGAAGAGCGAGTGAGCCGACCAGTGCGGCGGAGGCGGCGATGACGAGTGATACACGGGAAATGCTGCGCATGGGTTGAGACCTTTGCTTGGAGCGGAATGATTCACGGAAAATCCCGGCAGAACAACCCACTGCACATGCACCCCCGTTCACGAAGTGACGCATCCGCAACAGGTTTCCCCCCGGTCCTTCCAAGCTAACAGCACCACTCCGGAATTCATCCATACTATGGAGAAAACTGGGTGAAAGATGCAGCCAGATACGGGATCCTGTGCCAATCCTGCGTTTTTAGTGCGCCGCGATGCGCTGGTTCCCAAAGGCAACCCAGCCGAGACGGCGAGCGGCACGATGTAGGAAGTCATCGTACTAATCGCCGTCCCGGCCCGTTGTCGGGACCGTCAGACCAAAGCCGAAGTGGCGTTCGGTGGTAACTGCACCGGGGCGGACGTGCGACCTGGAGAGTGCTGAATGCTCGCCCGCAGCGGCAACCTCTCCCACCGAGCGGGATCCGCACCGGACCAACCCTGCATCTGTCAGATGCCGGTTCCGGACTCCCCACGGGTTCGACCTGCATCGTGCAGCGGGCGAGCGGGGGCAGGTACCTGGCCGCAACCCAAGTATCCAAGGGGAACATTTTCCGTGAAAGACGGGTACCGGCGAGTGTTGTTGCGGCAAATTCCCGCATGACAGCCTGAGGTCATCGGTCTCCGTAGGTCTCACCCTCTGAGTCCGCAGATGGAAATCTGTGAAGCACTCGGACTGGCGCTGCCAGCCCTGGTCTCACCATATATTGGGGGCACCAATGGAAACACTTGCTGGCTCCGTGCGCTCGGCCGGTCCGGCCACCAGGTTGAACCGCGCGGGACTTGCCCTGATCTGCTCAGTTGTCATGGCCGGCGGGATGGCACTGCCGGCTTCCGCGGCAGACAACATAGCCACTGTCACGGTTTCATCAGGCTGGCTTGGCTTCACTTCCGCTCCTCCCCCTTCGGTCTCTCTTGGTGTGGTCCATCCGGGCAACGCCGCCGGCACCACTCTTCATGGCATCACGGTTACCGATAACCGTGCCGGGACTGCCGGTTGGAGTGCCTCAGTACTCATCACGGACTTTACGGGTGATACGACGGGAGCCCACCTTTCCGCCGCGGGAGCCACGTACACCCCGGCGGCGGCCACCACAACCGGCACCGTAGCCATGACGGAATCCACGGCAACCAATCCGACCACGCCCAGGATCATTCAGACCGCCACGTGCGTTGTCGGCAACAACACGGCGACCTGGGAGGCAGACCTCACGGTTCAGGTGCCGAACGACGCCGTGGCGGACGCCTATACCGCAACTCTGACGTACTCCGTTTCCTAACGAGGCCGCTTACCGGCCGCGCTATGCCGTCGTGGGAGCCTGCGCAGTCGCGAAGCTGCTACAGCGCCTCCGGTTCGATGCCGGAGCCGCGCCTGTCGATCTCGAACGCCAGCCTCGCGGCATCAGGCCCGCTGACGCTCCCCACTGTCGGGCGGCCCTTTACAGGAACTTCGGTCGGCGCGCCGTTAAGGTCACCTGACCAGCACTTTTAGCTCGCTGTCACGATGTTTCCCCCTCAGTCGGATGGGACCTTAACACCGCAGCCCCGCGCACGGCAAAGCCGAACATGAGGCTCAACATCTGCCGCGCTGAGGGGCTTCGGGGTCACACTTGCCGAATCCCGCCCCAACCCTGCACCCGAGCTGTGGATACCCTTCGGAATCCTTGATTTCGGCTGGGCACTCTTAAACCAATAGCACGCCGGATCGGGCCTATTCCGGGTGGCGGAGGAACAACAAGAGGCTGTTCGGAAGCGGGGAGAGTCATGAATCAAACATCAACTCTGGATGAAGTTGGCGTCATCACTAATGGCACTCATGTTGACTTCCACACCCTGGGACTCGCCGGTTGCATTGACAGGCTGACCACTCCCCTGCGCCAGGGAGGAATCTCTGTCCGGTGGGAAACACCGCACCACGGCATCGAAATACCGGCAGCATGTGCTGCTCTGCTTTACCACGCCGCACAGGAAACACTCAGCAACGCGTTCAAATACGCTCATGCCACCCAATTGACCATCCGGCTGGCCGCCGTCTATCACGGCATCCGCCTGGACATCCGGGACAACGGGGTCGGCTTCGATGGCCAGTCCCTCACCGGAAGGCAACACGGATTCGGTGTGCGCCTCATGACCTTCGCCGTGCACGAAGCCGGCGGCACGATCGTCATTGACTCCGGCCACGGCACCGGTACACGGGTGACCATCACGCTTCCGCTGGATTAACGAAAACCCGAATAGCAGGTCATCCCGTTGGAACCGTAGCTGGTGTGAAGTCTCGACTTAGCAAGGACGCAGGTCGACAACGGAGTGGTGCTGAGCTACGCGTCGGATCCGGGCAGCGGGACACCGCTCCATGGGACGCCGCGACGCTGCGGGCCCACCCAGACTAAACATGAACTGTGACGCGCGCACCAGGCGGCCTCGCATCGCCTCATCTGAAGGATCTGCGAATCGGTGGACGAAGGGCATCAGCCGCACGGTGCCGTCTGATGCCCTTCGGTCGCCGACCAAGATGTCTTAGAGCAGGTGAATGTTCTCCGCCTGCGGGCCCTTCGGGCCCTGAGCCAGATCGAACTGGACTTTCTGGTTCTCTTCCAGCGACCGGTACCCGCTACTGGCAATTGCCGAATAGTGGGCGAATACGTCGGCGGAGCCGTCATCATTGGCGATGAATCCGAAGCCCTTTTCGGAGTTGAACCATTTCACTGTTCCCGTTGCCATGCCTTCTTCCCTCGTCACACTCTGTTGCTGCCGGACGTCAGGGCCCCACGGCCGCGAAGGCCTTGTCCGCTGTCCCAAACCTACGGTGCCGGATCGACAGGCGGCAAGCGATATGGCCCGCTGCCGGTCATGAGCCTGGCTCGGTCGGTCTTGGATGATCGTGCCTGTCTGGGGTCGGCGGTGTCCTCTACATCGGCCGGGTGCCGGCATCCGACGTCCAATCCAAGTCACGGAGTTTGTCGAGGGTCACCCGGTAGTTCGGAGCCAGATGGCGGCTACTTCTGCGTCCGTGAAGTATTTGATGGGGCATTTGGGCGGCGCCAGTCGCAGAAGGGTATGGGCGCTGACGCGGTCGGCCGGGGTACCGCCCAGGACGCGAACGCCGTGACCGCGACGGCTTCACTAAAGAGGCCGATGCTGCACGACTGACGAAGTGGACGCCGGTGATCTGCAGAAGCACTGCTCCGGGCCTTCCTCCTGTGAGCGCCAGCAGTTCCGCACGTGTCCGTACGCAGTCATCATCGGTGATGAGGGCGTTGGGCCGCAGGACGATCAGGGTTACTCCAGGACTCACGCGGTCGATAAAGAAGTCTGGGCAGATCCCGGCAGCAAGGCGATCCGGCGCGAGCATAGACCGCGTCGTCTCAGGAGTCCGGAGCTGAACCGGCGACTCCGGTTTTTCGGTGACAGGTTGAACTGTCATTGACTCCCCCAAGTCGTTGCATCAAGCGCAGCACGGCCACCGGCTGGATTGTCTCGGGCCGCGTTTCGGCCGAGGCTTCCGTCAGGCTATATCGAAAACGGTGACTCGTCGAGCAACTGGCCTCACGCTGAGCAGGCCTGGCCGGGATCAGCGGCACAGGATGAACGATGATCCACAACAAACCCCGCCGCCGCGTTTTCACGCATAGCCTCGATGCCGCCCACGACTTCCCTAATGGTCGTGAACCGAGGTGAGACGGCCACGACTGTTCCATCTCCTGAGGTCAACCGGAAATGGAATGACCCCTCTCCCTCTTGGATGATTTCAAAGGTGCCGGCCACTGCTGTTGTCTCCCCTGTTCAGTCATCATTGCCTTGGCCCATGGAGTCACAGAGGTGATCCGGCCAACATAAGAGTATCCCTTCACACAGACGCCACTGCGTGGGCGCATCAGATGCCACGCAGAAACCCGGGCCTACGAAGCCCGCCGAACCCTTCAAGGTAAGACCCATCGGGACGTCCGCCGGAGCCCCAATCGCAGGCTTGCCTGGCACCTTTACTGCGTTATGGAAGCCGCGGAAGCCTCCCATACGGTTCCCTCGGCTGGTTGACAAACATTGGTGCGTCCAACGGTCTGCTCCACCCGATACTTCCGGAAAGGAGCCGACTTCTGCGCGGAAGAACCAGCCGATGTCCGTTTCTCCGCGGACGAGATCGGCCGACCCCGTGCCCTCTTCGCGTGGAATAGTAGTGCAACCGGTGGGTTTGCTTCCCTCCAAGCCGATGCCGCCCTTCACGACAGTCCGGGTCTCGGTGCCACCGAAGGCACGCGTCCGCTGCCCTCAACTGGGATGTTGCTGGGAGTCCCCTTCGGGGAGCGCATCGGGCCAGTGTCCCGCACCGGATCAACTGCAGCCCTGTGGCGTGGTGGCTAAGCCGACCAGGCGAACGGGGCCGAGAAGGAGTTCTTCCCTGCGTTGTCCCAGGTCATCCCGAATACGTCGACGCGGCCGGTGCTCGCGGTGCCGGCTGCCAAGGTGTCGGCAGGAAATCCGATCCCGCTGACTTTCACCCCACGTTCCGTAGGGTCCATGGGAGACACAAAGTCCTCGACCGCCATGTCGACGGCACTGCCGATCCTGACCTGATGCCGGCGCCCATCGTTGGCGTAGGCCATCTCCCGAGACTCCATGCCAGCCATTTCACCGATCAAGCCGGCCAGACCCTCCATCGGTCCGCCAATCTGGCCGCCGAAGACTGCACCGAGCGACTCGGCCTGCTCAACTGAGGCGGCAGCATCCATCAGGACTCCGACCTTCCAGCCCCCGCCACCCATTAGGGCGGGTGCGTCGGCGACGACGCAGACGGTGAGGCCACCGACGTCGACACCATTAACGTCGCCGGTGTCAACGTGGAAGGCCAGGGCCACCTGGCAACGTTCGTTATCCGCCGGTGCGGTCAACCCGGAAGTCGCGCACGGGCAGACCATATCGCAGTTGCAATTCTCAAAATACGTACCCTCTATACGCCATGCCATTTTGGGGCTCCCTTCGAAGTGGCACCCCCCCAAAACAAAGTCTCCTCCCACCCAACACCACGGTCAACGGCCTCACATCACTCAGCAAAAAGGCCGACCAGACGTATGCTGCGAAAGCTCAATCGCCGCCGAAATTCGTCCATACGCCGGTCCCGGGACGGGCAGAAAACCTGGATCACCACGATGCCCAGGTTTCCCGGCTCGTCTGCCACAGCTGAGAACCTATTCGGTGAACCGCACCGTGACAGGGCCGTTTCCGAACACTCTGATCCGATCGGTCAACACCGTGGCGACCCGCACCCACGGCACCTGCCCCGACTGCGGGCAGCACAGACAGACTCCCCTGACCCACGACGGCCTCGACAGTCACCGCGAAACGGCAGGACGGGCAGCCGACCACCTCCGGGCGCTACTCGAGCATCACGGACTCCTCCCCCACCAGGACCCCTATCTGAACCGCTTCGAAGCCTGAATCGACAACAAACTCCGCCCCCTGCCGGCCGAAGTTGCCAAACCCGTCGAGCATTTCGCCAAATAGCACCACCTCCGACGCATCCGCGCCATGGCAACGCCGGACAAAACGGTCCAAAGCCCGGTGCACGCAGCCAAACAGGAGATCACGGAAACCATCAAGTTCCTCGACTGGCTCTGGCAGACCCACCACCGCACCGCCGCCACCTGCACCCAGCAGGACGTGCTCCAAGTTGTGCCGCCGGCACACCGATGAACGGCAAGACCGGCACTACGCAAAGCCCGGCGAAGGGGACGTGAAAGCAAAGCAACGCACACTCCATGACCAGCAGCCAACAGCTGAGACGCGGTCAAGATCGACCCAACCCGGGCTGCTTCTGCTAAATACGCCCAAACTTGATACGCAGAGGTGCCAGCAAGGCTACTTACCATTGTCTCACTCAGCCCTGATTTTCATTTTGTTCTGTCTTAGTTGTTTTATTGGCAGGCAGTAAGTAGGCCGTCCTTTCCATGCCAGTTTTCAATTGGTCTATCAATTTGGGCGTAGTTTGTCTATAGTCTGGATAAATCGCGACTCAGCGCGGTTTCCGCCTAATTCCGCCTACCGCGGACTTGGCCGGCATGACCAAAGGTGTCTCATGACTTCACCATCCGAACTCCAACCCGCGTCCCTGATCCGTCTAACCCCGACCCAGTTCAACACGTATATGCGCCCGCAGTTGCAGGCATTCCTGAGCCAGCACGCCGAGGAGTTGACCGGACACACCGTCGATGAGGATCAGGCGCTGACCGACCTCTTCGACCTCGCGCACGGCCAATCCAAGCTCGATTGGAATATGCCTCTCCGAGCGTCGACACCGCTCCCAGACAATGTCGGGACCAGCGCCGCGTGTGCCGCGGCCGTGGTGGGCGTCGCGGTAGGCGCTGTTGCCGTCGTATTCCAGGCCGCCGGTGTGCCCAGCAACGTTACAGTCGCGGCCGGGAGGAATGTGGTCAATGC
This sequence comes from Arthrobacter sp. P4_H3, assembly GCF_056400885.1. Classification (NCBI taxonomy): domain Bacteria; kingdom Bacillati; phylum Actinomycetota; class Actinomycetes; order Micrococcales; family Micrococcaceae; genus Arthrobacter; species Arthrobacter sp. P4_H3. The sequence continues at coordinate 341,424 of NZ_JBFUKK010000001.1, forward strand.
GGCCATCGCGGAGTCGCCTGCCATCATCGTCGCGTTGGAGGCCGAAGTCGCAGCCCTCTCGGAAGCGAACGGCCTCTGGAACCAGGCCAAAGCCATCTTCAGCCTGTTCAGCACTATCGGAGATGCGGTGCCGATAAGCAAGATGATTGACGCGGTCAGACACGAAATGTCCTGGTACCAGTGGATACTGTTCGGCGTCATGATCACCGCACAGCTGACCTTGTGGTTCGCCACGGGCGGCGTCGCCGCCATCGCAGAACTCGTGCTGTTCGGCACTGCAGTGGGCTATCTGGTTGTCAACGCTGTCAACGCCTACAGCGTCTGCAGTGTGGCGGCGAGCGGACTGACGGCCACGGATTCACAGCCCGGTACCTTCGTCCTCATCGACGTCGGGAACGAGCCCTTCGCCATGCTGGACAGCGGAGAGATGTTCAAGGGTGACGGGCAAGGCACATGGGTGGACATGGGCCTGGGGTTTCCTGTGGAGGATTTCAGCGCAGGGTTGCCCAGCACCGCCTTTCCTAGCGGCCAATTGTGGGTGATCGACCAGAATGGCGACGCCGACGGGATGATCTCCTACATCGAGTACCCGACACGGAACAAAGTTCCGACGAATGCGCAGGCCAGCCTGATCAGCACCGGCGACGACGGCGAAACCTGGGCCATTCAGTCCACCGGCGCGGCGATGCGCTGGGACGCATCCTCGAAACAGTGGATTGGCAACCAGGGCGTCTTCGATCAGATTGCAGTCAGCAGCGCCAACCTGCAGTGGGCGCTCGTGCTCGCATCATCCACCAACCCTCAGACGTTGGTCTTGCAGCGCGAAAGCCCCGCAAACGCATGGACGAACGTCGCCGCTTCCCCCGAAGCCAGCGACATCATCCAGATCGCCACCAACGCCGCAGGCGACCTGGTCTGTGTGACCACCGACAACAGGGTCTTCCAGTACATCGCCGAAGGCAGCACGTGGATCCAGCTGGGCGGCAACGACCTCGCCGCACAGAGCGCCTGCATCCGCGACCCGGAGAACGCTTGGCTGATCGATACCAACGGACAGGCGCAGCTACTTGGTCCGCTGCTCAACCCCAGCGACAATCCCGGCCTGCTGCAATGGGACACGGAAGACGCGTGGGATGAGACGAAAAGCACCCACCTCTACCTCGTGAACCGCGCCGCGCAGCTGGTCGCAACCTGGACCAACCCCGCATTCCAAGACTTCGTGCAGAAGCAGATTCAGCCGATGGCGGGAAAGGACCAGGCAGGCCCGTTCCGGCAGGGCCTCTGCCAGGGTCTCTATGACGCGGACTTTTTGCCCGCCTACAACGACCCGAACTTCCTGCGCCAGCCCACCTGGAAGTCCCACTTCTACGACTCGAGCACCGGCAAGAATTACATGGGCGAGACGACGCCAACGGCACTCAGCAATGGAGTGGGCTTCTTACAGACCTCCCTGACGTTGCTGCGGTCGGGTGGAGACGACCTGTACCAGGCCGGCTACTCCCTGGGCCTAGCCCTGCACTACTTCACTGACCTGACCCAGCCAATGCACGCCGCGAACTACACGTACCTGTCCTCGTTCCCGTTCGGCTACCACACCGACTTCGAGGTTTACACGATGTCTGTGCAGGCGACCGTGGAGCCGCAACCGACCGTCACAGACTTCACTCCGGGAAGCGTGAATGACATAACCGCGATGTTTCAGACGACTGCGGCAAAGTTCAAGCAGACGTACTTTCCGGCCGTCGAAGAGGCGCACATGTACGCCTCGTGGAAATTGAGCCCCGCCACATGGCAGGCCGCTGTCCGGCCGCTCCTCCCCCCGATTCTCAACGACTCCGTGAGCGCCACTGCTCAGCTGCTTTATCTCTACTTAGAACAGCTGATCGTCAACCCGGTGTTGCTGGCCGACCGAGAGCCCGCGTCGATCCAATCCTGACAGGCGGTAAACGTCACAGGCGCCCTCAGTGATGGGGGTGCCTGTTTTTGCGCCCGTGGTGGCTGATCACAGGACTTGTATCTCCGCCGGGTCTCCGCCGGACTCGGCGATCGTCCGGGTGTCGTCCCAGACGGTGCCGGACAGCAAAGCACCACGCCGGCTGGTAGACGGTGCCGGTCCGGCTTCTAGCAACGGCCTACTCCGCAGCTGCTGCTCTTCATCGAGCTGTCGAACTGCCACCGCAAACACGGCTCACCGTCTGCTGCAGCCCCTCAGCGTGTGCGGCCAGATTCGCGAGGCCATCTTTAGTGATAGCTGAAAAAGGGAGCAGGCCCGGCGGACTGATCCCCTGTCTTGCATCACTGCTCTGGCTGGGGATGAGCCGTCCCCAATGGTTCCTCCTGATGATTCTCCCCCTGCTGTTCTGGCGGATGCTGCGGGTCTTCAGGAAACCACTCTGCCCAAAGTTGGAAAGAAGAGTGGCATGAGCGATGACAACCCCGAAGAAGCCTGGAGCCCACTGCCACCGCCCCGAGATGCCACCTACGACGAACTCCTCGCACTGCTGGCCAGGCACCGGGACCGCGTGGAGGTGTACCTCCAATACGACGGCCCGTCCAAAGAAGCCTCCATCCACCACCGAGGCGGAGACCTGACCCGCTTCAAAGACATGGCCATCGCGCGCCTGTCCGAGGCGGGTGTTTTCACCACCCTGACGATGACAGCGACACTCGGCGTCAACGATGGTGAGGTCGACGCCGTCGTCATGAGCGCTTTGGAAACCCCGTTCGCGGGTGGGGTTGCGCTGCAGCCGGTGTTCGGTTCAGGGCGCGGCCACGGCATCGACCCCACGTACAGGCTCACCAACACAGGCGTGCTGGAACGGCTCGCGGAGCAAACCGGAGCGGTGGTCTCATGGCACGACCTGACGGCACTCCCCTGCTCACATCCGCATTGCGCGTCCGTGGGCTACATGCTGAAGGACGACTCAGGGGCCTGGCGTTCGCTCACAGCCCTCATCGGGCACGATCAGCTGCTCGCCTGGCTGGAACTCAATCCTGACAGCATCGCCAACCGCATCGCCGACAGCGCGATCCCGATCGAACTGCGCAACCTCATGAAGTCCTCCCTGCTGAACCTGCTGAGCGAGCAATCCTCGCTGTCTCACCCGCGGACCATGGATCTTTTGAGTCTCGCAAAGACCATGACCTCACTTTCGGGGATTCTTTCCCGAGCTGTTCGAGCGACAACTCGGTCCGATCACCCGTTACGGATGAGATGGCAGAAGAAGGTACGTAGACTTCCGGGATCCGAGATAAACAGGTTCCGGACTGGAAGCCCCATGCCGCTCAATGATGCCCACTTTGGGGATCTTTTCTGCCCCAGGGAGCTTCAAAGGAGCCTTGGTCCGACCGGCTTGATATCAGCCGCAGAGCAACTGCAGGTTCGTGGAACTGGATTATGCGCCGACGGTGGGCTCCCCTCCCCCAAGGTTCGACTCTCCAAGGGCCGCGGCCTGATGCCGGTGAGCAGAAGTTCGCGGCCCGGGTGAAGTCTCATCGGCGCATCGAACACCTCAAATTGAACATTGGTGGTCACAAACTATGAGCCGGGGATGGGTAGCAGAAATGCCTTTGACCTGCGGAAATGCGCAAAATTACCCCGAAATGGACCCATGTAAATTTTCAGACTTTCTGGCCAGTGATGGTTTAAAAGGGGGGTGGGTGCAAAATACTCACTCTCTCAAGAGTTTCCTATGCGGATATGGGGTGGATCAGCTCACGGGCACAGTCTTCTGGTTAGTTACGAGGGTTCGACCGCGGATGTACTTTGTCATGGCTCAATCCTCACCCACGGAGGGAATCTTTTCGGTGCATGCCGCGTACGGCCCCAAAGACCTCGTGAACTGTCAGCGTGAAGGATCACTTAGTGCGACTTCGCCAGGGTCAAGGTGTCGTCGCCCGAGCAAATGACATTGCCGTCATTGACGAGACGGTCTATGGCCTCGTTGATACGCCGCTCAACCGTGGCTCCAGTTCTGGTCCAACCGAACACGCGGGCTATGCCTTGGACGACCTCCGACCGGTTGATCGCGCCAACATCGCGGATGGTCAGCACCGTCGCAATGGCGAGTTCTTCCAGGTGCACCTGCTCGACCTTTCGCGCGACCATCCCGGTCGGCGTACGGACGGATGTAACGTCGCTGCCGGGGATCATGAGGAAGTCGCCGTCGCGGATAACCTGTGCCCGTTGCACAGCGAGGTTGATGTTGCCGCGGATGTTGGCGCCGATACGGCCGACGTTCCACCAGTCCCGGAGACGTTCGTAGGCGACGTCGAGGTGGAGTGGCGATTCGTGCTCGACCAGCGTCTGGATGGAATCGACCATGTGGAGATGGCTGCCGGCCTCGCCGGGATCGACCCAGCGAGGCAGCTTCCGGGCCGGCGCGAGCGGATATGGAGTTGTCCAGATGGGCGCCGCGGCGATGTCCGCCTGTTCTGTCTCGACCACGGGTCGTTCGATCGCTGCCGCCTTCTTCGTCCGGCCCTCGAGGGGAGCGTTGATGGCGTCCTGGACAGCGGCCAGCAGGCGGCGTTCCTCGGTGGCGCGGTCCCGGTACCAGGCTGTCCCCCAGATGCGGTGAAGTCGCCAGCCGAGGCCGGTGAGGATCTGGTCGCGGAGCCGGTCGCGGTCGCGTGCGGCAGGAGCTGAGTGGTACTGGTAGCCATCGCATTCGATGCCGATGGCGAACATGCCTGGGTAGGCGGGGTGGCGTACACCGATGTCGATGCGGAACCCGGCTGCTCCGACCTGCGGTTCGACGATGTAGCCCCAGCCCTGGATGGCGGCAATGACAGATTCCTCGAAGGGTGAGTCCGGGTCGAGGCCTGTAAATGAGTACGGGACGGCGAGGGTTTGTGGCCCCTTCTCGGCGTAGTCGAGGTAAGCGCGGAAGTACTCGACGTTCTCGTTGGTCGAGGGCGGGATCTGTCCTGCGTGCATGGAAGCGACGACCTCGACGCGTTGACGGGCGCGGGTGATGCCGACGTTCAGGCGCCGCCAGCCCTTGTCCTTGTTCAGGGCCCCGAAGTTCGTCGAGATCTTACCCGCTTCGTCGGGGCCGTAGCCGATCGAGAAGATGATCACGTCACGTTCGTCGCCTTGGACCTGTTCCAGTGCGCGGATGAAGAAACCGTCGAGGCGGTCTTCCGTGTCGAAGAACCGGTCGAGGTCGCGGCGACGGACGCGGGCCTCGTCTATGGCGCTCTGGACTGCGTCGGCCTGGGCGACGGAGAAGGTCACGACGCCGAGTGTGAGGTCGGGACGGTTGGTGAAGTGTTCGATGACGCGTTCGGCGACCTTGGCAGCTTCGATGGGGTTATAGGCTCCGCCGCCGCGGCGGTACATGCCGTGAGCATGGAAAAACTCGACGCCCACGTCGTCGCCTTCGGTGTGGGCCGAGGGGAAGGTCACAAGCTTGCCTTCGTAGAACTTGTAGTTAGAGAAGGCGATGAGGTCTTCATGCCGTGAGCGATAGTGCCACCGGAGACCGAGGTTGTTGAACGCGCCCGAGGCCTTGGCGAGTTCGAGGATGGACTGGAAGTCCTTAACGTCAGTTTCTTCCTCGTCGTCATCGTCGATGTTGCGCTCGAAGAACGAGGTGGGCGGCAGTTGCTTGTCGTCGCCGGCGAGAATGAGGGACCTGCCCCGGTAGATGCAGTTGATGGCGTCGCCGGGCGTGACCTGCGAGGCCTCATCGAAGATGACGACGTCGAACTCAATATCAGAGGGCAGGTACTGGGAAACCGCCAGCGGCGACATCATGAAGATCGGCTTTATGCTGGGCGTGACGTTGCGGGTAAGCGACATAAGCTCGCGCACGGGCTTGTGCTTCTTCTGTTTGCCGCCTTCGCGGCGAATGACGGCGGGCTCGCCCATGGTGGTGTTCACGGGGCGGCGCGTGTTGGCGGCGAGAATGATGTCAGCGGTTGCCGCTTTGATCAGGTCGCGGTCGAGGGTGCGGTACTCCTCGACCAGCGCCTCGCGCTCGGTTGCCAGTAAAGGACGGAGACGTGCATCGCCCTGGACGACAGCGTCGGACCAGCCGCGCAGAAGAGCTCGATTGACGACGTTGGGGACGTCGTGCTCGCTAACGCGCTGCTCGATGCAGAAGTCGACGGCGGTGTCGAGACCCCGCTTGGCGAGGTCCCCGTAAGCGCGCTGGTAGTCGAACCATTCCTGCTGGCCGACCGTGTCGGCGCGCAAGTCGTTCATGAGCTCCACGGCATCGTGGAAATCATCGAACTCCTCGGAGAGCTCGCGGTGACGGGTTGGGGCAAAGGCCCCGATCACGCGGTCGCGGGTCTGGGTCCACTTATCGTAAGCAGGACGCATTGACTCGACAGGTGTGGAAACACCGAGCGTCTTCACCTGCTCCGTGGTCAGGGGCCCGTTGGCCAGCGATCGGAGGTTGACTGCCCAGCCGATGGCCTCGTCGAGGGTTTCGAGGTTGGTGTCGCCGAAGTCGAAGTAGGTGCCGAGGATGCCCCGGTAGACAGGTTCGGCTGCGTGCAGTTCCTCAGTCGCGTGCCTGGCGTCCTCGGCGAGTGCGAGGAGGTCATTGACCTCGGCAAGCGAGTGGTTTCCGCCGGTGACGCTCTCCACGCCTCTGATGCGTGCCGCGGCCTGCCGCATGGGCCCGACGTGGCCAGTAAGCCAGTCCACAGCCTGGCCAATGGGCTCGAAAATGAGTTCAGGACGACCGGCCAGCGCCGGACCGGGCTGGAGTCCCCGTTTCCACTCATCGAAGTCTGCACGGGCGGTGTCGGCCACGATCTTGTCGGCGTGGTTGGAACTGCTGGTGGTCAGGTAGGTGATAAGCGGTGCCGGCACTTTGTTGTCGGTGAGAGTCAGAACTTCCTCGACGATGTTGAATGCGGCATTGAGCGACTCGAAGTTTGTTTCCCGCCCTGCCCAATGTGCCGCGAGTGTCTCCCGGCACGCGGCGGCCAAGTTATCAAAGGCCTTGCTGCTCTCGCCCCACGCGATGGCATCGGAGAGGTGACCGATGCCGTTCTTGACGTCGGCGGCATTAACCAACAGTCCGGCGACGGTCTTCTTGTCTGCGCGGTAGTTGCCGGACAGCTTCTTCAGGCCCTTGTGCAGATTCGTGAACCGGTCCTGCAGATCAGCCAGCGGTGCTTTGAGGGCTTCGGGGGTGAATACGGAAGATGCCCTGGCCTCAGCATCGTTCAAAGCGGAGACGTGATCCCGGAGCGCAGCTGCCGCCGCGCGCGCCTCAGCCAATCCCGTTGAAGTGAACCAACTTCGGTCGGGTCTGGCGTTTTTCGTGTGTAGGTCAATGATGCGGGTCAGCCGGTCCACGTCACTGAACATCGAGACCGGCGGGAGCCCAAGGCTGGTGGCGAGCGAGGACAGGGACAACATCCGTTCGCCCAGCATGTGCGCCTCGGCCTCGAAGCGCTCGGCGGTCGCGGTCAGATCAGAAGCCGGCACGGTCTGCAGGTCCACAGGGCATGGCGATACCGTGACCGGAGAAGGGCTTGGTGGTATGGCCTCTGGTAGCGGCAGGGCCGTCCACGGAACGCCGGCGGCTTGCGTGACCGTCTCTTCAGCGGCCATCAGGTGGGCGATTTGACGGCCGAGGTCAGCGCGAATAGTTATCAACGACTGCGTGGAGTCCGCGGTGAGCCAGGGCTCCGTCATGCCGCTGGGGTGTGGCCGATGCTGGTGTTCGATGAGCGCGATCAGACGGGGTATGTCGGACGGCGCCCTCAGGCTGAAGGCGTCGACGACTTCGGCGTTGAGCGCGACCGTGCCGCGCAGCTCCTCGAGCGCGGACTCGGCCTGGTAGAGCCGAACTTCGAGTGACTGATCGTCGATGACGTCGCGCCACAGGAACGATCTGCCTTGCGCTGCCGGGCGCCACGCACGAACGACTTTCGACAGAGTCTTCTGGATGCCGAGGTACTCGGCCTCGGTGAGGTCGGTCGGGGCTTTCTCCGGGACAGGTGCGATCGGTGCCGTCGAGAGGTTCGCGTACATGCCCAGCACCTGGTGCAGGGACATGTTCAGCGGCTCGCGGACTTCGTTCATCGCAGCCGCGTAGTCGTTGAGCTGCTCTCGACGCTCCTTGACGCCTTGTCGGGCCAGCGTGGGCATTGCCATCGGGGGCTTGGCGATGCTGTCCAGGGTCTTGAGAAGCTCGGTCGCCACTTCCTTGCGACTCGCCTTGTGCGAGTGGAGCTCGAGAAGGTAGGAGCCGAGTCCGGCGGCGGCGAGACGGTTGCGGACCACATCGAGTGCAGCAATCTTCTCCGATACGAACAGGACAGTCTTGCCGGTATGGAGTAGTGCACCAATCATGTTCGCGATGGTCTGCGATTTTCCGGTCCCCGGAGGGCCATCCATGACGAATGTCTTGCCTGCCAGACTCGCTGCGACAGCCGCCCGCTGGGAGGAATCCGCGTCGAGCACGAGTGGCGTCACCTCGGGCGGGGCGAGCCTGTCAATGTCGGATGGGTCGATTGGGTCGAACTGGAACTCCGGCGACTGCTGGGTCGGGTCTGAAGTAGCGATCGCCCGCACGATGGGGTGCTCGAGAATCCTGGCTTCGTTGTCGAGGAGGTCTTTGAACATGGCCTCCTTCGCGAAAGAGAACGTCGCCAAGTAAGTGGTGTCGCGCAGGGTCCAGCCGGTGAAGGTCTTGTTCTTCTCTAAGGCTCCTCGGACCGCTGCGAGCGTCTCGGAGACTCCGAGCCCCTCGATGTCCTCGGCTGTCGGCAGGTCGATGCCGAATTCTTTGAGGCGAAGTGCGAGTGCAGGATTGAGCACCGGGTCGTCTTCACCCTCGGTGATTCGCGGTGTGCCCTTCGGGCCCTCGGGCAGCAACTGGACGGGCACCAGCAGAATTGGCGAGAGCATTGCGGTGTCGTCGACGTCGCGCCAGTCCAGGAGGCCGAAGGCCACGTACAACACCGAGAGGCCCCGGTCGAGGAACTCTGCTGACGCCTTGCGCATGAGGTTGCGAACGACTGGACCGACTTCACCATCGGGCCGGGGGGCGTGAAAGAAGGTGCCTGCGGGCAGTGGGTTCGGCGCGTCCGGATCGCCCAGGTTGAAGTCGCCACGGAATGCGTTCGTCTTGCCTGACTGGAGGCGGGCCAAAACCTCGTCCGGGGACGGCGAGTCGATGAGAAGCGAGGAAGCCTTCGGGGCGCGGAACTTGATGAGCGCGCTCTGTCGGGTCAGGCCAACCAGCCCGTCACGCCATACTTTGAGCGCCGCCTGATGCTGGCTCCACTGCGTCATTATCCCTCTTCTCGAATTTTCCCAACCGATCGCGCGTGCGTCGCACGGACCGCACTTCAGGCCGCACAATATAGTCACACATCAGAACCGCCCCGAAACCCAATATTGGCAAATCCTTGGCCAATATTGCGTCACCTCGGTAAAGGTCTGGGCCAACCTTGAGCCGGCTTGGTAGGAAACGACACGACCTGGGCCTGCCTACTAATTGGGTTCCGCCGAGAGATCCTGCCGAGACGCCCGCAACCGGAGTCCGTCCAATATGACGCTCATTACCGGAACCGCGCCGGGGCGGAGCGGCCGGCGCGGTATTCGATACGCGCATCACCTTGAAGGTAGGCGAGTATGACACGTCACAGTTTTCCAAGGAGCTTGGCGTAAGCTCATCGCGCTCGGCCTCTTGTTTCGCGAGCGATGATCGCCTGCTCCGGGACCGCCGCGCGCCGCCTTCTCCGCGCTCTCATTGACGAAAGGGTGAGACCCGCACGCGAGGCCGCGACGGTGCTCCCGACACTTCGCGGTCCGCGTTTCCAGGACGTTCAGTTCGTACAGGAGTCGACATGACGGCATCGCCAGCCCTTGGGGAGGTCGGCAGGCAGATCGAAGGCTCAGTGAACGCTTTCGCCGCTGTGCAGTGACGAACTTTGCATGGACTGAATCGTGTGGCGAAACCAGCTCCAGCCGGGCCAATGCCTGCTTCTCCTCCCCCAGTGCATTCGTCACCGTGTTCCCGCGCCCGCCTTCGGACAGACGCCCGGATCGTTGTACCGGTAGGTGCGACGGCTGAGATGCCAGATCCTTGCCACATGAAGCAACAAACGGCGACAGCCAGACCGGTGCTGACCTAGACTGGCACCGTTTGAACCACCACAACAGGACCCGCCGTCAATGACGGCGGGTCCTGTTGTTTCGCCGCGGGATCAGGTTCGCCACCAGCGCGGAAGCAGCACCTGAGCTGACCTGTTCAACCCCCGCAAGCCCACTCCGAAAACAGGCCAGCGATGCCGTACCGTTTGGCGTTGGCGCTACTGGCGAACCTCAGTCTCCGGGTGATGCTTCACGACCCACTCGGCCATCCGACGCCCACGTGCTGCGATGAACTCCAACGACTTTTCGCGATACGTCACGTACTCCGCGGTTGTGGCGGGTGTCCCGGAACGCTTGAAGTTGTCGAACGGCAGGAAAAACTGCACCCCGTCATAGTCGGGCGTCACGAGGTCCTGGAAGTGGAAGAACTCCACGAACTCCTTGAACCCGTCAAAGAGATTGAAGAAATCTCCGTATGCGTTGATGATATCCGCGAGGGGGCTCCCTGGTTCTCCGGCGTAGTGACGCCGGATGCACTCAAGGGTGAGGTCCATCCGGTCGCCGATCAGCAAACGCAGTCCTCGTGCCGTGTTCATGGTGGACAGATCTTTGGTCCTGAGGGGCCAAATCATCGTACTGCCGATGGTGTACGGCGGTTTGAGATGGCGGACCCGCTGCTCCTCGCTTAGGCCGGCAATTGCTTCGACCAGCGACTTCGGCTTTGACCATGTGGTGTAGGAATTGGTGATGGCGTCGCTGCCGTAGCAATGCCTCGCCCCGGAGCCGTCGGTGAAGATGAGGTACTCGTTTCGGCCAGCCGATGAGACACCCGGTGCGAATCGGACAACGGAGGGCAGGTCCTTCGTCCACAGGAGCTCATGGTCTGCACGAAGTCTCTGGCTGTCTTTGTCGGCGTCTGGCCGGTTCTTCGAAGGGGTGTCCGTTTTGTAGTCGAACGACGTGTCGAAGACGCGCCTTTTCGTGAAGATGAGCTGCTCCACCTGCTCGGGTTCAATGGCCAGTTCCTCTGCCCATTCGGCCATTCTCGCGGTGTACCTGCGGTAGCTGCCCGCGCCGTTCCAGGTCAGCCACAGGGGACCTATTTCCGGGCAGTGCCTTCGGAACCACCCCACGACAATGCTGTCCATGATCGGCGTGGTGGCCACCTGATCGGAGGCCTTAGTAGCGAAGCTGATGAACTTCGTTGCAAAGGCCGGCCCCCACTGGGTGAAGAACTTTCCGTAGTTCTGTCGTCTGTTCACGACGTGCTCGAACGCAGCGTTCCCGCCGTCAGTCATCGCGATTTTAGCCAGGGTGTGCAGTTCGCCCGCGAAGTCCCTCCCATTCTCAGCGTCGGTGTTCAGCCGGATGACGCGCTCGGCGCGATAGGGTCCGAAGTTGGCCCGGGCGTAGCCCCAGAGGTAGCTGGCGATGTACGCGTCTAGAGCCGACGCCGAATCATTGACGAGTCTGAACGACTCCAGTACACCAGCGCGGTCAATGGGATTTGGAAGCGTTTCGAGAATGTCGCGCCGGCCGAGGTATCTCTGCCAATTCTCCTTCTCCCAGGGGAAGGCCTTCTGCGGCGGACGACCCTTCGCGTTCCACTCGTCGAATCTTTTCTGTAGGTCCTCGGGCACAGCTGGCATGGTGGTATCTCCCCCAGGTAGATGGTCCAAATACTCTCCCATAAGCCATCTGGGGCCGCGCCATGACCGGCCGAAATCCCTGCCTACCGGTCAGTGCTGCATCCTCACAGACCACAATAGAGTCCAGGATCTCGATCTTGAGGTCCGTCGTCGCAGACATCGCCGGGGCGAACGGTGTCGTGAAGTAATATCTATTTTTTTCCGGTGAATGAGAGCACGCAGGCACCTATCAAGCGCCTGAACTCCTGATTACTAACTAGGAGGTTGAGGACCCGGTCAACTTCCCAACCTAACGCAAGTGCGAATGCGGCAGCCATCGCGTAGGCCTGTTCCTTCGAGTCGTCCCGGCTAATCCTGCCCGAGTGCCACATTTGCCCAAAATGAGTCAGTGCTTCCTCGCCTTCGGAACGCGTAATGCTAAAACTCAAATCCTCGGCAGTAAAAATCCGCTCGTTGGCGTCGTCTGCGTGGGCCAAGCTAACTCCTAGAGTTCCGCGTGAATAATGGCACATCCATTCTAGCGGCGTCTTTGCCTTGGCCTTTCCTCGGTTGAACCGGAACGAAACCGCTGAGCCCACACCGAATCAAATGCTCTGTCAATGCTAAGAGAAGCCTTTCTGAAGAATTACTACAGAAGGGACACCTATGAATGACAGTCCAGTTGAGACCTTGATCAGTTATGAATGTAGGCATGGGGAGATCTTGGAGCGATCTGAAGCCGCAGAGCATTCGCAGGGCTCGCGCTGTGGCATGAGCTCGGTAGTGAGGAATTCATTTCTCGCACCAGGTTCGGGGAGTCCAACAGGTACGTCGTAGTTGATCGCGGTCAGGCAATCGCCAGCAAGCCGCTGGTTGCTATGGCGTTCCAGCTGCAATTCGGCTGTGGAAAGGATGGACCGCCTCGATTGTCGGGAGGCGAACAGACCCGTGCAACCTTGAGTCGTCATGGCTTCGAGCTGGGCGGATATACATGGGGAAGCATCTACACGCACAGCGCAACTGACCAAGGTCTCCGTCGGCCCGGACACAAAGTTTTGGTGGGTCAAGCAGTCTGTGAACTTTGACCCGGTCTATGGTGGTGGGACCCTTTGGGCGCCTCTGAAGGACCGTCGCGGCCAGCAAGTCGACCACTGGCGCACCTTGGACCGTGTCCTTCCAGGCGACCTTGTCATTCACTACGCCCGTCCAGAGGTTAGGGCCATTAGCCGGGTGGCAACCAGGCCGCAGCCTGCCTACCCACCCCGCGGCTACGACGACGTGGCCGCCAACACGAAGGGCACGTTGGTGCTTACCGAACCCTTGCTTGACACACGGGTTCCCCGGGACGAGGCGCTCGCGATTCTCGAGCAAGACAAGTGTCCGGTCACCGGGGGTAGGACCCTGAGGAATGATTACGATCTTGGTCCGGGTTCCTACAGCTCCGCCGTCGATGGATCGACCCGGCGGCGAGCGGACCGCCCCAGATTGAGTTGGACACCATGGCCTCGCAATTTCGACATCTCCCTGCTCTTAAGCATCAGCGAGTTTCATCGTTCCTTTGCAAGTCGGGTACCCGGTGCAGCCGAAGAACCGGCCGTAGCGCCCTTTGCGTTCCCTCATCGTGTGTTTCTTGCATTTCGGGCAGACCACTGGGGTGATATCGTCGCCTGTCGCGGATCGGATCTTGACGACACGATCTCCGACCAACTCGAGGAGGAACGCTGATTCCCTACCGGCGCGCGTGACCAGGAGCGCTGAGCGCTTGGCACGGGTCAGTGCGACGTAGAACAGGCGTCGTTCTTCTGCGTGTGGGTAGGAGTCGGGGGCGGCCATGGCCAGTTGCAGGAGAGCATCATCCTCGACAATGCTGGGGAATCCGTTCCTCTCAAGGCCGAGCACAACGACGTAGTCTGCCTCCTTTCCTTTTGAGGCGTGCACGGTGTTGAACTCGATGGTCAGGTTGGCGTATCTGGCTTCCAGCGCCGAGATGACATCGTCCTTGGACCGGGAGTACCGGCCGAGCAGCAGCACAGTGGCCGGCTCAGTGAGCTCTGAGTCAAGGGTTGTCAGGTGCTGCCGAACGACCGATCCGTAGTGGCTGCGCTCCCGTACACTGACGGCGCACACCGTCTCGTCAGTCTCCGGCGCTGAAGATCGGACGTTCTTGGAGATTTGATTGGGGTTCTTCATCACGAACCCACCGGCGACATCGCACAGGGACTGCGGGGACCGGAAGGTGCGGTCCAGCCAGATGGTGGACGCTGTCCCGAACCAATTATCGAAGCGGGTCATCACACTGAGGTCTGAGCCCGCGAACCTGTTGATCGACTGCCAGTCGTCGCCGACCGCGTAAAGGTAGTTTCCAGGAGTCTTCATCAGCGCCCTCACCAGCGCCGCACGGGCAGAGCTGGTGTCCTGCATCTCGTCGACCATGACGAGCCGGTAAGGGCTCATCCAACGGCCCGACTCGACGTGATCGGTTGCGAGATTCAGCATGTCCTCGAAATCGATCTGGCCCGCGGCTCGGAGCTGACGGTCCCATTCGGCGAGGATGACGGCGTACAGGCGTGTGAAGAGCCTGGCCCGCAAGGTTCGGCCGGCCCGCTGCGTCAGCACGTCAGGGGTGAGGCGGTTGCCCTTCGCGTGGGCCATGAAGGACCGCATCAGCGCCACCATCGCCTGGTCGCTGATCGGCGGTTCCCCGAGTGCCTCCCTGTAGGGGTCTTCCTCGAGCTGGATTCCGTGTCGGCGGAGCTCCTGTTCGAGGTGCTCGAACCCGGACCCGTCCCGGATGATTGCCGAGGTTGTCTCGATAAGTCTTGTGCTGTATCGAGTGTGGGTCTGACGCCGCCACGCCATACTCTCGGCATACCCGTCAAAATGTGGCGGCGGGTTGCCGTCTGAACCGAGCGCCCAGTGCTCATGCCAGACGTCGATGTCCGGATAGTAGAAGTCCGGCTGATACTGACGGTGGTGCGCGTCCGCAACGTCGTGCGCGTAGGGTCGCTCGTATTCATATCGGACGCCGTTAAGGAAGAGCCAGTTGGCGATCATCACCTCTTCCTGGCTCTTGACGACCTCTCCAGCGAGAGTGCCGAAGCCGTTAATACCTGTGTTCCTGTCCGACTTCTCAGGTTCGGCTTCATCCCCGAGATCCGGCAGCTGCCTGCCGAACACGAGCCTGAAAAGGTCCCAGTCCCGCCGGAAGGCCGGGTCACGGTCGCGCAGGCCATCCACGATCCCTGCAAGCCGCCCCATCCCATTGTCCCTGGGGAGGTCATCGGGGACGGCGGGTTTGCGCCCGGTCGCCTCACCTACGATACGCAACCCGAAGGCATGGAAAGTGCTTGATGCTACCGACGCGCCGTCATCGCCGAGGCGGGAGACGAGCCGCTCCGAGAGCTCACCGGCTGCCTTTTTGTTGAATGCGAGGGCGAGGATCTCCGTCGGCTGGGCGATGCCACGCCGGATCGCATACCCGGCGCGGGCTACCATCGTCGACGTCTTCCCGGAGCCCGCGGCCGCGATCACACGCACCCGGTTGTCGAAGCAGACCGTCGCCCTCGTCTGCTCTTCCGTCAACGGCGACTTCTCGACCTTGCGGAAGAAGTCTGCCAACTCGTTTTTCTCCCACTCCAGGAACGCCTCGTTCCGCTGGGCAGCCCACCTTGACAAGTCAGTGGTGCGGCAGGCGTCGACTGCGGCACGCTGGTCCTCACGTTTACCCTTGGGAAGCCCGGAGAGCCTCGGATCGCTGTCGGCAGCCAGCCAGACAGCGACGTCCGGACGGGAGCCCTCAAGCGCGGCGATCGTGTCCTGGTCCGCCCACCGTTGTCGGTCCATCACATCCCGGACCCGGGACCACCACAGGCTGGCCGCCTCGCCCTGCTCCTCAGCCTTTGAGAGCAGGGCGGCGAGATGCCGTCGCTCATCGAGCTCGGAGTGGTAAGCAGCGGCGACCTCACGCACCGCGCGACGAGACAGCCCATTGAGCACCGTCTCTGTCCCGTGGACGAGAGTGACGATGAGCTGCCCCGAGCCTTCATCGACTGCGAGTCCGAGGACGTCGATGACATCAGCGTCCACCTCCCGGGGGATTCCGCAGACGCGCAGGCGGCCCTCACGGATCGACAGCACCCATGACCCGGCACCTCTGAACGCGCGTGCCCACCAACCCGGCTTCCACTCCGTCATGCTTCCCCCGACTCACACATGTTCAAAAGGAGACCGTTGCCCTCTTTCCACGGTATCAGCGAGGAATTGTGTGTCGTCGAGTGCGTTCACCGGGTTCGTGCTGATCCGCAGGTACTGGACTCGGCGGGCTTGCCCGTCAACCCTTCGATGGCATGGTGGAGGTGGACCTCCCCAGCATGGAAGGATATGGCAGAGATCTTGGGAGAAGGAATGGGTTGTGAGCACCACACACGAAGAAGTGAAAGCCGACCACGGGGCGCAAAAGAAACGTCCGCTCGTCCGCGTTGAGCCGCAAAGCCACCGTGACGACGGGTCGCCCATCGCAGGTGAAAATCAGGCGTATGTGACCCGCTCGGGCAAGCTTTTCCACACTCAATGGTGCTCGATCATGGATGGTCACTGGCGGGCCGTCAATGGAGGCATCTACGTGACCATGATGGCGGATGTGGGCCTGCGGGGACGTTGCCCGCAATGCGACCAGGACCCTGAAGCGAAGAAGCGCTCCAAATTGGAGCGGGCGGAGAAGCGGGCAGAGAGGCAGCGACTCAAAGAAGAAGCGAAAGCCGAGCACCGGGCAAAGGAACGCCCGCTCGTTCGCGTTGAGCCGCAAACCCACCGTGACGACGGGTCACCTGTGGCAGGTGACGGACAGGTGTACGTCACGCGAACCGGGAAACTGTTCCACACTCAGTGGTGCTCGATCATGGATGGTCAGTGGCGGGCGGGCCAAAAAGGCATCTACGTGACCATGATCGCTGATGTGGGCCCGAGGGGACGCTGCACGCAATGCGACAGGGACCCTGAAGTGTTGAAGCGCTCAAATTTCGAGCAGGCAGAGTGGCGGCGACTCAACCAGGAATTGGACCAACTGGGCAGGACCATAGCGCGAACCCTCGTGGTGAAGGGACCGGAGGGGGTCAACACATTGGGCCCCCACGTGATCCGGTTCAGGGAAACAGAGGCAGAGCTGAGTGCATTGTCCGGTCGCGTCGGGGGCTCGTTTCCGGACTCAAACGATGCTCCGAACTCGTAGTACTCCTTCACCGGCAGACTTCGGCCGGCTACGAAGCTGGCGCGGGCGGTGCGAGGTTCGACCAGGGGTGTCGTGGCTTCGCTGTGCTTCAGCCGGTGATTCCGAGTTTGCCGGCTCGCCCGCCCTTGATGCCATGGTCCTTGCCGTAGCGCCACAGGATGGCGTCCATGATGCGCAGTTCGGAAATGGGTGTCTGGACCGTAGAAAGCTTGTGAATGCGCTGCAATCGTCCAGCAAGGTCGGGGTCTTGCATGAAGAGGTTGTGCCAATTCAGCCACTGGCCTTCAGAGGTGTCTTTGCCCACGACTGCCCCGATTACTTTGTCCCAGATGGGGATGAGATGCGGTCGCTTCCTCGCCATGATTTTGCTGGCTGTGGTGGCCCCGACATCCCAGCGCGTTTTGGGTGTGCGTCTCAGCTCCTGCCAGAGCAGCCATGAGGGGCTGCCCTCCCCGAGAGTGGCTTCTGCTTCCGCGACCGTGAGGTCGCTCATCTTCACGTCGGTGCGTATATCAGCCAGGAGATTTCGTATGTTCTTCGCCAACGGCTGTTCCTGCAGCCCGATGATGGCCTGGGCCGGAACTTTGACGCTGAGCATTGACACGGCGACAGCGTCGCTATCGGTGATCCTGTCCCTGACATCAGGGCCGTCGCCGCGGTTCGCCCATTCATCAAAGTAGCTGCCGGTACTGAGCAGCCCCGTCTTTGTGGATGGTTCGAGGTAGTAGCGCCGGAGCAGTTCGGCTGCGGCTTCGACGTTCTCTTCTTTCAGGATGGCTGGTAGTTCCATGAATCCACCTATGGCTTCAATGCGCGGACTATAACTCTGAGACGTTGCCGGGTAGTCAGTCCGTATGGCGAACCTCGATCTCGCGGTGGTTTTCCTTGACCCACTCAGCCATCCGACGGTTCCGAGCCGCGATGAACTCGAGCGTGGCCTCCCGGTACGTTACGTACTCGTCTTTTGTGTCGGGCATCCCTGAACGCTTGAAGTTGTCGAAGGGAAGGTAGAACCGAACCTCTTCGTAGTCGGGCGTCACGAGGTCTTGAAAGTGGAAGAAGTCCACGAACTCCTTGAATCCGTCGAAGAACGCAAAGAAGTCCGCGTACGCGTTGATGACATTGGCCAGTGGGCTCTCCGGTTCTCCTGCGTAATGACGCCGGATGCACTCCAGGGTCAGATCCATCCGGTCGGCGATGAGCGACCTGAGCCCCCTCGCCTGGTTCATCGTGGGTCGGTCCTTCTTCCTGACGGGCCAGATCATCGCACTGCCGATGGTGTACGGCGGCTTCAGGTAGCGGGCCCGCTGCTCCTCATTCAGCGAGGCGATGGCGTTCGCCAGAGACGCCGTACGTGCCCGGCCGGTGTAGGAGTGGGTGATGGCGTCACTGCCGTACCAATGCATCACTCTGGAGGGGTCGGTGAAGATGAGGTAGCCGTCCGTACGCTTCGGCCGCGCGGTCGGTTCGAAGAGGACGCCGGAGTTCAGCGTCTTGGTCCACAGCAACTGATGGTCCGCCCGGAGCCTTGGACTGCCACTGTCCGGGTCAGTCCCTGGAGGGGTGTCGGTCTGGTAGTCGAACGAAGTATCGAAGACGCGCGGCTGTTGCTGCTGCGGGTATTCCGGATTGCTCAAGGTTCCCCCAAAGACCAGAGTTGTAAGACGCTCAAATCCGATGGTTGGTTCCGCAAATTTCGCGGCCGTCGGCTTTGCCCCACATTAGGTGCCACTTCCTGATATTGAAACCCCAGGTGCCCCACTGACCGTCGGCAATGCCATGTTCCCGGCGGTTCTGATTGTGTGCCCATGAAGCCGCTCTTTTAGGGAATTCTTCCCATGTCCTGTACGTTGCAGGATCGGTAATACCCCCTGACAGAGAAGAGATGCACTTTCGTGGCAACCGATTACGATGAACTGCGCACTGACGTCAAGGAATCCCAGGAAAACTCCCTGGAGGCCCTGAAGACTGCTAAAGCCCCTGATGCGAAATCCGTGGTTCAGGAGCTCGACGAGGCTGACGCCCTGGACGGCCTGACCCCTGGTGGCGAGTTCATTGCCGAAGAGCTCGTCGTCCAGGTCATCCCGCAGGCTGACGATGAGTTCACCTGCTATTCCTGCTTCCTGGTCCGCCACCGTTCGCAGAAGGCGAGCGAGAAGGACGGCCATGCCTACTGCGTCGAATGTGAAGGCTGAGCGGTTTTGGCCGGCTGTCCCGGAGCATATCTGGGACAGCATCCGCGAAGAATTCACCCTGCCGACAGCGGCAGACCTGGAGACGCATTTCCAATCCCTCGGCGACCGGGAGGCCATGCGCCGGGCAGTTCGGGTATTCATCGGCGTTGAAACCTTCTGCCCGGGCTTCCAGCTCAAAGATGGGCTCTTCCACGAACCTGTGTTGCGTCTCTTTGATCAGGCGATGAGCCTGAAGGTTCCTCACAATGTGTTCGCCGCCTGGATGGTCAGCCCACTCCCGGCAGAATCCCGTTCCCGGCCAGTGGACATACTGGGCAGAAGGACGCTGCTCCAGAGCTCCTTGGTCGCCTTTGGTGACAGGTACCGGCCGGCCGAAAAGCGTAGCTAAGAGCTTGGCTCTGCCGTATCCCAAGCCAGATAAGTTTGCCGGGACAAGGCTGAGCGCTACGTCTTGAAGAATGGCTCATGTTCAACGTCGTCGTCCCAGAGCGGCCTGGAACGTGGGCACCTGACTCAAGCAGGCTTGAATCGCGAGGCTAACGACTCACGCACCGCCGCTACATCAACGTCGCCGGCTGGCTCTTCTACAAGCACTTTGGCCAGCCGTTTCGGCCAGAGCACATGAACGCCATGGGTCGAGAATGCGCCTCCGATCAACGGCCAGTCGGCTTCAACAAAGCACAGCGCCCCTGTGACCGGAACATCCCCGACGAGGTTTCGCACGACGTCGACCTGTTTGAGCACCCCATCGACCAGCTTCGTGCAATCACGTCGGCCGACGAGGAGCTTCTCCACGCGGGGGCGCAGGATGCCACCCTCGACCTTCAGTTCAGGCCGTCCCTTGTACCTTTTGGCGTCGATGACCCAGATTCCACTGCGAGTGATGGCGATGTGGTCGATGTTGGCTTTCGAGCCGGGAATGCGTCGGTCGTGAAGGACGGCCAGGCCATCGGCTGCCAGGGCATCCAGCCGAGCGCCGAGGCGTTCCTCGCCAATCGCGCCTCGATCCCAGGCCTTGGTGCTTTGGCGTTCGTCAGAGACGGCGACTGCGATGCCGCCGAATGGACCCCACTTCTCGCGGAGCTTTTCCTCGTCTTTCGCTTTGCGACGCTCATACTCGCGTCGGGCTGACGACCCGGCTACTCCAGACTCATTGGCTGGCAACGCCTCACAAGCCGGTTCGAGGTCGTGGGACGTGGATTCGGCAGCCTCTGTGGGACACTCCAAGCAGCGGACGGTCTTTGTATCGCTCTCATAGATCGCTTCCGTCCCGGCCGGAAGAGATGTACCGCACAGCCGACACGCTCCGGCGTAACGGAGCCTCATCTTCTTCATGGGGGCACAGGGTGGAGCATCGACACGGACCCAATCTGCTTGTAGATCACGGCGGTTAGACCGCGGATGTGCTTGGCATGGCTCAATCCTCGCCGACGGCATGTCAATTCCCTGCAAGCCGTCCCAGGAGTTGAGTGAAAATCTCGACCGCCGGCCTTCCGGCGAGCTGTGATGACCTCGGGCGGCCGCCCGTCGGTCACTATGTCGTCTGCTGGCTGTCTGTAGCCGGGAATTCACGGAGTGTGGCCGCTATGGCTCTGACTGCCGCCGGGTCTTCCGTCCAGTGCCGGGCCGTACGTGTACAGGCGTGGAAGTTTTTCACTTTCGATGCTTTGGCGGCCTCAATTAGTTCTGCCCACGCTTCCCGCAGTTCCGCTTGGAGCTCAGGTGACATGGGCGCGCTCGGGACAGGTCCCGCCGCCACGACTGGACTTTTGGGTGTCGCGATTGCGCCTTTTCGCCGAAAAAGACTTGTGAGACCCATTTCGGTTCCCCCTTTCCCCTCTGCCCAGAGTATCAATGTCCCCGCAATGTGTCCGGGACTCCGAACCCGGCCGGCCAACCAGCTCGGCTGAAGCGGCTCCCCTAATTCAGGCTGCCGGAGGTCGTCAAGGATACTGAATGAGTGACTGACCGGCCTGCAATCTACCTGTTCCCGTATCTTCGTCTGCGCGAGGAAGTGAATGTCGGGCCATGGGTGCTGCAACCGCTTGACCCAAAAAAACTTGCTGAGCCCTTTGACGGCTTTGGTCGGACACTGAAGGCACTTCTTTCCCGGTTTCGCGATGATGCCGGCCAGCGATTGACGACTGCAACGCTCGTTCGACGTAAAGAACCAGAGCCTGATCCTGGCGAGGCCCGCGAACATGAACGAGGTGCCCTGCAAGCCGCAGTGTTGTTCGCGGTGACGGACGCCAACACCAGCAACGGAAACGAAATCCCCTGGGAAGCACCCGCATTAAACCTTGCCACTGCTGAAGTGGCGACGTTCTTTGTGGGTGAACTCACCGCGCTCGAAAACGGAACCTTTGTGCGCACCCGCGGCGGCACTCTGAATCGAAGAATCGTTGGCGGCGGCACCGTGAATGATGACTTTGTTGTTGTGCCAGCCCCGGAGGGTCTAGTGACGATTCCGGATCTCACACTCGACAGCCGACTTCTGGACGCCGTATACCGCGTTTCTGTAGAAGCCCTGTCAGATGACTCTGCCAAGACCAAGCGTGAGGTCTGGGCGGCACTCCATTGGCACGGTCGCGCGTGGGAGAACTCGCCGCTTCACAGCATGCCGGATATTCTCGTGCAGCTGAAGACGGCCATCGAGGCCCTCTCAGGTAAGACCGGGACGGCGACCGGCATCAGCGCTCTTGAAGAGATCTACCGTTCAGTCACTGGAACGATCGGTGCCGATGAGTTCCTATGGCGGGAGTCATCCCCGTGTTTTTCGCGTGAATACAATGGGAAGACCAACATGTATAGTTCTTTCGGCCACTGGTATTGGTGCCTGGCAGATACTCGCAACGCCATCGTTCACGACACAGAATCACCTGTCATGGAGCACGAGGCTGCTGGATCACCATTCCAGGGAAACCTCTTTCGTGTCGCCGAACGGGTAACGCGCGAACTCATCAAGATCCGCCTCGCTCAGTTTGGCTATCCGGAAGCAGCCCTTAGCCCGTCGAGTCGAAAGCATCTTCGCATCGCACAGAGCCTCGGCCTTCAAATAGGCACGATCTCTCCAGCCCAGAAGTAGGGGTGGAAGGTGACCGCAGTATCCTCAATAGGGTGCCTCAGTGCTCACCTGCAGTCTGCGTCTCGCGGCCGAATGCCAGAGCCTCGTCCCGCAGACCATTCAAGATTTCGACGTTGCGCAAAACGATGCCAGCCTCGTAGTTGAAGGCAGCTCCCAGCCGCCCCACCCGCTCCATGACCTCCGCGTCGGCCAACTGTTCCAGCCACGCCACAAGCTGCCCCCTGTCCGGGGAACCGTCGATCCTGCTGATCAAGTCAGCCAGATCGATCCGTGCTGACGCCGCTCCGAGACGCAGTTGATAGCGATCCACGGCGGTTGTCCTTGACCCCATGGACATCGCTTCACGCTCGTCTTCGTGACCGACCGTGATCTCGTAGCGGGCCGGAAGCGGGGCCTCGGGCGGTTCCGTACCGGTGATAAGGCGCGGCACCGCCTGCGTGCGGACCCACCCGGAGATCTCATCAAGCTCCTTTATCAGCACTGGCCACCGGTCCGTGCCCGGCCGGTTGATCCCCACGGTCGGGAACAGGGTGACAGGGACCTTAGTGCCCCAGGGAGTCTCTGCGATGATGTCGCCAATACGCATCGGCTCCTCCGGCAACGGAGAGTAATCACGCAGCGAGCGAGGCTTCTGGTCATCCCTGATCATGACCGCCAGCCTGACAGCCGTGATCGCCGGTGTCCTGTGCTTCGCATGGTTCGTGTGAAGCACGAGCCGCGCCAACGGGTGGAGTTCCGCCTGTGCGTGCCGATGGAAGGGCTGCAAGGCTTCAATCCGACGAGCCAGCTCGCCACCGGCGCGTAGCGATGGGGGACCGTTCCGGGCGCGCTTTTTCTTCCACTCGGCAAATTTTTCATGAGTATCCGAGGCCGGCATCTCGACAAGTTTGGCGGCCTTCTCGTCGAGCGGAGCACCGTCCAAGAACTCGACCTCGGCGAAGAGCGCATGCTCGAGCGCTGCCCGCAGGGCCACTAGCGCGTCGGCCACGAGCAGCGGCACCTTGCGCGGGATCGGAGCCACCCGCTCTACAACGGTTCGGCTGAACCTGCCGGCAGGCACTTCGCGCAGGCCGATCACGTCGTCTGGCTGCGTCTGGTAGTCGAAGAGGAGATCCGCGATCTGCCCGATTAGCTCGTCGGCGTGCGAGAGTGTCGCGGCGACGCCAAGATGGCGCTCGGGGAGCCAGACATACGTGTGATCGGTCATGACGACACTCTAGGAGTGATCCCGGGCGGATTATGCAACACACCGCAGGCGTGCCCGAGCCGCGGGGATCAGTTGTCCCTTCTTCGTCACGTTGTCCGCGCAACGCGCCTAGCTCATGCATCCCTCCCCGGAGACAATGGTCCACATGGTCAACCGCTACCAACCGTTGTCGGATCGCCAGATGAAGGTTCTCAAGCCCATGCCCTCGGCGAAGGCCTCACGCTTGCACCCGCACGGGCGCGGCTGCTCCTCGAACTCGCCGCCGCCGGCCTTGGCGTAGAACCCCGAGCCCTGGACCGGGCTATATGGTTGCACGAGAGCCCTTCAGAACCTGGACCGTCCCGGATTGGAGCATCCGTTGCCCCAGCACCATAAGCCACTTAGCGTTCTGCAGTCCGAAGTCTTAAAGTGGATCAATGACGGCTGTCCGGGCGGTGTCTTTGAAGGTTACTCGCATCGGATAGCAGCCAGAGCCTTGGCGGACGATCGATACATCACTATTACTGGCAAGGGTCCGACCTGGACGGCCAAGATCACCCAGCTGGGTGTGGAGCTGCTCAAGAGCATCGATGACTCCGATAGCAACAATCACACCCACGAATCTGAAGCCGACAAATTCATACTGAAGCTCACTGCCGCCGATGGCGTCCTGGAGGTCGAAGGCGGCTACCGGCATGCCGCAGTGAACGATGCCCTGATCCGCGGCGTTATGAAGTCAGCGTTGCGCCCGAAAGGCTACAAGCTCGAGATAACGAGCGTCGGGTCGTGGCAGAGCCCAAAGTACGAGGCACGGTGGGCGCGCCATTTCCCTGATGACGTCGACGAGCGTCCGGTCCCGATCCCGGAAACGGTGGGCAAATATCACCCGGTCGCCAAAGTGTTCCGGGACGGCACACGGGGAGTGTCGAAAGAGCACGTCGCCCGTGCAGCCAAACTGCTGCACGCACTGGCCACCGAAAGTACAGCCCGCGGCTACGAGGTCACACTGCCGTCGAGCCACAAACGCACCAACTCCCGCGGAACCACAACTCTCGATGGCGACATCGCCATCACGATCGGCACAACCACCGTCCCACTGGAAATGCGGGAACTCCCCCCGAACGGCGGATCCGCAAGGCCATACATCTCCAAATACAACTCCCGCAACCAGTCCTGGACGCTGGTAAACAACACCGATTTCGTATCAACGGGGCGGCTCCAACTGGAGTTGACACAAAGATACTCAACCAACGGTCGCCGAGAACGGTTTCGTGACGGCAAGCGGCAGCAGCTCGACAGCGCCCTGCCGTCCATACTGCGCGAAATTGAAATTCAGCATCTGGAAAACGAGTGGAAACGCGAGCAAGCACGCCTCAAGGAGGAGGAAACACAGCGCCGGTGGGAAGCCGCCATGAAGCGCGCCCGCATACGGATCCAGGACCATCACAAGGCCGAGCAGCTCAAGATGCAGGCAGACGCCTGGTCAGAAGCCAGCATGCTGCGCAAGTACGTGGACGCCCTTGAGACGAGGCTGGGCTCAGAACCGGACATAGAGCTGGTGAACCGCGGGCTGGCCTGGCTGACATGGGCCCGCGACTACATTGACACCAAAGATCCCCTGCTTCAGCCCATCAAGATTCCCGTCCTTGGAAACTATCGCGATGAAGACCTGGTGCCGTTTCTCGACGGGTGGAGCCCACACGGACCGCACGGAAGGACATAGACGATTTGTCGCTGTACAGATGCGCCGCTGATTCCGTGAGTGAGCTCGGCACAACCAGCGCGGTTCGATGAAGAATCTGCGGTTACCATGAGCCAATGGAACACTCGCAGTCATCTGAAAGGGTCAAGTTCTACGGCCCACGAGATCTCGCCAGCGGATGGCTAAGTGAACAAGCGGCCAAGCTGATTCAAGACTATTCTCACGGCCGCGAGGTCCACTCGCTGAACGATGCGCTCGAGCTGCACAACGCCTTAGCCTTCGAGGAGCACAACGTCGTTCCCCGCTCCCTTACGGAACAGGAGCGACAGGACCTGGCGCAGTCAGCGCGGGAGTCACGAAGGCAAGTCGCTTCGTTCTTCGCCTGCTTCGAGACATCGGACCTCGACCAACTGCTGGCCGACCTCGAGTACGAATATGCGGATGACCTGATACTGCTTCTCGACAGACACGAAGTCGCCAAAAAGGTCGGCGGACAGGCACTCTTCGATGCACTTTTGAAATCGGGCATGCCATTGGCGATCATGCTATCCAACCCCAGGTTCGTAAAGCGACATGACCGACGACTTCGCGACGCGCTCCTCGCCAGCGCTCAACACGGTGAGCTACTAGTCAGAATGCGACTGATCAAAGACTTCGATCCCGCATATCACCTCCCCGCGAGCTTCAGTGGCGTGGACTCACAACAGCTTTTGAGCGCATACATCGAAAGTGCATCACCACACCCTAATCACGTTGAAGCGATTGCCCAGGCGAACGACAATCCCGACTTCGGGATCACTCCGAAGATCCGGCTTCAGGCCAAGAAGCGCTACGAAGTGCTCATCGAAGAGCTTTTCACGGACGAGACGAACACACTGGTGAAAAGCCGTTTTGGCATCAGTATCGATACTGAACAGCACGAGCCCGTGCTCGACCACATCGAGCATGAGGAAGGCGGGATGACCCACATACGCTCCTTCGGTGGGCGATATCTGTCCGCCACTTTCGAGCCGGAGTCGGTGCTCGCAAACTTCGCCGCAGTGGTGGGTTATGCGGATCGTCAAGGGCTGCTCACTATGCCATCGTTCAAAACGCAGATGGGTACCCTCGAAGGGCTCTTCGTCGCGGGAAAGGACTCGTATCCCAGAGGTCAGGCGTTCAAGCACCTGGATGCGCTGACGATGCAAGGAACACATGCTTACGGAGAGTTCCTCCGCCAGAACGGTATCGAGGTCGAGGACGTCGTGGCGGCGTTCTTCCGGGAACAACTCACCAGCCAATATGATGCAGCGGGCTTCTACTACACCCCTTCCAGCACGAACAGTTCATTTCTTGAACGGTGCCGGCACATCTCCGCGGAGATGGAGAGTATCGCCAGGCAGTTCACTCTCTACTGTCACGAGGGCGAACTCGATCCCGAACTCCTGCGCATGACATCTGCACCAAGGCCGTGGAGTGAGATCCCCAGCCTCATCGAACATAAGTACTTGCGTATGAAGTCACCCAGCGATTGTGAGCCCGCGCTACATCTCCTGTTCAACGACCAGTCGAGGCTTACCTATATAAATAAGTCGCTGCGAGCCAAGAGCTTTGTCCAGCTGGTTACAGAGAATGAGTTGCCCTACGACGCGCTTCATTATTACCAGAAGACATCCGTCGATTGGTTAATCGCCGAGGGATTGGTAGCGGTCGATGCCGGCCTTATCGAGTTCTCCCAGCCAGCGCTGATTCTCGTTCTCAGCGATATCTATAACCAGGAAGCAGGCGCATTCGGCCACTACGGAGAGGACGAATCAGCTGCTGCGCTTGCCCTCGTGGACAAGGGATGGTTAGCGTTCAGTTCGACACTTCTGACCTCCGCTGAGGCCAACTACTTCAACTTCTACCTGAACAAGAGCGAGTTCAGTGATGGCCCAGATCTTCGCAACAGGTACCTGCATGGAACCAACGCCGATCCTGGCGATTTGGCTGCACACAGACAGGCCTACGTGCTGCTCCTGAGATTGCTGGTGTCGCTAACACTCAAGATCCGCGACGATTGTCAGTTGTCGGTCACGAAGTTATCGGCCGCACCGCAGTGAAACAAACTGCAACCCAAAGATAGATCATGTGCAGACCAGGACTCCTCGAGGCCCTCCCAGCCCGTGCACAGGTGAACAGGCGCTACAACTCCAAATCCCTTGAGCCGTGTTAATCCCCCGGCTCTCGTCGGACATGTGAGAATGCGGGTAGCACGAATGGCCGTGGCAGCAGACAATAGACAGCTGGCCGCCGAAAAACGAGCCAGCCCGCGCATGCATCACAAATTCCTGGTCCGTCTACGCCAGACGGCAGTTCCGGGCGACGTTGTGGGGGGCTTGGAGATGGCTGACTCCATCACTCTTGAGGCCGAGAGCGTCTGGACGGGTTCCTTCAACTTCACCAGGAACGCCAGCTTCTCGTTCGAGAACGCCGTGGTGATCCACGACCCAGTCATCGCCCATTCGTACTTCGAGGAGTTCAGCCGCGTCGCTTCTTTGAGCGAGCCCCTTGACTGGACTTCAAGGTGGGTTGAACCTGAGTGGCGGCTGGGCACTTAGCCGGAAAGCCACGACATCCTGCAGGGCCTTGCACGGCGCGACCTCCTAAGCCATGGTTCAGGTGCTGGCACCTTCGATCGATACCACACGCACCGAAACGCTTCGCTCCTCGAGCGACGCAGCCTGTCTGACCAAGTTAACCTTTGTGAAAGTGAAAAGGGTTTTCGCAGTCACCGGTTTCCCCTCACCCCGATGCATGGCTAGTACGACCCTCGAGGGCTTCGACCCCAGCCCATCTGCATTACCGCCAAGCGCCTTGATTCTGCTTCTCAGCTTCTCCCTCGCCTGAGAGTCGTTGCATAGAGCGTCCGCGGACACGAGCGCCTGCGCCAGGAGATGACTCGCGGCAGCGGACTTCTCGGTCTTCTTCACATGGATCAGCGTCGCGTCCGGAAGATATACGTCGCACGCTTCGATCCCTCGGCGGTGAAGGTCAGTGGTGATTAGCTTCCGATCAAGGCAAATCCCTCCCAGCGCGGCGGCCAGAGCCTTGTTGTACGCTTCCTCGTCATCGGCAGCGTGCCATTCCGGGAAATCCAGATCGTCTACCGGGCGATCGAAGAGCTCTTTGGTCATCCGGTTGATGTTCTCGACGTAGTCGTGGTGGACCTGATACCAGGAGCCGTCGTAGAGCGCGTAGGTCCGGCCGTCGAGATCGCCCTCGAACGCGACCCACCGCCTGAGAGGGATTGCCTGGCTGATCGGCTGTTCCCCTTCCGCGTCACGGCACAGCTGTATGGACGCGGAGTCCAGACGGGCCAGGCGCTTCCCGGCAGGAAGCTCATTCAGCGCTGCTCGTATCTCTGACCACTCTGGGTGCCCCGGACGAACACCGTTCCGCCCGCGTGGCCACAGTCCGGTAGGGACCCAAGAGTCCGGAGTGCCGTTCTCGTCCACCCTTTCGTGAGGCCACGCCAGTCCGACGTTGCCGCCGATGCCGTCCAAGGCGCTCGAAAGGAGCCCGTCGAGCCGCTCTCTCGTTTCAGGGTTCTTCACCGCCGCCAGCTGCTCGAGGATCTTGAGGGACGGGAGGGGGTCAGCCGCGAGCAGGTCCTCCAGCACATCCAGATCCGCGAGCACCTCCTCAGCGGTGAGGCCCAGCGGGACGTTGAGTGCGTCCGATCCCCGGATCTGTAGGGGTTCGCCATCAGATCGGGAGAGTTTCGGCAAATCCGCGATCGCAACGATCCGGCTGACGGCCTCCCCGACATCACCGACGCCGAAGCCCAACAGGCCATCACCCTGCGGGATGGTCGCGCGCGACGTCCGCGAGCGCTCGTCCATCGTGGTGACTGTGAGGGAGCGCAGCTTACCAGGATCCGCTGCTCGGATCGCGATGCGCTGCCCAAACAGGTTGTCTATCCTGCTGGGCTCGAGCAGCTGGAAGCCCATCCCGTAGCTCAGTGCATAGGCGATGCCGCCTTCTGCCACTTGGTCCCCGCTCGGCCTCACCAACAGCACGCCCGCTGGCGTGACGCCGCTAATCTCGACGGTGTCTCCGGTGAGAGCCGTCACCGTCGAGCACCAATCCGCCCTGTCCTTGGACATGGCACCTGCCACCAAGTAGGCAGGTCGCTTCCCCACCTCGACGCTCCGGTGATCGAAGCCCTCCCGATCGAGGTACTTGCGGCGGATCGCATCCTCGAAGTCCGAGACCCCTGTCAAGCGGTAAATCGTAGTGCGTCTTCCCGACTGCTTTTTCTCGACCATCTTCACTCCCCTGTTGAATATGACGCCTTAGACGATTCGAAGAACCGGGCGCTGATCTGCCGTTCCGAGCAGATCCCGCACCTGCGAGGTGCTGAGCTTCAAGACGTCAGCAAGCGCAGGTATTCCGGCCCCGTTGTCGCCGGCCAACTCGGCGGCCTTCCTCAGTAGCGTTGGAACCTCTCCTGCGTAGGAGCTGGTCGGGTCGGCATCGGGATCGTCGAGCACGGCAAGGCGCTGGTAGGCCCGGCGTGCTGAAGACTCTGTCGTGCGGCCACGTTCGACCATCCGGCGGATTAGCGAGTGCGGCGAGACACCCCAAGTCCTGCCGAGCCGGTCCAGGGCTGCCAGGTCGAGACGCTGCGGGAGCGCTGCATCCATCGAGGACGAGGGGGTCAGGAATGCTGCAGCAAACTCGTCGGCCTCCTTCTCGATCGCCGCGCTGTGCTCAACGCAATCGGTATGTAGCAGCAGGTGCCCAATCTCATGTGCGATCGAAAAGCGGTGCCGGAAGACGTTTTCGCTCCGGCGAGGCGTCGTGATGATGATGGGACGATCCAGGATCACTACTGAGAACGCATCAACCGCATCAATTTCACCGAGGGGTCGCACCGCCACCACGATGCCACGGGATTCAGCCGTGGCGACGAGGTGTTTGACGGGCCCGTCGGGCAGTTCCCAGTGCCGGCGCAACAACACGGCTGCATCCGCCGGCGATGTCCCCGTCGTCACGGCAGGTAGATCAGCCTCGGGAAGTTTCACGTACCGTTCAAGGGCGAACGTCAGTTCCCACACCATCGCCGCCGTGGCCAGTGCTTTCTGCCGATCGCTCACACGGGCGGACCTCAAGCTCCGGAAATGGGCATTCACAGTATCGATACGTGCCAGAGGACGGCCGATGCCAAAGAAGCCAGGGCGAACGTTCAAGGCCCGTGCCAAGCTGTCAAGAACGTCAGGGCGGGGCGAGTTGACTCCAGCTTCGTACTGTCCGATAGCTGCAGCGGATACCCCGACTTCGGCGGCAAGGTCTGTCTTGCTCACTCCGGCACGAACCCGGGCCTGGGTCAGCCGTGCCGGCTCAAATCGTCCATGCGTCTGCCCGGAGCCGGAGAATTCGAACAGACTCGGAGTGTCCTCACGCATCCGACTGCGTAGCCTCCTGCTTCTGCAGCTCGACGGCGGGCACGACCGGCACACCACTATCGAACGACTCGACATCGAACGACGCGTCGGCCGCATTTAGTTCCGGCTGCCAGATGGATTCATGCCCGCGAAGCACAACCTCGTCGGTCACATGGTTGAGTTCAGCGATTGCCCATTCGATCGACTGCAACTGACGGGGTGAAGACTGGATCATGACAAGCACCAGCGGCATCGTATCGCCGACCTCGCGTACGACACGCTCGAGCTCTGTCTCGTCGTCTGCAGCTTCGACAGGCTCAGGACCAGCCAACAATGCCGGGTCGAACAACATCGGATCCAGAGGCGGCGCGATGAACCCGTTCCTCTTCGTCGGGCTTGTCGCGAATGAGGCAACCGCGTCAACAGCTTCAGGAACCCTCCACAGATAGACGAGGCAGTCATTAACCACGGGGAGCTTGTAATTGGCCGGAGGCAGTTTGTACGACTGAAAACCGCGCGCCGTCAGTGCTTCGTGGGCGTCATCGAGCAGGTCCCGCCACTGGGTGCCAAACCCCATCGCGTACCGGGATTCCGAAATCTGGTGCGCCTCGGCGAAACGGCTATGCCGGGATCGCGCAGCCTGAACGAGCAAGTCGCGAATTGTCGGAGCATGGAGTCCGAGTGCATCGGTGGGAGAGTTTGGAACCACGGCAGGCCTCCTGAACAGGCATCGGTGCCGCGGGCGCGGCAAAGACTGAACTTCAGTATTGCACACGATTCGCGCATGGAAGCTTCAGTGGCATACGCGGCGTGTCGGATCCTGTTTCCATGGGATGTTTGGCGCGTAGGTGTCCGGCAGCCCGCCCTGCACCTGGAATCCCCGGGGTAAACGGATCGTAGACCGCAACTGGCGCTGTTCCAATTCCGTGATTACCGAGGCCGCACCACCAACATACTTAAGGGTGCGCTCCCGGAGGTGCAGGAAAGCGTAAAGACCATGTGTGCGCGCCCTGCTGACACCGAAGTTCTGGCTGATTTGTGGACGGTAGCCAGGATCGGTCCGACCAACTCTGGGGTTCTCGTGGGTACCTGAAGACCTACAAATTCCGATGGCATGTCCTCCAGAATGGGGATACACCAGGGCTAGGCTGGCGGAACAAAGTCGGATTGGGGGATCCCCTGAAGCGCAGAACCGGGTTGTTAGCGGCCAGGAAAACTGCCCATAGGGGCGGGGAAGCCCGGGCCAACCGCCGCTTCGAAGCGTTCCGCGAGGTCCCGGCTATTGAACGGTGACCCGGTGGTATCTAGGCGAGGCTCTAGCTGCGCTTTTCGAGCGGACGATACCTGTCACCAAGCATGCGCGCCCCGGCACCGGGGCGCGCATGCTGTACCTTCTCGTCGCCGGAGACAGTCCCTGTGCGGGTCCGCCTAATGAATTCCGGCCGCAGCGGGGGCGTTGGCCTGTGCCGCGGTTCGGGAAGGCAAGGTAGCTGCAGCCAGTATTCCTGCAGCCACCAGCAGCCCAGCCGCGACGGCAAGTGCGCTGCCGTATCCGGCGACCAGTTGGCCTGCCTCGGTGACGGCCGAATGCTGGCTGCTGTTGCTGACCGTTGCAGCAACGCCTGCCAAAACGGCCAGTCCGAGGGCAACGCCAATTTGCTGGGCCGAGTTCAGCAGCGCAGAGGCAATTCCGGCCTCCGTTTCCTTCGTGTAATATACGGCGGCCTGGGTCAGGGCGATAATGCCGAGGCCGAACCCAAGGGCGAGGATGAACATGGCCGGTGCCAGGTAGAGCCAGTAGTTCGTGTTTACCTGGATGAAGGAGAACCAGAAGGCAGCCCCGGCACTGAGCAGTGCCCCCGCTGCTGCGATGAGGCGCGCGGCCATCTTCAGCAGCAGCTTAGGCGCGGCCCCTGCCCCGAGCACCAGCCCTGCCGCGAACGGCAGCCAGCTGGCACCGGTCCGCAGAGGGCTGTAATGCTGAACCTGCTGGAGATAAAGGGTGATCACGTAGAAGCTGCCCATGGGACCAATGGCTAGCAGCAGCATGGAGGCGTATGCGCCAGCGCGGCCACGGTTCCGGAACAGCCCCAGTGGGACCAGCGGCGTGCTGCTGCGGGATTGCAGGGCGATAAAGGCAGCCAGCAGCAGGGCTGCAGCGGCTACCAGACCAAGGCCCAGAGGATCCGCGAAACCCTCCTCGCCAAAGCGGGTAATTGCGTACACCAGGGCGACCATGCCGCTGGTTCCCAATACGGCGCCCCTGACATCGAGACTCCCGGCGCGCCGTCCTGCGCTCACCAAGGTCCGGCTGCCCAGGAGCACGGGGATGGCGATGGGTACGTTGATGAAAAAGACCCACCGCCAGCCGAGGGTGTCGGTCAGGACGCCACCAAGAAGCAATCCCACCACAATTCCGAGAGCGGACATCGCGCCGTACAGCGACAGGGCTGCATCACGGGTCTTGCGTTCGGAGAAGGTTGTCGCAATGAGGGCCAGGGCGTTGGGCGCAACCAGTGCTGCTCCCAGTCCCTGAATCGCGCGGGCAGCGATGAGCGTATCGCTGTTGGGACTGAGGCCACCGGCCAGGGAAGCCACAACAAAGAGGGTGAGGCCTGCCTGCAGGATGCGGCGCCGGCCGTAGAGGTCGCCAAGCCGGCCGCCCAGGAGCAGCAGAGCGCCAAATGCGAGGATATATGCATTCACAATCCAGGGCAGATGCACGGCGCTCACCCGGAGTTCCTGCTGGATGCTTGGCAACGCGATGTTCACAATGGAGTCATCGAGCACCAACATCAGCTGGGCGGTCGCGATCACCAGCAGCGGTACCAATCCGCGCTGCTGGCCTGGCTTTCCGGTCATAACATCTCCTCTTAGATTGGCGGGCAGCGGCCCGCAGAAGCTTTGGAAACCCCGAGGGGGCATCACTCTGTTGAATTTGGGGCGTCGCCAACAGGACCCCGCGAAAGTCGAATCCTCCCCGTTGCCGGTTCAGTCCGTTTGTGGTGGACCTGCCGGGGGAATCGTTCGCTGCTGGCTGCACGTGCCCTTCCTCGCGTCTCCTTTTTCGGGAGGGGCGCCGGATTTGAGTGCAACCAGCAGGGGCTCGGGAAGTTGCAGGGGCTCAGTCGCCTACAACTGTGTAATCGGCGGACATGACGGCCTGACGCACAGCGGCTCCGGCGGCCTTACCACCTACAAGGAGGTGGGAACGGCCGCCGGGAACGAGCTCAATAGCCACAGACTCCACGCCCTCAAGGGCTGAGACGGCCTTCTCAACAGTGCGGGCGCAGTGCCCGCAGGTTAGGCCCTCGAGGGTGAGCTCAGCAGCAGCCGGGGTGAAGGCGGGTGGCGAAAAGGGTTCTGATGAGCAGCAACTGCACGCCGCGCCCGATGGGGCCAGGAGCAGTTGAGTGCGGTTTGCAGATTCAAACATGCCAGTTTCCATTCCTTGACGAAGCATCAATGGCGCTGGGGTTGACGGGCCGTGAGGGGCGGTGCAGGGCACACGCCGGGACATACCATGTCACTGACAACAGTTGAAAGCATACCCCCCAGGGGTATAGGAAGCAAAGTGTGGCCCGGCTGGAACGGCCCTCCGTAACGACGCCAACAGAGGCTCAGTCAGCGTCGCCACAGCGCCAATCTTCGCTTTGTGTCATGGTCCACCGTGTGCACGATGGACAACCTTCGGATGGTCCGCCGGTCAGGCCTCGATGAGAGATGGTTTTACGGATCTTTCGTGTGCCGGCACGATTCCTCAACACACCGGTTATGACGAAGCGCCCGGCTGGATTTCCCAGCCGGGCGCTTGCCCATTCCTTAGTTCATCGAAGAAAGTCCCCCTGCTTCGGCACATCTGACCCGATGCGGGGGCCAGTCATAAGGACAGTGTCACCGTACTTTCTTCACGGGGAGGATCGTCAATGCCCCCAACAGGGCGATCCCGGCCGCTACGGCGAGCAGGAGGTCGTAACGGCCACCACCCATGGTAACCAGGGCTGCCGAGACCGCCGGGGCGAGTGTCTGCGGACCTGTCATGGCGATGTTGAATACGCCGAGGTCCTTCGCTGTGTCATCAGGATTCGGAAGGACATCGATGACGAGGGCGAGGTCAACAGCGATGTAGATGCCAAAGCCAATGCCGATGACCAGTTCCGCCCAGTAGAACCCACTGGTGGAGTCGGCCGCAGTGAGCATCCAGGTGCCGATGCCGAAGATTATGGCCGAGGTCCAAATGAAGACTTTCCGCCGCCCTAGCCTGTCGGAGATCCATCCGGCAATCTGGCCGGCCGTAACCAAGGCGAGCGTGTAGATGAGAACGCCGGTTGCCAGTGCGCCGGCCGCATCCTGTTTGGACAGGCCCAGATCCTGCTGTAGGTACAGGAGGCGGAAGGTGACGAACATAAACATCGCCAGGACGACGAGGAAGCGGGAGACCCAGGCGAACGCGAAGTCGGGGTTCTTGCGGGGGTTTACCCAGAAGGTCTTCAGGGCGGTCCGCAACCCGCCTTCTGAGGCAGGGCGGCGCTCCATTGGCCGGTCCGGCAGTACGAAGGCGAAGACAAGGACCAGCACCAGGGCGAGGACGCCGGGGACCAGGAAGAGTAGGAGCATGTTCTGCCCGAAAAGGCTTGCCGAATAGGCTGCGCCGAGGGAGGCTGCCTGGGAAGCAATGCCGATCATGCCGCTTACTTTGCCTCGCTGCCACTGGGGTACCTGGTCTGCCAGGGTCGCCGTATGTGCAGCGACCGCCGCGTTGCCGAGAGCCTGCGCGAAGAACCAGCCGATGCCCAGCACTACGGCATTCGGGGCCGTGGCGATGACGGCCAGGCATGCCAGGAGTCCCAAAGCTCCGGCAACCAGCCAGGGACGGCGGCGGCCGAAACGTCCGACGGTGCGGTCGCTAAGGCGGCCAAAAACGGGGTCGAAGAGGAGGGCTGCGAACGCGCCCATGGAGATGACGGTGCCCAGTGTGGCGGCAACGTCCGGTCCCGGAACCAGAGACTGCACCTTGAGTGTCATGCCGGCGACGATGGGCATAAAAAGGGCAATCATCAGTCCCAGCCGCGCGAGCACCATCGTTGTGATGACACTGGCCTGGGCCTTTTCGACGGGGACGGGAGCGTAGGACAACGAGTTGGGCGCTTCGGGTCCTGCAGCAGAATCAGACACAACCATGGGTCTCATTGCTTTCTATTGGGAGAGGGGAGGCGGGCCAGACGTAGCCCGTGTGATAGGAACCACAGTACCGCAGACCGACCGAGTATGCGGTCGGTTTATCAAATCGTTACTTTTTCGTCGCGCAAACCTTGCGTTACCGACCGTGTAGTCGGTCGGCGTGCTATCGTTGTGATTCGAAGCACAACAGAAGGGGCACCAGTCCCGAAATTCGCCACTTTCCTGACGAAGGAGTCTTCCGATGAGCGTTCCTGCCACTGATCTTCCTGTCGTGTCCGGCGTGCAGTCGGACTTCATAGATGAAGCGGTGCAGTCCCTTGACCTGACAGGAAAGATCCGGCTGCTTTCCGGTGCAAAGATGTTCAGCCTCTGGGGTGATGCTTCCATTGGCTTGGACGAGATTGTCATGTCTGATGGCCCGACCGGTGTGCGTGGTGAAGAAGTTGTCGGTGGTCGCGAGAGCTGCCTGCTGCCGAACGCCACACTGCTGGCGCAGACGTGGAACTCTGGCGTGCTCGACGAGGTCGGCGCACTTCTGGCAGAGGAAGCCATGGACCAGCAGACCCACATCGTCCTGGGCCCCACGATCAACCTCCACCGCACTCCCCTGGGTGGTCGCCTCTTCGAGTGCTTCAGTGAGGACCCGTACCTCACCGGTGTCCTCGCGGCCGCCTATGTCCGCTCCCTCCAGAGCCGGGGCATCGGAGCGTCCCCGAAACATTTCCTCGCCAACGAATCCGAAATACAGCGCACCACTGTTGACTGCGTCGTTGACGAACAGACCCTGCGGGAGCTTTACCTGCTGCCGTTCGAAATCGTGAATCACGACGCGCAGCCGTGGACCGTGATGGCCTCCTACAACGGCGTAAACGGCGTCACCGCCACGGAGCACGATGAGCTCCTCAATGACATCCTGAAAAAAGAGTGGGGCTTTGACGGGCTTGTCATGTCCGACTGGTTCGCCACAAAGACGGCCGCGGAAAGCGCGAACGCCGGCCTGGACCTGGTGATGCCCGGGCCCGAAACGGTCTGGAGCACATCCCTGGAGAAAGCCGTGCGTTCCGGCGACGTCCCCGAAGAAGCCATCGATGACCACGTTCGCCGGTTACTGATTCTTGCCGCCCGGGTCGGCGCCTTCGGCACACGGCGTGACTGGCCCGCTGACATTGCCCGGCCCGACAGCGGAGTCCGCCGCGAACAGCTGCGAAGGATCGCTGCCCAGGGCATGGCAGTGCTCAAGAATGACAACGCCACCCTTCCGCTCGCCAACGAAACGGGGACCGTGGCCGTGATCGGTCGCCACGCTACTGACACCGTCGCCCAGGGCGGCGGCTCCGCCCGGGTCCGCCCGCCGCACATTGTGAGCATCGCAGATGGCCTTACGTCCGCGCTCGGCCCGGGGGTCACGATCGTGGACGGGGTGGAAACCAGGACGCGAATGGTGGCCGCGCCTGCCTCGACTGTGCGCGATCCCGAAAACGGCACTCCCGGGATGCGGGTCCGCGCTCTCGACGAGCAGGGCAACGTCATTGAGTCCCGCCACTTTGACGTAGCCGAACTTGAAGTAGCTGACGATGGTTGGCTCGCAAATGCGGCCAGGATCGAGCTCTCGGCCGACGTCGCCATGTCGTCACCGGCCCGGATGCGCGTCGGCGTGATCGGACCCGGCCAATGGACCGTGACGGCGCCCGGCCACCACGAGACGTTCGCCGTAACCCCGCATGATGGTCCCGGCGGCGGCCTTCACCGGCCCAAGAGCCACGTCGCAGTGGTGCCCTTGGAAGCCGGCGCCAGGATTACCGCCACCACCGGGCCCCACTTCGAAATGAGAATCATCGGGCTCGTCGTCACAGCGGCCGCCCGCCCCGCCGCCGCCGCGATCCGTGAGGCCGTGGTGGCAGCGGCATCGGCTGACACTGCCATTGTCGTCGTCGGCAACACCCAGGAACAGGAAACCGAAGGCCAGGACAAGAAAACGCTGGCATTGCCCGGCGACCAGGACGCCCTCGTGGCCGCCGTCGCCGCCGTCGCACGGCGTACTGTCGTCATCGTGAACGCCGCCACACCGGTCCTCATGCCCTGGCTTGATAATGTCGACGCCGTGCTCTTCGCCGGGCTCCCCGGGCAGGAAGCAGGAGACGCAGTCGCTGCAGCGCTGACCGGTGACATCGAACCGTCGGGGCGACTCGTTACCACCTTCCCCGCCCGTGACGGCGAAGGGCCGGCCTGGGGGACCATGCCCACCGACGGGCGTCTCGAGTACGCGGAAGGGCCGCGGGTAGGCTACCGAGGATGGCACCAATCCGGGACACAGCCCTTGTTCTGGTTCGGCCACGGCCTCGGCTACACTTCCTGGGACTACACCTCAGCGCACATCACTGGGCAGGACGGGACGGGGGTTAAAGCCGTTGCCGTGGCCCTGACCAACACAGGTCAGCGTTCCGGCAGGGAAACCGTGCAGGTCTATCGCGTCCCCGCCGGCGAGGATCAGCCTGCACGTCTTATCGGATGGGCACAGGTTTCCCTCGATCCCGGGCAGAGCGCTACTGTTCAGGTTGAGTGTGATCTCCGAACCCAGCGGATCTGGGACGTGGAAGAACACGGATGGCTGCCGCTCTCCGGCGGTTCAATCGTGATTGCGCGTGGCCTCGGCGATCCCCGCATCACGGTTCCGCTCGAAAACGGACAGGAGTCCTAAGGCATGTCTTACCCACCCGGCTACCGCATTGAACGCGAGCGGAACCGCACGGAAAAGGCCGGCGACATCGCCCGGGCCAAGGCCATTCAGGC
The DNA here is from genome assembly GCF_056400885.1 of Arthrobacter sp. P4_H3. Taxonomy (NCBI): domain Bacteria; kingdom Bacillati; phylum Actinomycetota; class Actinomycetes; order Micrococcales; family Micrococcaceae; genus Arthrobacter; species Arthrobacter sp. P4_H3. The sequence goes on from NZ_JBFUKK010000001.1 coordinate 379,898, forward strand.
GGCGATTGAGCTGTTCTCGACCAGCGGGTACAACAAATCCTCCATCGCCGAGGTAGCACTCCGGACTGGGCTGTCCCAGTCAGGCCTCCTCCACCATTTCCCCAACAAGACCGCCCTGCTCACTGCGGTGCTCGAACAGCGAGAAAAGGAAGACAGCGAATTCCTCTTCGGAGAAGGCGCGGCACCCATGGGATGGGCGGCCTTCGACTCGCTCGTCGCCCTCGTTGCCCGCAACTCCACCCGGCCGGAGTGGATCGGCCTGTTCGTCCGGATCTCGGCAGAAGCCACCGAAGCCAAACACCCGGCAAACCAATGGATGCTCGATCACTACCGCAGCACCCGGGAATGGCTCACCCAAGCCATCGAGGACGGCAAGCGAACGGGCGAGATCCTCCCGGACGCCCCCGTTGAAGCCATCGTCCGCAACACCATCGCTGTGCTTGACGGGCTCCAGCAGCAATGGGTGGCCGAACCGCACAGCATGTCAATGGTCGCGGAGCTCCGGGTGTACCTTGACCAGCTTCGTGCTACCTGGGGAAACTCTCAGCAGTAACCACAGCACCTGCCAGGCCCAGTTGCCCGGCGCGCGTACCAGTCGAGCGTGCGGGGCATTCTGGCGTACCCGTTCCCACCCTGAAAGGCGCGCCCTCATGCCCGCTCTCCCCCAGCACGTGTACGACTTCATCTCCCAACCCAATCCTGCAGTCATGTCCACGGTCGCCTCCGACGGGCGCCCTGTCAGCGTCCAGATTGTGTATCTCGTTGAAGATGCCGGGCACATCCTTCTGAGCATTGCTTCGGGCAATTCCCGCGGGGGCCGGCTCCAACACCTTCGCGAGGACCCGCGAGTGTCACTCACCGTCCTGACGAATGATGACTGGACAGAGGCCGTCACCGTTCTGGGAACCGCCGTTGAATTCTTCGACGACAAGGACCTCCAGATCATCGATGCCATGACCACCCACTACTTCGGTGCGCCCTACGCGATCCGCAACCCGCGCACGGCAGTCCGGGTCCGCGTCGACGAATGGACCGAACACTCCAACGCGATGTTCCGCGTCAACAAAGCCGGAGAAGGCGAGACAGTTGGCTGAGCTCAATCGCTTTCCCAAAAGAGTCTTCAGCCAGGGAGATGAACCGGATCCACGGTTCAGCCTCGCTAATGAACGCACCTTCCTGGCGTGGATCCGCACCGCACTGGCTTTACTCGCCGGCGGGGTCGCTCTCGAGGCACTGGGCCTCGGCATCCATCCCGGGTACCGGCTCTCTGCGTCCATCCTGCTGATCCTCAGCGGGATCATGTCGGCCATCCAGGCCTGGGGCGGGTGGACGAGGACGGAACAGGCCCTGCGGAAGAGTTCACCTCTTCCCCCGACGATCCTCTCGCTCCCCCTGACTGTTCTGCTGGTAGCGGTTGCGGTCCTGGTTCTGATTGGAATCGTTCTGAAGTGACCGGGCTCTTCGATCCCGGTCTCCAACCGGAGCGCACGGGTCTGGCCTGGCAACGGACCTGTCTTGCGTTCCTCGCAGGCTCCCTCGTCGCCATGAAGGTCCTTCCGCCCATCCTGGGGCCCTGGTCACTGCTGTTGGGTGTGGCGGGCGTTCTGGAGTCCGTGCTCTTACTGTTTGTGGTCCGTCGGCGATACCTCCGGCACCATCAAATTCTCACAGCCCCGGACGGGCCACCTGCCCGGGCCGCCGACGGCTTCCTTCCGGCCGCTCTTGGCGCCTCGACATTGGTTGCAGGGTTTGTTTCGCTGGCTCTGGTTCTGACAATCCGGCTTTAGGGACGTCGTCGGATATTCCGCCCTGGAGAGGGCAACTGCGTGGAACAGTGTGTTCAGTATCGGGGGCGGTACAGCTTTCGTACTTGTCCGGTCTACAGAGCAGGGCGCTGAATTGAAGCAAGGCGTCACCGCTGACGCCTTAAACCACGAAGGAGTAGACGAAGAACTATGACTACAGACCTCTCGCGCATGCAGAAGGCCAATTTTGTCGACGAGGACAATTACGAACTCATCACTATCGGGCGGATCACGAAGAGGATGGTGACCCTTGACGGGGCCAGCGCCGTTCTCGTCCGCTTTCCGGTGGGGGCATCAGTGACGGAGGATGCGGTCAAGACCGGAATTCTCGACACGGATATGTGTCCTATGCCGCATGTCGCCTACATCCTGGAAGGCAGTTTGGGGGTGCGCCAGCGTACCGGATCCGAGGAGGAATTCTCAGCCGGAGATCTTATGATGCTGCCGCCGGAGCATGAAGCATGGACCGTCGGGGACAGGGACTGCGTCTTTATCGAATTCATGCGTGGGACCAGTGACGTCTACGACTACTGGCCGGAGCACTGAGCGGGCGCGTAGGCGCCATGTGAAGTGCGGGCATGATGAGCGCTGAAGATAGCGCTCATCATGCCACGTCTCCCGTTGGGCAAGTCGCCGCGCCTAACGGGAGGCGTGCCAGAAGTCATCATCTAACTGTTCGCCGGCTTCGTCCCAGAGGGGATGGCGGCGCTGTAACATCGAGGGTGTTGACGACAGTCAGGCTGCCTACTTCCGTCGTCGGCGGTCTGCCTGTTCGACCAGTTCCGTAATCCATGGCCGATGTCCGCGTCGAAATTCCATCCACTCAGGCAGGCCCTGAATGGAGGGGCCGGACCTATCGATGTCGATGGTGATCCGGCCGCCACCAACAGGTGCGTTGGTGATGTGCAGATCACCATAGGCTTCCGGAAGCACAGGATCCATCCACAGTCCCCGACGGGAGACATGAACGTCGTACCGCATCAGGTTCGTTACCAGGAGGATCGGTGCGGTCGCTGCCCAAGCCTGGGGCGAACACGCTGTTGGATAAGGTACGGGTTCGGCGAATTGATCACGGCTAAAGCCGCAAAACAGCTCTGGCAAGCGCCCGCCCGAGAATTCGGCGGCTTCCAATATCGCAGTGGTAATGCGCTGTGCTTCCGCCACGAAGCCGTATCGCAACAGACCGGCAGCGATGATTGCATTGTCGTGGGGCCATACCGAGCCGTTGTGATAGCTGGCCGGGTTATATGCGCCCATGTTGCTGGCCAAGGTCCGTATACCCCAGCCGCTGAACATCTCCGGAGACATAAGCCGCTCGGCAACCTGCGGAGCCTTGTCCTCGTCTACGAGTCCGTAGACCAGACAGTGGCCCATGTTGGAAGCACACGCGTCCACCTGTCGCTTCCTGCCGTCGAGTGCGATTGCATAGTACCCCCGGTCCGGCATCCAGAACTGCTCGTTGAATCTCCGCTTCAGTTCCGCCGCCCGATCGGCGAGTTCATCTCCCCGTGCCGTGTCGCCCGCGTCGTATGCCATCCAGGCACGCGCGGTATACGCGGCATAGACATAGGCCTGGACTTCACAGAGCGCGATTGGAGGCTCGGCAAGCATTCCATCGGCAAAATTGATGCCGTCCCAGGAGTCTTTCCAGCCCTGGTTTATCAGGCCTTGGTCGTTGAGGCGTTCATACTCGACGAAACCGTCGCCGTCCTTGTCCCCGTAATGACTTATCCATTCCAAGGCGCGGTCCGCGTGAGGCAGCAGATTGGCGATGATATCTGCTCCGAATCCCCACCGGCTGACGGCTCCGAGCACATCAACAAACAGCGGAGTCGCGTCGACGCTTCCGTAGTAGGCCGATTTGCCTCCAAGGGCCAAGCCAGCGTTGACACTAAACCTTACTTCGTGCAGGATCTTGCCGGGCTCCTCCTCCGTCAGCGGGTCCACAACGCTTCCTTGCCGGTCCGCCAGCGTCTGCAGCGTCCCCAGGGCGAGTGATGGATCCACCGGTAACGCCATTTCCGAGGCCCACAAGGAATCACGGCCAAAGAGCGTCATGAACCACGGGGCACCTGCAGCCACCACAACACGCTCGGGATGATTCGGGTCCTCGATCCGGAGGGCACCCAAGTCATCGTAGCTCCGCCGTAATGTCCGCTCAATGGATCGATTACTCATGCGTACAACCGGAATCTTGGCAACCCATTCCTTGCGGCGCCGGTCACTTGGGGACACCCCTTCCCCATCGGGGTGGACAAGTGCAGCGCTCCGGGCGGAGCCTTCGACCTCAGCCGTAGCACTGACAATTGCGCTCCAGTGACCGTGCGGCGGGACGGATACCTGATAGGTGACCGCCTCCGGCTTCACGTCGGCTCCTGGCGCCTGAATGACTACCCGTTTTCGCATGCCTTGCCAAGCGCCATCAATGGTCAACTGGTCCCGGTCGACATGGCGGGTTGCGTTCCACGTTCGCTGAATCCGGGCTTCCTTCACTTCGAAGAGGTCCGCGAAATCCGCTTCAACCTCCAAGGAAATCGCGCATTGGACGGGCTTTGTTGAGTAATTGCGAACCGTAAGTTGTTCTTGGAGACCGGCGCCGACTTCCCGCAGCCGCTCGACGATCAGCGGGCTGTCGGCATATCCGTCGGAGCGGGGAACGCGACCTGCAAACAGGGCCCGGAAAGGCTCGCGTGTCTCGGCAGCCAAGGACTCAAGCGGGTGATTGTTGACTGTCAGGTTCCAGCGGGACAGGAAGCGGGTGTCCTGGACGAACAGGCCATGCGGGTGCTCAGGATGAATGTCGCCATTGGGCAAGGAAATGCAGAACGAAGTTTCCTCGACCAGGGTGACGGTCCCTGCCCCTACTGGGCCGGCAGCCGTGTCAGCATTCCATCCAGCCATCCCGGTTCCTCCAAGAAAACAGCGCCGACATAACGTGGTCTCTTAGACACGCACGCTTGGCGACGGCACCTCTGTTTACTTGACCATACTCTCCCCCGGCTGAGGGGTGTAGACCCTGTTTCATATCCTGTGTTGCATCCAGAAAAGGAACCGGACCGCGGATCAAACGGCGAAAAAACAGGGAAAGGTACGAGCCGACAATCCTCGGAGGCATCTGGAGTTGGGGCGCTGAACGCTAGGAAGCTGCTGCTCGAGGAGTGAACCAACCGGAGAACTCCGCAGCCCACTCGTGCGGACCAACAAATCCGATGGAGCCCAGCTGCCGTGCATCCTCACAGCGGCGAAGACCCCACCACAGATCGTAGAGGACCCGCGGGGCGACATGGATCTGAAGATCCGGGACACGTTCTGAGCGGCCGATGCTCGCGGTTGTCTTGCTGTTCTCTCTGCAGATCCAACCTTGAAAGGGAGCTCCCCTGACATTGTCGAACTCGAACCCCAGGACAAGTGACTTCCGGGGCAGGGAACCTGTCACAAGGCTGCGGCCCATGTGTTCGAGCAGTGTGCCAAGTCCTGCCCGCAGGTCATTCTCGAAGGGCGCCTGCCATTGACTCGCCCAGAGGCCGAGCGACTCCAGGGTCTGCCGCAGCCCGTAGCCGACCGGCGTCAGTCTGTAGCGGCGTGAGCCGCGGGGGCCGGTTTCATCGTTGCGGATGACAAGCTCCAGCTGGGCCAGTCGCTTGAGCCGCTGGGAGAGCAGCGTCCGTGAGAGATCAGGCAGCGCCCGGGACATGTCGTTGAACCCCATTTCACCGCCGAGGAGTTCTCGCACGATCAACAGGGACCAGCGGTCACCCAGCAGCCGCAGCCCTTGCGATACGGACCAATAATCAGCACTCAGGCGTCTTGCTGAATTCGCCAGGTCGTCGTGTTCCCGGGTGAACTGCTCTGCAATGATTGTCATCGTTCGTGAGCTCCAAGCGATCTGTGAGTTGTGCTGCCGCCATTCTTCCCCACCTGTCGGGGTACTGTGTGTGCGCCGCGCACATAAGTTGATGCCACACTGTCCTTCGGGGGCTTGCACCGGTTCTGCCTTTAAAGCACGAATCGAAGGTTGGCCGATAACCGTCCAACCTTCGATTCTTGCGGTCCGTTTGCTAGAGCCGGATGTCTGCAGACTCCCCCGGTTTCAAGGCGATGAGGAGTTCGCTGAGCCCGGCATCCGCGAAAAGCTTGCTGATCTGGTCAGCATTCTGGCTGAAATGTTCCCACGAATCCTCGTGCACTGGAACGACCTTCTTGACACCCATGATCTTGGCCGCCTCCAGGGCCCGGTCATTGCTGAGGGTGATGTACGCGCCATCTGCGATCACATCGAATTTTGCGCCGCCGACGAAGAGCACAGCGATATCAATGGCTGGAAAACGATCCGCAATTTCGCGCACGATATCCAGCTCGGAGTTATCACCGCTGATGTAAATCGTCGGCATGCCCTCTGCTTCGAGGACAAAGCCAATAACGGGCCCGAGTGCGTCCCACACGCCCTCCGGGCCATGATGCGCCGGCACTGCCGTGATTTTCATCTGCCTGCCATCGGGAAGCGTAACGGTATGAGTCTCGTAGTCGCTGGTCCCGCGGACGTTGGGGCCGAAGTTCTTCGCAGCCTCCGTCGTGGTGAGGGCAAGCGGCACCATCGTCAGAAAACCCCGGCCGGCCACGTCCAGATTGTCGATGTGCTCGTGGGAGGCGAGAGCCAGATCAATTTGACCGAGCTCCTCGGGTGTGGCGCTCGGGCCTAGCTTCTTGGTAACTGGCCCGGCGATTGGGTGGTGGTAGACCTGGGGAGAATCGAAGGTGGGGTCAGTGATCATCCGGTAGCCGGAGATCTCGAGGAGCAGGGTCGGTCCTCCAATGAGGGTTACTTTGACGTCGTCCATGATTTCAGTCCTATCGGTTCGGTGCGCCTGATTACGGGAGGTTCAGCTTTTGCTCATCATTTGAGCCGTGATGTCTTCCGCTCCGTGCAGGACGTAGACGAGCTTGCCCTCATCGTCGAAAGCCGGGGCGTTCAGGGGCTGGAACCAGCGGGGCTCGAAAATTCCGTCCGAGTTCTCGATGTCATAGCGAACAGGTGGAAGAATGTCGATCTTTCCGGTCTCGACAACACGCTCGATGGAGCTGCGCAGAATCTCTGTTCCCTTCGCATCAGGGTTGTCCGGGTTGTCTGGAAAAGCGTCAAGGATGTCCATGCCGACGATTCCCTCACGGCTCTTTCCCGTAGATGCAAGGAAGGAGTCAGTGGCGGCGACAATCGTTCTGTCGGGGGCGACGATGATGTATTGGTTCGGCAGGCTTTCGAAGATTTTCTGAAAGTCGGGATTACGTGCATCTGAGGATGGCACTTTCGGTTCCTTTCCTGATAAGCGACGTCTTTGCGTCTCGTAATGCCATTGGAGCAGCTGGCGTCGCCCCTAACTAGTGCAAGACATGGACCGGAACGCTCAGTTGCCTCGACCACGAAACCTCGGGATGCCCCTCGGCCTGGGCCATTTATGGCGGTTTGTCCTAGGCCACCTAGAGCCCGAAGGCGGTTCCGTGACCGTGTTCGAACACGAGGTTGGTCTGGGTGCCTGCTACGGCAGGATTCGATGACAAGTGATCCAGTACGAATTGACGGATGTGCTCGGTGTTTTTGGCCGTGATGTGGATCAAGAAATCGTCTGCACCGCCGAGTACGAAGAACTGCTTGATTTCGGGAAGGTCCCGTAACTCGTTTCCGAAGGCGTTCATGAGGTGACGGGCGCCAGGTCTAAGCCGCACGCTAACCAGGGCTTGGAGAGGCAGGCCCATTGCTTCGGGTGCGACTTCGACGGTGAACCGCTTGATCACCCCCGACTCTTTGAGCGCCTTGAGGCGGGCCAGACAGGTTGACGGCGCAAGTCCGAGGGCTTCCGACAACGACTGATTGGTACGCCTTGAATTCTCGGACAGCAGGCCCAGAAGCTTCTGGTCGACTTCGTCCAGGATCGCCTGTTGCAGTTTCTGCGGGTCGGACACCGTGTAATGCTCCTCACAATGCAGGAATTGACTAGTTTCTTCAATTCTGCCGCAGATCCTGCACGCCAAGTTCGATCTTCCGCAGTTTCTGTCATTCTTTTGCCCACAAGCATCAATCTCGTCAGAAAGCATGAGCATGATTATCTCCGTCCCCAAGGAAATCAAGAACAACGAGTTCCGCGTCGCCATCACGGCTGCCGGCGTGCAAGAATTCAAAGCAAACGGCCACGACGTGCTCGTGGAAACCGGTGCCGGCGCTGGTTCCGGCATTAGCGATCAGGAGTACGCACTCGCCGGAGCTGAGATCGTTGAGACTGCAGAAGAGGTCTGGTCCCGAGCCGACATGGTGATGAAGGTTAAGGAACCCGTGGCGTCCGAATACCGCCACTTCCGCGAGGGATTGCTCCTTTTCACCTACCTTCACCTTGCCGCGGAACCCGCACTGACGAAGGCGCTTGTCGACTCCGGCGTCACGGCCATTGCGTACGAGACGGTCCAGGAAGGCCGAACGCTGCCGCTGCTCGCACCCATGTCCGAGGTGGCCGGCAGGCTCTCCGTCCAGGTCGGCGCGACCTCCCTCATGGCGCCCGCCGGCGGCAAAGGCGTGCTGCTCGGCGGCGTTCCCGGCGTCCGCCCAGCCAAGGTGGTTGTCCTCGGTGCAGGTGTCGCAGGCACCAACGCCGCGGCCATGGCGCTCGGCCTCGGCGCCGACGTCACCATCCTGGACATCAACATCAACCGGCTGCGCGAACTCGACGCCCAGTACCAGGGCCGGCTCAAGACCGTGGCGTCAAACTCGTACGAGATCGAAAAGTCAGTTATCGATGCAGATCTCGTCATCGGCTCCGTCCTGATTCCGGGAGCGAAGGCACCCAAGCTCGTCACCAACGACCTCGTGGCCCGGATGAAACCCGGCTCGGTCCTGGTGGACATCGCGGTGGACCAAGGCGGCTGCTTCGAGGACACGCACCCCACCACGCATCAGGAACCCACGTACAAGGTTCACGAGACGATCTTCTACTGCGTGGCCAACATGCCCGGCGCTGTCCCGAACACGTCCACTTACGCGCTGACCAACGTCACGCTCCGCTACGCGGTGGCTTTGGCCAATTACGGCGTCAAAGGTGCTTTCGACCGGCTCCCCGCTCTGGCCGGCGGTCTGAACGTGGCGGCGGGAAAGGTCACCCACAAGTCTGTCAGCGATGCCCATGGACATGACCTCGCCGACTGGCAGGACCTCGTAAAGGTATAGGACATCGGCTGTGCCTGCCCGGTAGAAGGCAGGCACAGCCCGCTCCATAGGAAGGGCACGGCATCAAATGGCATTTCATCTGCAACCCAAATGGCAGCCGCTGGTCGGTCAACTGGTCATCGTGAAACTTCTGGATAAGGAGATCCGCCGCGGAGTTGTCGATGCAGTCACCGATGACGATCAAATCCTATGGCTCGACAGTCACGGCGCCGAGCCCCGCCGTCTCTTTCACCGGGCAGACGGTTTCAAGGTGTGGGTCGACTATAGATGGGAAACCGACAGGTCAAGCCTCTGCCCTGGCTTCCAGCATGCTGCTGCACCATGACGTGCGAACACTCCGCTGCCCCTGGACGCGTACAGCTTCTGGAACAGCTGCATGATGATAATGAGTTAGCAAGAGCCATTACCCGACTGCGCTCTGAAACGGTCCCGGATGAAGCGTTAGGCGTTCTTGTCACCTGGTACGGCCCTTGGTCCTACACCCTTGAACTCAGCCATCAGATTCCTCCTGGTCTCGTCTACGAGTGCGTCGCCCCTGAACAACTGAACTTCTCAGACTGATTCAGGACCGCCGGTCTGACTGGTCGAGCCCATCAGCGCCCCTCCCCCAACGGCGGCGCGCTGGCGGCGCCCTTCCAGCAGGCTGTCGACCTCACGAGCCGACCGCGGGTCCACCGTCCTAACGGATGGGCACCAGGCACACAGCCGATGCGAACGCTGTGCCCGCAGTACATATCGATCATCTGAGCCGGCACGAAAATGGTCGAATATGAAGAGTCGGTAAGCCACTCCCATTCCTGGTGAGTCGGGAGCGGGAGCCCCACCGGCCGTGTGCAACCTGGCAACGAGAAGGAACCCTGATGTCCGAACTTCCTGTGGAAAGAGCAGATCTCGGCATGGCCTGGGCGGTGAAAGAGAGCTTTGTACAGTACGTGCAGTCTATGCGCGATGGACGCATACTCCTGCGCGAGGGTGCTGCCGTGACAAATACCCGACAGTTCTATTTCCCGTTCAGAAGCCTGGATCAATCCGACGGGAACAACTTTGTGCTCCAGTTCGGTGGAGAGGCCCGCTTCCTCGCCCATCACGGGCTAATGTCGGTCTCAATTTGCAACCCAAGAATTAAAGTCGGGCCCGACGGGGCATGCCTGTCCATCGAACAAGGAAACGAGATCGTGCACCTCGCCCATCTCAACTTGCCGGCGGTGTCGGTGGAAGAAGGCATCAATATGTGGGCAAATGTCCCCGTAGCTCTGACCAGCGCAGGAGCGGCTGTTTTCGCAGATAGCTACTCAGCCGGAGAAACACTGGCTCCACTGACCGTGAGAGCACCATCCATTGTGGAAGTATCCTGACCGCGTTCTGCGGGGGACTGGCTGTACCACTTGGGACACCGTGCTGGGCCAGGCATGAACACGCCGTGCCTTGCCCCGCTCCCGACGACTCGGTGGCACGAGGGACTGGCAAGGACCTGTTCCTGCCCGCAGACTCAATGGGTCCAGGGGCAGGAATCGCTGCATCGACTAGTGTGTCCAACCCGCGGCCGCAGCACCACCACGCACTGTTGGTTACTGAGTAGCCACAGTTGCGGTCGTTCGGACCAGGTGGGCGAAGCGTCGCGCCATCGCCTCGGTATGCTCCCTCACGATCTGGTCTTGATTCTCGAATGCTTTCATTCCGCGGCCGGCCCGCTCTACGGCATCCGTGTCATTCTCCTTGACCAGGGACAACCACTGGCGGTAGACCACCGGCGAGATTTCCGGGTGAAACTGAACTCCCCATGACATCTCGCCTACTCGAAAAGCTTGGTGCGGATACTGGGCCGTCATCCCGAGCCATACCGCTGACGGCGGGAGTTGTTCGATCATGTCCCCATGCATGGCGCCTGCGAAGAATGGACCCGGCAATCCGGCCATCAAGGGATCCTTGGCAGCATCGGGCCGTAATGCCACCTCTACGACCCCCGCCTCGAGGCCTTGGTCTCCCCTAGCCACGGTCCCTCCGAACGTCTGTGCCATCAGCTGAGCTCCAAGGCAGATCCCTAGCGTGGGCTTTCTATGGCTGTCGGCGGCCGCCATAAGGCGCCGGATGTCGGTAAGCCAGTGATAGGCATCGTCGTCCAAGGAGCTCATGTCTCCGCCAAGAACCACCAAGGCGTCCTCCTGGATCACGTCCGGGATCACGTCGCCAATGAAAGGCTGGATAATTCTGGTGGTTATTCCCTCGTCATGCAGCCAAACACCGAGACGGTCCAGCGGGCAGTGGAAATCTGGCTGTATGACGAGTGCCTGCAGGGTACCGGTACCTCGGGGCAGGTTTGGCTGATTGGTCATGCTCGAATTCCTTATCGGGCGATCGGGGTTTCAGCGTTCGAAACCCCCGGTTGTGAAGGGACGGTGGCATCCGGTGCGGTTAACCCGGACACAAGGCCCCATGGCCTTTAATCCCCGACTCCCGCGGACAACTTCAACGTAGCGAACAGCATCGCCGGGACCGCAGTGCCGATTGCACATTAAGATCCAAATGTGTGTGCCACACCCTGGTGCTCTTGGGATCACGCGAATATTCCTCAGCGAACTCCGGCCGCTGTTGCCGTCATTGAAGAACCGCGCGGTGGCCTTCGCGCATCGCCAGTCGCGCTGCAATGCCCGTGGGAAGCCAGTCGCCGGCTTCTTCGAATGAATGACCGATCAGCTGCTCTACACGCTGGAGCCGTTGCCGGAGTGTGTTGCGGTGGATGTGCAGTTTTGAGACCGTGTCGGCAATGGATCCTTTGTTGGATAGGAGCATGGCGACTGTTTCGGCCAGCTGGGTTCCATTTTCCGCGTCGTAGTGCGTGAGGGACCTGAGTTCCGCGAGCACGTCCCTGATCTCCGCAGACATCCCTTCCCCAACAAGCGGCAGTTCCTGCAGGTGTTCTATGTCGCTGAAAGAGGTTACTCGTCTCCCGGATGTCCTGCCGACCAGTTCTGTCCATGCCAGTGCGGTTTCGGCGTCTGAAAGCGCTGGCTGCAGAGAGGCGACGTCCCGCGCCAGTGGACCTACGCCGGCGAAAGCTGAGACGCCACGGTGTTCGTCGAGGTCAGAAAGAGTTGTCTCCAACTTCGCCTTGATCTCTTCTCCGGAGCCGGAGGCGGTATCGATAAAGAGCAGGCTGAGGGGGCCTTCAGTGAAGACCAGGGATCGGGAGCCAGCCAGCTCCTGAAGATAGGGGGCGATGCGCCTGGACACCGCGTCAGAGTCGAATTTCAGCCGTTTCACTCGCACCAGAACCGGCAGAGTGCGGCCCTTGGACCAGCCTGACTCCTCGAGAATCCGGGCGAATGTGCTCGTGCCGACGCTTCGGAGCAAGCGTGAAGCATGGGATGAACCGACGGACTCCAGTTCTACTGCTTCAAACAGAGCGGCCAGCTGAGAGCAAATGGCGCTCAGCCGATCGAGCTCTCTGGCGGAATAGCGGCGTGGACGATAGCACGTGACGATGCCCCGGGTGCTCGTCAGGCCAAAGGAGACAGATATCCGCTCGTGTCCAGCGACGTTGGATTCAATGAACTCGGACGTTGCGGTTCGTGAATGAGTGGTTCGAACCATGATTCCGCTCCGCTCGCCCTTGTCCATTGCAATGGCGGTGGGCGGCGACGTGGCTGGACCACGCCCGAAATATTCAATGACGCAGGCGTCCGAGCTCATGTGCTTAAGAATCGACCGGGCGGCCACCTGGGCGCACTGCAGGACGGAAGTGGCGGAGTTGATCGGGAAATCGACAAGGAAATGCGCTGCTGCGGATTGGCGCCGCAAGTCATCAACAGTCTCAGCCTGCAGCAGGCCGCTGGCAAGCAGCACGCCCACCTCGTCAGCAATCAGCTTCGACTCCCAGGTGAAGGTTTCCTCCTCATATGACCAGAGGCTAAACACGCCTAGCAGGGTCCCGGTCGGTGCCACGATCGGGACAACCAGCATCGAATTGAAATCTTCTTCCTGCAGTTCGCTGATGCTGACGAACCGCGGGTCCTGCTGAATGTTCTTGTTAAGGACAACCGACTGCCTAGTAAGCCCTACCCAGCCAGTTACACCTTCGCCGAGGCGAAGGGTGACTCTTCCCACTTGCTGGCTTTGCACTCCAGCGGTGCCTGCGCGCATGACAAGGACTTGTTCCTGTTCATCCCACAGGTAGACGAAAACCCCTGCTGAGTTTGTTGCCCTGGCTACCAAGTCCACTGCTCTTTGAGCAAGCGCGAGTGGATCCGGTCCTTCCATCATTAGCTGCGTGAGCTCGGACAAGGTATCTGCGCGAAGCTCTGCTATTTGGAGTTTATGGCGATAGTCAGCGGGCAGGGCCTCATTCGGTTGCGAGGCCGCGGGCTCAGCAGGGGGTTTCATGGTTTCAGCTTAGAAGGCTCATGCCCATGGACGCCCGGCTGAACTGCCTTGGCGCGTTGACGCCTATCCAAGCCACGTCCTCCTCCGCAGATCCAATCCGGTACAAGGCGGCGTTGCGTTCCTCTGCAGCGTATACCTGTACGAGTTCACCTGCCGACGGAAGCATTCCGTGTACCTGTACCTTTCGGCCGAACTGCTCCGTCCACCCGTACGGAGCCTGTTCCAGTTCCGTGGAGTCGAAACCGGCAAAGTATTCAGCCAGGGCTGCGCCATGCCGTTGGGCCTGGGTCCAACTCTCGAACCGCCGAAAGGTTCCGTCCTCCGCCTGCCGGGCCGAAACGTCTCCGATAGCGAAGATCCCGTCGGCGATTTCACCGCTGGCCAGCAGGGCTTTCCCGTCCGCAGTGCAACGGACTCCGTTGGAAACGTCAAGCTCGCTATAGGTCAGCCATTCGGTATTGGGCCGCGCACCGATAGCGCTAATAACCAGGTCGGCGTGCAGGTCCAGGGCGCTGACCCGGACCGTCCAGTGCGCATCAGTTTTCTGAATGGATTCCACAGCAACCCCAAAATGAGTTACAACACCGGCCTGGTGCATCCATGCCTTCGCTTCCTTCCCAAGATGCCCCGAAAAGAAGCGCTGCATTGGTTGCGGAGCCAAATCCACTACCGTGACGGCAAGCCCACGTTGGGCGAGAGTAGACGCCAGTTCCGCACCAATGGTTCCGGCGCCGATGATGATTGCACTGGCAGCTCCTGCATCCACAGCGTTGCGCAGGGCCAGGGCGTCCTGGGCGGTTCTTAGGCTTAGAACGCCCGCTGGCTCGTTCGGCAGCCGGATTGAACCGGCTCCTGTTGAGATGACGACCGCGTCAGCAGCTACCTCTCCGAGCTTGTCCAGCAGGACAGTTCGCTTGTCGGTGAGCAGCCCGATCGCCTTTGCGTTGAGGATCGGTGTAGCCTCCGGCCACCACTCGGCCGGTTCAACGGGACCAGTGCCTAGAAGGAATTGCTTGGACAGCGGGGGCCTGTCGTAGGGCGCGTTCGGGTCTGAATCAATGACGATAAATTCGCCTGCAAAGCCCAGCTCGCGACTGCGTTCAATCAGCATTGCTGATGCAACCGAAGCGCCAACGACCGCAATCCGCTCTGGCAGATGTGTCACGACGTCGAAACCTCTGATGCTTTCTCGCTGGCCTCGTTCGTTTCCCGTTCCAGGATTGCCCGTTCGGGGCAGTTCCGGATGGCCTTTCGGACGTTGGGTTCATCGCCGCTGTTTTCGCGGCCAGGAATGACGTGCGCGTAGCCTTCCTCGTCGATCTCAAAGGTTTCAGGTGCCAGAGCCCAGCACCGGGCGTGGCCTTGGCAACGCCCTCCGTCGACCCAAAGTTCTCCCATGGTGATCAAGCTCCAATCTTGAGGGTAAGCGGGCCGACGCCGTGCCACGGTTCGTCGTCATTCGCCCGTTCGAAGTGAGGGACAGCCTTCAGGAATTCCTCCATGGCGATAACCATTTCGGCGCGGCCAAGGTTCGAGCCAAGGCACCGGTGGATCCCTCCGCCGAAGGCCAGGTGGCGGTTGTCTTCACGGTCAATCTTGATGTCATTGGGTTCTTCGTAGACCTCTGGGTCACGGTTGCCCGCGCCGAAGACGAGCACGACGCGTTCACCGGCCTTGATCTCCTGGCCCCGGACAACTGTGTCCTTCTTCGCGGTGCGGGCCATGGCCTGAACCGGGGAAAGCGTCCGCAGGAATTCTTCTGCAGCGGTGGGGATCAGTTCCGGGTTTTCACGCAACTGCTGCTGGGCCTG
Source organism: Arthrobacter sp. P4_H3 (assembly GCF_056400885.1). NCBI lineage: Bacteria > Bacillati > Actinomycetota > Actinomycetes > Micrococcales > Micrococcaceae > Arthrobacter > Arthrobacter sp. P4_H3. The sequence continues at coordinate 395,104 of NZ_JBFUKK010000001.1, forward strand.
CGGGTTGCCGGCCAGGTACCAAAGGGCGGAACGGATCGCCCAGGCGGTCGTGTCCAGCCCGGCCAAGAAAAGCAGGTAGCAGTACGACAGCAGCTCTTCACGCGTGAGCTTCCGGCCTTTCACTTCCGCTTTCAGAAGCTGGGTGATCAGGTCATTGCCGGCTTCTGCCTCCGGTCCGGCCTTTTCCCGTTCGTCGAGAAGACGGTCGAAGTAGTCGTTGAGCTCGCGTCCGGCCGCGTATGCCTTTTCCGGATGAGCGGTCCGCTCATAGATGATCTCGTCAATCCACCGGTCGAAAATCGGCCAGTCCTGTTCCGGATATCCGGCCAGGCGGCTGAAGATAATGGTCGGCATCGGGCGGGCAAGCTTCGCCGAAACATCAACGACGTCGCCGGCTGCAAGGACCTCCTGGCACAGCTGCTTAGCGGTCTCCCGCATGCCGGGTGTCAGCTTTGAGATGTTCATGGGTGTGAACATCGGCAGCAGGATTTTGCGGAAGTCAGCGTGGGTCGGCGGATCGATGTCGATCGGAATCAGGGGGACGTCAGTGCCGAACGCCGGAAGGAGCATTGAGGGACCGACAGCGAAGGTATCGGGGTCCTGCTCGGCGTTGAAGATATCCTCGCTTTTGGTGATGTACCAAAAGCCTCCATACTTGTTGCTGTGTCCAACAGGGCCGTTGGCCAGTATGTCCTGGTATTCGTCGAAAATGTTATCGAGCGACCGTCCGTGGAAGTCAAAGTCTGACTTGTTGTGGCTGAGTCCCCGCTCAGTTTCTGTGCTCATGAGAATTGCTCCTGAAGTGGTTTCTGTGACTGTGCGTACGCTGCGGCCTTCTCCACGAGATCAACGAAGAGGGCCTTCTGGGCTTCGTGATAGTCGACCATGTGCTCGGGATGCCATTGGACTCCGATGAGGCGGGCATCATCGGCTTCAATTGCTTCGATGACGTCGCCTTCCCGTCCCACGACACGAAGACCTGTTCCGAGCTTTCCCAAGCCCTGATGGTGGTAGCTGTTCACGGGAATGCTCAGGCCTTTGGAGATCCGGGCAAGTTCGGAACCGGGCTCCAGCTGTACCTTGTGCCATGGTTCGTGTGAGGGGTGGTCCTGCCAGTGCCCCCTGTCCGGGCTCACTTCCTGGACGAGGTTGCCGCCGCGGATGACGTTGACAAGCTGCATCCCCCGGCAAGTGGCCAGGATGGGCAGGCCGCGCAGCATAGCCTCGTTGTAAAGTTCGATTTCGAAGTCGTCCCTGATGTCGCAGACGTCATAGACCGTGTCGATCGGGTCCTCGCCGTACAGCCGGGGGCTGATGTCACCGCCACCGGTGAGGATGAGCCCGTCAAATCCTTCAAGAGCCGCATCCGGGATTGTTGCCGTGGATGGAAGAATGGCGGGACGGCCGCCCGCGGCAAGCACGCCGTTGGCGTAGGCCATGTTCTGGACCGTTGAAGGCATCGGGCCAAAGGCGGTATCGACGGTTTGCCGGGCCGCTGAAATGGCAATAAGGGGCGCCCTCATGTCAGTAAACCAGCCAACCACCGTCGACGTGGATGGTGGTACCGGTCACCCAGCTGGCCTCGTCGCTGGCCAGAAAGGCGACTGCATTGGCAACGTCGGAGGGCCGTCCGATTCGTCCGAGCGGCGTACGGTCGAGGAGGAACTTCACGGCCTCCTGGTTTTCCAGTACGGACTTGGTGAACGGGGTCTCGATGAAGCCGGGGGCGACAGCGTTAACGCGGATCTTGGAAGCTGCGGTTTCGATGGCCAAAGCCTTCGTGAACATAAGAAGTGCACCCTTGGAAGCGTTGTAGTGCACCTGGGGATGCCCGCTGCTGGCAATGACGATATGGGCCTCGACAGAAGTGATGTTAACGATGGCGCTGGTCGAATCGTCGCCCCGGGCTCCAGCGCCCTTCTCCAGCAGCGGCCGTGCGGCCTGGCTGACCAGGAACGGTCCGGTGGAGTTCACGGCGAAGACCTGGTCCCATTCCGCTACGCTCACGTCGTCGAAGTTGCTGCCCTTGACGATGCCTGCGTTGTTGACGAGGGTGTCGAGCCGGCCGAATTTTGCGTCGATCTCGGCCATGCCGCTGCGCACTGAGGCTTCGTCGGCGACGTCCATAACAACAGCCACCATTTCGGGGTGCTGGCCAACCAGACGCTCGAGCGCGGCCTCGTCACGGTCGAGGGCTACGACGGTGGCGCCCTCCTTGAGCAGCTTTTCTGCGATGGCAAGGCCGTTTCCGGACGCGGCTCCGGTGACTGCAGCGATCTTTCCGGGGTGAGTAGTCATTGGGTGCTTCTTTCTGAGTATGAAATACGGGAATGAACGTTCTTCGCGCGGTGTTGGGCGCTAGATTCGTTCCAGGTAACGTGCGATTTCGAAGTCGGTGACACTGGTCTGAAGCTTGCGAAGCTCCCAGCGCCTCGTCTGGACGTAGTGGGTAACGAACGTTTCGCCGAAGTACGCCTTGGCGACCTCGCTTTTCTCGAACTGTTCGATGGCCTGGTCGAGTGTTCCGGGCAGCTGCTTTACCTGGTGTCCTTCCTCCAGGGCGTAAGCGTTTCCTACCACCCGCTCCGGGGCAGTCAGTTCCTGCTCCACGCCGTGCAGGCCGGCGGCGATGCTTGCGGCGATGACCAGGTAGGGATTGGCGTCAGCGCCCGGTACCCGGTTTTCGATGCGTGCAGCACTGCCCTTTGACGGAATGGACCTGATTGCGACCGTACGATTGTCGAGCCCCCAGGTGGCGCTGGATCCGGCCCACTGACCACCTTCGGTCCGCTTGTAAGAGTTGATAGTGGGCAGGTAGACGGCCGTGAGCTCCGGCGCCGTCTCGACGACGCCCGCCAGGTAGTTGTACCCGATGGCGCTCAGTTCGCTGGGCTCGTCGGCATTGGCGAAAGCTGACTTGCCAGATTCCGGATCCCAAAGGCTCTGGTGCATGTGTCCGGAAGAACCGGCCCACTCCGGGTTGATCTTGGCCATGAACGATGCCGTGTAGCCGGCTTCAGCTGCAGCCTCCTTGACGGTGGCTTTAAGCCGGAGGGCGTTGTCCGCGGCCGCGAGAGCATCCGAATAGTGGATGTTCATCTCGAACTGGCCTGGACCGTTTTCACTGTTGCTGGCCTCGATGAAAATGCCCTGCTCAGACAGGCGGCGTCGGATCTCACCGATGAGGAACTCGGTGCCTGTGTCCCTGACAAGGCTGTAGGTATGGCTGCCCGCCGTGATGGGGGTCAGATCGCGCCAGTCCTTGGCGGCCAGGTCCGTCGGAGTGCCCTTGAACAGATAAAACTCGAACTCGTAGGCGCAGACTGGCGAGTATCCAAGGTCTTTGGCTTTCTTCACAACCCGCTTGAGAATGCTGCGAGGACAGATTGCCGCAGGCTCGCCCGACATCTCGTAGGCGTCGCAGATGACGGAAGCCACGCCGGGTTCCCCGGGAACGACCTTCAGGGTACTGAGATCCGGGAGGAGCGTCACGTCAGGATAGCCTGTGTCCCACCCCGTGTAGCTGAGATCAGAAATGATTTCGTCCTGAATGTCCCAGCCGAAGATGATGTTGCAGATATTCGTTCCGCTCTCAGCGACACTTTCTAGGAAGTACCGGGCGGGAATGCGCTTGCCGCGCCAAACACCGTCGAGGTCCACCACGCCCACTTTGAACGTTTTGATGTCGTTGTCGGAGACGAACTTTTGCAGTTCGTTATGCGCTGACGCCGCTGCGGATTGATCCTGCATGTCGATTGCCTCGAGTTCTTGGAGATCCTCCGGGACCTGTGTGATGGGATTCACTGTGTACCTCTTATCCTCATTGATATTGCTTACTAAAAACACTAAGAGCGGGATCCTATTGGCGTATGTGCAAGCTGCACATCATGATTGCCGGCTACATGCATGCGGTAAGGCAGATCACATCCAGAGCCGTACGTAGGCCAAGACTTTTTTCGAGTTCTGCCGAGTATCCGGGACACGAAAGCCCTCTGGTACTGGGCAGGGTTCAGACGGGGCCTAGTAGACGTCCTTGACGTAACGGCCCTCAGTCTTCATGGACTGCACGTAGTCGTACGCCTTTTCGGGGGTCATTGCGCCGTGGCTGCCGAGCACCGCCAATAGGGCTTCGTCGATATCAGGTGCTATCTGTTTCCCACCGCACACATAGACGGAAGCTCCGTCCGATAGCCAGGCAAAGATGTCTTCACCTTCTTCGCGGATCCGGTCCTGGACGTAGACCTTCCCCTGTTGATCCCGGGAGAAAGCCAGGCTGAGGCGGTCCAGCACACCGTTGCTCTGCAGTTCTTCCATTTCCGCCTGATAGAGCCAGGAAGGCTTTTCATGGCGGTCCCCGAAGAACAGCCAGTTCCGGCCCCGGGCTTGTGAGACTTCACGGTCACGGAGGAACCCGCGGAACGGGGCAACTCCGACACCTGGACCGATCATGATCACATCAGCTGAGCTGTCCTTGGGCAGGTGGAACTCGTGCGCGGGCAGCGGGAACACTTTCATAGCTTTTTTGGTGCGTGCGGCGGACTGGAGGAAAGCGCTGCACGCCCCCGAGTGCCGGCGCCCGGCGGTCTCGTATCGCACAGAGGAGACCGTCAAGTGGACGCGGTTGCCGTCGGCGAGGGGACTGGAGGCGATGGAGTACGACCGGTGCTGCAGAGGCCTCAGCTTTGAGAGGAACTCGCCGGGGTCGACATCTGTTGTCCGGGTTTCCTGCAGCACGTCCAGCATGTCCCGTCCCCACAGCCAGTTCTCCAGCGCGTTCCGGTCACCGGACTCGACCAGGTTCCGCACGGGATGATCCGCTGCGAGATCTTCAACGAGCCAGGCAACGATGCCCAGGTGGGGCAGCCGAAGCTCATAGTCGTTTTGAAGCGTCTCGCGTACAGTCTTGCCGTCCTCACCGAACGCCTCGCTGCCCTCGAGGCCAAGGAATTCGAGGAGGTTTTCCACGAGCTCGATGGAGTTGGTGGGGATTACGGCAAGTGAGTCACCTGGCCGGTAGTTACGGCTGTCGCCGCTGACCTCAAGCTCATAGTGCCAGACCTCTTTTTCGGACTCTGGAGCGCTTAGGAGGCGGGCCTCGACGACGGTGGCAGTGTCAGGTTCCCGGCGTGTGCTTTTGGGCTGCTCGGCGGGGTTTGCTCCTGGAACAGTGGAGTCTTGCGGGCTGTTGTCTCGCTTCTTAGGAACAACTGTCTTGAAGGTCTCGAGCATGCCCTTGATCCACTTGCCTGACGTCAGGTCATAGTCGACATCGCAGTCGAGGCGGTCGAGGATTCTCTTGCCGCCGAGTTCGCCAAAGCGCTCGTCAAGGTCGATGCCGGCTTTGCAGAAGTCTTCGTACATGGAGTCGCCAATGGCAAGGACTGCGAAGGGAACGTCCTTGAAGAGGTCTGAGCCGGCGCTTTGAAGCTGATCCCAAAACGGTTGCGCGTTGTCCGGCATGTGGCCGTTGTCGTGTGTGGCGGTAACGATCAAAAGGCGGTCCTTGCGTGCCGCATCTTGCGGGGTCAGCATGTCCAGGCTCATAAGCTCGGCTGAGTAACCCTGGCCGTTTGCCTTGTCCACGATCTTGGACGCAAGGAACTCAGCGTTCCCGGTCTGGCTGCCGTAGAGGACGCTGAGGGTCTGCACGGCGGTGTCTGTCTCACTGGATACTTCGGATGAGGTGCCTTGGTTGGTCCGAACCAGCTCCCCTGTGTCAGTTGTCACGGTTCTGTCCTTACAAATACGGTCTTGAGTTCGGTGTATGCCTCGATGGCAGCTTGGCCCAGTCCGCGGCCGATGCCTGACTGTTTGAAGCCGCCATAAGGTGTCTGGATTCGAATTGATGAGTTTGAGTTGACCGAGAGAGTCCCGGACTCGAGTGCCCGCGCCGTCCGCAGGGCCTGGCCGACGTCGTTGGTCCAGATGGAGCCGCTCAGGCCGTAGATTGAGCTGTTGGACAGCGCGATGGCTTCCTCTTCGGTGTCGAAGGGAATCACCGAGGCGATGGGGCCGAAAATTTCCTCGGTTGCCACCCGGCTCTTGGGGTCGGGGGCGATGACGATTCTGGGTGCCATCCAGAAGCCGGGGCCATCCGGTGCTTCACCGGCGGTGACGACGTTGAGCCCGTTTTCGAGGAAGCTGGAAACGGTGTCGCGGTGGGCAGCCGATACCAGAGGTCCGAGGTTGGTCTTGTCGTCCAGCGGGTTACCGATTTTCAGTGCCCGCGTAGTTTCGATGAATCCCTCAACGAACTCGTCGAAGATTCCCCGCTGCACGAGAAAGCGGCTGCGTGCACAGCAGTCCTGGCCCGTGTTGTCGAAGACCGACATCGGGGCTGCCTGCAGACACTTGGCGAGGTCGACGTCGTTGTAGACAATACTGGCGGACTTCCCGCCGAGCTCAAGAGAGACTCTTTTCATCGTCGTTGAAGCCGCTTGGACGATGGACCGGCCGACCTCGGTGGAACCAGTAAAACTTACTTTGTTAACATCCGGGTGTTCAGCGAGGGCATTGCCGACGCGGGCGCCCGAACCAGTGAGAACCTGAAGCGCGTCTCCGACGACGTCCAGTTCCTTCACGATTTCACCAAATCGGACAGTTGACAGGGGGGTAAGGGCGGCGGGTTTCACAATCACGGAATTGCCGCTGGCCAGTGCCGGCGCGATACTCCAGGATGCGATAGGCAGAGGGAAGTTCCAGGGGGCAATTACGGCCACCACGCCCAGCGGCTCGCGGAAAGTCATGCTGACGCCGCCGTCGACGGGAATGGTGTCTCCGAGGATCTTGTCCACCGTTCCGGCGTAGTACTTGAAGCACTCGGCGACACCAAGAACTTCCTGTCGGGCCGCCGCCAATGGCTTACCAACGTCGGTGGATTCGAGTAAGGCCAGCTCGTCGCTGTGAGCGATGACAGCATCGGCAATAGCCCAGAGGGCATCACGGCGTTCAGCCAGTGGCTTGCGGACCCAGGCGCGCTGGGCGGCCCGTGCGCGTTCGACCGCTGCATTCACGTCCGGCAGGTCGTAGGCGGGCACTTCGCCTATCTGTTCTTCTGTAGCGGGGTTGTAGACCGAAATAGTGCTGCTCATAATCGGGTGCTCCTTCAGGAGAAGTGGGTTTTGTCGAAAAGTTCCTAGTCCCGTGTGGAGTCTGGGAAGCTCCGTTAGTTCCGACAATGCCTGAGGAAACTGCGGCCAGCGAGTGCTGGGAGCACCACGATAACTAGCTGTATGTGCGTGGTGCACATTCCAGAAACTCTTCGGTCATCGGACCGCGTCCATTCTTTTGCCAGCTGATAGCTGTGCATCAAGACCATGCGCAGGACGGATGTATGTGCAGGCTCAACACCGCAAACCCTGGGGTAACTCCTACGCTGTAATCCAATTCACAGTGACGTTCGGCAAGGGGGCCGGCCCCACTTGTGGGTTCCGCGATGCCGTTCAACTCCGCCTTGTCGAAGGCATCGCGATGACACTCAGCTTCTACGTCCAGGAGGGACGAATGGCAATTAAAGATGTTAAATTTGAGCCGGTGGATGCGGGACCCAACAGCATATTGAGCCCGGACCGATTGCTCAGCAGGGGCCTTGGAGTCCGGTCGATCGTGTTCATGGTTGTGGCGGGAGCTGCGCCCATGACAGCTGTCGTGGCTGGTTGGCCTGTTGTCGTTTCTGCATCGGGAAGCACGGGCGGTCCGCTGTTCTTCCTTATCGCGACCGCTATTCTGTTTCTGTTTGCCGTTGGCTTTACGAGGATGACGCCCTTTGTAAAAAATGCTGGAGCGTTCTATTCCTACATCCAAACGGGGCTGGGCCGGGGTGTTGGCATGGGGGCTGCCACTTTTGCGCTCGGAACATACTTGCTGCTGTTTCTTGCGTTGTGTTCATACCTGGGATCAGCGGCCCAGACCACGGTTCACGATCTGGGCGGTCCGGATCTTCCCTGGTGGCTGTGCAGTCTGGTGCTGATGGCAACCTGCGGTGCTCTTGCATACCGGGACGTCGAGCTCTCCGCCAAGGTGCTGGGCGTGGTCCTGGTCATCGAAACAGTCGTTCTGCTGGCAGTAAACATCGGGGTGATTGTCCACGGCGGCGCGGAAGGTTTGAGTGGTGACTCGCTGTCCCCCGCGCGTTTGGGCGAAGGTGTCCCGCCTCTGGGCGTCATGTTTGCCTTCTTCTCGTTCATCGGTTTTGAGGCCACCGCCGTCTTCCGGAACGAAGCACGTGACCCCGATCGCACTATCCCTCGGGCAACCTACATCGCCGTTATCGGCGTCGGCATTTTCTACACTTTCACTGCCTGGGCCTTGCAGGCGGGAGTCGGAAGCAGCCAGATCGTCGAAATCGCCACGAATGACCCCACCAGCATTGTGGTCGGGCTCGCGGGACAGTACGTGTCCCCCCTCCTCGCCACGCTGCTCCAGGTTTTCCTCATCACCAGCCTTTTCGCCTGCATCCTCACCTTCCAGAACGTACTGACCCGGTACCTCTTCACCCTTGGAAACCAAGGTGTGCTGCCAGCTGGACTTGGTGCAATCCACCCACGTCACCACGCTCCGTCCAGGGCAGCCTTGATCGTCTCGGTAGTTGCGATAGCACTGCTAGGTGTCGAGGCGATCATCGGACTAGACCCGGTAACGCAGGCCTACACCTGGTTCTCAGGCTCGGCCACATTGGGCATCGTTGTTCTGATGGCTCTCACGTCACTCGCGGTGATCGTGTTCTTCCGGAGGAATCCACACAACAAGAAGGTCTGGGGCACGTTGCTGGCCCCCGCGCTTGCCCTTATCGGACTCGGGGGAATTGTCTTTCTGGTCCTTCAGAACTTCGGGCTTCTCGTCGGCGGTGACCTGGCGGCGGGAATTCTGTTGACGCTCATGGCTGCACTCTTCCTTGGAGGGGTGACTACTGCGCTGGTTATGCGGGCCAAGCGTCCGGCGACGTATGCCGCACTGATCCCGGCAGGTTCCAGCAGCGAGGAAAGTTCCACAGAAAGCTAAGAAAAAGACCTATCTCCTTAGGCGCCGTCGCACAAAGGGGGGGCGATGGTAACGGTGGCCGGCCGCGCAAAGCGCGGCTGGCCACCAGCGCCATATAAGACAAGAACCTGCCAGGGATTTCTATCCGACTGGCTTTAAGAGCTGCAAGAGCAGCTGCCGATATCTAGGAGCTTCCCATTTCCGACAGCGCACTGTTGAAGCAAATCATCGACAAGAAGTACCCCGTAGTCGCCTACGGCGAAGGCGTCTTCCTGTACGACACGGAAGGGCGCCAGTACCTGGATGGTTCAAGCGGCGCCATGACCGCCAGCATTGGCCACGGCGTGGACGAGATTGCGGAGGCGGTGCAAGAACAGTGCCGCCGCGTGGCTTTTACGTATAGAACCCAGTTCACCAACCTGCCCGCTGAAGAACTTGCCCGCCGCCTCACCGACATTGCTCCCGGGGACCTCGATCTGGCGTTTTTCGTCAATAGCGGGTCCGAAGCATCCGAATACGCCATCCGCACCGCAGTGAGCTACTGGCGGGAAAGAGGGCTCCCAGGCAAAGTCAAAATCCTTGGCAGGACCATCAGCTATCACGGCATGACAATGGGCGCCCTGTCGATGTCCGGGCATGCAGCACGCCGCCCCGACTACGGATCCTTGCTGCATGCGTTCTCCTTCGCCCCGCCAGCCTACGCATACCGCTTCGCCCTGCCAGGCGAGAGCGAGGAAGCGTACGCTGCGCGGGCTGCGAAAGCCTTCGAAGATGCCATTCAGAACGAGGACCCCGGCACAGTCGCGGCAGTCATCGTCGAACCAATCGTAGGAGCCGCCGGCGGAGTCCTCACACCTCCAGCGGGCTACTTAGCCCGGCTTCGGGAAATCTGTGATCGGCTGGACGTGCTGATGATCATCGATGAGGTCATTACCGGAATGGGGCGCACGGGCGACTGGTTCGCGAGTTCCTACGAGGACGTCGTGCCGGACCTTCTTCTTATCGGCAAAGGAATGAGTGCCGGTTACTCCCCAGTTGCTGCCATCTTGCTGCGAAGCCACATCGTTGAGGCGCTCAGAGAGGGCAGCGGCGTCGCGCCGTTCGGCCACACCTTCTCGGGGAACCCCCTGGGGGCAGCAACCTGCCTGGCGGTCCTGGACTTTATGGAACGCGAGGATATCCTCGCGAACGTCCGGCAACGGGGGAAGCAGCTCGAGGAGGGTCTGCTCACCCTGGCAACAAGGTACCGCTGCATGGCCGATGTCCGTGGGCGGGGCCTGCTCTGGGGCTTCGAGTTTGTTATGGACCAGGAAAGCATGCAGGCACCCGATCCTGCGCTGGGAGCGGCCAACGCATTCGTGCAGGAATGCCTGGCCCAAGGGCTCATTGTCTATCCGGCCGGGATCGCCCCGCTGAACAACGCCGTGATCCTGTCCCCGCCCTTGGTGATCTCCGAAGAGGAGACACGCGTACTGCTGGCGAAGCTGGAGAAAGCCCTCCGCGCCATGGAACGCCACATTAAGCGCTGGGCAGCCGTGGGTGACCACCGGCATGGATCCCGAGTTGGAACCGGAAGCTGACGCTCATCCCGGCCGTTCCACAGTGGGGCCGGAGCTGGTCAGGTTGCACATAGTGGCCGTAAAGGCTGTTCCCTTCACACACTTTTGAAACTCGACCAGGGCTGAAGATGGTCGAAGCGACCCATCTGCAAGCACCTCAACCATCAAGGAAGCCACGTGACTACACCGATTCTTGCCGCCGTGCTGGAAAAGCCCGGAGCCCCTCTTCAGATCCGCGAACTGCTGCTGGATGATCCGGAGGACTATGAGGTCCTCATCCGCACTGAGCGAGTGGGCCTTTGCCATAGCGATCTGCACTATCTGAAGGGGTCGCTGGATATCTCCCTGCCGGCTGTCCTCGGGCATGAAGCCGCAGGCATTGTCGAGCGCGTCGGCTCTGCGGTCACAAGAATCAAGACCGGTGACCGGGTCGTGGTAACGGTCACCCCCTCTTGTGGGGCATGCCGCAACTGCATAAGCGGGCGCCCGACCCAGTGCGAACGGGTCGACTCGATGCGTGAGCGGCATCGGCCCAGGCTGCTCTCACCTGATGGATCAAGCGTTGAGTCGCTCGGCGGTATCGGTGCATTTGCAGAGGCCTTCCTCGTGAAGGAGGCATCCGTTGCAGTGGTCGGCTCGGATCTGCCTCCCCAGGTGGCGTGTCTTCTCGGTTGCTGCATCAGTACAGGAGTCGGCGCGGTTATTCACGGCGCAAAGGTAGGGCCAGAGGATACTGTTGCCGTAATCGGTTGCGGCGGTGTCGGAATAGCGGCCATTCAAGGTGCCAGGTTGGCTGGGGCACGACGAATCATTGCCATTGATGCCGTGCCGGCGAAGCTGGAGCTCGCCCGCAACTTCGGTGCCACGGACACTGTTGTCTCATCACCCAACCCGACCGAAACACTCATCCAGGTCCGATCACTTCTTCCCCAAGGTGTCAGCCATGCAATCGAGGCGGTGGGCCGCAGCCAGACAGCGGAACTCGCCTTTTCGCTCCTGAGCCCGAACGGAACCGCCACCATCCTCGGTCTCATGCCCGCAGGGTCCGAACTGCGTATCCCCGCAGATGCACTCGTCTACGGCGACCGACACCTGCAAGGCGCCTACATGGGCGCGAACAGGTTCCTCAGCGACGTCGACATGTTCACGGACCACTACCTGAACAACCGACTGGATCTCGATGCAATGGTCACCAAGGAACTGCCCTTCGAACGTATCAACGAGGGATTCGAAGCGATGGCGGAAGCATCGACGATCCGAGTTGTGCTGAACATGACCGACAGGCAATCGTGATCCGGACAACCTTGAAGACCGTTCGGCAGCTGACTGTTACGCCGATCATGATCTGATTTTGCGCCACGGCCAGCGCCGGAACGAAAGCTGCGAAATGGCGCTACAAATCCTCCTGAACATAAACGGTCAAACGTCAAGGCTCAGCCCCTACCGTCGCTGGTCCTGGACGACAAAGACAACAAACGAAAACCAGAGGAGCACCTTAAATGACTGCTGAAGGACTAGCACAACTGACCGATATCTCCCCCGACCTCGTCGAGCAACGCTCCTTCGTCGATGGCGTATGGCTGCAGCTCGACGGAAGCGGCCGCTACCTTACCAACCCAAATACGGGCGAACCCCGGCAGCCGATGCGAAAGACCGGAAGGGCTGACGTCGACCGAGCACTCGCCGCAGCCGCGTCACTGCACGAGTCCGGGAAACTTGAAGACATCAAACTCCGGGACCGTCTTGAGCTCCTGGCGAAGGTAGCCGCATCTCTCGATGCTCAGAGCGAAGAAATCGCGCTGCAGGACAGCATCAACACGGGAGTCCCTATCCGGACCACCCGCCTGATCGCCGGTGCACTCGGGGACAGAGTCCGGGGAACAATCGCTGAAGCGGAGCAGCTTGGCGAGTCGGAGACCCTTGACGGCAGCGACCGGTCTGTGGTCATCCTGCGCAAGCCCCTCGGCCCGGCCCTCATCGTAGGCCCCTGGAATGCCCCAACCTTCACCGTGGCAGGCAAGGTGGCGGCAGCAATGGCGGCTGGCTGCCCGGTCATCCTCAAACCCTCCGAGAACGCACCCGGCGGTTGCCAGCTCTTCGCCGAGTCGATCGCCGCTGCCATGACCGAACTCGGCTACCCAAGCGCCGCGTTTCAACTGGTTCATGGGAATTCGGAGACAGGATCACTGCTGACTTCGGATCCCCGCATCGAGGCTCTTTCGTTTACCGGAGGCGATTCGGCAGGCCGCACAGTCGCGCAGGCCGCGGCGTCCAATCTCGCTGTCATGCAGATGGAGCTCGGATCGAACAATCCCGTGATCATTCTGGATGATGCCGATGTCAGCTCCGCGGCACAGTCCATTGTGCAGGGCATGACCCGTCTCAATGGCCAGTGGTGCGAGGCACCCGGCAAGGTACTGGTTGACCGGTCGATTCACGACCGTTTTGTTGAAGCTATGAAGTTCGAACTCAGTAAGCTCCGGGTCGGAAATGCCTTGGATGACACAACGGAAGTGGGTCCCCTGGCGTTTGAGCGGCAGCGTGATGGTTTGAAAGCCGCAGTGAATCGACTCCTCGAACTGGGGGGAACGCTGGTCACTGGCGGCGACCTACCGGATCTTGACGGCTGGTTCCTGGCACCGGGGATGATCGTCGGATGTCCCGCCGGAGCCGCCACGGAAGAACTCTTCGGGCCTCTGGTCACGGTGCATCCCGTGCATTCCGTTGAAGAGGCGCTCAGCCATGCAAACGGACCGGCAACCGGTCTTGATGCCTACGTATTCGGCGGTGACGAAACACGGGCCATCGACGTGGCATCCCGTATTCGTGCCGGTGAGGTCCGCATCAACGGCACGTTCATGAGCGACCTGGCCGGCAATTCGCGCCAGAGTTTCTGGGGTACAAGCGGTATTGGGGGCCACGGCCCCCAGTACGGCGTACGCTTCTTCACCGGCGACCGCGTGGTTGGCGTGGACAGGACGGATTTCCCGCTCTAGGGGCAATATCCGACCCGAACAAGCGTAGGCGAGGCCGCGCGGGCCTGCGACAAACATTCCGGGAACGTGACGCGTGGCTAAGACGGGGGGCTCCGCGTCCTCTCGGGAAAGCAGCAGGCCAGTGCCTGGCAACATAATGAGACGAGAAAGTCCTTCAATGACAGATACTTCAACGACAGATACGGTGCGGCTTTCACCGCTAAGTTTCCTTGAGGGCGCCGTAGCGGCGATCCCGGCCTTTGGAAGCGACCTGGTCGATTTCCGTAGGGAAATGCACGCCGATCCTGAAGTCGGCCTGTATCTGCCCCGCACCCAGGCCAGGGTCCTTGAGGCACTCAACGGACTCGACCTCGAAATAAGCCTGGGAAAAGCAGCCTCGTCCGTGGTTGCGGTACTACGCGGTGGCGCCACCCAGGCCCCTGTCGGGAGCCGACACACTGTACTGCTCAGAGGTGACATGGATGCCCTTCCTGTGGCAGAAAAGACGGGAATACCCTTTGCCTCGGCTAATGGAGCGATGCATGCCTGCGGCCATGACATGCATACAGCGGGCCTGATTGGTGCCGCCCGGTTGCTCTCGTCCGTACGTGACAGCCTGACCGGCGACGTCATCTTCATGTTCCAACCGGGGGAGGAAGGACATGACGGGGCCCGCATCATGCTGGAGGAAGGCGTTCTTAACGCAGCCGGCAGGCGTCCGGATGCTGCCTACGCCCTGCATGTCGTTTCGGACATCCCGTCAGGCGTGTTCACGACCCGGGCCGGCTCCTACATGGCAGCCTTCGGAGATCTGTCCGTCAAGGTTATCGGGCGGGGTGGGCACGGTTCGCGCCCCTTCCAAGCTCTGGATCCCATACAGGTAGCTGCTGAAATGCTTGGCGCGCTACAAACGTACATCACCCGGCGATTCAACGTTTTTGATCCCGTGGTACTGTCCGTGGGCCAATTCCATGGCGGTTCCGCCTCTAATGTCATACCTGATTCGGCGGAATTCAGGGCCAGCGTCAGGTCTTTCAGCCCCGGTGTCGAAGCGCGGCTCGCACAGGAGTTGCCGGATCTTATCCGGCAACTGGCGACCGCTCATCAGCTGACAGCCGAGGCAACGTTCACTCCGGTTATGCCGGCCACCGTCAATCACGACAGTGACGCCGAACTCTGGGGCAGGACCGCACGGACGTTCTTCGGAGAGCACCGGTTTGTACCCAGCCCGTCCCCCAGGACCGGCTCTGACGATTTCTCCCGCGTCCTCGTGGAGGTCCCCGGAGCGTACGGGCACCTCGGAGCTGGGTCTCCAGAAATCGACCCCATGGAGTGGGCTCCCATGCACTCGCCTAAGGCAGTGTTTGACGACAGTATCCTCGTCGATCAGGCACAATTTATGGCGGGCTTGGCGCTTGGAAAGCTCCAAGAGTTGGAGGTCCAGGGGTAGACGGAGGGCCCGGACTACCGAAGGGACCAGGACCAAAGTTGCAGCGGTGAACCCTGCGGCACCGGTGCCGCAGGCCCCAAAGTGGCTGGCAGTTCAGCGCCATCGTTAGCTTGAAGTACAAATCAAGTGACGGACATGCCGCGTGGATCGCCCCGATCCTTGCCGCCGGCACGGCAATCGTTGTGACCGTCATGGTCGCCTTCGTCCTTACCGGTCCCAACTGAGCCATGGCCGCACACCAGCGCCTCCCGAGCCACGGCGACGCCGGACTGCAGCCTGAACGCACCGACCTAGCCTGGGGGCGAAGAACCCTTTCCATGCTCGTCGCGGCGGCAGTCTTCCTGCACTGGCTGCGGCATCACGACTGGTTCGTCGCAGCGTTGGTCCTGGCCGCAGCCAGCATCGCAGTGGCGATCCGAAGAAGGTACGGCGCGGTTGGTCGCGTTAATGGAACTAATTCAACCATGGCAAATGCCAGAATTCCCTTCCCGAACGGGTTTGCGTCAGCAATATCAATACACGAGGTATCCCATGCTTGATGCATGCACCGCGCTAGGATTCGATCCAGCAACGAGGATGGCGATCAAACGGGTTCAGGCGTTGTCTGGATTGTCGAGTTGCTTGCGCAACCACTGGACCTCGGCCTCCGCCGCGGCAAGTCGCGCCGCAAACTTCTTCCGGTAAAGCTTGGCGACGAGGCCGGTGCCGCAGGCGTCTTCGAACAAGCCATTCTCAGACCACTCATGAGCACCCAGTCTCCGAGGGCGACGGCGGCTCATCACTAGGTTCCAGGACGTACCCAGCGACCGTGTCGACACCAGATGAGCCTGGTATACGAGCGCATCGTCATCTCCATGGTTAAGGGCGGGGACCCGGAGGTCTATGTGAGGGGTATGTTTTTCGCTCATAACGAAGAAGAAGAAATCCCTGCGAAGTCAGCACAATCAGCCCCCTCCTACTGCGATCACCACATACTCACTAACTCTCGAGCTCCGACAACGCACGCCGGCCAAACTCGCCGTCGAGGGTGAGGGAAAGAGTTTGTGGTGCGTCCGCGTACGTTCCCGGAATTGGAGGCTCGTCCCTGGTCCGCCGCCGCTCGGATTTCGATGGTGGTCACAGGAGGCTCACGGGCAGAGCGCTCCGATGCCGATGCCTGCGGTTTTCCACATAGACCAAGACGCAGCAATCGTGAAAGCTGCGCCCTATTGGCACCGCTCCAGAATTGTCGGCCAGCATCAGTAGAGTTGACCCATGATCCCGGAAGACCGCTTGATGACCGTCAGCTCCGTGCTTCAAGGCGGGTTCACTACAGACAGTGTCTCTGCCTTGGCCTCGTTTTCTGTCCCCGAGGTTCCTAGTTGGATCACAGACATTACTGCAGCCACACCCGGCTTCGGCTTGTCGCTGGAGAAGCTTGGCTTAGACGCAACGAAGTTGGTGGATTCCACTGCCATATCGTCGATTGCTAGTGCCGCACTCCTTGGCGACAACTACATGAGTGCGATKRAAAAACTTGGCCTGGACTCGATGAAGTCCTTGGAYAAGCCGTTCGCGGGGCTGGACTCAGTCCTAGGCTCAGGACTGGATATGGGCAGCCTGTTCAAGTCCGACATGGTATTCGAGRATTCACTAGCTGCTCTAGGGGCATCWGTGGCCTCCTCGATCGACACGAACTTCATGCAGGATCTTATAGATCAAGCTGACATGTTCAAGGCAGAGATCGAAGCCCTTGACATCGATGACCGAGCAGACGAACTATTCAATGCGCACCCAGGGCTCACGGAATCCATTGAACATCTTCCAATGCTTSTGAGCCTCTCTCAGGAGAACCGCAACCTGGTCATCTGGTTCGTTCGYATAGCAGTGACTCTCTATGTCACCTGCCTCATCCTGAACGTGAGTATGGAGAATGCGGACCTGGCGGCAATCGTGGGCGCGGTGGGTTTGAGCGGGCCGACGGCGGGGATGACAGCTGGCAAAGGTGCCAAGTATCTCCTGGACAAGATTCCGACTGAAGGACAGCAGCCCGACCAGGATTAATGCGCGTTCTAAGCCGACGCTTCCTCGTCACAACGGTCATTGGCCAGCATGCACTTTCGCAAGGAGAAATGCGGCCACGGCGAGCAGTCCGTACTGCGCGCTGTCTACTCGACAGTCCCAGGCTCCGCGTCATCCAGGAGGTCGCCGGCGGCAATCCGTTCAGCTGTCCGCCGGTACGCTTCGACGATGTAATCTTCCAGATCCTGAAGGCCAATGCGCCACAGGCCGCGGCCGCCGACCTGAATTGCGCGCAGCTCTCCACTGCTGATCAGGCCCCGGATGAGGCTCGACTTCACGTTGAGCTCTTCGGCTGCCTGCTCGACTGTCAGGAAGCGCCGCTTTGTGGGTTCGTCTGTCGCCGGTTCATCCTATGTATGGGCTGGCCGATACTGACTAGTCCTTCTGCCGGTGGCCGCGAACCCGGATGACCCCGACGACCCCGCCCAGAGCGAGCGGGAATGCTTGGTTCGCCGCCGCTCGGATTTCGGTGGTGGTCACAGGAGGCTCACGGGCAGAGCGCTCCGATGCCGTTACCTGCGGTTTTGCACATAGACCAAGACGCTTCTACCGGCAGCCGTTCGCCGATGCTGCACTGAAGGCATGCTCAGCTACGAAGACATTATCCTGCTCGGAGAGGAACGGGTCCTCGTCATCCAGAAGCACGAGCAGGGCCGCTGCTGGTGCGGCCTGAGACGAGCGGCCTCGATCGCTAGGTGGCCAGATCAACCGAGATTCTGGCCAACAAAACTGAGACGGGACAGAAGTAGAACCACCGCTACAGCGCCTCTCCCCCAGCTCAGGCCGACGAAACGTGCATTATCGCGTCCCGATCTCCGTCCATGAACGCGCGTGTGGACGGTGTTGCGTTTCATCGGCCGGAAGCCTAGGTGGCTGATCGGAGGCGAAGCCCCTGCATCCCGCCGTCCACAGCTAGGGAAGTGCCGGTCGTGGAACCCGACAGGGGGCTGGCAAGGTACGCTACGGCGCCCGCAACCTCGGCGGCGTTCACCATGCGACCTTGCGGCTGGCGGGCGTTAAGCGCGACACGTTCAGCTTCGGGGTCCGTTGCCGAGTCCAGGAGGCGGCCCACCCACGGCGTATCCACGGTGCCGGGGTTCACGCAGTTCACGCGAATGCCCTCGCGGACGTGGTCGGCCGCCATCGCCAGCGTGAGCGACAACACCGCGCCTTTCGACGCGGAATACAGTGCGCGCTGCGGGAGCCCGGCTGTCGCCGCGATGGAGCATGTGTTCACGATCGCCGCGGCGGGCGAGTTCCGCAAGTGCGGGAGGCTGGCGCGGCTCACACGCACGATTCCCAGCACGTTGACGTTGAAAACCCGGTGCCATTCGGCGTCGTCGTTGGCCGTGACATCCCCTTGCGCGCCGATGCCGGCATTGTTGATAACTACATCCAGTCTCCCGAAGTGCCGGACGGCCGCGTCGACGGCGGCACGTACTGAGGTGTCGTTGGCGACGTTGCATTCGGTGCCGAAGTGCGGGGTTCCGGACGGGTTGAGGTCCAGCACGGCAACCTTCGCCCCGCCCGCGGCAAGGCGGTCAGCAATGGCGGCGCCGATGCCGGACGCACCCCCGGTTACGATGGCGGCCAGGCCCTCGAACTCGTCGGTCATCGGAGATCCCTTCCAGCACGGGCCGTGATGGATGCGACGGGCTCGGAGCCCTGGGCAGCCGCCCGGTAGAATTCCTGGCGTTGCCGCCCAAGTCCTTCAATCTCGACTTCGACGACGTCGCATGGCCGGATGTAGGGGAAGCGGCCGGACAGCGCCACACCCTCGGGGGTACCCGTGAGGATGACGTCGCCTGGTTCCAGCAGCATGTATTGGCTGACATGGTGCACCAAAGTGGAAGCATCGAAGATGAGGTCGGCGGTGTTCGAGTCCTGGCGAGGCTCGCCATTGACCCACGAGCGCAGCCGCAGCGCCCCGGCGTCGAGCTCGTCCGCCGGAACCAGCCAAGGTCCCAGCGGAGTGGACGACGGCAGTGACTTGCCCTTGGTCCACTGGCCGGCTGCCCCCGGCAGCTGGTAGTCCCGCTCGGAGAGGTCGTTCGCTACGAGGTAGCCTGCGATGCACTCCATGGCATCCTCCACCGAGGAAAGATATGACGCTTCCTTGCCGACCACGATGCCGAGCTCCACCTCCCAGTCGTACTTCTCCGACGACGGCGGGATAGGGGCGGCATCGAAAGGGCCGGCCACAGTGCTGGACGGCTTGAGGAACACGACAGGGATTTCTGGCGGGGCTGACCCGGACTCGGCTGCGTGCGCGGCATAGTTCATGCCAATGCAGACCACCGACCCGGGGCGGGTGATCGGCGCTCCCATGCGGAGGCCTTTCGCGGAAATGGCGGGAAGTTCGCCGGATTCCAGGGCTTCGCGGGTGCGGGCGATGCCGCCGCTGGCGAGGAAGCCGCCGTCGATATCCGCGGTCAGCGCCGCCAGGCTGAAGTACTGATCGACGCCGTGGGCGTCCTGTGCGATGACTGCCGGCTGTTCGTATCCGGCCGGTCCTATGCGGGCAAACTTCACGGGAATTTCTCCTCTAACATCCGAACTTTAGCTGTATTTCTCCGATCAATACTACGCAAAAGTGCGCCATTGACAAGCCATACATCCGATGTTTAGGGTTGGGTTCAGACTTCAATACGCATGGCCCCCAATACCGACCCTCCGACGAAGGATGAGGCAGAGGCAGGGCCGAAGCAAAGCAAGGAGCAGCATGAGCATTATCACTGCAGTGGATACCTTCGATGTCCGCTTTCCCACATCCCAGGGGCTGGACGGCTCGGACGCCATGAACCCGGATCCCGACTACTCGGCGGCGTACCTCATCATCCGCACGGATGCACAGGACGGCCACGAAGGCCACGGCTTCGTCTTCACGATCGGCCGCGGCAATGAAGTGGAGGCCGCGGCCATCGAAGCACTGCGCCATCACATCCTGGGCCGGGAAGCGGAGGAACTCCTCGGCGACATGGGGGCCACGTGGAAGCTGCTGGTCCACGATTCCCAGCTGCGCTGGCTTGGACCGGAGAAGGGCGTGATGCACATGGCGATCGGCGCCGTGGTCAACGCACTGTGGGACCTTAAAGCCAAGCGTGCGGGACTTCCGCTGTGGGATCTGCTGTCCCGCATGAGCCCGGAAGAGCTCGTGTCCCTCGTCGACTTCCGGTACATTACGGACGCACTGACTCCGGAGGAAGCGTTGGATATCCTGCGCCGCGCGGCACCGGAGAGGGAAGAGCGCCGTGCCGGGCTTCTCATCGAGGGCTACCCGGCATACACGACAACGCCGGGCTGGCTCGGATACAGTGACGAGAAACTCGCTCGGCTGGCCAAGGAAGCCGTGGCCGAAGGATTCACGCAGATCAAGCTGAAAGTGGGCGCCTCCCTGGAGGATGACATCCGGCGCGTCCGGATCGCCCGGGAGACGGTGGGCCCGGATATCAGGATCGCCGTGGACGCCAACCAGCGCTGGGATGTTGCCGAAGCGATCGAATGGGTGGGGCACCTGGCGCACTATGACATCGCCTGGATCGAGGAGCCCACCAGCCCTGACGACATCCTGGGTCACGCCGCTATCGCGAAGGCGCTGGCACCTATTGCCGTAGCCACCGGGGAGCACGTCCAGAACCGCGTGGTCTTCAAGCAGCTGCTCCAGGCCGGGGCGGTTGACGTTGTGCAGATCGATGCCGCGAGGGTGGCCGGTGTCAACGAGAACATTGCCATCCTGCTCCTCGCTGCGAAGTTCGGGGTGCGCGTCTGCCCGCATGCAGGCGGCGTGGGGCTGTGCGAAGCCGTGCAGCACCTGTCAATGTTCGACTTCGTGGCGGTCTCCGGAACCAAGGACGGCAGAATAATCGAGTTCGTCGACCACCTCCACGAGCACTTCGTCACTCCCGTTGACGTCCACGACGGCCGCTACTGGCCCCCATCCGCCCCTGGCGCCGGCAACGAAATGCTCAGCCAGGCCCTGACCCACTACAGCTTTCCCGGCGGTGCAGCCTGGGCCGCGGCCCCATCAGCGCTCGTCAGCCTCACCTCATCGTAAACATTGCCACGTGCGGCAGCAGCGGCCGCCGGCCGCGGCAGTGTCAGCTACCTACACAGCTCGACTAGGAGTCACCCATGATCCCGCACGCACCCTGGTTTACCGAGGCCCGGCTCGGCATGTTCATCCATTTGTGCCTCTACGCCCTGCGGGCACGGCATGAATGGGTCATGAACCAGCGTCCGGACGTCGCAGTGCCCGTCGTCGAAACTTTTCCTGAAGCCCGGGGTGTAGCGTGACCGAAACCATCGCCCTGCACACCCGCCTCAAGCCCGGCGCGGCCGAGGAATACGAGGTGGCGCACGCGAACATCCCCGCTGAGCTAGTGTCCGCCCTGCGGGATGCGGGAGTTCTGAACTGGCGGATCTGGCGTAGCGGCGAGGACCTGTTCCACCTACTGGACGTTCGGGATTATCAGGCCATGCGGCACGCGCTGGCCGAGAACCCGGTCAACGTTATCTGGCAGGAACGGATGTCCGCCCTGCTGGCGGTGGAGGATGATTACTCGGGTGACGACCGGGGCATCTCCAAGGTGTGGGAACTGTGGGAACGGCCATGAGCGAACTCTCTTTCGATCGGCTCGGTTTCGGGGCCGCGGGCATTGGAAACCTCTACCGTGCGGTGGACGACGCCGCCGCCCAGGCAACCGTCGAGGCTGCCTGGGCCGGCGGCATCCGCTACTTTGACACTGCACCGCACTACGGCCTCGGACTCTCGGAGCGCAGGCTTGGCCTCGCCCTTCGCGGCAAGCCACGGGACGAATTCCTGGTGTCCACGAAGGTCGGCCGGCTCCTCGTTCCTGCAACGAACCCGGAGGGCGCGCGTGATGACGAAGGCTTCGATGTCCCGGCAGACTTCCGGCGCGTCTGGGACCCCTCCGAGGCAGGCATCCGGCGAAGCCTGGAGGACTCACTTGATCGTCTCGGCCTGGACCGCGTGGACATCCTCTATCTTCACGATCCCGACGCTTACGACTTGGAAGCCGGGATCTCCCAGGCGCTGCCCGCGATGGAGAAGCTGCGCGCCGAAGGCCTGGTCGAGGCCATCGGTGTCGGCTCCAACTCCAGCGATGCCCTCCTGGAATGTGTGCAGCGATCCGAGCCTGACCTGGTGATGCTGGCCGGACGCTACACCCTGCTTGAACAACCGGCCCGGGAGCATCTCCTGCCGTCCTGCATCGAGCGCGGGGTGGGCGTCGTGAACGTGGGCGTCTACAACTCCGGGCTCCTCGCCCGCCCCACGATCAGCGATGACGCGCACTACAACTACGCCCCCGCGCCGCAGGAGATCCTGGACCATGCACGCCAGCTCGCGGCATGTTGCGCCGAATACGGTGTGGAACTCCCAACAGCTGCACTCCAGTTCAGCCTCCTGCACCCGGCGGTCCGCACTGTCGTGGTCGGCGCCTCAAACCCGGCCCAGATAAGGCAGAACATCGCCCGGATGAACCAGACCGTTCCGGAGGAAATGTGGGAGGAGCTGCGACGCCGGTCGCTGGTGCCGGCGTGACCTTCCGCGTGGACGCCCATCTGCATCTTTGGAACCTCGAATCCGGCGGATACGGCTGGCTCGGGCCGCAGCACGGGCCGCTCCACCGCAGTTTTTCCGCGGAGGAGGCCAGGCAAGAGCTGGCCTCCTCCGGGGTGGGCCGGGCCATCCTGGTCCAGGCCGACGACACACTGGCGGACACCCGGGCAATGCTCGATGCCGCCCGCAACAACGACTGGATCGCAGGGGTGGTCGGCTGGATCCGCCTGGACACACCCGAAGAAGCGGCACGGCAGCTGCATGACTGGCTCGACGAGCCCGGTTTCTGCGGAATCCGGCACCTGGTGCACGGCGACCCCCGCGACGACTTCCTGGCCCTTCCCGCCGTCCGCGAGTCGCTAGAAGGGGTCGCGGCGGCAGGGATCCCTTTCGACGTCCCCGACGCCTGGCCCCGGCACTTGTCGGCAGCCGCGGACCTGGCCGAGGCCATTCCGGAACTGACCGTGATCATCGACCACCTCGGCAAACCACCGCTCGGTACGCGTGATGAGGCCAGGTGGCGGGCCCAGCTGGCACGATGCGCCGCGCTGCCCAACACGGTGGCCAAGGTCTCCGGGCTGCGGCTGCCCGGTGTCCCGTACACGGCCGCAGCCCTGCGTCCGGCCTGGGATGCTGCGGTGGAGATCTTCGGTCCAGCACGTTTGATGTACGGAGGGGACTGGCCGGTGAGCATCCTTGGCGGCAACTACGCCGATACGCTGGCCGTGCTCCAGGAACTGATCGGAACTCTTGATCGAGCTGACGCCCTGAACATCTGGTCCGGCACCGCCCGTCGTATCTACGGCCATGCCATCTGGGATGAAGGCGAAACGGCTCAGTCAGGTACTTAGAGCGCCTGCCGCAGCCAGGTCTCGACGCCGCTGATGTGTACGGTGACCAGGGCGCGGACCAGCTCAGCGTCTCCACGTTCCAGGGCGTCCGCGATCGCTTTGTGCTCGGCCAGCGTATGCGCCACGGCCTTCTCCTGGGTGAGTCCGCGCCAGATCCGGGCACGGACCGTGCGGCTGGACAATGCCTCGAGGAGACTGGCAAGGTAGGCGTTGCCCGCGGCCTGGGTGATAATGCCATGGAATTCCAGGTCGTGGGCCACGAGATCCTCAACGTCCGTGTTTTCGTCGATCCCGTCCATAGTGGCCCGCAGGCTGGTCAGCTCATCCGGCTTGATTTTCCCGGCGGCTAGAAAGGCGGAAGCTGGCTCAAGGATACGCCGCACCTCGAAAAGCTCCAGAACGGACCTGTCCTGGTGGAGCTCCACCACGAAACCCACGGCTTCATTGAGCAGCTTCGCGTCCAGACTCGTGACGTAGGTTCCGTCTCCGCGCCGTACATCCAGCACCCGGATCATCTCCAAGGCCTTGACAGCCTCCCGCATGGAACTGCGGGACAGACCGAGGCGCTCACTTAGTTCCTTCTCCGGCGGAAGCCGATCTCCGGCTTTGAGTTCGCCACGGATCAACATGTCTTTGATCTTGTCGATCGCCTCGTCTGTCACAGCCATGAGACAATCCTAAGCCAATCATCCGATGTCTGGTGCTTTAGAGGATTAGAGCCGACGCCACCGCACCCCAAGTGTCTCGGCGTCGCCGCGAAGAGATTCAGTGGGACGCATTCGGCTGCAGTGAGGGCACCCTCTGCCTTCCTGGGTGGACCGGGACACGGCCCGGAATCGACCGGTCTCGGGCTGCGTGCCGGGTCACAGACCGTTCAAGCGCCCGCGGGAACATCCGACGCTTCTATAGCCGGCCGTTTTGGCGACTTCCCGCGGACACAGCTCTGGGCTTCCGCCCGGGCCCGACCACCGGGAGTCCCGCAATCGGGAAGACGCTCGGCAAACCGACGGCGGAGGCACCGGAACCGTCTCAAGCGGAACGGTGACGGTCTCCCCCACCCACTCTGATGTCGGTCATCATCGGCGTTGCCATCTGACAGGACGTTGGTTTCGCATTCCTCGTGATCGTCGGAGCAATGGACGACGTGCCGGTGACGGTCTACGAGGCCGCGTCGATTGAGGGTGCTCCCTAGTTCGCCAGTTCTTCTCCATCACCGTTCACCTTGGGCACTGGGAGTCGTCTACGTAGCGCTCTGCCTCCCGACCTGCACACTCATCCAGCATCGCTTCTACCTCGGGGTCCCAGGTGAACTGCAGGAGGCCGCGGCGCTGGAGGGTCTTGGCCTACTTCAGACTTTCGTTCGCATCGTTTTGCCGTTGTCGAAGGGGCCAATCGCTGCAGTCGGGATGGTGAACGGCTTCTTCATTTGGGGAGAGACACTACGATTGTGCTGTTGCAGTCCCCGAGTCGCACGATCCCCGTTGGCTTGCTCGATTTCCAAGGCCAGTTCAGCAACAACAGGGGAGCCATCTTCGCCGGGCGTACGCTCGCGACGGTTCCTCTCGCATCCGAACGCTCGTTTCGCCGTCGCAGCCTCGCAGTGCCCGGTGCCTACCTCTGGCCCGGATTCGGCGAGAACTCGTGTACTCGAGTGGGATCATGATCGCGTGGCAGGCTCGGTAGCCGCAGTGGACGGGCCGCAGAATGGCAGCATCGCGGACGGGGCCCGGCGCAGCTCCCACACTGTGCCTTCGGCGGCCGCGGTCTGCTCTGAGGAGATAGTCGCGCCCAAGCGGAGGCCGACTCGATCGAGGAGCTCTTCGACACCTTCGACGATCGCGTACCGGCGACTCTGTACCGGCAGTTGGAGCAGCTTAGGTCTCAGCTGGCTTAACGGTCTTGTTGCCGAACCCGACAAGCAGCGCGACGATCATTGTCGGCTGGGCCTTGACAAGCTCTACTCTTTCTCGGTCCGGGCGGGTTTCAACCGCACCACGACGCCTTCAAAGTCTCGAAGGCCGTCGATCCGTAGTTCGCCCTCCTCCACGAGGAGCGAGGTCGAACCGCATGACAGTGATTCCTCGATGCTCCAGGACCCGTCAAGTGGTATCTGCACGCTGCCGGGTCCCTTCGAGAAGGTGTGCAGCACGACCAGCAGTCCCCGGCCGTCGTCGGCGTAGCGGGTGACCGATTGCCACCCCGTTGGATGCCGTAGGGACGGCCCGTGCACGCCTCCTCGGCGCGACCGGCCGTTTCGTATGATGGGTGACGCCCTCTGGTACAGCGCGATCGCGCGACGCACGATGTCCCACTGCGTCTCGTCGAGACCGACTACGTCTCCGGAGAGGCACATTCGACCGATGAAAGTGGCGGCGAGGCTGTAGAACAGGCGCTGGTCGGTGTCGGAGGGGTGGAGCACCGACCAGATCTGCATTTGACGGGGAAGCATGACGCGAAGCAGATTCCCGGCGATGAGCGGGATCTCCGGCAGCTCGTGCGCGTCCGAGAACGAGCTCATCGCCGTTCTGCCGATCATGGACGGTTCGAGGCGGTGACCACCGCTGGCGCAGTTTTCGATCACCAACTGCGGCAACCGAGTACGGATTCCATCGAGGAACCGGTAGCCGGCGAGTACCTGCCGGCACAGACCCTCACCGAGCCCGTCCGCGTGGTCGGTGCCAAGTCCGAGGTGCTCGTTGTAGTCGACCTTCAGATAGCCGAAACCATCCTGTTCGAGTCGGTCGACGACCCGGGCAGTGAGGTAGTCAACGGCGAACGGGTCCGTCAGATCCCAAAAACGGCGGTTGCCGGCTGTGAACGGCGCGCCATCGCGCTGCAGAAGGTGGTCGGTCAGCGTGAAGGCGGTGGAGTCCTCCCCGACGGTCTCAAACTCGAACCACAGACCTGGGATGATCCCACGTTCTCGGATGCGGTCGGCGACTTCCTTCAATCCGTGCGGAAACAGATCGGGACTCGGGATCCAGTCGCCGTGCGCGAACGCCCACGACCCATCCGATGAGGTGTCGCGATACCACCCTGCATCGATCACGAGGTACTCCACGCCCTCGCCGGCCAGGCGGTCGGCGATGGCGATGAGACGCTCGCGGTCGGGGTTGCCCCATGAAGTGCACCATTCGTTGAAAACGATTGGCAATGAGCGCTCGCTCTTCGGCTGCGTATCGGCGGCCTCGTTTTGGGCTTCCACCAGGCGATCGGCGACGTCGTCTACAGTGCCCTGCGTGCAGCTCAGGATGGCAGTTGGGGCAACCAGGCGCTCGCCCGGCATGGCGGTGTGTGACCAATGACCGAATTCGCGGTCAGCGAGGCCCCCCGATATCGCCACGTCGTCGCCGAGCCGGGCGATCTCCATCTGCCAGCTCCCAGCCCAAGCCAGCTGTGCCCCCCACGTTACCTGCGCCACCTTGTCCTCGACCGCGACGAAGGGAAACCAGCCGCGGGACGGCATCGTGCCAACCTGGCCAAACCGTTCGCTCAGTCGGGCGATCCCTAACCAGGATCGCTCGAGCTGCAGGTCCTCGATCGCGTCGCTCACCGGTTGAGCCTCTGCGCTCCAAGAGCTGCGCAGCCTGTGCACGACGAGTCGCCCCGGGCTGTCGGCAGGATCGAACGGCGAGATACCCGAGAGGTTGAAGGAGGTGAGGGCGTCGACGGTGACCGGTTCTGGTGAATCGTTGACAAATTCCACCTCCACCCCGAGGTGGCTCTCCCCCGCCCGGTGGATCAGCGTGTGCTCAAGGCTGAGACCGTCGGCGGACCGCACCGCGGTGATAATGCGGGTGACGAGTCCGACACGCTCAACCAAGTGGTCAGCAAGGCGAAATCGAGAGGTGGAAGGCGACCACCGCATGGTGCGTCCTTGCCCCCACCCGCCCGTAGCAGCATCTCCTCGCAGACTCACGTGCACCAGCGGGTCTACTGTGCGCGCGGGCGGGTTGCCAACGCCGGGTTGAGTTGAGATGTACGGCTCGTCGCCGATCCCACCGCGTGCCAATACTGGCTGTACCGAAGTAGGACGAAGCATGAGTCCAACTTGGTCTGAGTCATCCACCCAATAATGGGCCGTCATGTCACCCAGGTCGTATGCCGCTAGCTCACGCATTGTTGTCTCCCAATTTTCCTACGCACCCGCCAGATCGGCGAGGGCCTCAGCCCAGACCCGTCGCGGGTCGGGTCGCGAGGGGTCGGACATGCTCGTGCAGGTGTACGCAACGGCCATGCCCGACGCAGGATGAGCAAACGCGAAGTTTCCACCAGCCCCCGGGTGCCCAAAGGTTCCACCGGTCGCGAACCGCCCGGTCTCGAACTGCGACCCCAACCAAAAACCGAGCCCGAACTCGGCAAGCCGTTGGTTGGGCACGCCGGCCAGCTGAGGAACGGGGCCGAGGCCCACGGTGCGCGGCCGGGTCACGAGGTCTAGCGTCCCGGGCGAGAGCAGGCGAATGGAGTCGACCTTACCGATGGTGGCGGCGTAGATCTTTGCCACCGACCGTGCGCTCGCAATGCCCCCTGCCCCGCCAAACTCCATCTGATGTCCTTCGGCGCTGTTGAGAAACTCGACCATGTCGGGGATCGACTGCACCTCTTCGAGCAGCTCACGGACGACTGGATCCGACATGTCCACTCCGTGCGATGACCACAGCTCGGCTGGTTCGACGGGGGGTGCAGAGTTCCACGCGCTGCGGTTTGTGACGTCGCCCTCGCGGTGCGTGGGCAAGCCTCCGATCCAGAAGTCGACTCCCAGTGGCTTGGCGACGAGTTCAGCGAAGAGTTCGCTCACACTCGTGCCCGTCACCCGGCGCACCGCCTCGCCGTTGAGATAGCCAAAGGTGAAGGGGTGATACCACGATGCGGTCCCTGGCAACCACAGTGGTTCGGCGGCAGCCAGCACCTCCGTGCACAGCTCCCAGTTCGGCAAGTGCCGACTTTCGATTCCAGCGCCCGATGGAAAGAAGGGAAGACCGGCTGCATGGCTGAGAAGGTGGGCAAAGGTTGTGTGCTCTTTGCCCTTGACGCCGAACTCTGGCCAGACAGACGACACAGCTGCCTCGGGGTCGAGCTGGCCCCGTTGGATGAGCATCGCAACGATGATCGCAATCATGCCTTTGGTCGTCGACCACAGCACGAACAGGGAATCGCCGTCGATAGGTAGCTGTGTTTCGGGGTCGGCCCCCGTCCACAGATCGACGACGACGTTGCCGTTCTGATACACGCACAGTTGGGCTGCGCCGGGATCGTCTGATTGCCCACGCTCGAAGGCATCGGCGACTAGCTCGAAGCCTGGAGCAACGTAACCGTGAATCATGGAATGAGCTCCTCTGCTCGCAGACGTGTCCACAGTTCTGTGGTCACAGTAATTCTCCTAGGTATGGGTGCGGTCAAAGAGCCGAGCGAAGAACGGCCTCGCCGCCAAGCAGAGGCCGTTCTCCGAGGGATTTACCGCTAGTGGAGCAGGATTACCTGCAGGGTGCTTCCTCCCGTCGGGTAGGTGCCCCCGGCCCGTGGCTGGTCATCGTTGCCCGGCAACGTCTCCCAGCGCAGAATATACTGCCCTCCCGCTGTGGCGCCGGCGAGGTCGTTCGCGATGAGGACCTGTAGCCCCGGGAAGGTCCCGGTCACCGTTGTCACCGAAGCGGGCAGCGGCTGCGTGGGTACCTGGGCAATCCGATTCAGCGACGAGTCGATGATGATGGACTGCCTGCCGCTGCTGCCGTTGCAGAAGAAGTCAACGCTGATGTCGCCGTTGGACAGGACACGAGAACCCTGCATGGCGACCTGGAAGTTGAGACTCCCTCCGCCCCCGAAGCTCCAACGTCCGGTCCAGTTCGTGATCTGGTTGATCTGCCACGTGCCGGAGGCCGTCGGACGCGCGGCGTACACCTGCGACCGGCCCTGAGCATCGTACTTGTGGTAGGTGATGAGGACCTTGCCCGAGGCGTCGAAACCGATCTTCGCGTTGCCGTTCAGCAGTCCACCCTGATCGGGGACCGGGTCGATCACGTCACCTTGGCCGTACTTGAGCGGCGTCGTCAACGGCGTTCCGCTGTTTGTCACCCAGTTCACGAGGTCCTGGCTTTTCGCGTACGTCAGCATGCTGTTCGTCGCCGCGTCAGGCGTGTCACGCCAGACCCAGATCATATGGAACCAGCCGTCGGGCCCCTTCGTCGGACCTTGGAAGTACGAACTCCACGTTCCCGAAGGGTTGCTCGCGGACCCGTTTCCGTCGAAAATCGGCTGGGAGACGAGGGGCGACCACGAGCTCGTCGACTCGTTGTACACATTGAAGTACGTCACGCCATCGCCGGACCCACCCTCGCGGTAGTTGAAGACAAGGCTTCCGTCCGAGCGGTTCACGAACTCGGGATAGGTAACGGAGCCCTCTGCGGCGGCGCTCACCATGTTGTTGACCTTTACCAACGTGCTGATGTCGCCCGGGGTGGTGGTGCGGAAGTAGACCAACGGAACGTTGTGCATGTTGCCCGAGACATGGAGGTTCCCACTGCGGTCAAGCCCCATGGAAACGTAGTTGTGGCTGTCCCATCCGAGAGTCGACGGAAGGGTCTTGTAGACCCATGCGCCACCAATTGTGTGCTTGGCGACGGTCATGCCGCGGTTCACGTCGTAGTACGCGACGTACTGGTCGTTTCCACTGGTGAGAAGTCCCTGCCCCACTTGCATGCCGGCCCATGTCGACCCGACCGTGCTTGTCGAAACGACAGTCAGGTTGGGATCCGGGTAGGTGTAGCTATCTCCGCCTGGTGCGCAGTTGAGGGGACCGGGAGGCGAAGCAGCGGGGCTCGTCGTCGAAAGGCTGAAGGTCTGCCCCCGTAGGTTTCCACTGTTGGAATACAACCCCGCACGGCCCCCCGTGACATTCGGGTCGACAACAGCAGCGGTGTAGGTCTGGTCCGCAAGCTTGGCTCCCGATGCCACATTGACTACTTGGGACCGAAATGAGTTACCTGTGCGTGTCAGCGTGAGATCAAGTTGCGTGCCGTACGCGGCAACGATTGTGCCGCTGGCGAGCACGCTGGCCGTCGAGCTGTTGGACATCTTCAGCAACTGCCAGCGCCCGTTCGTGCCCGTTCCAGAACCGGTCGTGACCCGGAGCACGTAGTAGTTCAGGCTGGTGGCACTCGTTCCCTGAAGGTTTCCCACGACGCCCACCCACTCTGATCCTCCCGGGGTTCCGGTCGTGACGATATTGGTCCGCGCAGAGACGGTGTAGTCATCGCCGAGGGCGAGGGGGTTGTAGGTGGCGACGGCGTTGCTGGTCGAGCTGCTTGCCAATGCGGCACCGCTCGCGATACTCCAGGTACCGCGATCTGATGTCCACGAACTCCCGAGGGCTCCGTCGGCGCGTTCAAAGTCGTCCGCCGCGGGGATGGTCGTCGACAGACCCCAAGTCTGTGCTCTCAGGTTTCCGCTGTTGGAATACAGTCCAGCACGGCCTCCGGTGACATTCGGATCAGCCGAGGTGTACGTCTGATCAGCGAGGGTGGCTCCCGACCCGGCGTTGAGTACTTGCGACCGCAAGGAGTTGCCCGTGCGAGTCAGGGTCAAGTCGAGTTGCGTGCCGTACGCGGCGACGATGGTGCCGCTGGCAAGCAGTCCGGTGCTAGTGCTGTTGGTCATTTTCAGCAACTGCCAGCGCCCGTCTGTGCCAGTTCCAGAACCGGTCGTCACCCTCAGCAGGTAGTAGTTCAGGTTCGAGGCAGTGGTGCCTTGAACGTTGCCGGCAACACCTGCCCACTCCGATCCCGTTGGGGTTCCCGTTGTCACGATGTTGATCCGCGCGGAGACGGCGTAGTCGACGGCGATGGGCAGGGGGTTGTAGGTGGTTACGGCGTTGCTCGTCGCGCTGGTTGCCAGGGCGGCACCGCTTGCGATGCTCCAGGTGCCGCGGTCCGACGTCCACGAGCTCCCGAGGGCTCCGTCGGCGCGTTCGAAGTCGTCCGTCCCCGGGTTAGTCGCTGCTGCTGCACTGAATGGACTCGCTAGCGCGAGTGCAGTCATGATCAACACCGGAACGAGGAGTCTTGCGACAGCTCTTTTCGGTCTTGAGGCGGGTGAGTACATCATTGTCTCTTCCTTTCGTTGGGTTCCGACCAAACCGCGCTTCCAATCGACTAGGGAAATGAAGCCTCGCTTGGTTGGTCATTGGGAAGCGCGAGTATGCGCTGCAGGTAGCTGTTGCGGAACGTCGAACATGGTCGGAAAAGTGCTGGGGCCGCACAAATCGGTTCGCGCCCGACCAGGTTGATCCGGACGTTTTCCAAATCGCTGACCGCCGCGAGGGGTCATGATGACGACCGAAGCTCGACAACAGGATCGTCTTCGCTGGCCGAATGTACCGTTGCATGTCCTATCGACGAGGAGCTGGAGTTGCCCCGGAATCACCATTGCGAAACGTTACGCTCGCATCATTCGCAGGTCAACCCTTTGTTTGCCACGGAAATGACCCTGATGAGTGACACGTGCGCCTGGAAGGCGAATCGTTTCAGCATCGGGCCCGTCTCAGCGAGTCGATTGGTCCCGCTGGATCGACGAGCGGGTCGCTCTATTTGAAGGGCCCGAAGTACCGGCACGGACCCGGGCGGCAGCGCCAGGGCATTGTCAGTCCTGCCAGGCGGTGCCGATCTTCCCGGAGACAGCGGAGTCGGCAAGTCGACATGCCTCTGCGGTGTCGCTGGGTGGGTGGGAAGCCATGGGTGACGATGTCGGCAGGGTGCAGTCCCCACCTGTCGAGTCATTCCAGCGATCTGTCATGTTCACTGTTGAGGTCACCCACGATCGACTTCCGCACCATCGAATTATGGCGCAGACGACGTCACTCCCCCGAGCGACATAGCAAGCTGGGCAGACCCGCCATAAGACAAAACGTTATGACATGCCTTACGAGGCGTGAAGATAGTTCCTCCTTTGCGGAGCTAAGCCTTTGCGCCCTACGGACACGCGGATTCGCACCAAGTGATGGATCAGGCGGGATCCCCACACAGTTGATTTGCGCTGCGTGGCGTTCTATTCTGAGTGAAACGTTTCGCCTTACTGTTAGCTCAAGGAGTCTCATGTCTGCCGCTGGTCTGCCTGTTGTCATTGATCCTGCGACTGCGCCTTCTCGCACCCTTCGCCCCGGTATGAGGATTCCCGCAATCGGAATGGGCACCTTCGGATCCGACCATTACGGTCCCGCCGACATCGCGGCGGCGGTGATGCAAAGCCCGGCTGAGGCTCCTGTGCCAACCGCCGTTCATATGGATTGGCCCAGGGGTTCAGTCGCTCAGCCGCCGAACCGACGCACCGATCTCCAGGTGCCCCGGAAGCTCCAGAACGACGCGGCTCCTCGGCCCGTCCGGATTGTCCAGCCGGGCATTCATTATTCGAGCGGCCTCGGTTGCGATCTGTTCGACGGGCTGCACGTAGACCGTCAGTTTCGGGCGCGTTACCTGAGCGAGCTCCACAGAGTCGAAACCGACGAGGGAGACATCGCGCCCGAGGCGGAGCCCCGAGTCGTTCAGGGCGGCCACGGCGCCTACGGTCAGGTCGTAGTTCCCTGCGAACACCGCAGTCGGGCGCGTGTCTGCCGCGAGCAATCGCATCATCGCCGCATATCCGGAGTCCACGTTGAGAGGGGCGCGTTGGATGTGGTCTTCGGCGATTGTGATGCCGGCAGCGCGAGCGGCCGCGAGGAAGCCGTCAAGCCGGCCCTGCAGGCTCCACATTCCTTCTTCGCCCACCAGGGCGCCGAGGGTTCGGTGGCCGTGGTCAATCAGGTGCTGGGTTGCAACCTTGCCCGCCTGCACGTTGTCAAGGGTGACGGAGTCCGCGTCAAGGCCGCTTGGGCACCAGTCCACGGTGACGACAGGGATGCCAATCGAGACCGCGGTCTCGAGCGCCGAGGAGTCCGCCAGGGCGGGAACGCCGATGATGCCGTCGACCCTTCTGCTGAGAAGCAACTCGACTGCATTGACGCTGGACGGAGTTCCGTCCTGCTCGTTGGAGGTCAGGAGCACTCCGATGCCCTGACTGCGCAGGTACTTTTCGATTCCGACGACGATCTCGAGGTGGAAGGGAACCTGGAAAGAGGGCAGCAACACGCCGACGGTTCGAGTCACACCGCGCCTCAAGCTGCTGGCGAACGCGTTCGGTCGATAGTTCAGTTCCGCGGCCGCCGACTCAATCACTTCTCGGTTCGAGGAAAGAACGTTTCGCCCGTTGTAGTACTTCGAAATCGTCGCCAACGACAAACCGGTCAATCGCTGGATGTCCTTGTAAGTTGCGGGAGATCTGCTGCTTGTCGACAATTTCGATCCTTCGTATCGCGAGTTATGGGCACCGTTCGCGCTCATAACGATGCTATCCCGAGTCTACCCATGATCCGCGAACCTTTAGTCGTTTCGCTCTGTCGCACAATCATGATCACTTACCAGGCAGGCGCGAAGCAGCGTCTCGCCAAACCACGCCAAGGAGAGAGTAATGACCGATAGTCCCACCCTGCCCGAATGGGCCAGACAGTCCACCCTGGGCATTTTCATCCACTGGGGGCCGTACTCGGTTCCTGCATGGGCCGAGCCGACTGGCGCATGGGGCGCTGTACCCGAAGAGAAATGGTTCTCCCACAACGCGTACGCCGAGTGGTACGCGAACACATCCCGGATCGCGGGATCGCCGGCGGCGCTACACCATGCCGCTGAGTACGGAGACAACACGTACGACGCCTTCCTTGATCGATGGAACCCCGACCAGTTCGATCCGTCCGAATGGGCCCGGCTGTTTCATCGGGCCGGTGCGGACTATGTCATCCCCGTCACGAAGCATCACGACGGGGTGACCCTGTGGGACGCGCCCGGTGCCGGCAGGCTGTCCACGGTCGCTCGGGGACCCAAGCTCGATCTCCTCGCTCCGCTCGCTGAGGCTGTGCGCAATGAGGGAATGCGCTTCGGGGTCTACTACTCGGGCGGGCTTGACTGGGCCTTCACGGATTTCCCTCCTATCGAATCGATGTCCGATGTTACCGAGTACCGCCCCAACGACGCGGAGTACGCCGAGTACGCGACCGCACACGTCCGTGACCTGATTGACCGTTACAAGCCCGCAGTGATCTGGAACGACATCGAATGGCCGGACGCGGGTAAGGCTGACGGCTCTCTCGTGCAACTGCTGGAGTACTACAAGAGTGTGGTGCCCGACGGCATCGTCAATGACCGATGGGGCGCACCAGTGTGGGACTACCGAACCAGCGAGTACTCGCACGATACACAGAACGAGCGGGGGGTCGGCTGGGAGCACAACCGCGGGCTCGGGTTTTCGTTCGGTTACAACCGCACAGAGGATGAATCCTTGACGCTCTCTGCGCGCGAGCTTGCTCGCGTGTACGCCGACATAGTTTCGCGCGGCGGCCGTCTCCTGCTGAACATCGGGCCCGAGGCCAGTGGGCGGATTCCCGACATCCAGCGCCGGACCCTCGAAGGGTTCGGCGAATGGAGTCAGAATCTGAAGCCCTACACGCTCGACAGGTCACCGATTGAGCCCGGCACTGTAACCATCACCGGCAGCGACTGGTGGGTTGCGTGGCGCCACCGCGACTCCATCGTCGTGGTGGCGGACAACCCCCTCTCCATTGTCCGCACGGATGAGGGCCTCAACGCGGTCATCGTCGGGCTGCCAGCGGCTGAGGATGCAGCATTGAACCCGAAAGCAAAGCGTTTCTCACCCGCGGACCGGTGAGGGAGAACGACATCTAGCAAGAATCGAGACACTCAACTCCGGCGGTTTTTACGCCGACGGAGCGAAACGATTCATCCTACAGAATCACCGATGTCACACAGCAATCACAAGGGAGTGAAAATGCACCAGAACCAGGTTCAGCGGGGGGCACGCACGCCCGTTGCCTCAATCAGTGCCTTCATAGGCGTGACTGCGCTCCCCCTCGCCGGCTGCACCATCTCACCCGCACCTTCGGCGTCGGATGGGAAGCCCGAGGGATGGGGCCATCATACTTGTCACACGAAACGATTCGCTATAGAATTTGTAACAGCCCGAGCACCACAAAGGAGTGAAGTGTGAATCACAGTTCCCTGCCGAGCGATTTCACGGCGGAGATGACTCGGCCGCCGCATATCTCGAAGAAGAGAGGCGCTTCATGGCGTTGACGAAGGAAAGACCCCTAGCAGCCGAACGTGCCTCCGTCGCAGGTCGGCCCCCAAGCCCGCGGCGGACCACGCGTCCTCAATTCCGCATCACCGTGTGGCTGGCGCTGCTCCCGCTGATCGCCGTATTGGGAGCATTCGCTTACTTCCCGGCCCTCTCCTCCATCTTCTGGTCATTCTTCAACTGGGCGCCCGCTGGCGTCTCCACCTTCCTCGGCGGCGCCAACTATGCACGCATGATGAACGACGACACCTGGTGGCGCTCGTTCGGCAACCTCGGCATCATCTTCGTGTTCAACCTCGCGTCGTGGATCCTACCGCTGCTTGCCGCAGAGCTGCTCGTCACCCTCAAGAGCGACCGATGGCAGTACGTGATCCGCACGCTGCTCATCATCCCGATGGCCTTCCCGGGCGTCGTGACCGCGCTCATCTGGGGCTTCTTCTACGACCCGAACGCCGGGCTGTTCAACCAGTTCCTTCGTGCGATCGGTCTGAAGGCGTTCGAACAGAACTGGACGGGCTCGCCCAGCACGGCGCTCGTCGCGCTCCTCCTCGTCGGCTTCCCGTTCATCGCCGGGCTGCCGTTCCTCATCTTCTACCAGAGCCTGCAGAACATCCCGAAAGAGGTGCTCGAGGCCGCCCAGCTCGACGGCGTCGGCCGCTGGGCACGACTCTGGCGGATCGACCTGCCGCTCATGGTGAGCCAGATCCGTATCCTATTCTTCCTGGTCGTCGTGGCTACGCTGCAGTACGGCTTCGTCGCCTTCGTGCTCACCTCGGGAGGGCCGGACAACGCGACCATGGTCCCGGTGCTCTACATCATCAACCAGGCGTTCAGCGCCGGGGACTGGGGCTACGCGGCCACTCTCTCCACCACGCTGTTCGCGATCACCCTCGCCCTCAGCCTGTTCTCGCTCTTCATCGGGCGACGCAGCGCGGGCGCAAACGACGGAGGTGAAATGTGAGCACCGTTACCACACGGCTCGCTCAGCAGCAGCCAGGGAAGATCCGCAACCGGTCCCACCTGCAGGTAGGCATCAAGGCCGTACTGATCCTGCTGGTCGTGGTCAGCCTCGCGCCCTACGTCTTTATGGTCATCACGTCGGGCAAGACGAACCAGCAGTTCGCGGACAGCTTCTGGGCGCCGGTCTTCCCGTTCCACTTCGAGAACTACGCCGTGGCGTGGAACCAGATCGCGCCGTACCTTGGCAACACCTTCTACGTGGCCATCGCCTCGATCATCCTGATCGCGGCCATCGGCTCCGTGGCCGGGTTCGTGCTCTCGCGATTCCGATTCCGCGGACGCGGTGTGGTGTACGCGCTCGTGCTCGCGCTCATGGCGGTGCCCGGCATCGTCAACCTGATCCCGCTGTTCATCATGATGAAGGACTTCGGCATCCTGAACACCTACGTGGTGCTCGTCGTGCCCTACGTCGCGGGCGGTGTCATCCTCGGCACGGTCATCATGCGCAACTTCATCGAGTCGATCCCGCAGTCGATCTACGACGCTGCCCGCATCGACGGGGCGTCGAACTTCCGCCTGTACCGCTCGATCACCCTCCCGCTGTCGCTGCCCGTGCTCGGCTCGATCACGCTGATCACGCTCAGCACGGTGTGGAACGACTTCTTCTGGCCACTTCTCGTGATCACCGACGACAGCCTGCGCACTATGTCGGTGGGGTTGCAGTTCTTCCAGGGCCAGAACGCCATCGAATACGGACCACTGATGGCCGGATATTTCCTCGCCAGCCTGCCGCTCGTCATCCTGTTCACCTTCCTGTCCAAATACTTCCTCGCGGGGGTACAGGGCGGCCTCCCCGGCGCGCACTAGGGCGCCGACCCCGAATTTCCGAGACGAACTCTGTCTCCTTCCGAAAGCACTGAATCGCACCACAACGCCCCACCCGCTCACCCGCTCCACCCCCAACCCAATCAAGGAAGATTGCAATGTCACAGCCCAAACGCCTCGTGCGACCCAAGGCGCTCGTCGCCGCGGTCGGCACAATCGCAGCAGCAGCGCTCGTACTGACCGGATGCTCGGCCGGATCCAGCTCCGACGACAAGGTCACCATCACCCTCGCCGGCCCGAACCAGTTCACCGACCAGACCAACACCTTCGGTCCGGCCTGGGACAAGCTGATCACGCAGTTCGAGAAGGACAACCCGAACATCACCATCAAGACCAACGTGCTGCCACTCTCGTCGTTCGGCACCACGCTGAGCACGCAGCTCACCGCGGGCACCGCGCCCGAGCTGATCTTCAACCAGCCGGCGCCCAAGCCGGACCAGGTGATGAACCTCGATAAGTACCTCGCCGAGAAGAACCCGTTCGACCCGAACTCGAAGACCTGGCTCGACGGGTTCGACAAGAACTACTTCGGTGACGCTCAGCGCGATGGAACCGGCCACCACACCTGGGTGCCGTTCAACCTCGTTACCGTCGGCATCTTCTACAACAACGACATCCTGAAGAAGGAGGGCATCTCCCCCTCGCAGCTGTCTACCTTCGACGGATTCACTAAGGCGTGCACCACGCTGAAGGAGGCGGGCATCGACCCGCTGGCCACCGACAAGGGCACGCTGGCCTCCATGTGGGCGACCACCGCGATCCAGTCGACCATGCTCGACCCGCTGGCGGACAAGATCAACGTCTTCGGAGGCGACGGCAACGCGGGTACCGCGAATCCTCTGGCCACGAAGAGCCTCGCGAAGGGAATCCTAGACGGCTCGCTCGACGTGAGCACCGACCCGGCCGTTGCCGACTCGGTCAAGATCATCAAGAAGTGGTACGACGCCTGCGCGACGCCGAACTGGTCGGGCATCCCCGCGGCCGGCGCCTTCACCGGCAGCACGGCCTTCCCCGGTGGCAAGGCCGCCATGGCGTGGGGCACCAACTTCTCGGCCGCCGGGCTCTCCACGGTGAAGTTCGACTGGAGCACCGTGCCATTCCCGACCATCTCGACTAAGGACTCGAAGTACGCTTCTGGCGCGCCGGCATCGTTTGGAACGGGAGCAGGTGGCACCTCGTACATGATTCCCGCGTACATCAAGGGTGCGAAGCTGGATGCGGCGATCAAGTTCCTCCAGTACATGTCGAGCCCGAAGGTTGAGAACTGGCTCGCGGAGACTGGAAGCATCCCGGCTATCACCAGCGCCAAGGCTCCGACGACAATCGAGGCACTCACCTCCAAAGACTGGTCCGCACCGGCAAAGCTGAGTAACGGCGCGCTGCTGACGCCAGCCGCCCAAACGGGGCA
Organism: Arthrobacter sp. P4_H3; assembly: GCF_056400885.1. Taxonomy (NCBI): domain Bacteria; kingdom Bacillati; phylum Actinomycetota; class Actinomycetes; order Micrococcales; family Micrococcaceae; genus Arthrobacter; species Arthrobacter sp. P4_H3. The sequence continues at coordinate 433,984 of NZ_JBFUKK010000001.1, forward strand.
GAACTTGCTTACTGGCTACCTGATCGGTTCTAAGACGCTCGATGAGTACCTGGCCGCGCAGCAGGCGTCGAACGTCACCTGGGCACACGAGCAGGTCACCAACAACAAATGGACAGACGTGGGCTAGCCCCGATCTGCCCTGCAGGCTCTGGAAGGCGGGCGACGATCGCGTACCACCGCGAAAGTCGCCCGTCCTCCGGGTCTTGGGACAGCTCTACTCTCTCCACCCGGATTGCGAGGATATCTGGTGGTGAGTATCCGCGATGTCGCGCAGCATGTGGGGACCGCCGTGCACACAGATTGGCCCAGAGGTTCAGTCGCTCAGCCGCCGAACCGACGCACCGATCTGCAGGTGCCCCGGAAGCTCCAGAACTACGCGACTCCTGGACCCGTCCGGATTGTCCAGCCGGGCATTCATTATGCGAGCGGCCTCGGTTGCGATCTGTTCGACGGGCTGCACGTAGACCGTCAGTTTCCCGGCGCGTTGGATATGGTCTTCGGCGATTGTGATGCCTGCAGCGCGAGCCGCTGCGAGGAAGCCGTCGAGCCGGCCCTGCAGGCTCCACATTCCTTCCTGCAGGCTCCCGGCAGCCGCACCATCCCCGTTGGTTTGCTGGACTTCAAGGGGCAGTTTGCGAGTAACACCGGCGCGCTCTTCGCCGGGCTGACGCTCGCGACGATCCCGCTGATCATCGTCTACCTCGTGTTCAATCGCACCATCAGCAAGGGCGTTGCTCTCGGCGGAGTATTCCGATAGCAGCGAGAGCTCGCTCGCGATTCCAAATTCGCCGATCCAGGAACAATTATGCAGCTTCATTTCATTGACATCGACACAGGTCCTCAGCAGCTCCGGGTAGTCCCGTGGAGCGAGACGATCCTCAAGGTCTCGCTTTCGGGCCCGTTCTCCACAGGGACGCCACTGAGCGGCGCAGTCGTCGGAGAGTCGCCGGGCGCCCAGTCCCGAGTCAGCAGCACTGAGGGTCGCAGCATTCTTGAAACACGTGATCTTGCAGCCGAGCTCGCTGCGGACAACGACAGCATCGTGTTCACCCGCAACGGGAAGCTGGTGACAACACTCCAGAACATCAATCCAGCGCTTGCGCCGAGAGCGGTGTACAAGCCACTCCGGCCCGAAGACGTGAACGTAGAAGTGACCTCGGGGGCAGACGGGATGAGGAGCACGCTGGACGCGGTAGACAGAGAGTTCGACCGCACTGCGTACACCGGCGTACTTGAGTTTCGCACCGATCCAGATGAGCACCTATTCGGACTTGGACAGCACGAGGAGGGGCATTTCGACCTCCGAGGACAGCATCAATACCTCTACCAGCACAACCTGAAGATCTCCATACCGATCCTCCTCTCGAGCAGGGGGTACGCGGTCTTCGTCGATGGCGCCAGCGCTATGGAGTTCTCGGACGGGTCCGGCGCCTTCACCATCTCCTGCTCCTGCGTGGACCGGCTCGAGTTCTACCTCATCTTCGGCGATACCTTCGACGAACTCATTGACGGCGTACACTTCTTGACCGGCCGACCTCCGATGCTCCCGAAAGCGTTGCTGGGCTACGTTCAATCGAAGGAACGCTACGTCGACCAGACGGAGGTCCTGGACACCATCCGAGAGTTCGGCGACCGCAGCATTCCTCTGGACGTGATCGTCCTCGATTGGCGGACCTGGCCCGAAGGGCTTTGGGGGCAGAAGAGCTTGGACGGTGATCGCTTCCCGGATCCTCGCCTCATGATTGAAGAGGCCCATGACGCGGGAGTGAAGACGATGTTGTCCATCTGGCCGAAGATGGCCGGGAACGGGCCCGATCAGGAAGAGTTCCGCCAGGCTGGTCTTCTGCTCGGCGACGGGATGACCTACAACGCGTTCTCAGAGGAGGCACAGAACCTCTACTGGGATCAGCTCGAGCGCGGAGCCGGCCGGTTCGGCTTCGACTACTGGTGGGCCGATTGTTCAGAGCCCTTCGAGGCGGATTGGTACGGTGCTACTGTCGGCACCACGGCGGAGCGCGCGGCGATCAACGTCGGCTTCGCCGAACAGTTTCTCGATGCCGGACACATCTCGGAGTACTCGCTGAGCCACATCGAGGGCCTACATCGAAATCACTCGGTGCGATCAGGCAAACGTTTCGGGCTGCTCACACGTTCCTCATTCCCTGGCCAGCAGCGCTACGGTGCCATCAGCTGGTCTGGCGACGTCTCAGGTACCTGGGAGAGTATAAGGACCCAGATCGCGGCCGCCCTCAACCTCATCGCCACCGGCCAGCCGTACTGGACTTTCGATATTGGCGGATTCTTCGCTGTCTCGAAGCCAGAATTCTGGTTCTGGAAGGGGGCGGCCACTGGCCATTCGGTGGATCCCGGGTACACCGAGCTCTACGTTCGGTGGATGCAGCTAGGAGCGCTCATGCCCGTGATGCGCTCGCACGGCACCGATCTTGCACGCGAACCCTGGAACTTCGGAGAGGCTGGAGACCGCGCTTACGACAGCATCGTGGCTGCCATCGAGCTACGCAAATCCCTCGAGTACTACTTGTACGCCGCGATGGCAGAGTCGGCACGTTCCGGACGAATGTACGTTCGGATGCTGCCCTTCGACTTTCCCAACGACGAGGCCTCCTACCAAGTAGCCGACCAGTTCATGCTTGGCCCCGATCTCCTATGCGCTCCTGTGATCAACGCCGCTGCAAATGGTGGGAAGCAACGCTCGGTGTGGCTGCCAAGCGGCTCGGGATGGTACGAGTTCGGGACTGGCATCAAGCACATCGGCGGCTCGTGGATAGATATTGCCACGGACCTGGATACGGTCCCTATGTTTGTGCGCGAAGGAGCCGTGGTTCCGATCGTCGAGAACGAGGGGATCGTTCTGCAGGTGTACCCCGGAGCAGACGCAGGGACAGAGATCTACGAAGACGACGGAGAGACGAACGACTACCTCGACGATGGGTACCGCCGTCGCTCGGTTGTGTGGGAAGAACGAACGAGGCACATCACCGTGCAACCTGCGGTTGGTCATTGGAGAGGGCCCAGTCTGCCCATTCGTGCGGAGGCTCTCGATGGGGGCGAAGTGGTTCTCGAAATCCGGTAGCGCCACAGCCAAATGTTGAAGACAGCGTAAGGATGTAGAAATGGCGAAACGTGCATCGATTTTCGATGTGGCGGCGGCCGCAGCCGTCTCCGTCTCGACAGTCTCGAATGTAATGAACAAACCCAGCACAGTCGCCGGGCCCACTCGGGAGCGGGTCCTGCTCGTGATTAGCGAGCTCGGCTACGAACGCGACGAGAACGCAGCCTTGCTTAGGCTGGGCAAGAAGGTGATCAGGCGCCAGCCCACCTCGGGGCTGCCGGCTCCTGACCCTGTTTCCAAGCTAACACCATCGAAGGGGACTGACGTGGGACCAGCGGATGGAGGGACTTCGGCGCTCTTGAGTCAAGACTGGCGGAAACTTCCGTTGTCAGGAGCCGTCCATGTCGCTAGTTACGGGCAAGAAGTCGGTGGCGGGATCGTGGAAGCGAGCCTGCCCGATGGTGCCGGTGCATGGGTGAGGTTCGACGACGGGCGCGGCCGCCTCCTGTTGATGCAAGAGGACGGCTACTCCTTGTGCAGCAAGAATCAAGCCAAATGAAAGATTTGGGGTGGTCACCACCTCAAATGTGGCGCTTCCGAATGCTGGCCACGCGTCCACACGTTTGGGTGTTCTGTACACAGTCAGAGGCCCAAATGGCTTCTGACCTGCCGAAACCCTGTGTCTGAGGTGGACTCGAACCGCATCCCGGCCCCTGCAAACACCGGGAACCCGCGAAGACACAGGAAATCCGGCCCAGTCTGGCGGCGGCACAGACCTCGCACGGAACAACCGGTCGCCTACATCTGCACTTTCTAGGAGAGCTTGGTTCTGCTGTCTAGGTCTCGTTCCATGGTGATGCCATAAGGGATTTCGCTGCATAGGTTCACGGTGTACAGGCCAGGTTCATGGCGGGTCACGAGTACCCCTTCCCAGCCGTCCCTTCTTGAGTGGGTGTGGGCCAATCTGACGGCGATGCTGATGCCGTCGTCGATTTCTGTGGTGGTAAGCCCCGTGATGTGGAAATAGCGGTCGGCTTCTATTGTGGTGATCATTGAACTCCCTGGTGTCCATTTGGTAGTCGCCTCTGACGTTGATGCCGGAGGTCCGCGTCACTGTGGGATGGTTGGCAAGCTCAGTCGGGAAAGAAAGATGGACGGTATCATGCCCACCTGAGGGCGGCCCACTCGAAGAATGGACCGCCCTCTGGCTTCGCTATATTGGCCTGTCGGGGCAGCTGGTTTCTTTCTGATTAGCGATTCAGCTGCCGACTACTTGAACTGTTTCTGTTTCATTGAGAGTTACCTCAAGTGGCTGGGCTTGACGGAACCGCCTTAGGACGTTTCCTGTCATCTTCGCGACGTTGTTGTCGTAGTTGTTATGGGAGAGAGACGCCGTGTAGGCGATCGAACCGACTGAGAAGAAACCTCCCCCTCCTTCCAACGGGCAGTAGACGATGTCCGATCGGACGCCTGGTTGCTCGGTAGCGCCGATGCCGGGAATGGACTCGTACACTTCCTCTGCAGCCAGGAGGTAAGCGTCCGACAGCGGGCCTGACGTTGCAAGGACCAGTGTTCCGGGGGGCGAGCCGAGGCCGGGCTGGTAGCAGTCGACTTCGGCGCCGGCGGCGCCGCCCCCCATGATTCCGAACTCGCCGATGCGCTCGTCTGCACCGATTCCCTCGAAGATGAATGCGGCTTCCGGAGCGTGGCTGTCTTCAAGTCGTTCGTAGTAGGTGCAGCGGTCAAAGCCCTGCGCGGCGAATCCCACTCCGGCGAGTTTCTGTGGCGGTAGGCCTTTGTTCCTCCAAATGCCTGCTAGCTCGCCGGAGGTGGCGTGGCGTTTGTCTCCGTACGGGGACTGGTGGGGGCGCGTGCCGCCGTCGGAGCGTCGGAGTTCCATCAGGTGTGGCTGTTCTGGGTCGAATGAGACGGTGGCGTAAAACCCGTTGCCGCCCAAGTACATCAGTCTCCCGCCCTTGGAGGTGAATCTCTCCAGGGCGGTGAGTTCGTTGCGTGTGACGTACTCTGGGTGGCTGCCGGTGATGACTACCCGGTAGTCGCTGAGGAGACTGTATCCTTCGCGGTCAAGGTCTTCATCGGTGATGGCGTCGTAGTCGCAGTTCTCGGTTTCGAGCCAGTGAACGATGCACAGGTCTGCGGGCAGTCCCCAGACGCCTTCGGCCTGGAACCACGCCCGGTGTTTGGGCTGGAGGGTCAGGATGGGCTTGCGGACGCTTCCGAAGACAACTCCGGAGCCGTCGTTGTGGATTTCATAGCAGGAGCGGCCGAATTCGGGATGGTCCTGGAGGGTGAGGTCTTCGCGGTCCAGGATGGGTGTCCGGCTCACAATGATCTCTGCGCCGTCGGCTTCGAAGGCAATGCGGTCGTTGGCGTACGCGAGGTATGTTGCTGTGGAGAATAGCACGGCGACGTCGTTCTTGTTTTCGCCTGCCCGGACGAAGAAGGGAAGGTATTGTTCTGCGCCCTCGGCGGTGAGTTTGGCGGCGTATACGCCGCTAGGCAGGTCAGAGGGAACGTCGAGTGTGAACGCTGTCGGCCAGCCCGCGTCGGTGATGTCGTCGTCGTGGAAGTGGATTGCGTCGTACTCATCGGGGACAAGCCGGAAGTCGTCCACGAGACCAGTGAAGGAGTGTCCTGCGACGGCCCGGGTTGGTGCGTTGTGACACGTTCCGTGGAGCCGGTTTGGTGATTCGTCGATGACGTCCCACAGGAGCAGTCCATCGTCACGGTGACTGCGCCCAAAGTGCCAGTCAGCAAGGGTCTCGGTTCTGGTGGGCGTGCCTCGTTCAATGGAGACGTCGCCGATCTTGCCATTGAAGCCGTTTGCTGCGAGCCACCGCTCGCCGTCCCGACGCGCTCCGGCGCCGATTCGGAATGGGGCTTCGGGTGCGCTGGCTGCAGGGGCGGCGTCTGCGACCTTGTCTTGGGATTCCAGAGGCAGTGCGTGGTCGGTGTACCGGTTCATGATGTTGGACAACGGTGCCTGGGTCAGATGGATCTGCCCAGCTGCGGTGTCCACCTCGACCCGCAGGCTGTACCAATGGTGTCCTTCCAAGGGGTTCTCAAGAGCCAGTGACTTCACGGTACCCTGTTCGCTCCAGAGGAAGGTGGGCCGGCCGGCGTCCAGGACAAGTGCGTAGCCGCTCGAGGACTCTTCATCCCAGTTGCCCAGGATGACCTGCCTGTCGCTGCCTCCTCCGAATGAGTTCTGAGTAACGTGGTAGGCGCCATAGTTGCCGGAGCGGGAGCTCAGGGGCAAGGTGGGGTACACCTTGGCCTTGATGACCAATCCGTTCGGGTCTGTCAACAGCGAGGACGGGTCCGCCACCTCGACATAGGATCCGGGCTGGCACGCGTACTGCGTGCCCTGCTTTTGACCATCGAATTCTGATGCAACCGGAGTTTCCAGGAAGCCCGGTCCGGCTTCCCCGGTGAACCCGTGCCGTAGACGGACAAGTGAGGCTTGATATGCAGAGGGTCCCTCGCAGCTGACGTGGAAGGAGATGCTTTCACCTGGGCGGGCGGCAAAACGGTCGGTGTATCCGAAGATTTTCGGGTCGACGCGGATCTCGGTTGCGGGTGCGGCTTCGGCAGTCATGGGTTCAGCTCTCCAAAAAGTTCTGGCGACGCAACGCGAACACTCCGCGCAGCGCGTTTTCATAGGTGTAGAAGGTTGAGGGCAGGAGAACCAGGTTTCCGGGTGCTCCTACAGTGATCCTGCCGATCCCCCACGGACCGTTGGGCCCGAGGTTCAGGATGATCTCTTTGCCGTTGATCGAGGCGTTGCCCAAGGCCCGCACGACACGCGCGGTCTTGTCGTCATGAGGTCCCAGCGGGGAGCGGTCGTACGCCGCTGCTACTTCATCGGTGAAGTCGCGGCGAAGTCGGGAGGAGAACCGCTGTTCAAAAATGCTCATAAGTTCGGATGAGCGGTCCGCGCTGGTACGCATCAGTTCGCTCCCGTTCGGCAACAATTTGTTTGGCCACATGGTGGACTGGTCCGCGGAGTCAAGGGAGGTTCTCGCTTTCATTCTGAGGTGGGATTGCTGTGGAGCGACCAGGTGAGGGGAACTCCCCTGTCACCAGCGCTGCAGCCTTGTGTGTTCTAAGTAACTTCAACGTTATGGCGGCGCTGACGGGAAAAATATAGGCAGTTTTGCGTAGTCCAAGGACTGCCCTTTTTTCATGGGTGGAGCCAGTTCCCGTCGGGGACTTTTGGTCATGAAGCCTCAAGGCACGCCATGAAGGCACCGGGCGCTGCCGAAGCGGCAGGCCCGGTGTCTTCGCCCGTCTGAGAACGGGAGGTGTTCTCTTCCGGTCTAGACGACGTCCTCGGTTTCGAGGGTGCGGCCGGTGCGTTTGAGAATGAGCGCGACGATCGTTCCTATGACCAGCCAGGAGACGCCAATGATTTTGGCATTGATGTTGGTGCTGTAGAGGGCATATCCGAGTACGGCAATGCCAAGGATGGGCGAGATCCAGTGGATGAAGTACTTCTTGCTGGACCGGCGGATTCCAAAGTGGATGATGACGCTGATGTGCAGCAGGATGTAGGCGGTGAGGGCGCCGAAGGTGACCATAGTGACGATGAGTTCGATCTGTCCCACAGCCAGCACACCGATAACGGCGGTGAGGATCGTCACCACGATCATTGCAGCGGCAGGAACTTTGTGTTTCTGGGTGACTACAGCCAGACGTCGTGGCAGCTGCCCGTCGCGGGCCATGGCAAAGATCATCTTCGATGTCGTGGCATGGGAAACCAGCACGTTGGCGAAGAGCGCTATCAGGGCCGTGATCAGCGTGAACACGATTTTGAACCATGGCGCAACGACGATTTCGCTGATGGAGTAAAAGGCGTTGTTCATGGCATCGCCTTCGGCGAATGGTTCATTGTTCGGGACGAACAGAGCAGCGAAGTAGACCTGTGCAACGAACATTGCGATGACGAGCCAGAGGACGATCATGGTCGCTTTCGATACCGCCTTGCCGCCGCCCTTGGCTTCTTCGTTGAGCGTCGAGATAGCGTCAAAGCCGATGTAGCTGAGGGCAGCAACCGGGATGGCCGTGAACACGAGCTCCCAGGAGAAGAATTCAGGCTGGTAGAAGGGGGCGAGGCTGAACTGCGCCCGCCCTTCGGTGATCGCTATCAGGGCTCCGCCGACGAACACCACGAGCGCTGCTCCTTGAATGATCAAAAAGATCATGTTCATCCGTGCCGTGACGACGATTCCGCGGAGATTGATGAAGGCCACTACGGCGATAAAGCCGATGACCCAGATCCAGCCCGGAACTTCAGGCATGAGTGCTCCCATGGCGGACGCTGCGAGAATGCATAGCAGCGCCGGCAGGAGGAGGTAATCCAGAAGGATCGCCCATCCCGACAGAAACCCCACGAACTTCGTGGTGCCCAGGCGGACGTATGAGTACACGGACCCGGCAACGGGGTACTCCTTGGCCATTTCCTTGTAGCTGACTGCGCTGAAGACCATCGCAATACCGGCCACCAGATAAACCAGTGCGGCCATGCCGTGGGAGAAGTTGAAGATGGTGCCAAACACGGCCACGGGGGCCAGCGGCACCATGAAGATGAGCCCGTAAACAACAACGTCCGTCAGGGTCATGGTGCGATTGAGCTCTTGCTTGTAGCCAAGAGCCCCTAGTTTTTGCTGCTCGACGTCGTCAGTGCCGGCGTCACTGGCCGGGGTCGCGTGACTGTCAGTTTTCATGGGCTATCTGTGCCTCTCGGAAGAAATCTTAGCCGTGAATTCGGCCAGTGGATTCTGTAGATGGATCGTTGGGGACGAGCGATCGATGGGCGCTCAGTTTGTGATACGGCCTCGTGGGCGGAAATCAGTGGATGGTGCCTGTGCCCTCAGGAGTGAGCGCCCTAGGCTTGTGGGTGACGGCGAAAGGGACAAATTCCTCGACGTTCGTGGCCCTTAGTTGCAACGAGTAGAAACCTGCCGCCAAGCCTGCCGGGACCCGGAGAGTGATCTGCGATTTCCATCTCTCGGGGTCAGGACGTCTTTGGCGCAGGCGGATAGCACCGTAGCTCTCCGGCGATGCCCTAATGCCTCCGGTTGCGTTGCCGCGGTGTCCAGGAACGGCCCTCAGTGGGGCATTGACGCAGCGGGCGTCGAAGGATCCCACAACATCCGGAACCTCGTCGGTGTGGAGTCCGTCCTCGGAAAGTCCTTGCGAGAAGTCCCATGCTGCCACTAAGGCCGGGGCGTTCAGCCGCCGGGAGTGTAGTCCCCTCAGGTCCGTTGCCGGCGTGGACTTCGCAATCACGTATGGTGCCTCGATCGTTCCTATGAAGGATTCCTCTGCCGCCGTCCATCCTGAGATGTATTTGGCGCTGGCGCCCAGCATTAGGGGGACCTCTGGCAGGTGGGCCAGTTTGCGATGCCCAGTTATTGTCCGGCTTCCGCGACCTGCCCCACGAGGGGACTGAGTGGAGGAGGTGTAGGGCCTCTGGAAAAGGGCCGCGAGACCAGTCGTTTGGTCATATGACGCGGCAATTTCGTACCAGTTGCCAGGCTGCAGGGGCTCAGGGAGGCTGATTTCCAGCTTGGCGTGTCCATCTCCTACTAAGAGCGTCAGCCTTTGGTCACCGAGGAAGATCCCAATGCCCCTGTTCGCGGTTGTATCCCAGGCTGTCAGAACACCCTGATATGCAGCCTCTGGCACGTCTGGGCGTATCAGGGCTCCCAAGGTGACCCCGGATGCCCCACTGAGCGCATCTTCGCTACCCGGGACTTCCAGAAAAGGACGGACGCACATTGCATGGAGCCGTCGTTCGGTGTGAGCATCGATACTGCTCGTGACCGGCGTGGTTTCCAGCAACGGAATCGCCGCGTCCCCGCTGTACCTTTCAACTCGCAGTAACTGAGTTCGAAAGCTGGATGTTCCTCGGCACACGATAGTGAAGCAGATGTCCTCCAGCGGCCTGACGTTGAAGCGGTCCGCCTGCCCATGGATTTCAAGGGCGGACATTAGGGGGCTTCTCCGGGCTGGTTGCGTCGCGCGCCCCGTTTTTGCCGTTGCAGCGGCCCGACGGCATGGCCCTGCCAAGCGGGCAATTCTGCCCGCACCTGGTGTGGGGTTCAGGACGTTTTGGTTCATTGCCTGTCACTTTGCGCTCCAGCCCGGCTAGATTCCGCTAACTGCCATCTGCTGTGCCACATGCTGAGTGCCTGGCAGGCAGGTGAAAAATGGGGGTTGGACGACAGGCGCGAATGGGACGACGAGCCACTGGCCGCCGTACAGTTCGACATACGAATCGGAAGGGCACTTTGAGTAGGCTTCTTCGCGAGTCATCTCGTTCTCCTTTGACTTGGGGTGACGCTCTTCACTCCGTGTAATCAAGCCTAGGAATCTAGGCGTCCCCGCGACATCGGTATTTGTACGTACGCGCTAGCGGCTTCAGTGGTTCCGGGGTGCTTAGGCACATCGAAGGGCTATAAAGAGAGAGGGGGCCTATAATTAAGCCTCAAACCCGGAGGACAGGATCCTCCTGTCTTGGAGGCCTTCATGGTCAGCGGAAAGTCCCAAATTCTGCTTAAGGCGGCTTTTGCTGCCGGCGCAGCCCAATACCAGCGCGATGGAGCACTCGAGATACTGCACGTTCTGGCCGACGGCACCAGGCATGACGCGGCAGCCCTGATTTTCTGGAACCGTGCCTTGTCCAAACATGACGTGCTGGCCAACGATGGCTATCAGCCGGAAACTCTCACCGCGCTGGGTGACCCTTACGCTGCAACAAAGGTCCATCGAAGCCTGCTTAAGCTGCACCAACCGTTACGCATTGATGATCTGAAGTACGACTACCGTGCAACGCAGCTGTACCAAACGGCGCTGGCGCCCGCAGGTTTCGCGGATGGCATGAGCACCTGCCTGATCTCTGACGACGGCCAGTACGCGGGAATGCTCCACCTTTCCGCCTCCCATTTTCACAACTTCGATGATGATGCCCGTGACCTTATCGGCGCGCTGTCCCCGATCGTCGCTGAGCTGTGCCGGAGGCAATCTTCCGGATATCCAATTCTGCGACTTCGCGAAGACTGCAGGGCAGCGCTCTTTGATGGACAGGATGCGCCCATGCCCGTGATTTCCCGGGAGATGAGCGGCGTCGTATTTGAACCCCATTTCAAAGACTTCATTTCGCGCTTCCTGGCCGGGGCGGCGGCCTCCGTATCCGGGCTTTGGACCTCGGAGAACGCGACGGTAGCACTGGAGATCACCCGAACTGCCGGGGTTTCATCGGGTCGAGGGGACGTCGCTTTGATCGTTGAGACTCCCCTGGAACTTCCCTTTGGGCTGACAGCACGTGAAGCCGAGGTCACCGATCGGATTGCAAGGGGGCGCTCGAACCAACAGATCGCATCTGAACTCGGCATTTCCATCCGCACCGTCACAACTCACGTGGAGAACATTCTCGTGAAGATGGCTCAGGAATCACGCTCAGGTGTCGCTGCGGTGGCCATCAGCGCGGGCCTTCGGAGACTCGACACTCACGGAACTCACCTCTGAGAATAATCTCCATCATCGCATCACCGGGGTCCTGTCACAATGGAGTCCATTTCTTTCTTTCCTGGCAAGGTCACTAGTGGGTCTGGAACTCAACCTGACACCTGGGGGCGAAGACCTTCTCCCCTTGGAGCGCACCGCCCACCTCTGAACCACTTCCGCCGTAACCCTGGCCCCGTGGCGCGGCTAACTCGGGACTACGGAGCCCGGTCGTCCTAGAGGCATTCGGGGTCCATGCAGTCGTGCGGAAGAACGGGAAGTGGCCGCCGATGGAGTTCAGGACATATGAGGGAAGTAGCTCGGCCAGGCCGGGCAGGCGCTACTTCCGCGCGCATGTTTGCGGCAAGTCTGCCATCGCTCGGATGCCTCACGCATACACTGTTTAGAACACAGACCCGGGGGACTACACACTTAAGTGTGCATGCGCGCTGACCTGAGGTTATGTCTCAAAACGGACACCCCGGCGTGGGAGTTTGAAGGCTCAGCTCTCGTCGAACGGCAAGCGGACGACCTCATCGCCCGGGTCTTCCGGACTTGCTGGCGGAGCCGCGCCCGGGTGGTCCTGGTACAGCGCGTCCGAGGCGCTCTGGTCGTAGGTGTCGGAGAGGTCTGCACCCTTGGTCCCGAGGACCTGCTCCCAGTTGAATCCCATACACACGACTTTATCGGCCGGTATCGAACTCGCGAAGGATCGCCTCGACGCGCGCGGTCAGTTCGTCGGCGCGCTTGAGGATCTGCTCTTCCTCCTCACGCGACATCTGCCGCCGGGGGCTGGCCGGCATCGCAGCTGCAGCAGGCACCGGCGCAGGTGCGGGCTCCGGACCGTCGAGCAGCAGGGCCGCGGCACTGATGACCGCCGACAGCGAGGATGGGTGCATGGAGCGGTAGGCATCGATCCATCCCCAGCGGTCCACGGCTGGCAGCAAGCCGATGGAGAGGTGCCAATCCGGATTGGGATCCGGCCGCAGGTGCCGGTGCGCGGAGCCTACTTCGTCGCGGCGGTGTCCCAGGACCCGGACGGAACTGTGCGACCACCCGCTGTTGGTGCCGATCACATCAAGCCACGACCAGGTGGCGCACGCCGGGCAGTCCTCCGGTTCCGGGGCGACGCCGATCTGCCCGCGCACCCGGTGCATTCCGTCCGGCCGCAGTCCCAGCGCACCTGACCTGTCCAGTCCGAGGCCTCCGTGGGAGCGCGGTGCCAGCAACACCGCAGTGAACAGCATCCGGCGCAGCCGCAGCCGGAAGACCCAGTGGGTGCCTGGGTGCTGGATGATTACCGCACCGCGTCGGATCAGCCGCTGCAGGGAACTGGTGTCCTCCGTGTGCCCGCGCGGCCACGCGGGGGCCGGTGGATCTTTGGGAGCCAGCCGCCGGCGCAGCGCCGCGAGCACAGCCCGGGATGGCTGTGCCTGCTGCACGAAGCGAGAGACTGTGGTCTCATCGATCCTTCCGGCAGGCACGCCCATGACCGAGCACCAGTCGGTCCAGAGGTCGGGAAGCGCCGTCGTCATCCTCACGATTCTCCCACCGCGGCCTGGTTCGATACGAGCGTCGTCTCAGGCGAGGGTCAGGCCTGCTATTCGCGACCACCCCTGTAACTCTCGATGGGCCATCCGCCGATGCTCAGTCGTCAAGACCGAAGGCAGCAGTGAGGTGCTCGATCGTAAACTGGCTGCGCATCTTTGTAGCTGTGTTCTGGTTGGCGTAGAGCCCGGTCTTCCGCACTCCCTGATCACGCGGAACGGCGCGGGTCCATTCGACCGGTACTGCCCATTCTGCATTGTCGTCGTCCTCATCGCCGTCATGGTGATAGCTTCCTGCCAGGGCGAGGTCAGTCAGCTTCGTCTCGATTCCATCTACGATGACGGTGGTTTCGTCGAATCTCTGGGCCTCGCCCGTGACAGTACCAACTCCGACATATCCGATTTTGGGGATGTAGGCGAAGATTCGGGCACCGAGAGGCAAGTTCTTCAGCGTTTGTGAATACTTCTTGCCGCCGCCGCCTGAGACGAAGCCGTACTTCATACCGTCGACCCATTGCCGGCCTGTTGGCTCGTCGCCAAATGAGACGTACCAGTCAGACCCGTTCCAGGGTTCACGTGTTTTGTTCTTCCGTGAGGTCGCGGAAATGGACGACTTGGCTTGTTCGCTCTGATCGACCAGCCAGCTGCGGGCAAGGTACGAAGAACCGTTGTCCTGAAAATGTCTGAAGAAGACGACGTTGATGGGAACGTCGAAGTCTTCGTTGAGGAACCGCACGATGCGCTCGGTAGCGTTGTCAACGCTGGCGGCAACGATTGTGAATTCCTGTGCAGTGTTGACTTCTTCAGGAAGAGTGTCGCCGAAACGATCGGCAAACGCTTCTTCAAGAGCAAGGCCTGGACGGTAGGTGGCGAAGATATTGTCGATCTCGCTTCGGCCAAGGGTTGCTGCCCAGGAGCCATAATCGAGAGTTTGAGCCGCAACATCGCGTGGAGTTTTGTCGCGTTTGAGTTCGATTACGTGCAACGACGCCGTTTCGTCCAGCGCGAGCAGATCTACGAATCCCCCGTGCGCGGTCGGAACCTGCCGGCCAATGACGAGAAGCGGCTCGCCAAGCACTGCCGGGTCAGACTCGATGTAGCCCTCCAACTGGGATTCCAAGCCGATTGATACCGGCACGATCCGACTGAGTTGGCCACCCTCTGCCCGCCACAAGCCCATCTCAACCGCCATTGGTCATTCCCTTCCTGGTTGTTGTCGTTCGACGAGTTTCTTGAGCTGAGCGTCGTAGACATAATCAGTGATCTCGCCGGACATAATCATTGCGACGGCCTTGTTGATAATGTCCAGCGGCACCACGAACCACTCCGAGGGGTCGTAGTCGCGTCCCTGCCGGTTGACCTGCGTCAGGTCCAGACGCACCTCGGCAAACACGCGGTGCAAGAGGTGCTCCAGCCACGATGCACGCACGTTGTAGAGCCGGTAGTCCGCTAGCACCTTCACGGGTGCCATCAGGTAAGTTGGCGAATTCGTCGCGTTCTTGACGCGGGTCTCGACCTTGGTGGTGGAGAAGCCGATCTTGTGAAGGTCCTTCATTCCCGCGATTTGCGCGTCGTCGCTCAGCGACTGCAGCACGTAGATGTGACCGCTCTCTACGTCCGCATCGAGGACCTCGCCCGCATCGTGCTCCGTCCGTGCCAGGACCTGGCCCTGCGCCTCGTACATGCGGGTCATGAGGCTCTGCTTGTACATCGCCGACTCAGTGCCGTTCTCGAAGACGACGCGCAGGCGCTGCTTCTGCCGGGGCTTGCCACCGACGACCAGGTCCACGTCCTCGCCGACCTCAGCCACGAAGCACATGACGCCGCTCAGCACGAAGAACACACCCTCGCGGATGAGATCCATGCCAGTGAATGGCATCAGCTTGTACGTTCCCTCGGCCAGCTCGGCGTGCTTCGCCTTGAACAGCGGCTCGAACAGGTCGAAGTCTTCGGCCTTCACCCGTTGAGCCACTGAGTCAGGCGATTCCGGGCGTTTGATTACCGGCAGGTCTGAGACGTCGAGGATGCCGGAGTCGTCGCCGAGCAGATCGTCCAGGTCGTCGCTCTCGAGAAGGTCGTCCAGCGACTCGGGCGCTGCCTCTACGGCCAGAAGTTCATATTCTGTGTCGAGGTGTTTGAGCGCCGCGATCTTCTCGTCGTTGGCGAGGATGCCTTCGAGGCGGGCCCCAAGCTTCCGCTCGGCGATCTCCCGGGTCGCCGAGCTAGGCAGACACCCGTGCGTCCGGCGGAACTCCACGATCTCCAGAAACGCACGCTCGAGCCGGTCGGACGAGGAAACTTTCCTAGTCTTCTCAGGTGCGTCAAGCAGGCCGTCCAGGTCGTTGTCGATGAGGTCCTGCAGGGAGGACGGCACTGCTTCGAGGATGTCGTCGTTATCCCTCATTCGCTCTCCACCATCTCAGTCGCGCGCTTCTGCGCTTCGAGCTTCTGCTTGGCCCGCTGGAGCCACAGCAGCGCGTCAGCGTACCGTTTCTCAGTCGGGTCCTCGGCCCTCGGGTCCGGTTTCCGACCGTTGACCTTGATCCAGTTCTTGATTCGGGGAACGAGTGCCAGCGCCTCTTCTTCGGTGAACTCGACTCGGGTGGCAGTGATCTGGTCCTGGATGATCCGGAGTACCGAGGGAGTCACTGACTTGGAGATAACCTCGAAGGCGCGCTGGAATGGGTTCACCGAGTCGATGAGGTTGATGTTCAGCTCGTCGATGTTGACAAACTTCTCGGCCATCTTGATGAACCGCTTGTCGCCGACCGTGCGCACTTCGCCGTTCTTGATCACGGAGTCCACGACAACCTGCTGGCGGACCTCCTCGACCTGCGCCTCGGTGAGGTCCGGGTACTTTTCGCGGATGATCTTCGGGATCAGCACCTTGTTGGTCGTCTCGGCGTCCACTGAGCCGGCGGCAGCCCGCGCGAAGGTGTCGTCCTGGAGGATTGTCGCTTTCAGGTCGTTCAGATCGGTCTCCACGATCTGCTTCACGCGATCGCTCGACGGCTCCTTGAAGCCCTTGATCTTCAGCTGGCCTGGCACCGCGGAATCGTCGCCGTCGAACTTCTTCGTCTTGAAGGTGAAGTTCTGCGCGAGGACCTGCTCCATCAGCAACGACGCCGTGATGGCCTTGAGCATGTTGTTGACCGAGACCTTCACTTCGCCCTGCGAGGCGTCGGGCTCGGCGATGAGGTTCGTGAACTGCGCGTGGGATTTGCCGGGGCTGTCGCGGGTGACCCGGCCGATGATCTGGATTACCTCGGTCAGCGATGCCCGGTACCCGACGGTGAGGGCGTGCTCGGCGAAGGGCCAGTCGAAGCCCTCCTTGGCCATGCCCAGGGCGATGATGATGTCGACCGCATCGCAGTCCTTGGAGGCTGTGTGAGCCAGGTAGTGGAGGGTGTCGCCGCGCTTCTTTTGGTCAGTGTCGTCGACGAGGTCCGCGACGCGGACGATGGTTCCAGTGTCCTGCCGGCGCACGCTGATGATGCCTGTGTCGGGGTCGGTCTCCTCGACGTGCCCGATGACATCGATGATGCGACCGATCTCTTCGAGCTTGTCCTTCGTAGATTCACCCGAGTTGACGTTCGGGATGTGCACGATGGTTTTCTTGTCGAGGTCCAGCACTTCGCCGATCGCGTCGGTGTAGCGGCCCTGGTAGAAGTGGTGGCCGATGCCGAGCGAGTGCAGGTGTTCATACCCGTTGAGCTGGTCGTAGTAGTTGAAGGTGACCGGGGTGAACTTCGCTTCGTCCTCAGGCGAGAGCACCGGAACGGAGTCTCCTCGGAAGTACGAGCCTGTCATCGCGACGATGTGGACGTCACTTCCGTTCATAACGTCGCGCAGGAGCGCGCCGAGGCGGCTCGACTCGATGTCGGCGGAGACGTGGTGGAACTCGTCGATTGCCAGTACCGTGCCGTTGAACGACTCAGGTGCGAGTTTCTCGAATGCGAAGCGAAGTGTCGCGTGGGTGCACACGAGCGTTGCATCAGGCCCTTCGAGGAACTGGATGAACGCGTCGACCTTGCCTGCCGAGGATCCGGCGTCGCACAGATTGTGCTCCGGCTTGATCTCCCAGTCCGCGAAGAAGCCGAACTTCGACAGGGCCGTTGACGCGAACGACGCGCCGATCGAGCGTTCGGGGACGGCGACGATGACCTTCCTGCGCCCTTGGTTGTAGAGCTTGTCGAGGGCCACGAACATCAGTGCACGTGACTTGCCGGACGCCGGCGGGGCCTTCACGAGGAGGTGCTGTGCGTCGCGTTTCGCGAAGACTCGCTGCTGCATGTCACGCATGCCCAGGGCATCCGTGTTCACCGAGGCCTTTGTTTGGGCATAGGTGACATCGACGATGTTGATGGGCTTCTTGATCGCGTTCACTTCGCGGTCCTCCGGGTCTTCTTCACTGAGGCCCTTGCGGTCTCGGCGTTTGTCATCTCCTCATACATAGCAAAGAGGTCGGACAATCTTTGCTCGTCAGTCTCGTAGCCACGCTTGGAATAGAGAGAATCCACCAATTCATCGACCTCTGCATGCGCCTGGCGAAGGTCTCGGGGCATCAGATCCGGGTCGTAGAGCTCAGCCAGCGTTCGTTCGCAGTGATACTCGCGAACGTCCAAGACCCTGAGGGCGGCGATCGTGAGACGTTCCTTGTTTGGGCTAGAAAGCGGCGGCACCGGGAAGTTGTTGTAGACAATAGTGTTGGAGTACTGAAGGTCTTCGCGCATGCGCCCTGAGACAGCGTTGACCCACGACATGTGCATTCGTGAAGTCAGCAGCGTGAACACCCATGGCTCAGCTTCATACATGACCAAAGTTTTGTTGGATCCAATGACATTGGGACCAACATAGCCGATGGGCACATAGGTGCGACGCTGGGACGAGATGCTAGGAACGATGATCGAGTCAGAAGGTTTGTGGGCGAAATAGTAAAATCGATTCGGATATTCAGCCAATGCCCTCGTTGACTTCTCAGTGCTTTTCAGGCGATGGGCCTTGACGCCTTCGAGCCGATGTTTGATAAAAGGCACTTTCGATGCAGCGTCCAGTTCCTCATCCGGAATGACAAGACACCATCTCGTTTTCCCCTTGATGAATTCATCAGCGCCACAAAAACCTTTAACGTACGTTTCGATTTCCGGGTGGGCGGAGATCAGTTCTTCTCTTTCCTGGTCACTCAAGATCAGATTCCCGCCGTCATTCGGCATTGATCCATAACCAAGTCGCGGTAAGTGCGCAGACAAGGGAGCGCTTCGGCGACCGAGCCACAAATCTGGCCCATCTGCAAGGTAGGGGTTGATCCGTTTGGCATCAAGTCGAATCTCGTCGCTGAAGATGTACTTTGGTTCGGAAGAGATGTTGCGAAGTCCTATAACGGCACAGGTGACGCCTGCGGAATTTTTGGCATGGTTGGACCACTTGAAGGATGTGTAGGCGTAACCGATCTCAAGTTCAGTACCGAGTACCTGCGGCCAGAGAATCCCGACTTGCTCGCCTTGCGATATGGAATTTGTCGTGACGAACGCTAGCTTCGTGGCAGTGCCACGGATATAGTCGGCACCCTTGATTAGCCATGCAGATACATAGTCGAGGCTCTTGTACTTCTTCGTGACCCTCGCAAGATCCTTCTTCTGCTCGGCCGATTGATTGCGACTGCCCAAATACGGCGGGTTTCCCAATAGATAAATCTCGGAAACGCGATCGTTCGGGCAGACGGCCTCCCAGTCCGCCGTGATCGCATTACCAGCCTGGATCTGTCCGGCTTCCTTCAACGGGATCAGCGGGATTGAGAGATTGAACTTATCCTTGAACTCGGCATTCATCTGGTGTTTAGCGATCCAAAGGGAGAGGATCGCGACCTCGACGGCAAAATCGTCGATTTCCAGTCCGTAGAAGTGTTCGATGCTGATCTTCGACTCGGCGTACAGCATCTGATGCTTCGGATCGATCTCGAAAAGGCGTTCAAGGATCGCGTGTTCCAGCCGACGCAGTTCCTTGTAGGCGATGACGAGGAAGTTTCCCGACCCACAGGCAGGGTCGAAAACCTTGATCGCGCTGATGCGGTCGAGCAGCGCTTCAAGTTTCTTGACGGAATCGAACCCCGAATCGAGCTGTTCCTTTAAGTCATCGAGGAACAGTGGCTCGATGGTTTTGAGGATGTTCGGCACTGACGTGTAGTGCTGGCCCAGGTCGCTGCGCTTGCCCGGGGTGACGATCGCCTGGAACATCGAGCCAAAAATGTCCGGATTGATGTCCCTCCAGATCAACGTGCCGGACTCAATCAGCAGGTCGCGGGCCCTTTTCGTGAACTGCGGCACCACATGCTCTGGTGCCATCGTGAACAGTCGGCCGTTGACGTACGGGAACCCGGCTAGGTGCTTGGGTTTGTCCTCGACCTCTTCGGTGTCGAGGGCCGTGAACAGATCGGTCAAGAAGTCTGCGACGTCCGATCCGTCGGCTTGGGTGTGGGAGCCGACGGCGTTGGTGAACCCGGCCTCATCGAAGATTCCAGTGTCTTCGGCGAAGAAGCAGAACAGGAGCCGGGTGAAGAACACGTTGAGCGCATGACGCCCCAGCGCCATGTCGAACATTTCTGGGTTCGCCGCCAGCAGCTCATCGAAAAGCTTGCCCATCCGCTCGGCAGCTTTGACGTCTGCATGCGCCTCGGAGACGAACTGCGCCTTCTCCATCCCGGCCCAAGGCAGGAAGAACGTGAAGTGCTGGTCGATGTCCCGGAGCGGGATCAACAGGTTCTCGCCGGTCTTCGTGTCGATGGCCAGCAGTTCTGTGTAGTCAGTGACGATCACGAAGCGGGTGTTGTACCGGACGACCAGCGGTGAAGTCTTGAGTTCCTCGATGACTGCGAGAGGATCACCGATCGTCTCCTTGAAATAGACGACGTTCTTGTGCGCCACTTCAGTGGAGGGGTCAGCGGCAACGTTGAGGGAACCATTGCGCAGCCTGGTCACGTTGCCCTGGGGCTTGCCGTAGGCCAGCAGCAGGCTGAAAATGAACTCGCGGTCGTAGGATTCACGGCCTCCAAGCGGGGCAACGCGTTCCTCGACGGCTTTCAGGTTGAGCTTCACCATGAACGGGCTTCCTCCGCGAACGTGTTCTTATCGTGGGCCGTCAGTCTCTTGGTGGTTATGCACGTGCCTCGGGGGCAGGCTGAAAGACCGTCGGTCCACGGTTTACACACGTTGTTACTCCTTACGCGGCAGGGCGGAGGCGCACTGCCTCCTCGTGATCTTATCCGGGACCTGACCGCGGCTGATTTTCCCTCACCGCGTCACGCGACGGCAGTCTTCATCCATGGCCTGATAAGCGCACTTACCAGAGACCCGGTTCGAAGCCGCCCTTGTGTCTTGGCTGGTGCCCAAGACTGGAGGCATGAGCGTGGTAGCTGGAATCGGGCGGCGATCGCAGCTGGCGGCGGTCGTCGAGCCTCCACTGATCCTGACCCGGGGATCGATGAGGAGCTGGGCATACGAAAAGGGATGGCGGTCACTTCAGCCTCGATTCTGCGGGGACTTCAGCCCCGACGCGCTGCCGTCAGCACATCGTCGAGAGTGAGGGATGCACACGAAGTCGGCGTCACGGAAACCATTGCCCCGCAGCCTTGTTGGCCCGGCCGCGCAGCAGCTGCTGTCCGCCGGCGGAAGGTGTGAAGTTCGTGAGGGCCGGGATCACACTCAGGAACCTCTCCCCCGCGGCCGGCCAGCAGGCCTTCGAGCAGTTCCACCTCCCGCATGAAGGTCAAGAGATCAGCACCCTGATCGAGACCATCAACAAGAAGTACTGCCGTGGATTCGTCGGACTCGCTCACGCCGGCATGAGGCAGGGCCGTCCTGGCAGGTGAAACGAAACAACGTCTCCCCGAGGGTGACCACGCAATGGGACGAGCTGGCGACCGCAGAAGCCGCCTAGTGAGACGTGAGTCGCTTGGTCTTGCCCCTACGACGCCTGCCGACAGGGCTCGCTCGCGCACTTCATCTTGGAGTCCGCTGGAGAATCGAGGCGGACAGAGCTCGCAGCTAGGAATCCCACACCGGACGTGGGCGAAAGTTGCTGAGGGCTTGCTCGCCGGGATCCGATCAGAGTCACCGCGCTGGGAGCGGACGGCGGATCGCCTCCACCAAAACGGCGACACCCACCTCCCGAGCCTTCCCCCTGTACTGACCAAGTTTAAGATGGGTAAGTGGAAGCTAAGGAACCCGTTCTGAGAGAGTACCTCCGCGTGTCCCAGGACCGCTCAGGGACCGGCAAGAGCCCCGCACAGCAGCACGACGAGATGGCGACAGCAGCCCGCCAGAAGGGCTGGGCCCTCCATCCGCGGCCGTACCGTGACACTGACCGCAGCGCCAGCAGATACGCCAGGAAGGCGCGTGAGGGGTTCACCGAGTTGATGGCGGATCTCGAGGACGGGACCTTCGACGCCGATATGCTCGGCATCTGGGAGTCCAGCCGCGGCTCCCGCAGGACCGGTGAATGGATCGACTTGATCGAATTCTGCGCCGACCGCAGCGTGCTGATCTGGGTCATGACGCACAACCGCGTCTACGACCCCCGCAATGCCCGTGACCGGCGAAGCCTGCGCGAGGACGCCTCGGATGCCGAGTACGAGAGTGATAAGACCAGCGAGCGGCTGCTGCGCGACATGCGCGCCAACGCCATGAAGGGCCGGCCCCACGGGAAGAACATATACGGTTACGAGCGCGTGTACGACCAAGTGACCCGGCAGCTCATCGAGGTAGTCGAGCACCCGGAGCACGGACCGATCGTTCGGGAGGCAGCCAAACGGGTCCTCGCCGGCGAGACCTACTACGGGATCGCGAAGGACTTCAATGCCCGCGGGATCCAGCCGAGGCGACCCACGTTTACGCAGCGCCGCAGCGTCCTGGGCTGGACGCCTCCGGCCATCAAACAAATGCTTTCAATGCCCGCCTACGCCGGTTTGCGGCAACACCAAGGGAAGGTGCTCGAGGATGTCGAAGCAGTGTGGCCGCCGCTTCTCGAACCAGAAGAGTGGCACCGGCTTCAGGCCGTCATGGCCGGGCGCAGCAGGCAAAAAGTGAACAGCTGGCCGGCGAAGCACCTGCTGGGCGGCATCGCCGAGTGTGGTGTCTGCGGGGCTGGGATGCGCATCAGTAAGCAGAACGCGGGGCCACAGCAGTACGACAAGGAGACGGGCGAAAAGCTCCGGAGGAAGCACTACAGCATTTACCTCTGCCAAGGGACGCCCGGGAAGACCGGGTTCCACGTGGCGATGCGCGAGGGGCATTTGGACCAGGTTGTCACGGCGGTGGTGCTGGCGAGGATCCAGCGCCCCGACTTCCTTGCCCGGGTGGGCCAGGAAGGCGACGGCATCGACGAAGTGCGGCAAGCCCTGTTGGAAGAAATCAGGGGTCACCGTGAGTGGATCGAACAGGTGCGGGAGCGCGCCGAGGCGGAGCGGAACCTGAGCCTGCTGTTCGACCAGGAGAACAGGGTGGCTCCCAAGATCGAAGCGGCACAGAAACGGCTGGAATCCCTGGCGGCGACGGATCCTTTGATCGTCGATCTCGCGGGTGCTGACGACGTCGAGGCGCGCTGGGAAGAACTTTCGTTGGTCGAGAAGCGCCATGCCATCCGGCTGCTGGTCACGCCGCGGGTTCATACGGTGAGCGCGGACTGGCGGGGCAAGAGAGGCATCAACCGGGAGCGCGTCGAGTTCGTGTGGCGCTGAGCGGTTTTGTCAGTTCTCCACGGTAAATTTGTGCACAAGGCGGCGCTCCTATAGCGCGGTCCCCCGGGTGGCAAGCCAGCAGAGACGGCCCCACCGAAGCGTTTTAGGGCGTCATGGCCTGCGTGGTCGAGGTAAGGCGGACTCGAATCCCAAGAGCAACCCCCAGGGATTCCCATGCCGACGATCACCAAGAATAATCCTGATACCGTGACCGAGGAGCCACTGAAAGAATGGGCGAGGCGCATTGCCGCCGAAGCTCCCCCGCTCTCCGATGATCAGTTCCACCAGCTGCACGCCCTCTTCGTGGGAGTGCCGGCCCGACGAGGACGCGGGATCCAGGCGCCCGAGCGCAGAGCGGCCTGACCTCGCGGGATAAGTAGGAGCCCGTCGACCACATCTAGGCTCGTCCCTCGAGATATAGCTCTCACCAGAAGACGCAAGAGATTGCCAAAAGCACGCGGCCCGACGCGGAAGCGCCTCCCCCGCTGGCTCCAGATATTCCGCCGGACAGAACCGGTTACCTCGAACGCCCGGGTGCAGGTGGGGGCGCACCAATAGCCACGAAGGATCCCGTAGCGCTTGAACACTACCCGTTTCACGGTCGCCTCGGGATGCCTGGGTCTTCGTCGTGTCGGTGCGGCTCCACCATTCCGCACTCTGAGGTGGCCGTTGCAGAGGTTGCCGACGAGCGGTGAGCGGGTCTCGCCGGAATGCAGCTCCATGAGCCCGAGGACACCCAACAGTGCGCGGTCGAGGTCGCTGGAGGCAGCAGAGATGATCGGGATGAGCTGCAGTAACGAGCACGCCGGGCGCTCCTGCTGCTGCGCCGAGCGGATCCTGGACGCGCATGCGAGGGAAGCCCTGCCCTAGCTACGCGGTCAGCTGCCGGTGTTCCAGGTCCTCGGCGACATTGGTCGCGAACGGGCCAGAGCGCCACGGTGAGCGTCAAAATCAGGGATGTGTGAGAGCAGCTGTGCCGGCGTCACGTCCAGGGCAACGGCTCGATGGCGACGAGATCGTAGACGGTCGCGGCGCTGATGCCTCCGTCCGATCGGGCCCTGGTCGTCGGCGTTCAGGTCGTGCCCGAGCCCGGATAGCACGAACGCGAGCTCGTCGGGGCGTGAGCCTGCGGTTCTGGCGGAAGTGCGTACCCGCGCAGGCGACCACGCGGGATCGGAGAACTGGAGCTCATGGCTTCCTGCGTAGATCAGGAGGCGGGCTAGAAGATGGTGAGCGCGAGGGACGCCGCCAAGCGCGGAACCCGGAGCGGAAGCTTTTGCGGAACCCGCAGCGCGAGATGATGCGCACCGAATTCCGTAAGGCTTCCGCGATCCCGTTTGCCCAGGTAACACGCAGGAAAGAGCGGCATGTGTGCGGAAGTGCGGACGGAAACCCCCAACTTCTCTCCTTGCAGCTCAGGAAGAGAAAGGGTTGGGCTGCAGCAAGAGAAGTAGGTGGAAAGTCTCCGCAGTTCCGCCTCCTCCGCGCCCCGGACTGGGCCCGCGATGAAGCTGCGGGTCGATTCACCCCTGGCGCGACGAGTCCAGTTGGGCGATCTCCTGCACGATGGCGACCATCGCGGCCTGCGCTTGGTTGAACTCCCACTCTGCACCGCTCGCACGACCCCTCTGCCTCTCTAGCTCGCGCCCCAACTCGGCGATCCTGGTCTCGACCGTCCCTCCACTGCTCACGAGGGCGCTGAGCGGAACTCCGAGCACTTCGGCTGCCGCCGCGGCCTCGTCGAGCTTGATCACGCGACCTGAGTCCGGGTTCTCTATCCTCGACACCGCGCTGGTGTCGAACTTGACGCCCAGCATCGCGGCCAGACGCTCGGCCAGCTGCGCCTGACTCATCCCCGCCTTCTGTCGCTCATCCTTAAGTCGGCCCGCGAATACGGCACTGAGCCTCGGCATGGAATCTCCTCGTGTTCTTATCATGCTAATCCAACACTATCTGACGAGTAACTTGCTGGATCAACACAGTTGGATTAAGATAGAGGCAAGGCGGCACTCGAAAGTGCAGCCCTCCGCGTGCGGCCATTCGCTGAGCGTCTATCATGGACGCGGCCGCACAAGAGCGTTCGGTCGTAGCGGCCGTCGTGGCTGAGGCAGGCGCGGACTCGGATCGAGAACACGATCTCTCCGAGAGGACGAACGCGATGCCTGTGACCCCGGCACCCTGCACGACCACCCTTTGCGAGGACGACGAGCTGACCGTCTCTGAGGCTGCTCGAAGGCTGAAGCGCCACCCGCAGACCGTGCGGGAATACATTCATGCGGGAATGCTTCCGGCTCACCGCGTGGGCACCGGCAAGCGCTCCGAGTTCCGCGTCTATGCCTCGGATCTCGCGCTGGTCGTCCACCCGGTCGAGCCCACGGGAGCTGCGGTACCTGCGCCGGACGACCCTTCCGCTCTTGCCGACCTGCTCGTGTCTTCGTGGCCCACCTTGAGTGACGAGCGCCGGCGGGAGCTCGGACAGCTCATCAGCGCCTCCTGACACAAAGAAGAAAGCCCCCGCCGAGGCGAGGGCTCTTCAAGAAATCCACCCCATCCAGATCACGAGTGGGCGCTCGTGAACGATCCGAAGGGACATCTTCATTATGTCAGATCCCCATGCGTGCGACAACGCAACACAGGACAACCAGGACTTCGCGGCGGCGAGTCGGGCCGCCGAGAAGAAGTCAGCGGCGCAGCAGCTCGTCGAGCTGGCGATCGAGTGCTACGACCTCGGCGTTGACACCAACGACAAGCCGTTCGCCGTCCGCAAGGGTGGGCACGTGACCCGTCCGCTTAAGGGCGGCAAGCGCTCGCTCCGGAAGGAGCTGGGCGGCCTCTTTTACCGCATGACCGGCAAGACCGCGTCCCAGAACGCACTGGCCGAGGCGATGGACGTGCTTGAGTTTGAGGCCACGGAGACCGAGCCGGTCGAGCTCCACGATCGGCTGGCACGACCTACTGACGGCGAACTCTACGTCGACCTCGGCGACCAGAGCGAGCGGGTCGTCCGCATCACCGCCGACGGCTGGGAGGTCCTCGCCGGCGACGCCGACGTGCCCGTGCTGTTCCGGCGCTCCGCCCTCACGCTCGCTCTGCCGACTCCTGAGCCCGGTGGCGACCTCGAGCGGCTCTGGGCGTTCGTAAACGCCCCGCGCGACCACGACCGGCAGGTAATCCGCGGCTGGCTGGTCAGTGCCGTGGTTCTCGTTGGACTCCCGTGCCCTGTCCTGGCGCTGCTCGGAGAGCAGGGCACCGCCAAGTCGAGCGCCATGCGCAGGACGTTCCAACTGTTCGATCCGACCAAGGCCGAAGTGCGCATGCCTCCCAAGGACGCCAGCAAGCTCCTCCACTCCCTGCACGGGTCGCGGACCACTGGGTTCGACAACCTTTCTTCTATCCCAAAGTGGATGTCGGACATCCTCTGCCAGGCCGTCACCGGCGGCTCCGATGTCGACCGGGCCCTGTACACCGACGACGAACAGAGGATCATCGAGTTCCAGGGAGTGGTCGGTTTCACCGGCATCGATGTCGGTGCCCTCGCCGGCGACTTTGCCGAGCGGTGCGTCTGGGCCGACCTCTGCGTGATCCCCAAGACCGAGCGCCGCTCCGAGCGCGAACTCAACGCGATGTGGGACGAAGCGTACCCGTCGATGGTCGGCGGCCTGTTCGACCTCGTCGCAATGACCCTCGAGAAGCTCCCCGAGGTGCACCTTGCCGAGAAGCCGCGCATGGCGGACTTCGCCGAGGTGTTGGCCGCCGTCGACCTCGCCACCGGCGCGAACGGGCTGGAGCACTACGCCCGCTCGCAGGAAACGGTCTCCGAAGAGATCGTCGCCACCGACAAGTTCCTCTCCGCGATCTCCGTGCAGATCACCCAGCGCTGGGAGGGCACCGGCAAGGGCCTGTACGCCCTGCTGCCGCGGCCCGTCGACGACAAGTTCTGGCCCGAGCAGAGGGGCGTCAGCGGGAAGCTCAAGAAGGTCGCTCCCGACCTGCGCAAGGCCGGCTGGGTGGTCGAGCAGGTCGTGCCCGACCCGAAGAGCAAGCGCCCGAAGACCTGGGTCCTGGTGCCTCCTGGTGCGGAGCGCGTAACGGCCTCGGACATCGCCGTCGTGCATGCCGCGCGCGAGCTGCACGACCTCGACGTTGCGCGGTGGACCGATCGACTCGTCGCCGACGGCATGCTGCCCGAGGACGCTGTCGAACGGGCACCCGTCCTGCGTGAGAGTCCAAAGTTCCACGGAGACGCCGACCTGCAGGCGATGGCCCTGACCTCGCAGGCCATCGACCAGCGCCTCTTCGACGACTTGGACCGCCTGGGCCTGACTCTCGCCTCGTTCGACCGGATCGTCGCCGACCGCGGCGACGCTCGCGAGGGGACGCGGCGATGAGCCGCCTCGCCTCCCCGCAGGAGCTCTTCCCTGCGTTCTACGGCAACCCAGCGATTAGTGCCCTCGCCCGCGCGTCGCGATGGACGGTCTCGGGACGCCTGGGAGACGACGTGGGCGCAAAGGGCAAGGCCCCGATCGACATGCGGGCCCTGCTCGACATCGGCAGGGTGCGAGGGGCCTGGTCGGTCGGCGACCAGTGCCTGGTCATGCTCGGCGAGCTGACCGCTGCGCTGCCGAACGCGGCCAACGCGGCTTACTACTTGCAGGCGGCGGTCGATGGCCTGATGGTCATCGACGTCGAGCCGGACTGCCCGGCTCAGATCGCGGCCAATCTGCTCGCGCTCCCTGGGCTCCTGTACACGGAGACCTCCATGTCCGGCTATGGCTACCACCTCGTGGCCGCGCTGCCGGACAACTTCCACCACTACGACTGCGCGTCCTCCAAACGAGTGCTGCGAGAGGAGCACGGCTGGTACGAGCTCTTGCTCGAGCACTGGGTGACATTCACCCGCCTGCCCGTCCACGAGGACAGGTCGCAGGTCCGCACGCAGGTCCCCGCGACCGCCCCTTTCGCCTCGATCGAGGACCTGTACGCCTCGCTGGCGTCGAGGGCGAAGGCGTCGCCGAGCGCCTGCGCGATGATGGTGGGCACTGATGACGAGGCTCCGGAGATCAGGGGCGGCGAACAGATCGTCGAACGGACGCTGGAGGGCGCACGGCCGAGGATGAAGGGCCTCGACGACTTCGGCGGCGACCACTCCCGCTGGGAGTTCTCGATCCTCGGGACGCTATTTCGCGAGATGCGCCGCCACCTTGTCGTCGTCGGCTTCCGGAGCTTCACCACATACTCGTCAAGCGATCAGGCCTGGCTGCTCTACAAGGCAGCCTTGGAGGCGATCCCGAGCCGAGCCAAGCACGAAGAGCGGCGCAATGGCCGACCGTTCCTGCTCGATCGAGCCGCCGCGATGGTCGCTGCGAATGCTCGATGACGTCCTCGGCAGTCCCCACTAGGACGAAGGAGAAGAGATGTTCAAGAGCGAAGCCGTCCTCTACGGCGACCGCGCCCCGGGGCCACCCGCTCAGCGCGGTGCCCGCCGGCCGCTCGCTGCGGGTTCCGGGAGCTTACGTAACTACCGCGCTCCAGCGTTACCCAGCCGACAGAGCCTTTTCCAGATGCGCCTCAACCTCGTCTGCTGTTGCCCACTGCGCCTGGACACCGGACCACCAGCGGCTCTGCTTCGCAGCGTACGGCCCGTAGCGCCCCTCATTCGTCCGGGACCTCGTGACGACCAGTCCATGCCGCGCCCTCGAGAGCATGACCAGCAGCACCCGCTGCTCTTCCACGAGAGCTTCACCTTCGCTGCTCCTCCGATCAGGAAGGTGGCCCTCTTCGAGGCCGACGACGAAGACCCAGTCGAACTGTTGACCCTTGCCTGTGTGCGCGTTGAGCAGATGGACGCCGGGTCCCACTGCCTGATGGGGGTCGGCGGCGCTGATCGTCCGCACGGCTGCTCTCGCGGTGCCAGCTTCGCGCTTCCCAAGCGCATCGAACGCGTCGTCGACAAGCTCACGGGCGTCGACGTCCGCCGGATCCACGGCGTCCAGAACGGCGAGCCGTGCCTCGGCGATCGTGGTTCCGCGCGGCATCGCGGCAACGGTTGACTTGATGAGTGCGACGATCCCGGGATCGTCCACGGCAAGGTCCCATCGACGAACGGGATAGGGCTTCTCATCGTCGAACGCGCCATGGATATGCTCGTTGCGCCATCTGCTCCGGATGATGATGCCCACGGACGCCTGGGGAGTCCGCTCCAGGATGGAGCCGGCCAGACGCAGCAGCATGTCTGCCTCGGCGTCGCGGTCTGGGAGCACGAGGGCAGCGGAGCACCCGCCTCCGGGCCAGTCCTCCGGCCGCGCGGAGACCATTGCGGATCCAGGATCCACCTGTTCGCTGACGGAGCTGACCATCTCCAGGACCCTCGGAGACGAGCGGTAGGACTCACGGAGCCTGACCGGCTCGCCGCAGGTGCGGCTGACCTCAGCCTCGACCTCCGCGGGCGCAGCACCGGCCCAGGAGAAGATGCCCTGAAGTGGGTCGCCGGCAAACGTCCTTCTCGCCGTGCAGCCCAGCAGGGCCAGATCGAGCTGCTGCAGCGACAGGTCCTGGAACTCGTCGACAAGGACCGCTCCAAAGTGCGCCTGGTAGAGGCGTGCGACCGCTGGGATGCGCAGCAGCCGCTGCGCATGCCGGAGGAGGTCGTCGTAGTGCAGCTGGTTTGCTTCCTGACGCGACCGTTCGACCTTCCCGGCCAGCAGGGCCGCCTCGCTCCGTCCCCGCTGTCCGAGAGCCTCCAGCACCTCCGCATCCGAGAGGGGGCCCCTCTTGATCTCGGCGAGGATCTTCTCCGCGTCGTACATTGCCTGTCCACCGCCAGCGGCCTCCATTGCACGTCGCATGGTGCTCGTTTTCGGAAGTTCGAGGCTCTCCATGCCCAGGCCAATGGTCCTGCCGTGGGATAGGACGATCTGCGCCGCAAAGCCGTGGAGGTTGCGGACGACGACTTGCCGGCGAGCCCGCGCGCCCCCGAGCACCGAGCGGAGGCGCTCCTCGAGGTTCGAGCGGGCGCGCTTCGTGAATGTCAGCGCTAGGACGCGCTGGTTCAACTCGAGGAGCTGGATCTGGTGAGCGGCGCGATGTGCCAGGACCTCCGTCTTGCCACAGCCGGGCGGCGCAATGATCAGCAGATGGTCGTTCGTGGAGGTCGCAGCTTCCAGCTGCTCCGTGCTGAGCTCGAACCCGCTCATTGCCGGCTCAGCTCGTCCAGCTTGCGCACAAGCCGCGCCACGCTGCCGACCTTCTCGGCGGTCTCGGCGGTCAGCACGTCGGCGATGCAGGTCGCCGCTTCGACCTTGCCCTTGTCCCGGCAGAATTGCGCCACCGCTTCGGGGGTGACTTCGTCGACGGAGGCGAACCCGGTCGACTGAAGGATCCCGTCCTCCCGGCAGAACTTCCCATCGATGAGGGCCCTGGCTGCGGCAGGCCCACCCAATGCGCGGGTGCACTCAGCCTCGAGGTCCTCGGACGATATGAAGACCTTGTGGTCGACGACCGTATTCCGCTTGCCCTTGAATGAATTGACCCATGGGCCGCTTTCCTGGTCGTCCACGAGGCCGAGCAGGGTCGGCCCGAAGCCATCGGGGCCGAGGAGCGGGAAAACGTTCTTGAACTTGTCGGCTCCGTCGAGGACGAGGACCACGGCTCCGAGCCGGTCGAGGTCGATACCCAGCTTCTGTGCGACTGCCTCCACGATGACCCGGTCCGCTTCTCCCTCCACCACGACGACGAAGCGCGCGGTCAGCGCTTCCAGCAACCTGGGCGACCACCAATGTGCTCGCACCTTTTCGACGCGGGATAGCTTTTCGGCACTGATTTGACGGCACATGCCGTGCCGATCCACTGAGATGACCTCCGACGGCTCGAACCGGTGGAGGATGTACGGAGAGTGGGTGACGATGATCTTCTGGTTTCCCGCGCCGCTCAGGAGATCGGCGGCCGTCCTCTGGCTGGTCGGGTGGAGGTGGATCTCCGGCTCGTCGATCGCCAGGACATTTGCTTGGCCTTCAGCGAGGTCGAAGAGCGTCATGGACATGAGCTGGCGAACCCCGTCGGACTGCTCCGACAGGGAGACCTGCTCGCCGCCCCTGTTGAGGAATATCGACACGTCCTGGAGAACATCGTCCGAAGGGTCGGTCACGCTCCGGACGGAGAAGTCCTCCTTTGCCACGGCCCGGGGCATCGCACGACCGAGGTGCCCTGCGACGCGTTCCAGAAGGTCGCCGACAGACTTGTTGCCTGCGAGCTCGTGGTTGAACTGGTCGAGGATCGTCTTGAGGCGGTCTTCGTTCGTGCCGAGGTCTGCGGCCGCGAGCAGCGTCCGGACCGGGCTGTGCGGGCCGTCCATCATCGCCGCGCCCCGCGTCGCTCTCAGGTAGCGCCAGCCGAAGGCCTCCAGCTGCTCGCGGTTGGGAGCCCGTTCGTGGCCACTCTCCGGGAACCACCGGCGGATTGAGACCGTCTCGCCGTCCTCGGCGTCGGCCTCGACGACCAACTGGACCCAGAGGTACTCGGTGCTGTGGTCCTCGCCGATGCTGATTTCCGCGGGGAACAGACGGCGGTCCTCGTCGGCAAAGCCCGTCCACATGGCGTTGACGACCAGGGGGCGCTCAAGGTTCCGCAGGTCGCCGGGTCCAAGCGCCTGGTAGAGGCCAGCGGTGGTCGCCCCCAGAAGCAGGTTCAGCATCCGCAGGATGGAGGACTTGCCCACGTCGTTCGCGCCGACGATGACCGCGTGCCGGCGCAGCTCAAGATCAAGATCCTGGATCCGGCTGTAATTGGTGATCTCCACCCTGGACAGACGCATACCCGCATCGCCCCCCTCATGCTCTGGAGCGAAGGCGCTGCTCCGATATGTGTCTGACGGATCCCATTCAACCATCGACCACGTCGGATCGAGCTGAGGCTCGACGGTCGAGGTCTTCTGTGGGTCTTTTGGAGGTCTCGCCGAGGGCTATACCGCGTCTTGCATGAACCCTGCGGAGCCCTGATGGAGACCTCCAAGAGCCCGTAACCGACGCAGCATCTTTGCTGGATCCACTCGGGCACCTTAGAGGTTTTCCTCGGGTCTCGCTCGGGTCTGTGGACGGCACAAGTTTGACCAGCGGAGGACCAGCACGGGACCTCGACGAGCCCTGGCCTTCTGCGGGTCTCACTACGCCCGGGATGCGCCCCGGGGCGGTCCACGAAGAGCCACGGCGCAGCCCATTGGAAGACCAGCGGGGTACCTCTTTCGAACCAGCGGCGATCGTCGGTCCCCCGATGGTCTCCCTGTGGGCCAGTTGCGGTCCTCAGTCTGGCTTTGCCGGGACCTCGGCGGGACCCGGTCAGGACCTCGATGTGACCAGTCCTGCCGCGCTGTGGTCGACCCCTCATCTGTTCCAGGTGGTCACGGCTCCTGTTACTGCGGTTCCTCGAGGCCCGCAGCCTCGCTCACGGCCCTCTGGCGGAGCCGGCCCCACAGGGACCCATCGAAGCGCGAAGCGCGCAGATGGGTGGGGGCCGTGCGGAGCCGAGTTCCCTGCGGAGCCCGAAGGGCGATGGACCAGGAAATGTCTCCGGCCGAAGGTCGGGGCCGAGCGTCAGCGAGGGTTATCCGTCAGACATTTCAAACTGGTCCTCCTGTTTGCCACTGGGGTGTACGGGTGGGACGATAGAGGCAACCCGAATCGATCTCCGATCGATGTCCTCACCGCTTGACAGCAGTGGGTCGACGTCCATGTCCACGGATCGATCGAGGGGGTGCTGGCCCGATGGGTGCAGCCAAATCCAAGCGTCGGCCAAAGCCGGTGCGTTTCCCGTTGCGGAGCACGCTCCGCTACGACGCCGCCTTCGCGGAGACCGTCGCGGAGGTGCGTCGGGCCATCGCTCGTCGCCGCGGCGTCGACATCGGCAAGGTCGACTTCTCCACCGCCGTTCGCGCTCTCATGGGCGACCGCTACGAAGCAGCTTCTCTGCTTGCCGGCCAGCCGGAGGCGTGGCCTGCTGCCGGCGTTGTCGAGCTGCCGCGCGAACTCTGGGATGCGCTGACCGAATGTCGGAACCGGCTGTCGCACTCGCAGGGCTCGCTCTACAACATTTCCCGCAAGCTCAACTTCGGCGAGATCATCTCCGTCGACGAAGCCCGTGCCGCATTCGAGGCCGTGCAGGCGTCGAAGCAGGCGGTCACCCGGATGGAGCAGCACCTCGTCGCCTTCGTGACCGGAGCGCCGGACGCAGCGGGAGCGAAGTCCGGCCGGGAGAGGGGCTGAGCACGATGGCCACGATCTCATCCCAGTCGACGCGCACAGCCGGCGCGGTCTCCCGCTACGCACTGAAGGAGCCCGTCGCGGTCTCGGCTGTGAACGCCTCGGTACCGCTGTTCGAGCACGAGCTTGCCATGATCCGGACCCGCCACGGCAAGGACGGCGTGCGCCCCAAGGTCCTGACGGACGAGAGCGGGAAGACGGTCCGCGACCAGGACGGCGCTCCCGTGAACGTGAAGAACTCGAAGGGCAACACCGTCTACGAAGCCAAATTCGTGCAGGCGTACGCCCTTGTGCAGAGCTACGGCCACGACGAGCTCGACCCCGACGATCCTCAGTCGTGGGCCAGGGCACAGGAGCTCGGTCGGGCGTTGGTCGAGGACCGCTTCCCCGGCCACCCCGCGCTGATCGCAACAGAGGTGAATGGTCGCTCGGGATGCGTCCACAACCACATCATCGTGGGCGCTGTCCATCCTGGGACCGGCAAGAGTATCGACACCAACGTCCTCACGCACTCGCGCCTGGCGATTGCGCACGACCGTGTGCTGGCCGAGCAGGGTTTCTCCCAGCGGGAGGACATGCAGGCCATCGTCGCGGACGCCGAGCGCCGGGTCGCCAGGGCCCGGGCGCATGCCGAGGCAGTCATGCCGCAGGGCTTGAGCGAGAGCCAGCGCACCCGCAGGCTCGTCGTGGCGGAGAACTCCGTGAAGCTGGAGCGGAACGGTGCATGGTCCGTGGCGCAGGAGCGCGACGCCAAGCGTCAGCGCGAGCACGAACGCTACCTGCTGAACGAGCAGACCCGCGCCGCCGCCCGGGAGCTCGGCTTTGATCCCCCGAAGGAGCTTTTCTCTGAGATCGTGCTCGAATCGCGCATCACCGCCTCGCTCAACGATCCGCGGTCACGGAATTGGGCCGAGCTCGCCGAGGTTGGCAGGTTCCACGGCGTCGCGATCAGTCGGCGCGGCCAGGACGTGCGGTACGGCATGCTCCTCGAGCAGCCCGACGGCTCGCTCGCGGAGCCCGCCCGCGCCCATACCCGTCGGGGCGGTCTTGAAGGCTCCGGCAAGGGCCTCGGAGCGGGCTTCCGCCGCAGCGACGTCGAAGGCGCGGTCCAGCGCAATGCGGATCTTCATTGCGCCCTCGAGCGCCAGCAGGAGTATGTGGACGCTTCGCACTTGATGCAGCAGTGGCGAGACGGCGGCGAGTTCGAGGCCGAATTCGAGCGGCTGCGAGCAGAAGCGGACGCCGCGTCGACCGCAGCCCTCGCCACATCGGAGGCGAAGGTCGAGGAGGCGACCCAGCCCCACCGCAAGCGCTTCGCCACGGCGGCCCGGACGCCGCGCTCTGAGACGACGGTGCTGACCGGGCCGGCGTTCAGATCCCGGATCCGCGATGCGCGTTCAAAGTCACCGAAGATGCAGGCGCGCTTCGAGGCGCTCGTGCTGCTGGAGGAGCGCTGGCGCGGGAGCATCCCTTCGACGCCAAAGGAGCGCATCGCCTTCGAGCAGGAGGTGTCCGCGATCGGCATCGGCTCGCTGACCCTCAAGGGAGCCGAGCCCTACGTGGACCGGGAGTTGCACGCGTACCTGGTCAAGCGAACGGAGCAGGGAGCGGAGGCCAAGGCCGCGGTGGAACGGAAGAAAGCGCTGGATGACCGGTTGCTCGGCCTCCGACGGCAGGCCCAGGCCGATCCCTTCAACGCGCGCGGCACGGCCGATAGGCTCCGCGAGACCGAGGCCGATCTCAGGTTCGAGACCGGCTACATCAAGCGCCTGCGCGAGGATCGGGCGGCGGGTCTCTACGGCTCGCGCCGGCACGAACGCCTTGAGCACTTGAAGCAACAGACTGCCGCGAGGGCTGCGGCGATCGACGAATCGCAGCGGACGCGCGAATACGGCGGGTGATTCGCCGGACCAGTTCTTGCTGGTATCCGAGTCTGAACGGGCCTTCTTGGCCGCCACAGCCTGGAACCGCCGTCTACGAGTGGCTACAATCGGACGTACGGGCGACCTCCCATGAGGAAGTCCGCCGGGCGCGAGCAATCGGCCCCTCCCAAGGAGTGGACCGGCTCGCGCGGAGCGTTAAAGGGCGTAATGGCCTGCGCGGCCGAGTATTCCTCCGGGCTCGGATCTGAAGAAGATCCAAGCACGTAAGGAGTTGGCCTTGGCCACCCCCACGATCACCGCTGTCCGCGAACGTATTCGCGACGAAGCCCTCGCCGACGGCCACGACTTCACCACCTCCGCATCGGCGGCGCTGTACCTCGGCATCGCCGAGGGCACGCTGCGCAAGTGGCGCATGCGCCGGTACGGCCCCCGCTTCCAGAAGGTCGGCGGCGAGGTCCGCTACTACCTCTCCGACCTCGACGCGTGGCTGGACGCGCAGTTCGTCGACTCGTCCGACGGCGGTGAGGCACGATGAACGTCGCGAACAGGGCAGGAGGTCGCTTCTCACTCGTGCGACTGCTCGGCGTCGCCGTCCTCGCCGCTCTCGTCGTGCCGCTGCTGATGACGACGTTCCCGTCCGCGGCGCACGCGGACAACGAGGACGAGCGCGACAACTACTCGCTCTACCAGCTCGCTTCGAACGCCTCGTCCTACTTCGGGGAGAAGAACTCGCCCGACGGCGGCGACGGCCTGCACGAGGGCTGGGACGCGATTACGAGCAGCCCGGCCACTGGCGGCGACATGCTCGGCTACGCCGACCCCGAGTTCAGCGTCGGCAACGTAATCGGGTGGCTCTTCGCCGAGTCCACGGGGTCCACGCAGACGATTACGTACGACACTCTCAGTATGTCCAGCGGCGAGGACGGGAACGCGTACGCGGGCATGCTCGACTACTCTCACTTCGGAGCAGCAAACGCCGACCTTGGCCTGGACACGATGTCCTCGGGCATCGGTGGCCAGATCGTCTCCATGATCGGTGGCGGCGCGATCTGGCTGCTGTACCTCCTGGCGCTGGCCGTGGGCACGGTGTTCTTCCTGATCATCCAGGTGCTCAAGGCGATCAACCCGTTCATGTGGTTCTACCAGGCGGTCGCCGGCGTCGCGGACTCCGGCGGGAACACCAACGGCTCCCACCAGCAGGAGCTCGCTGACGGGATGACCCGGGGTGACGTCGGAGGCGGTGCGCTGGCGGGCCTGCAGCACTGGATCGCGAGCTGGTACGGGCTGCTGCAGTCCATCGCCTGGGAGGCGCTGGTCCCGCTCTTCATCGGATTCCTCATCATCGGGCTGGTCCTCTTCAAGAAGATGGACCGCGGCTCGGCGATCAAGAAGTTGATCATTCGCGTTGTCTTCATCGGCCTGGGCCTGCCGCTGCTGGGCTCGATGTACACCGGAGTCCTCGACAAGTTCGACGATTCGCTGCTCGGCCAGCACGCGGGGCCGACCCGGGTGGTGCTCTCCACCTACGTCGACTTCGAGGCCTGGATGATGAACGACCGGCTGGCCATACCCGACCAGGCGTCGATCTCGTGGGAGGACGGGCAGGCGGGTTCCGAGTCCATGATGTCGGTCCGGAACAGCGCACTGGCGGTCAACGCAGAGGCTAATCGCGAGTTCAGCGGCATCTCAATCGGCACGAAGACGAGCGACGCCGAGGCCGCATGGCGCGCAGGCACCGTCGACGTCGGCGGCTCCGCGGGAGACGACGTCCAGGCTGTGTTCTCGACCTTCGGCGTCCTGAACAGGTACATTTCCGGTCAGATCACGTCCGCTTCGGACTTCGAGTCGGGCATCAAGAGCGCGATCACGGACCTGGACGTGGCCGACGGTGATAAGAAGGAGTGGTTCGTCGACGACAAGTCCTACGGCGACGTCGAGGGGTTCGGCGAGCAGGGCGGGCCCGCGCCGAATGAGCACCCGGTGCTGGCGGTCAATGGCCAGGGCCTGACCTCTTCAAACCCTGGCGGGAGCTCGACGACGTTCACGACCCCAGGCAACAAGCAGGGCTGCGGGTTCAGCGTCCTGGACGCTGACGGGAACCTCGCCTCGTGCAACCTGTCGGCGCTGTCGGCATACAACTACCTGAACACCGGGTTCGGTTCCGACTCGCTGACCATGTACTCCTCGAACAACGTCACCAGCGGCCTGACCCGCGAAGACCACATGGCGGTCAGCCAGGTCGGCACAGGCCCGGCGAAGTTCATGTACTGGCAGAATGCCGCGACGGTCCTCGGCTGCATCGCCCTCTTGGGATTCTGGTACGCGACCGGGATGCTCGCGGGCGCGGTCAAGCGGACCTTCAGCCTCGTGGCGGCGATCCCGTTCGCAACGCTCGGAGCCCTCTCGGCGATCGCGAAGGTGGTGGTCTACTCGGTCGCGCTCATCCTCGAGGTCATCGTCACGCTGTTCATCTACCAGTTCGTGTCGGAGTTCCTGATCTCGATTCCTGACATCATCGCCGGTCCTTTGTCGTCCCTGATGGACCCGAACGGCCTCTTCGGCAGTCCGGCGCTCGGCGGCATCGTCGTGGTGCTCCTGACGATCGTCTCCTCGCTGGTGATCGTGGGTGTGACTGTTGCCCTCCTGCGGGTGCGCAAGGTCGTGCTGCAGGCGATGGACGAGGTCTTCACCAAGCTGGTGGACAAGTTCCTCGAGACCAGTACTCCGTCCAGGGCGAACAAGGCTGGGGCGATGCCGTCGCCGGCGCATGCGCTGGGAACCGGTGCTGGCGCTGCGGCCGGGCAGAAGCTCGCCTCGGGCCTCGGCGGGAAGCTTAGCGGCGGCTCGAAGTTACCGAAGACCGGCGGCAACGCGGGCGGCGGCAAGAACGCGTCGACGAACGCCGGAGGGCTCAACGGTCAGCAGAGCCTTCCTGCCGCCGGCCAGACGCTTGCGATCGGCCCCGGCGGCCGCGATGGCAGCCAAGTTGGTGAAGCACCCCGTGGAGGTAGGCAGGATGATCGAGCGATTAAGGGCAGCGATGCCCGTGCCCTGCCTGCTGACTCGAACGGCGGCACTGACGAGGCGAGGGGCGGCCCTCTGCAGCTCACCAGCGGCAAGGCGGGCAGTTCACGCTCCGACAAGGAAACCGCTCAGAGCCTGAGCAGCAAGGGCGGCTTGACGAATCTCGGCTACAGCACGGGCGAGCAGCCGGGCTCCCGTGGACGCACGAACGGGCAGTCCAACCACAGCGAAAGCGCGCAGTCTGGCACTAATGGCCGGGGCCATTCCTCGCCCTCGGGCAAGACCGGCGGCCAGACCAGCTTCGGCCTTGGCGGGGCGCAGGGCACTTCGGGCATGAAGCAGCTGGGCCAGCGCAGCAGCAGTCGGCCCAGCGCTGAGCCAGCTGAGCGCGCAAGCAACGGCCGCAAGGCGATCGCCAGCGGGTCGAACTCTACGCACTTCGGCATCGGCGGCCAGAGCGCTCCGGCATCCTCGGGCCAGGACGGCCAGCAGCCGAAGGGCGCGCGGTTCGTCGCTGGCATGCCTGGCACCGGCGGTGCCACCCAGCTCAACCAGGATCACGCCGGGACCCCGGGGCACAGCGCTGCCCCAGGGTCCCGCACGACGCATCCGATTCCCGAGCACGATCCCTGGACTGCTCAGGCTCCGGCCTCGAGCAGGCGTCGGGCCGTCACTGATCCGGCTCAGCAAGGGCAGCCCAAACCTGCGGGTCAGCGTCCGCAGCAGGGACAGCGGCGGGAGAAGGTCGACCGCTCGATCGCATCGGGGTCGGCTCAGCGGCCGCCCGGCTCGGTCGCACCGACGCAGCCGGATCCGAAGTCCGGACGGGGCGCGGCCCCGGCCAAGCCGCGGGCCGGGCGGCCGGTGCCGTCTGCCGTAATCAACCACAAGCGCGAACCGAAGGAGTAAGAGATGAAGATCAACGCCATCCGTGCCCAGGCCCGGGCAGACTTCCCGACCGGCTGGTGGCGCTCCCGGCGCTGGTGGGGCTCCGCGATCAAAAAGGATGCGACCGCAGCTCTCCTTCTCGTCGCCCCTGCGCTGCTCCCGCACCGCGCCGTTTTCGCCGTGCGTAATCGCCGTGATCCCGAGCAGCTCAGCCGCCTCGACGGCGAGGGCTTCGTCTACGGCTTCGTCGGCGCGCTGGCACTCATCGCGATGCTGGTGTGGACGACGTCGGGAAGCAACGGGCTGCTGCCGTTCCGGCTGGGCTTGGGCGGCTTCCTGGTCCTGAACGCCGCAGTCTCCGGGACGGTCGTGGCCGTCCTCATCGCCGCGAGGCTCCGTCGTCGGAAGGGGGCTTTGAACGCGACGCCGGCCATGTCGGACGAGTAGACGAGCAGTGAGGAAAAAGAAGCCCACCCCGCCGCGTGGCGGGGTGGGCTTCTCTCGCATGAAATCTATGAGGATGACTCGGAATCGCCGAACCGGCCGAGCACGAACCCCCGTGCGCGCCCGTCGTTCATCATGTCTCCAAGGTGCGCCAGGAACACGGCCCGCTGGGTGGTCCGGCGGTCCTCGACGAGGTCGTACTCCCGCAGGGCCTCCATGTCGACGACCCAGCCGTCCTCCCTGCAGACAGCCTCCGCGAGGTCGGAACCGTCGGGCACGGCCATCCCGGTGTAGTCGTGGTCGAACTCGGGCACGACGTCGAGGCGCTGGCTAGGGTCGTCGACGTAGAGCGTGTCGCCGCGCAGCTGCCGTCCGGCATGGTCGAAGGCCGACATCAGGGCGCGGTCGGCGCGCGTAATGATCTCGACGTGGACGGCGGCGACATCCTCGTCGCCGAGGAAATCGGTGCAGCCGAGCCGCTCGCGGATTCGAGCCCGTGACCGGTGGTGGCTCATGAGCCGCTCAGCCTCATGGAAGCCGTGGAACTCGTCGCTGGAAAGGTCGTCGTGCATTTTGAACTCCGTTCGTGCCGAGGGATGTCGAGGTTGGAGAGGACCCGTCTCGACGCCGGGCCCCTCCAAGCCCTCCCCCGGGCGGGCTCCGCCCGCCGATGTCCGGCGGAGACGCTCCCGCACGCGCGCTGGACGTCGAAGCGCCTCCAGCCAGTCGTCAGCACATCCCCTCGTAGACGCTCAGTGCTTCGTCCGCGTCCATGGCGGCGAAGTCGTAGTCGCCGAGCTTCAGCGCGTCGCCCGACCTGCTGATGTCGATGGAAGTGGATCCACTGATTCGGTCGCTTCCGAGGTGCTCGTCGTCAGAGTTCCAGAGGACGTGAGAGCCGTCCCCGGAGATCTGACCTTCAGCGCTCGGATCGGTCTCGATGACAACCACGCCCCGCTCCGAGTCGGAGCAGCCGAAGGGGTAGAAGGCGACCGAGTCGCCCTGGACGACGAGCCGTCCCTCGTCGTTGTAGTACTCGCCGCTGGGTCCCGGTCCTCCGGAACAGGCGACGAGGCCGGCGGCCAAACCGATGGCGGCGGCACAACAGGCAATAGTTTTCTTAGACTTGGTACTGGCGTTGCGCATGGTGTTCTCCTTCAGTTCGTGTGTGTGCGATCGCCTCCTTCGTGCGTTGTGTGCGGCGGCGCGCGTGCAGCCCTGAACATCTGGTCCAGCGCCTGGCGGGGCACCGTCGCAGTCCACAGACTGGACGTGCCCCTCATCTCACCCACCCGGCCCCGCCCAGCTGGACTGAAGCGCCCGAGCACGACCGTCACTGGTTGGCTCCAATGTTCAGGTACCTGCAGAGCGTCGCGGGACTGGTCTCGCAGAGTCGCGCGATCTCAGCCATCGTGAACCGGTGTTCGTCGTAAAGGGCTTGTGCCTTGGCGATTTGCTTGTCGGTAACCGTGCGCCTGCGACCGCCGACTCGCCCCTGGGCACGGGCAGCGGCGAGACCGGATCGGGTCCGTTCGATGAGGAGTTCGCGCTCCATCTGTGCCACTGCGGCGATGACGGTGAAGATCAGCTTGCCCGAAGGCGTCGTGGTGTCGAGATCGAGATTGAGGATCCGGAGACCGACACCGCGCTCTTGCAGCGCCTCGTCGAGGTTCGCGAGTTCGCCGGTGTGCCGACCGAGACGCGAGAGCTCGGTGACAACGAGCCGATCGCCTGGGCGAAGCATCCGGAGGCAGAGATCGAACTCGGGTCGCTTAAAGTCCTTGCTGCCTGAGGCCTTCTCGGTGAAAATCCGTTCGCAGCCAGCATCCTGAAGCTCATTGAGTTGGCGGTCCAGAATCTGGTCGCTGCGCGAGACGCCCGCATAGCCGATGTCCATGTCTCTCCACGATCTTTCGGTGGAGAGCTCCGATGTTCGGCGTCTGGGAGCTCAGGGCTCAAGACTGTCAGTGTTGAACAAGCCCGGGGTCGACGCCTCGTCGACCTTGTCTCTCATTTTATCCAGCGTTTGCGACAAACCACTTCTGAGAGACCGATGATGTCGGCGTGTCCTGCGTTGTGACTCGCGGGTTAACGAGGTGCGCCTCTTGGGCTTTCGAGAGATTTGGTTGCTTCCCTCGCAGCCGGCCCTTGGCTTTCGCCACGGCCATTCCTTCTCGCGTCCTGGCACGAATGAGGTCTGCTTCGAACTCAGCGACCATGCCCAAGACATTGAAGAGCAGTTTGCCTACCGGATCGTGAGGGTCGTATACGCTGCCCCCAAGGTTGAGGGCAACCCCTATGCGCGTGAGTTCGTCGGCGATGTCTCTGGCGTCGGGCAGCGATCGAGCGAGGCGGTCAAGCTTGGTCACCACAGGTGCGTCACCGGTGCGGCAGGCGGCTAGGGCTTTTCCAAGTCCGCGTCGCTCGCATTGCGTAGCAGGGAATCCGTGGTCGAGGAAGGCCACACCTCGGGAAATCACCGCCGGTCATGCAAAGGAGAACCGCACTACCTAAGGCCTGGAGGGGGCTCCGTCCCCACGCCTAAGGCCATTCTCACCGGGCAGGCCTGGGCGGTAGAGAGGTCACAAAGCTCGAAAGAGGTGACTTCTAGTGAAAATTTTTCTCAGAAACGGGAGCAGAATCCTGATCCCGGAATAGGGTAGCTCCCAAGCTCAGGCTCACCATATGGCCAGAGAAAGGATGTTTAGATTGAGCTCGAACACATCCCAGGACGACGCGGGCACCTCCTCGACTAAATCCGTCCCGAAAGCGAAAGCTAGCCTTGCGGAGAAGATCATCATCGCGTTAGTGGTAGCAGTTCTCATTGTCGCGGGATTAATCGCCCAGCACAACGAGACCCACCATTCAGTCCAGCTGCAGATCCATGGCGATCCTGCAATCGTCAAAGTCACGTACGCCTATTCCCTACCTAGCCCTGCAAAAAATCAGGTCGCTCATCAAACGAGTGAGCTGTCTGTCTCCGTGCCATGGGAGACCAAGTTTGATATCGAGGGTCTAGAACCGACTGTGACACTGAAGCTTGTAAGGGCATCGGATGACAACAGGCCGCTTAGCTGTGCAGTGATAATGGGTGATGAGAATGTTAATAAATCGATGGCACCGGGACAGACAGAGATAACATGTCAGGGCGCTATTAAGAAGCCTGCACCGGCTGGCGCAACGCCCTCGCCGAGCGGAACAAATGGATGAGTGAAACGCACGCACGTCGCAGCACAAGATATTTGTGGACGTTTAGAA
This sequence comes from Arthrobacter sp. P4_H3, assembly GCF_056400885.1. Lineage (NCBI taxonomy): Bacteria > Bacillati > Actinomycetota > Actinomycetes > Micrococcales > Micrococcaceae > Arthrobacter > Arthrobacter sp. P4_H3. The sequence continues at coordinate 476,610 of NZ_JBFUKK010000001.1, forward strand.
TAGCCGGCTGGGGCGTGGTTTTACTGTTTGCATTTTATATGGGTCGAATCGGGGGTAATGCAGCTGCTTATGGCCGCTACGAGGTTATGTGGCTGGTCCTAATAGCAGTGACGGCAGCGACAGTCCAGGGATCCTTCGTCGCTGCCAAGATTATGGGGAAACGAATTAGCAGACTCGCATTGCTCTTCATCTCAGCCGTCTTGCTGCTCGCCCTTGTAGTCCTCGCGCTCGATATGCATGATCCGATCATGGGTGTCGCGTGCTTGTTCCTGCCGGGGGCTACTGTCTCGATGGGGTGGGCTTCGGGGCTATCCAGTACGTATGCATATGAGGATGAGCTGAATGCATTTGAACGGCAAATGTCCTTGGAGCAAGCTCAGCAGAAGTTGCTGGAGGATGAGCATTCGGAACTGCTGAAGGCCGCGGAAGACATGAAGTACATGTCAAACGGTAGTCGAAAGAATTACGAGCATACGGTGGTGGATGCGGTACTAAACCTCACGGATGCTTCCAGCGATAATTCGGTCTCGCTTGCAATGGTCGCCAAGGTATCAGGGTGTCCTGTGGCAAGGGCAAGAATTATCCTTAAAAGGTTTGAGTCAGAAGGACACATTCAAATATCATACGGAAAAGACCGCAAGTTATGGGAAGACCAAATTATTATGGTCAGAGGCACGGGACTAAGGAAATATGTTATGAGCAAAGAAGAACGCAAAAGTAGCGACAGTGGCAGCCCCGACGTTAGCTTTGTTATTCACGGTAATGTGAGCAGTCAGAACTTCGGCTATAATACTGTAAATAGTCGGCAGACGCAGAATAATGGCCTTGATGCTAAGGATATCATTCGATTGAGGAAGGAACTGTTCGAGCATCTGGACCCGAGCATCGGGGCTGATATCCAGCGAAAAATTCAGGGTGAATTAGACGATCTGGATAATCCGCATCGTATAGTGGGTGCCATTGAAAACCTGGGCAAAATTTTTGAGGGCTTGGGGAAAATCGGGGAGCCGCTAACAAAAATTCTGGAACCCTTTCAACATCTAACTTGGAATAACTAACACGGGCGCTTGGTGCCGTGTCTGGGACTGTTGAAGGCTAGACTTGATCCTGAGGACCTGACCGGCCGTGTGAGGTCGGCATAGCGGTATACGACGTGTGGTTCCCGGACCTCGTTAAAATCAAGTCTATTCCTCTCTGTAGTTCGGCGTCCTGACGTCGCGAGCTTCTCTCCTGCTTTACTGAAGTCCTGTGTGGTCTGAGTTGGCCGGTGAAGACTTGCACTGGCGTGCCCCGTGCGCCAAATAGCGCCGCGAACCGCCATTTATCGCCGCCAGTCACAGCATTACGACAGGGGTATGGACCGGCCGCCAGAAGTGAGTCACAGACGCTCGTTTGTGGAGGCCCATTCGTCAAGGCTTCAAGCAGGAATACATGACTACGGAATACTGCTCATGCCATAAAGTGCTGACATGGCAACACTCGTAAGCGGCACGTACTCAGGTGGCGTTCATGCCTTCTCGCAGTCATAAGCAACACAACGTCAGCACTGGCGGTCCTGGTCCGGTAGCGCGACCCACCGAAGACGAGTGCTGGGCCGACTTCTGGACAGGCGTTGCAGCGATCTGGATGACCCTCCCTTTGGAAGTACAACAAGATTATGCCCGCCGATTTCCGCCGCCAGAGCATGTCGCAAGCCGAAGGTTCGCGGTTCAGCCTGCCCTGCCTCCTGGCCCGACATGCATCTAAATGTCCGAAGCCCGGAGTACGTTTCTTACCATGACAAGCAACAGCGACGGTGCGGACCTATGCAGGATTCAGGAAACGATCCTTCAAACGGAGGAAGGCACGAAAAGTTGGTGCCCGTCCAGCGGCCAGAACATCGGCTCGATGATCGAGTTCCCCGGCACGGATGAGTGGCACATCGTGTGCCCTACGTGCGGGACCCGATGGGCCGGAGGAAGCACCGTGCTCAACGGCCACAACATACCGGGTTCCCGATGAGCCCCCTTTAATGACGGGGAGATCTCGATCGCGTGAGATGGCGAAGTGATGGGCACAGCATCTGACTGGCCGCGTTCAGCGACTTTCGAAGGACACGAATGCGCCGGCAATAATACGCTCCGCTGTGCGGCGTTAGATGACCGCCTCTTCCTAAAGCGATGGGGTGGCGTCTGACCGATTCAGTCGGATCGGAGCCATTTGTCTCTTGTGATTATCAGCAGCAGGCGATTGCAGAAGCCCTGGTCGTACTCAGCGCGTGTTTCCATCAGTCGCATTCCTCGCCAACGACCCAGAGCGGCTGGCCTGCAAGAAATGCTTTCAGCCGATCAGCCGAGCTTTCATGGCCGCAAATTCGGCGTCCGTGAGATGGCCGGAGGAGTGTAAGCCTGCGAGCTGAGAAAGTTCGTCGACGACAGATCGAGGAGGTGTGCCGGGGGGCACTGCCTGCGTCGTGGCGGCTGCGGCTTCCTGTGATTCGGCGTAGCGGATGAGCGCAGTGAGCAACGAAGCCCAAGTGCGGGCCTGAGTTGAAAGTCCACCGTGAAGCGCGCTGCCCATTTTCAGCGGCGAGTTTGGTGATTTGAAGAGTTGGACGTCGTAAATCGGGAGCTTTGGGTCTGCTAGTTCAATTCGAAGCGTGAGCTCATGCACTTGGTCCTTCGACTTGGCGGCCTTAGCCGCCGTCAGTCCCACCAGCAGTGAACCGGCATCACCAACGAGAAAGCCCGCTGTAGCCAGGGCGCGGCCACCGCGACCGTCTTTCCGGTGGCGGGTCAATGTCTTGCTGTCTTCAAAGACCTCGACCGACTGTAGGTCAGCAGCTCGGTAAACACGATAGGTCTCGCCGTCCAGGTCTAAGACACAAAGTCTGTTGCGGATGGAATCCAAGGCTATAACATGGCCGTTGGTTCCGATGAGGCATTCGGCTTCCGAGAATCCCGCGATGAAGTTGAGAGCGGCCTGGACCTTCTTTTTCTTGTCCCGGCCTGCACTCGCCAAAACGGACTTGATCTGACCGAAATGGGGGCTCTCCCTGATGGTAATGCTGGGGTAAAGTTCTTCTATTTTTCTAAGGGACCGTTGCAGCTCCTCAGGGGAGCAACGTACAACGTCAGGGTCGTCGGGGTCATTGCGGTCCATTTCGGATCCGACCTCGTGGAATCGAAGGTAGCCGCGTCCCTCTTCGGATTTGCTCCATTGCAAAGCGATCAGGGTGTTCAGGGCCAGATGTATCTCTTCTCGCACTGCACCGGATTGGGCCGAAGTAACCAGCACAATTGCGTCAGGATAAAGGCGGAGGTGGGCGGCGTGAACGGAGCCGATGATTGCAGTCGGTTCCGGCGCTTGGGTTCCGTCCGGACGTCTTAGTGACCGCTTAAGGTCGGCTGCAGCGGTGGACTCACGGATGGCCTTTTGCAGATTGCGATTATTGACCCTTTTCGCTTCCGCCGCGGCGGCGTCCTGCTGCTGAGCCATGAGTTCAGCTTTTTTGTTCGCGGCAGCCACCATAGCTGCCCGGTTTCTATCCGCAGTGAGCTGTCGTGAAAGATCTTTGGCACGTGAGCGATCCATCGGTTGAATAATGACATGCGGAGCGGCGGCGGTCAGAGTGTGGAAAAAGACTTGGCGTTGCTTTTTTAGCGTGGGATCGGCGTGTAAGGGGAAGGTCAGAGCCTTTGCCCAGGTTCCAGTCGCACCTTCCGCTGAGATTATTTCTGCAAAACCACCCGCAGTCAGGCTTGGTTCCCTGTAATCGATGCTACGAAGGTCATTGAGCCAGATCTCAAGAGTTGGAACGTCCGGTTCGCCGAACTCCACAGCCAAGTGAGTCGTATAGACAACCCACCGGGTGTGAGAGCTGCAAGGGTAAACCGCATGTGCTGGTGCTGGTGCTGAGGCGGGGCCGCCCTGTTGCTGAATTTCCTCCATGTACCAGACTTTCAGTGTGGGAACGGGGTGGGCGTGCAAGCGGCTGCAGCCATTAGGTATGAGGATAAGCGAAGGTTGTAGCAAACCCCTAACAGATAGCATCCGAAGTGGATTATCGTGCCAACCGAGTTGGAGTACCTTTCTTCATGAGCTGAACGTGTGAAGGCCTCTTCCCATGTCCTCCGGGCCAATTTTCCCGCTGAGTTGCACTGCGCATAAATCACCACCACTTTGCCTGACGTAGTAAACCCGCGGAAGGCCGCGCGGGAATTGCGGGAACGCGTGGACTCAAATGCCCGGAGGCCTCGGGCTATTGCTTACTGGGAGAACAAGACCGCCGCTGGACCCGTGCGAGTCTCTGACTGCCAGGTCGAGAGGACTAGCTACTCTTGATCCTCGGATTCAGCCCCATCTTCGAGATCACCAGCCGCGACGCGATCAGCGGTGCGCTGGTAGGCCTGAGCGATGTAGTCTTCAACGTCCTGACGGCCAATGCGCCACATGCCCCTTCCACCGACCTGAAAAGCACGCAACTCCCCCGTCCTGATAAGACCTTGAACGAGGCTTTGCTTCACGTTCAACTCGTCGGCGACCTGGGCCAGGGTCAGAAAACGGGGCTGGTTTGCTTCATCAGACACCGGGCCATCATATATGTCGCCTCGCTGCGGGCATTCCCTGCCATAGGGAAATGGAAAAGGATATGGCTGAGGATGCCATACGCTAACTGTCTGCATCAGAAAATAGTGTCTGACGCGTCTCTTAGTATTTGACCATGACTTTCACCTACACATCGGCCGAATTGACCGCTATTGCCGCCAGTATTCCAACCCAGGCCGACGAGGCAGGTCTGTTGTTTCTTCCGGGGGCGAAGTTCGAAGGTGAAAATTACGTCGCGCTGGACGGACAACAACTTTCTGCCAGCGAAGTGGTGCCTGTTGCTGCCCGGGTAGGAGCGTCATTTGTCAGTGTCAGTGCAGTGCCTTTCGATCTGAAGGGGATTGTGGCCGAGCTGGTCGGTGATGACGAGGACCTGACTGACGCAGTGCAGCAGGTTGTTGCCCGCGCCCAACCGCACGATGGTTCCACGGAGGGTGTCTCGATAACATGGGTCGCCCAGGCCTTGGCTATGTTTGGCACGCGCAAACGGAATGGACTGACTCTTTCCTGAGCGAGCTGTATGCGGCGCAGTCGGAGTCCGAGGCCGGTGAAGACGCCGAGCATCAGGAAAACCTGGAGAGCGAGCGCCGGTTTATTGCCGATGCGGCCGCAGCCCTGGTTGATTCTCCGGAATACCGTGCCGAGTCCCGAAACAAGCGTGGCATTCTCGCTCCGCGCATTCTCGCCGATGCGGGCCTCGGCGACTCACATCCCGCCCTTTTGAGCGCATATGTTTTTCCCTTGGCAAACCGCAGGATCGCCGAAAAAGTGTATGAGTACGAATAGGACTTTGGCGGCCGGAAGAAGGAACTGGCGCTTGAACTGATCTCATACCACGAACGGTTGAAGGAGACCACGAAGGTCAGACGCAAGACTGCTGCGATCAAATTCCTGACCCGTAAAGCCGATGGTTACCGTCTAAGCACGGACTTGGCCGAGGAGATCAGTGATATTGTCGCCTTGATCCCACGCAATATGGTGCGGTTGCAGAGCGGAACAGCTGGAATTCGACATCAGCGTCTTATGTCCGTTCCCTACAAGGTGAGGTGCCCTGTGATTGCAGGGCCATTTTTGAGCCGGTAGCTTCAGCTTCTGGAGCACCCTGGCAGATAGTGCGTTCACTCCCTCGATAAACTGATAGCCTTAATTTATGGCCCAGAAAACAGTAGTAATTCTTTCCGATGACCTTGACGGTTCGGAAGCCAATGAAACCATCACGTTCGGCCTGGACGGGTCGGAATATGAAATTGACCTGAATGAGGCTCACGCCAGCGAGCTGCGGTCAGCCTTGGAACGCTTTGCCAATGCCGGCCGCAGGATATCCGGCGGCCGTGGACGTCCGGCGGGACGTAAAGCCGGCGGTTCCGGGGTGGATACCAAAGCAGTTCGGACGTGGGCTTTGGATAACGGGCTCAAGGTGAACACCCGTGGTCGTATCCAGCAGGAGATTCTCGAAAAGTACCAGGCAGCACACTGAGCAACAGACAGTACCAGCCGAATATGGGGGGCCATTGGCTGGTATTGACTATCTCCAACGTAAACTTCCCGGCCAGAGTGAGCCAAACCAGGAAAAACGGCAGGGAATACATGGTGTTCCTGTAGTTGAATCTATTCGTGCTCCCGGAATCTGATTTCACGCTATTAGTCCATGTTGTCTATGTGCTTGACGGTACTCGTGGGACTGCAGGAAGCTGTCGAAGCTCTTTTCCGCATTCGCCATGGCAAACAGGGACCGGAACTCGTCGTCGTACCGGACGGCCATCAGGCCGCCTTGTACGGGATGACTTAGTTCGGGACTCTCGGTTAGGCCCAGCGCGTCACGCGAGGGCTCCTCTTTTCCATACGTTGAGCGCACTTATCAGGGAGCCACTGCAAATGGCACTCCACCGTCTTGCTCAGAGGCAGACAGTGGGAGGCGACCACACTTAGAATTGATCTCATGGAGCGCAAAGGTCAAGAGGGTCAGAGTATTTCTCGGGCCGCTGCCAAAGCAATCGCAATGCGGCCGATCCCGCCGGAGGCGATTCGCTCGGGGGCCACTGTCGCGGCCGCCACTGCGATCCGTCGAGACCGAGAGCGTCTAGCCGCTCTCGAGGGCGATCTAGACCGGCGCTGATACGAGCTTGCGATTGGACCAGAATCATACATAGGCAGTGGGGAATTCGGCGTCAGCCGGCAGACCCTGTACTGCAGGCCATGGGCGCTACGCTCGGAATCCTCCGACCCGTACGCCGGCAGGATGCTGCGGTGACGTAGACTCGGACCATCATGATCAGTCCGTTGCCGTCAGGCGCGGGCTGATTTTCTTTGCCGCGGCAGGCTCCCCGTTCTCTGCAGGGCTGCTCTTAGTTCTTCGACTGGTTCGGGACGAGGTGGTGCGGCCCGACGAATCCGACGGGCACCTTTTTGGTCGCGCCGCCCGTGTCGTCGTAGAGCTCCGTATCAAGGCGGCCCGGCCTCGGTGGCCAGCTTCGGCCCGTCCTCGGGCTTCCAGCCCACCTCAGCCACGACCGGTCCCAGGACGGAGCCTCAGACAGTCAATGGCGATTTCAAAGGCCAATTCCCTGTCGGTTACCCGTGAACCGGGCTATGCACCGTCTTCCTTAGCCTCCCGGGCACAGTCGGCGAGTGACAGCGACATCTGCGCCTTTGCGAGCAGCAGGCATGGTAGATCGGTTGGGATCTCGCAGTGGTCGGCGTAACGGAATCGGGTCTCATCGACCGCACTCCGAAGGTTTCGAGGGCTAGAGGTAAGCACCCACCTCGTAACCTAACGGTCACGCCGCTGACTGCAGTCAGGTGGGTCATTCCGACGGTCTTCATGGCGGTTTGAAGCTGTTCATCCAAGAAGCTGGTGTCACCCGTCACCATGCCGGGTAACAGGCCCCTGGCATCTCCGCCGATCCACTCCGCGGCGGCGGCAAACCCGCCGCGGAGTGCGGCCGGTCCCTCCTGCCATCCCGAAGGGGCAACCATGGTGTCCGGGCCGGTACTGGCGGACAGGATTCCTGCCTGCGTCTGGCCGTTTTCGGGAGGCCGCAGCTTGCCGGTTGTCCGGATCCGCTGACCGGGGACCACACGCTGCCAATCGGCACCGCCCATGACCAGCAACTGGGCTTCCCCGCGGATCAGGTTACCCCTGGCGATGATCGTAGACGCGGTGGCCGGGACTGCCCAGCGGTCGGCCCCGGCACGGCCCGGCGACTTGAGCTGTCGCGGCGGTCCCGCGACCTCCAGTTCAATGACGACGGCGGACCGCGAGGCGACTGCCTCGGCCAGGGCCCCGCCGTGCTTGTGCGATGCGGCTACCGCGGAGTGGGAGGCGACGGCTGCCGCCAGCACCAGTGCAACGCTGAGTGTGGTCCGGAAGCTCCGAGGCACAGGTCCGGACTGTGTCCGGGACCGGCGTCGGATCACGGCAAGCAGTGCTGCCGCGCCCAGGAGCAGGCCGCCGATCACCAGGCCCAGCGCCGGAAGCGGCAGCCACACGCCGGCGACCGCGGCGGCCCAGGCGAGGAGGGCAGGCGGCGCCAGGCGCAGGTCGGTCCGGCGCGTCGGCTTGTCCGCGGTTCCGGTTCCGGTTCCGGTTCCGGCTCCGGCCGAACCCTGCTTGCCCGCTGACTGTGGCCCGACCGCAGGGGCAGTAAGGAGACCGGCCACCAGCAGCGCCCGTAAGCCTCCCGCTGTACGCGGCACAATACTCCGGACGCCAGGGGACTGGACGTCCGGGTTGGTGCGCACACCGGAAAGCGGTCCTGCAGGGGCCTGCGCCGGTACTCGAGGGCTATCCCGGACAGCCGAATCAACAAAACGCTGCCACGGACTGGGCCGGCCCATCTCAGGACACCCGTACGAGCGGCAGCAGCGTTTCCAGCATTTTGGGTCCCACACCGTCCACGGCGTCGAGCTCCTCGACTGTGCTGAACCGCCCGTGCTCCTTGCGCCAGTCGACAATCCGCTGGGCAAGGACGGGCCCCACCCGCGGCAAGGCCCCCAGCTCTTCCACCGACGCCGAGTTCAGGTCGATCCTGGCGCCGGCCGCCGGCCCGCCGGAGGCTGCTTCGCCGGCTGAAGAACCGGCGGCCGGGACCCCGGCCGGTCCATCCACAACCTCGCCATGCGCCGGAACGTAGATCTTCTGCCCGTCGATGAGGACAGCGGCCAGGTTCAGACGGTTCAGGTCCGCTTCCGCCGTGCCGCCTCCGGCCGCCGCGATAGCGTCGTGGACGCGGCTTCCCTGCGGCAACTCGACCACGCCGGCCCTCCGGACGGCGCCTGCGACATGCACCACGATTTTCGCGCCGGGTGTGCCGCCCGTGGCCTGGCCTCCGCTGGCCGGTCCACCGGGGACTACCTCCGGAGCACCAGTGGCGTCGTCCGGCTGCGCGCTCACTTCCGTACTGCGGACGTCACCCAGGGGAGTTACTTGGGGACTGCCGGCGGCAACGTCCCACCAGAACCAGCCCCCAAGGAGAAGACCCAGTACCCCCACCACCATGGCCACACGAACTCCGGTGCGCCACCTGAACCTTGAGGGTCCGGGCGCCGCGCCGCCGGAAGGCGAGCCGTCCTCGTCACGGGCAGGCCGCGCACCGCCGTCGTACCTAAAAGAGTTCCCGCCCGCCGCCCCGTTGCCGTGCCCCAAAAGGCCCGGACCGGATACCGCGCCACCGGTCCCGCGCCCGTCGGCGCCATCAGCGCTCCCGGCCGGTCCCAGCGAAGCAGTCAGGCGGCGCCTTGCACGGCTGGCCGCGGCAGGTTCTCCCGCTTCCGCGTTCCGGCGTGACATACCCCCACGCTAGGAGAACTCACGTGGAACAGACAGCGCGACCGAGCGTATGTGGATAGCCGGTTGGCGGCAGCGCCCGCGGCAGGCTACTTCTGGTAGGTGATGTACGCCTCGTACTGGACCCGCCAGGCCGCCGGCGCCTTGGGATCAGGAACCGTCGTGGTCAGGAACTGGACGCTCGTCACCTGGCCCTTGAGATACTTCAACCAGTTGGTCACTTCTTCCGACACGTCCTTGTCGAACTGCGCAACGTGGTGGACCTGCATTGACATGGGAGCCTCCTTGCCCGGTGGGGAGACTGTACTACCAGCGCCGGGATTGGACCAGTGGTGGCTGCCGGCCGGCCCCTCCGGTACGGGTCAGCCGGTGCCGCCCACCGGATCCCTCGCCGGCGTACTGCTCTCCCCCACGATGACGGCCAGCACTCCCAGTCCGGCGTGTGCGGCGAGCACCGCAGGGAGCGAACTGATCTGCGCCGGCGGTGCCTCCGGGAGCGAGACGGCCAGCCGGCGGGCGAGTTCGGCGGCTTCGGCCGGGTTGCCGAAGTGGTGGACCGCCAGCCGGGCCTGGCCCGAAGGCCGCGCTGCGGCGTCCGCAACCACGATTTCCTCAAGGCGGGCCACAGCCCGCGCGGCCGACCTGACTTTCTCCAGCGGGACGATCTTCCCGTCGTCCACGGCGAGGATCGGCTTGATGGCAAACACGGTTCCCCACAGGGACGCCGCTGCTCCGATCCGGCCGCCGCGGCGCAGCTGCTCGAGGCTGGGAACATAGAAATACACCTTGGTGCGGGCCAGCCGCTCCTCGGCAAAAGCGCGCACTTCCGCTGCCGGGCGGCCGTCCGCGGCGGCCACTACCGCGCTCTGCACCGCCATGCCCAGCGCCATGCCCACGGTTTTCGAATCGACCACTTCCACGGGGATGCCGACACGGGATGCCGCGAGCCTGGCGGAGTCGGCAGTGCCGGAAAGCGCTCCGGAGATATGCACGGAGACCACGGCTTCGTAGCCGCGGCGCAGCGCCGCCAGATAAGCCTGCTCGAACTGGCCGGGCGACGGCCGTGACGTCTTGACCGGCCGCCCCGTGGCCAGCGCCAGTGCGATCGTGTCGGTGATGTCGTCTTCGCCTTCGCCGTAGATTTCCTCCCCCACCATCACGGGCATGGGAACCACGGTCAGCCGCCCGTCGGCGGCGAAGTCCCTGACCCAGTCGGCGGGAAGTGCGGCTGCGGAGTCGGTAACCACCGCGGTGCGTACGACGGCGGCGGTCACCACTGCTTCCGGAGCAGCTCCCTGCCGGGTGGCATGCCGCAGGCGGACCAGCCGCTCCCTCAGCCACGGCCAGCCGGCCGGTTCCCGGTCGTTCACGGCGTCCCCCTGCTGTTCCGGATAGACATCATGGCCGGCCGCCGGCATGACCGGCGGCCGGTGCCCCGGCTAGGCCGGGACGATGTTGACCAGTTTAGGGGCACGCACGATGACCGTGCGGATACCGCGCCCATCGAGAGCCCGCTGCACATTCTCGGACGCGAGTGCCAGTTCCCGCAGCTCGTCCTCGCCGATCCCGGGAGAGACCTCGAGGCGGTCGCGGACCTTGCCCTGGACCTGGACCACTGCAGTCACCGTCTCCTGCACCAGGAGCGCTTCGTCATGCCCGGGCCAGCCGGCGTTGGCCACCGACGCGGGGTGCCCCAGCACGTTCCACATGTCCTCGGCCGTGTAGGGCGCGAAGAGGCTCAGGATGACGGCCACGGCTTCGGCTGCTTCACGGACGGCGGGATCCGACCCACCGGCCCCGGAATCTATGGTTTTGCGGGTTGCGTTGACCAGCTCCATCAGCTTGGCCACCACCACGTTGAACTTATTGCTGTCCAGCAGCGCGGCGGCGTCCACGATGGTCCGGTGCGTGACTGAGCGCAGCGCCCGGTCTCCCTGGGCGGCGTCCGTTCCGGGCGCGCTGGTGACGTCCTGCGCCAGCCGCCACGCACGGGCCAGGAACTTCGCGGAGCCCGACGGCGAAACATCCGCCCAGTCGACGTCGTCCTCCGGCGGGGAAGCGAAGATCATGGTCAGGCGCACGGCATCCACACCGAACTTGTCCAGCTGCTCGCCGAGGTCAACACCGTTGCCCAGCGACTTGCTCATGGCCTTGCCCCCGTTGAGGACCTGGCCCTGGTTGAGCAGGGCGCTGAACGGCTCGTCGGCGTCGATCATGCCCAGGTCGTGGATGACCTTGGTGAAGAACCGTGCGTACAGCAGATGCAAGATGGCGTGCTCCACGCCGCCCACATACTGACCCACGGGCATCCAGTCGTTGATCTTCTCGGGGTCGAACGGACCGCCGGTGTACTGCGGGGAGACGAAGCGCAGGAAGTACCAGGACGAGTCAACGAAGGTGTCCATGGTGTCGGTGTCCCGCTTGGCGGGGCCGTGGCAGTTGGGGCACTCAATGTTGACCCATGCCTCGGCCGCAGCCAGCGGCGAGGTGCCCTTCGGGGACAGGTCTTCGCCGCGCAGGTCAGCGGGCAGCGTGACGGGCAGCTGCTCGTCCGGGACGGGAACTTCACCGCAGGCCGGGCAGTGGATGATGGGGATCGGGGTTCCCCAGAACCGCTGGCGGCTGAGCAGCCAGTCGCGCAGCCGGAAGTTGACGAACTTTTCGCCCGTGCCCTGCTTCTCCAGGATCTCGATCGCGGCCGGGATGGCTTCCGCCTTGGGCAGTCCGTCCAGCACGCCCGAGTTGATCAGGGTGCCCTCGCCCGCCGTGGCCGTTCCGGTCACAGCGGGGTCGTCCTCTCCGGTGTCCAGCACAGCGCGGACGGGCAGGTCGAAAGTCTTGGCGAAGTCGAGGTCGCGCTGGTCGTGGGCAGGGACGGCCATGATGGCGCCTGTGCCGTAGTCGGCCAGGACATAGTCCGCGGCCCAGACGGGCAGTTTCTCGCCGTTCAGGGGGTTGATGGCGTACCGGCCTGTGAAGACACCGGTCTTTTCGCGCTCGGTGGACTGGCGTTCGATTTCGGAGAGCGCCTTAACCTGTTCGCGGTAGGCGTCCAGGGCTGCCGCGTGCTCGTCCGTGACCAGCTCCACTGCCAGCGGCGCATCGGCAGCCACTACAAAGAAGGTGGCGCCGTACAGGGTGTCCGGCCGCGTGGTGAAGACGGTGACGTCCTTGGCGGGCTGGCTGCCGACGGCCTCGATGACGAAGTTGACGTGGGCGCCTTCGGACCGGCCGATCCAGTTCTTCTGCATGGCCAGGACGCGCTCGGGCCAGTGGCCGCGCAGTTCGTCCATGTCATCCAGCAGGCGGTCTGCGTATTCGGTGATCTTGAAGTACCACTGGTTCAGGGACTTCTTGGTCACGGGCGTGCCGCAGCGTTCGCAGGCACCGTTGACGACCTGTTCGTTGGCCAGCACCGTCTGGTCCTTGGGGCACCAGTTGACCGGGGAATCCTTGCGGTAGGCCAGCCCGCGCTCGTAGAAGCGCTTGAACAGCCACTGGGTCCAGCGGTAGTACTCCGGGTCCGAGGTGTGCACGCGCCGTGACCAGTCAGCCGAGATGGCGTAGCGCTTGAAGGACGCCGCCTGGGTCTCGATGTTGGCGTACGTCCACTCGCTGGGGTGCGCGTTGCGCTTGATGGCGGCGTTCTCCGCGGGCAGGCCGAAGGAGTCCCAGCCGATCGGGTGCAGGACGTCGTAGCCCTTCTGGCGCAGGTAACGCGCGACGACGTCGCCCATGGCGAACGCCTCCGCGTGGCCCATGTGCAGGTCGCCTGAAGGGTAGGGGAACATGTCGAGGACGTAGCGGCGCTCGCGCGAGCCGTCGTCGACGGGGGTGAACACCTTGAGGTCTTCCCACACCTGCGGCCATTTGGCCTCCATCGCGGCGAAGCTGTAGGTGCCCTCCTCCGGGCCATCCGTCGCGACTGTTGCTGTTCCGGTCTCTGTCTCCGGCTGAACGCTCACTGCTGCCCTCTTCTGTTCTGTACCGCTTTTCGTACGGCCCTGGCGTCCTGTCCCGCCCCGGCCTCCTGATCCCCTGCTTGCGGCCGGGAGATAACCCCAGACACACAAAAGCCCCTCGACATGGAGGGGCGGCCGCTCGGCAATCCGTATTTGGTCGGGATACCGGGCGGCTAGCTAAGCAGAAGGATCGCACGCATAGAACTACTTTAGCGCACCTCCACCACCACCTAAACGTAAGTCGCCACGAGCGGGGTGAATTCGACCCGGCTCGGACATGCCGAGCTGTTAAGGGGGCCCGGGAGCGGCTTCGGGCGTCCGCGATGGGCCCACTGCTGCGAGGGCCCCGACGCGAGCTTGCGAGCGTCGGGAGCAGCAGGGGACGGGCGGGGGCCCCCTTAACAGCGAAGGCATAGGCTCGCCGGGTCTACTTCACGTCCTCGTCGACCCAGTCCATGGCCTTCGTGACAGCCTTCTTCCAGAGGCGCATCTGGCGGTCCCGCTCGCCCTGTTCCATCTGCGGTTCCCAGCGCTTGTCCTCGGACCAGTTGGCCGAGCACTCCCCCAGGTCCTTCCAGAACCCGACGGCCAGGCCGGCGGCGTAGGCCGCACCCAATGCGGTGGTCTCCACAACCTTGGGCCGGATCACGGGCACGCCCAGGATGTCCGCCTGGAACTGCATCAGCGCGTCATTGGCAACCATGCCGCCGTCGACCTTCAACTCCGTCAGCGGAACACCGGAGTCCGCATTGACGGCGTCGAGGACCTCACGGGTCTGGAAAGCGGTGGCTTCCAGGGCCGCGCGGGCGATGTGGTTCTTGTTCACGAAGCGGGTCAGGCCCACAATCGCGCCGCGGGCGTCGGACCGCCAGTACGGTGCGAACAGTCCGGAGAACGCCGGCACGATGTAGACGCCGCCGTTGTCCTTGACCGAGGCGGCGAGCGTCTCCACCTCCGGGGCGCTGCTGATCAGGCCGAGGTTGTCCCGCAGCCACTGGATGAGGGATCCCGTGACGGCGATCGAGCCCTCCAGCGCGTAGTGCGGCGCGGCGTCCCCCAGCTTGTAGCCCACCGTGGTGAGGAGCCCGTTCTTGGAGTGGACGATTTCCTCGCCGGTGTTGAAGATCAGGAAGCAGCCCGTTCCGTAGGTGTTCTTGGCTTCGCCGGCCTCAAACGCCGCCTGGCCGAACGTGGCTGCCTGCTGGTCGCCGAGGATGCCGGCAACCGGCACTTCCCGGAGCAACTGGGAGGTGTGGACGGTGCCATAGACCTCGGAGGAGGACTTGATGGCGGGCATCATCGAGGCGGGAACGCCGAAGGCATCCAGGATCTCCTGGTCCCAGGACAGCGTTTCGAGGTCCATGAACATGGTCCGGGAGGCGTTGGTGACGTCGGTGACATGCACGCCGCCGTCCACTCCGCCGGTGAGGTTCCACAGCACCCAGCAGTCCGTGTTGCCAAAGACCAGGTCGCCGGCCTCGGCCGTGGCCCGGGCGCCCTCCACGTTGTCCAGGATCCACTTGATCTTGGTGCCGGAGAAGTACGTGGCCAGCGGCAGGCCCACCTTCTGCTTGAAGCGCTCCGGGCCGCCGTCCTTCGCCAGCTCATCCACGATGTCCTGGGTCCGGGTGTCCTGCCAGACGATGGCGTTGTAGACAGCCTTGCCTGTGGTCTTGTCCCACACGACGGCGGTTTCGCGCTGGTTGGTGATGCCGACAGCGGCAATGTCGTGCCGCGTCAGGTTCGCTTTGGACAGTGCCGAGGCAATGACCTCGCGGGTGTTGTCCCAGATTTCGGCGGGGTCGTGCTCCACCCAGCCGGCCTGCGGGAAAATCTGCTCGTGTTCCATCTGGCCCGAGGAGACGATGCTGCCGCTGTGGTCGAAGACGATGGCGCGCGTGCTGGTGGTGCCCTGGTCGATGGCGATTACGTACTGGTTCATGTTGACGTCCTTGTCTGTTGTGTGAAGGGCTTGGTCAGTGTGGTGGTCTGCGGGGCGGGGATCAGGAAGCTGCCGTGACGATGATCGGCACTACCGCTGCGACGACGCCGGCCAGGGCACCGCCAACAAGCGGCCCGACAACCGGGATCCAGGAGTAGCTCCAGTCGCTGGAACCCTTGCCCTTGATGGGGAGCAGCGCGTGTGCGATGCGGGGGCCAAGGTCACGGGCGGGGTTGATGGCGTACCCGGTGGGACCGCCGAGGGATACGCCGATGCCGACGACCAGCAGGGCCACTGCGAGCGGGCCGAGGCCGGAAGGGGTGCCGCCGAAGGTCAGGATGACGAAGACGAGCACGAAGGTGCCGATGATCTCGGTGATCAGGTTCCAGGGGGTAGAACGGATGGCCGGGCCGGTGGAGAACACGGCGAGCTTGCTGGCGGGCTCCGGTTCGGCGTCAAAGTGCTGCTTGTGGGCAAGCCACATGACCACTGCGCCCAGGAACGCGCCCAGGAGTTCACCGCCGAAGTATGTGAGCGTGGAGGCGAAGTCGACACTGACGCCGGGAGCATACTCCGCTTTTCCGTTGATCAGCAGGCCCAGGGTGACGGCGGGGTTCAGGTGTGCGCCGGACCGGGCGGCGACATAGACGCCGGCGAAGACTGCGATGCCCCACCCCCATGTGACCATTAGGAATCCGCCGTTGTTGCCCTTGGTGCCCTTGAGCGCGACGTTTGCCACAACGCCGCAACCCAACAAGGTCAGCATCCCGGTTCCGAATACTTCGGAAAGAAAAACAATTCCAAGAGACATCTTTGACTCCTCTATTTTCTGTTGTCAGCCCTTCGCGAGTTTGAAGGGCTGTTGGGCCGGCATTGTTGTTGCAATGCCGGCTGGCTGCTGCGCCGGCTCCTGCTCCAGCGGAACCGCGCAGCCCTTGCGCCCAGGCATCGCTGCCCGGGCACGCAAGCCTGCTAAGCGACCAGGCTGTGGACCTGGACGCCGTGGAAGCGTTCAAGCACCTCCTGGGCATAGTGGATTTCGGCGGCCCGGGTAGCCGCGTCCCAGTCCAGCGGACCGGCAAGGACTTCGGCCACCTCGTTGAGGAGTTCGCCCGTCACCAGGCCGCGGAAGGCCAGGGAAGTGCGCCGGATCAGCACGTCGATGAGGTGTCCCACCTGTTCGTGCCGGGCCATGAATTCCACTTCGCGGACACTGAGCTCCCGGGTGGAGTGCAGGAGCCGGTCCGGGCCGGCGTCGAGGAAGCGCAGGACCTCTTCGGCGCGGGTCCCGTATCGGGTCAGCAATCCGGAAATGCGGTCGGCATCGCGGCCCGCGGACATATGGGCCTTGATCCACTGCTGGACACCGGCCGGCGTGTCCGGGAAACCGGCACCGCCGCCGATGGCGAGTTTGGCCGTCGAGATTTTGCGTTCCATCCCCAGTTCCCTGAGCACGTCATTCGTCAGGTGTTCGGCCAGCGCCCGGAACGTGGTCCACTTACCGCCGACAAGGCTGAGTACGACGGCGCCGCTGCCGCCCGCGGCCGCTTCCTGCCCGCCGGCCCGGCGTTCGATCCGGTAGTCCCTGCTGACGAAGCCAGGCTGGGTGGCATCGTGTTTGGGCAGCGGGCGGACACCGGAAAAGGTGTAGACAATCTGGTCCCGGTCCACGGTGACGTCCGGGAACACGTGGCCGATCAGGTCGAAGAAGTAGTCGATCTCAGCGTCGGTGCATACGGCGTCCTCGGCCATGTCAGCATCGACGTCGGTGGTTCCCACGAGGACGCGGTCGCCCATCGGGTAGATGAGGACGATCCGCCCGTCGGTGTGTTCGAAGAAGATCTCACGGCCGTTGCAGGCTTCGAGGAGTTCGGGGTGGTCCAGCACGATGTGCGAGCCCTTGGTGCCGCCCATAAAAGTTGACGCTGCACCCATGGCCCCGTTGGTCAGGTCCACCCAGGCGCCAGTGGTGTTGACGATGACGTCAGCCGTGAAGTCGAAGACCTCGCCGCTGAGTTCATCGCGCAGCTGGACTGTGCTGCCGCCGGTGGAGCCGCTACGGGTCCCGTCCGCTCCACCCATGGAGACGAGCGAAAGGTAGTTGCTGGCCCGCGCATCACTGGGGCCGGCCGTGCCCGCCTTCTCACCGTCCTGCAGCACATCCAGGGTGAGCCGCTCCGGGTTGTGGACCGAGGCATCGAAGTAGGTGGCTGCGTACTTGATGCCCGGGTGCAGCCGCGGCAGCTCGGCCAGGGCACGCTTCCGGCCGCGGAACTGGTGGCGCGGAACGCTGCCGCCGTCGCGGGAGAAGAAGTCGTACATGCTCAGGCCGAGCTTGATGAGGAAGGCTCCACGTTCCTTCGGCTTGCCCTGCTGCTTGTGGGTCAGGAACCGCAGCGGTGCCGAGAGCACTCCGGAGAAGGTGCTGAAGATGGGGATGGTGGTCTGGAGCGGCTTGACGTAGTGGGGAGCGATGCGCAGGAGCCTGTTGCGTTCGACGACGGACTCCTGGACCAGCCGGAACTCACCGTTTTCCAGGTACCGGATTCCGCCGTGGATCATGTGCGACGATGCACCGCTGGCACCCTGGCAGTAGTCGCCCCGTTCGACGAGTGCGACGTCCACTCCCTGCAGTGCCAGATCGCGGAACGTACCTACCCCGTTGATCCCGCCGCCGATGATGAGGACTTGGGCGCGAGGACGCCGGCGCAGGCTTTGAACTGATGTCCGCTGGCGGCTCGTGGCCGGATGGCCGGATGAATCCTTGGTTCCCAAAACTGCTCCTTTGGGGTTTGGTCCTGTGCGGCGCGCCTCACAGCGCGGCGCCGTTCACCACTATTCTTTGGAGTAATGGAAAATGGAGTCAAGCACTATGCACAAACGTGCAGGATGGGACCGGAATGCCTCGCTCACGCCACTCAGAAGCCCTCAGAGCTGCACAACTGTATTACCTCCAGGACCTCACGATGGACGCCATAGCCAGGGAACTCCGGACCTCCAGATCCACGGTTTCACGGCTACTTTCGGCCGCGCGGGAGACCGGGCTGGTACAGATCCAGATCCGCAATCCCCTCGACACCGGGCCGGAACTGGAGCACATGATCCGCGCCCAATATCGGGTGGATGTCCACGTTGTCCCGGTCGTCGACACCCTGAATGAAGCGGAGACCCTTGACAGAGTGGCCATGCAGGCTGCACGAACCATCGGACCGCTGGTTGATTCAAACGCCATCATCGGCGTCGCCTGGGGATCCACGCTCAGCGCCGTCAGCCGGCACCTCACCCGCAAGATCACGCACGACAGCGTGATCGTCCAGCTCAACGGCGCCGGCAACATGCAGACCACGGGCATCACCTACGCCAGTGACATCATGCGCAGGTTCGGCAGCGCCTACGGCGCACGCGTTGAACAGTTTCCGGTTCCGGCCTTCTTCGACCACGCCGCCACCAAAACAGCCATGTGGAATGAACGCAGCGTCCAGCGCATCCTCGAACTCCAGTCACGCATGAGCATCGCCATCTTCGGCGTGGGCTCGGTGGACGCCGACTACCCCAGCCACGTCTATGCCGGCGGCTACCTCGACGAGAGCGACCTGAACATTTTGGCCACCTCGGACGTGGTGGGTGACGTCGCGACCGTATTTTTCCGCGGCGACGGGTCATCAGACGGCATCACGCTGAACGAAAGGTCCACCGGTCCCGCGCTGGCGCAGCTGCGGCAGGTCCGGCGCCGCATCTGCGTCGTCTCGGGGGCTTCAAAGATCAAAGGACTGCGCGGCGCGCTCGCCGCCGGGCTGGCCACGGACCTGATCCTCGATGAAGCCATGGCGCGGCGCCTGGTCAGCTTTGACGGACTGTCCTGACGTCTCCGACGACCGCCCGACGGCCTGTCCCCGGGAGCGTGCGGCGCCGAGTCGGTAGAGTCAGTGCTATGAAAACCTCGCCCCGACTAAGCCTCAACAACGGTGTGCTGATCGACCAGCTGGGCTTCGGGCTCTACAAGGTCCCCCCGGCCGACACGGCCGGGCTGGTGACCATGGCCCTCGAAGCCGGCTACCGGCACTTCGACACCGCGTCCATGTATGGAAATGAAACCGGAGTAGGCAAGGCCATCGGCGCGCTGTCCGGGTTCGCGGGCAGCGGCGCCGGCGGAGGTTCCGGCGAGGCATCCCCGTCCCTCTCCCGCGAGGACCTGTTTGTCACCACGAAGGTGTGGAACGACGACCATGGGTACGACGCCACGATGCGCGCCTTCGACACGTCCATGTCCAACCTGGGCATGGAATACGTCGACATGTACCTCATCCACTGGCCTTGCGCCGGCCGCGGACTCTTCACCGAAAGCTACCGGGCCATGGAAACGCTTTACCGCGAGGGCAGGATCCGGGCGATCGGGGTGTCCAACTTCCAGCCCGCCCACCTGGAGCGCCTGCTCGAGGGCGCTGAAGTGGTCCCCGCCGTGAACCAGATCGAACTCCACCCCTGGCTCCAGCAGGACGAACTCCGCCGGCTGCACGACCGGCTCGGCATCCGCACCGAGGCGTGGAGCCCGCTGGGCCGGGGCCAGGTGCTTGAGGACCCGGTGGTCCTTGAGCTCGCGGCGGCGCACCGCCGGACCGCGGCGCAGATCATCCTGAGATGGCACCTGCAACTGGGGAACGTGGTGATCCCGAAAGCCAGCTCCTACGCCCGGATCCGGGAGAACCTGAACGTCTTCGGGTTTACCCTGGACGCCGCAGGCATGGCCGCCCTTGCCGGCCTGGAACGCGGCCACCGCACAGGCTCCCACCCGGACAACGTCAACTAGGATTCGAAACCATGGAACAAGTGGACACGGGACCGGCACTGGCCCCGCCCCTCTTCAGCGGGCAACTCGACGCCAGGACACGGGCCGGCAGCGTGGACCTGCAGGGCTGCAACGTCGATTACTGGGTGTACGAGCCTGTGCGTGCGACACCCGAAACCAGGACCATCCTGGTGATCCACGGCTTCCGCGGCGACCACCACGGCCTGCTCA
The DNA here is from genome assembly GCF_056400885.1 of Arthrobacter sp. P4_H3. Classification (NCBI taxonomy): domain Bacteria; kingdom Bacillati; phylum Actinomycetota; class Actinomycetes; order Micrococcales; family Micrococcaceae; genus Arthrobacter; species Arthrobacter sp. P4_H3. The sequence continues at coordinate 496,904 of NZ_JBFUKK010000001.1, forward strand.
GGATTGCGGACCAGCTGCCCGAAATGCGCCTCATCATGCCCGACCTCCCGGGCTTCGGCAGCTCGGATGCCTTTGCCGACGGTGAGCACAGCGTTATGCGGTACGGACAGTTCATCAGCGACTTCATGGCTGCCCTGGGCCTTGGGCCGGAAACAGTGCTGCTGGGACACTCCTTCGGATCGATCATTGCCAGCCATTTCGTGGCGGCCAACCCCCGCGCCGTGTCCCCCCTTGTCCTCATCAACCCGATCGCGGCACCGGCCCTCGAAGGCCCCAAGGGCATCATGACCAAACTGGCCGTCCTCTACTACGAGGCCTCCGCCAGGCTCCCCCGCGCCCTGGGGCTGTTCCTGCTGCGCAGCCGGCTCATCGTCAGGGTCATGAGCGTGGCAATGGCAAAGACCCGGGACAAGCAGCTCCTGCGTTTCATCCACGGGCAGCACAACGCCTATTTCTCCGCCTTTGCCAACCGGGACAGCCTGCTTGAATCCTTCAAGGCATCTGTCGGCAGCAACGTCTCGGAGGTTGCCCGTGATCTCACCCTGCCGGTGCTTCTGGTGGCCGGGGAAAAGGACGAAATCGCGATGCTCGCGGACCAGCACAAACTGGCGGCGCTCCTGCCTGACGGCACCCTCCATGTCATTCCCGGCGTCGGCCACCTCATCCACTACGAGACGCCCGAGCCGGCCGCCGGCTTCATCAGACGCTTCCTGAAGGACCATCCCGCGTGAAAATCATTATCGATGCCCGCTTCACCCGCCTGGACCACCACGACGGCATCAGCAGGTACGGCGCCAGCCTGATCCAGGCCACGGCCAGGATTGCGGACGTCTCGATGCTCATCAGCGACCCCCGGCAGCTTGCCTTGCTGCCGGACGTCCCCTACACGCTGATCAACAGTCCGCTCTCCCCCGCAGAACTGTTTGTGGCTGCCAAGGTCAACAAGCTCGGCGCCGACGTCGTGGTGTGCCCGATGCAGACGATGGGGACGCTTGGCCGGAAATACGGCCTGGTCCTGACCCTTCACGACCTGATCTACTACGAGCACCCTGCCCCGCCGGGATTCCTGCCGGCTCCCGTCCGTGTGCTGTGGCGCCTGTACCACAAGGCCTACTGGCCGCAGCGATTGCTCCTGAACCGGGCCGACGTGGTGGCCACGATCAGCCACACCACTGAGGCACTGATCGCGAAACACAGCCTCACCAAACGGCCCGTCCGGATTGTGGGCAACGCACCGCAGCACGGCCACACGCCCCGCGATCCCGGGGCGGGCGCGGACAAGACCCTCCTCTACATGGGTTCCTTCATGCCGTACAAGAACGTCGAAACCATGGTCCGGGGAATGGCCGAACTGCCGGACATGACTCTTCACCTCCTCAGTCGCATCACTCCGCAGCGCAGGGCGGAGCTCGAGGCCCTGGCGCCGGACGGCGCCAACATCGTCTTCCACAACGGCGTGACGGATGCGGAGTACGAGGAGCTGCTGGCCCGGACCACCGCGTTGATCAGCCTGTCCCGCGCGGAGGGCTACGGCCTGCCGCTCGTGGAGGCGATGTCCCACGGCACACCCGTCATCGCCAGCGACATTCCGATTTTCCGGGAAGTGGGCCATAACGCCGTGAGTTATGTCCATCCGGATTCCCCGTCGGAATTCGCCGAGGCCGTCCGGCGGCTGGAACAGCCGGACGTGTGGAAGGCGCAGTCACGGCGCTCCGTGGAACGGGCCGCGGAATTCAGCTGGGCGCACTCCGCGCGGCAACTGGTCCAGCTGGCCGAAGAAGCTGCCCGGATCAACGGGCGCTGACGCCAGCCCCGCCGAAGCCCATCACCTGGAGCACGTCAGCTAGAGCACATCCACGCCGTCGAGCCTCAGCTGCACGGGATCGTCGCTGCGCCTGGCCGCTGCGGCGGCCTTGACGGCCCTCATCACGCGGGTGGCTTCGGCCGCCCGGGCATACGGAATGAACAGCAGCGTCCGGACGTCCTCGCCGGCCTCCCGCTGGCCGGCCCGTGCGTCCGTCAGCAGCAACGGTGCCGGACCGGCTGTGCGCAGGGAAATGTCCTGCCTGGCCAACTGCTTTTCGATCGCCTCGGTAAAGTGCCCGACGGCGGTCCGGCCGCCGGTCACGGAGGCAATCCGGACTGCTGGTGGCAAGTGGAGCTCCTGGCGCAGGGAGAGTTCGCGGCGTGCATATCCCCCGGCATCCCAGCGAAGCAGCGCGCCCACCCCCGCGGTGTCATCGGCGGTGATGACAACAAGGCCGCCTTCGCGGGCAGGTCTTACCAGCGCCGCGGCGTTGAACCAGCGCCGGACGGCGTCCTCCCCCGCGCGGAGGTTTTCACGGCGCAGCAAGGAGTCCCCGTCCAACAGCAATGCGGCGGCATACCCGCCGGCTGCTACGGGCTCTGCTCCCACGGTTGCCACCACGAGGGCCTTGGTGTCCGGGACTGTGGCCTTCACGTGGTCCCCGGACGAGGTGATGACCGGCTTGCCGGGGAATGCCCGGCCCAGCTCTTCCGCGGTCCGCAGCACACCGGTGGCGGAGCGGCGCAGCCGCGGGCTGCTGCAGTGGCTGCAGCGCCAGGCCGGCGCGGGAGCGGAACACCAGCGGCATTGGGGCACGGCTGAACTGCCGGCGGCGCCGGCAACAGCGAGCGGTCCGCTGCAGGCGGTGCAACGGGCCGGCTCCCGACAGGAGTCGCAGACCAGCGACGGCGCATAGCCGGAACGGGCCACCTGGACCAGGACGGGGCCGCGTTCCAGGCCCTCCTTGGCGGCGCGCCAGGCCGCACCGGGCAGCCTGGCGATCCGGGCGAGGGGGTCGCGTTCCTGTTCAAAGCTGTCTGCCGTGTTCAGGACCCGGGGCACCGTCCGGCGCACCTCCTGCCGGTCGGCCTCAACCGCCCGGGCCCAGCCGGCATCCACCAGCCGCTGCAGTTCAGTGCTGCGGGTATGTGCCGCCATCAGGCAGGCGGCACCTTCCTGTTCCGCCCGCAGCAGGAGGACTTCCCGGGTGTGCGCATAGGGCGACCGCTGTTCGATGTGGAGGTCGTCGCCGTCGTCCCAGCACACCACCAGGCCAAGGTTGTGCACGGGGGCGTAAGCTGCCGAGCGGGTGCCGACGGCAACCCCGGCAGTGCCGGAGAGGATGCGTAGGTAGCTGCGGTAACGTGGCGTCGGGCCGTCGTCGGCGGTGAGCCGGGCAATGTCCTCCGGTGGCAGCAGGGCGGCCAGGGCCTCTTCCACGCGGTCCAGGTCGCGGTAATCCGGAACCACCACCACTGCGCCGCGGCCCGAGGCGCGGACAGCCGCCACGGCTTCGGCAATAAGCGCGGGCCAGCCGGCGGGGCCGAAGCCCTGAAGGGCGCTCAGGACCGCACGCGGCGACTCTCCGGCCCCAAGATGCTGGAGGAACGCCGCGCCGTTGACGTAGCGGGCCCAGGGTCCTACCGTGGCGGGAACGCTGCCCCCAGCCGGTTCCCGTTCCCCGGCTGCGGCCGCCGAGGCCACGGCGGGCGGGACTGCGGAGATTGTTCCTTCCGCGGCCAGTTCCTTCTCGAGTTTGGCCACCCGCGGCGGAATGGCCACACGCAGCACGTCACTCAGGGTGCCGGCGTAGCGGGCGGCGACTCTGCCGGCGAGTTCGGCAAGTTCCGGCGTGAGCACCTGAACGGCCGACACCACCTTGTGGAGCGGGACGAGCGTGTGCCCGGCGTCGGATTCAGCGAGCCGGTCCAGAATGAAGCCGCTAAGTTCCTGGCCGTTGAACTTGACCTTGACGCGGACGCCAGGCTGCGCGGCGTCGTCAAGCGAAGCGGGCACGCTGTAGTCGAACGGGCGGTCCAGGTGCGGCAGCGAAGACTCGATGAGCACCCGGGCAACCGGCAGCATGTGCGCGAGGGCGGGGCCGCCGGGAGACTGCGGGCGGCCCGCCGGGAACCCCTGGAGCAGTGACAGCTGGAGCGGTTCTTCGGTGGCGGAAGCATCGCCGGGAAAGGAAGCCACGGGACCAACCTCCATTCAGCATCCTGCCAGTAGTGGTGCCGGCGGTTCAGGGGCAGCAGATCGGGCGCCATCAGCCGGAAAGCACTGTAGCAGGGCCGCCCGGACGGCGGCCCTGCTACAGCAAAACACACGGCACCGACAATTATTCCGGCGACGTACGCCTTCGTGGATTACCGGCAGTAGGTTTCCGGACGGGCGGTGATTCTCAGGCGTTAAAGAAGGCCTTGAGCTCGTCCACCCGGTCCAGCCGCTCCCAGGTGAAGTCGGGATCGTCGCGGCCGAAGTGTCCGTGCGCCGCGGTCTTGGCGTAGATGGGCCGCTTGAGGTCCAGCGCGTCGATGATGGCCCGCGGACGCAGGTCGAAGATCTCGGCAATCGCCTGGCTGATGCGATCGGGATCCACGGTTTCCGTGCCGAAGGTTTCAACATACGTGCCCACGGGACGTGCCTGGCCGATGGCGTAGGCGATCTGGATCTCGGCCCGTTTGGCGAGTCCCGCGGCAACCACGTTCTTGGCCACCCAGCGCATCGCATACGCCGCGGAGCGGTCAACCTTGGACGGGTCCTTGCCGGAGAAGGCACCGCCGCCGTGGCGCGCCATGCCTCCGTAGGTGTCCACAATGATCTTGCGGCCGGTCAGTCCGGCGTCCCCAACGGGGCCGCCGATCACGAACGCACCGGCGGGGTTGAGGATGTTGCGCGTACGGGAGGTGTCCAGGTTGGCTGCTGCCAGTACGGGATCGATCACGTGCGTGGCAAGGTCGGCGCGCAGCTGCTCGAGGCTGGCGCCTTCCGCGTGCTGGCTGGAGATCACGATGGTTTCGACGGAAACCGGCCGGTCGCGGTCGTAGCCGATCGTGGCCTGGGTCTTGCCGTCCGGGCGGAGGTAGGCAAGCTCGCCGTTCTTGCGGACTTCGGTGAGGCGTTCGGAAAGACGGTGCGCAATCCAGATCGGGACGGGCATGTAGGACGGCGTCTCGTCGCTGGCGTAGCCGAACATGAGGCCCTGGTCGCCGGCTCCCTGGAGATCGTAGTCGTCTTCCTGGCGTCCTTCGCGGGCCTCCAGGGAATTGAACACGCCCCCGGCGATGTCGTTGGACTGCTGGCCGATGGATACGGAGACGCCGCAGCGGGCACCGTCGAACCCGTTAGCCGAGGAGTCGTAGCCGATCCCAAGGATGGTTTCGCGCACGATCTGCGGGATCTCAACGTAAGCGTCGGTGGTGACTTCGCCCGCTACGTGCACCAGTCCGGTGGTGGCCAGGGTCTCGACGGCCACGCGGGACTCGGGGTCTTTCGCCAGCAGGGCATCCAGGATCGCATCGCTGATCTGGTCGCAGATTTTGTCCGGATGGCCTTCAGTCACGGACTCCGACGTGAAAAGACGAAGGGACGGCGGCGTCGCGCCGTGGGATGCGGGAATGTGCAGCGGTAAAGTCACTCAACTACCTTACTGGTTGGGATCCGGTCAGGCCTCAGCATGTGTCCCCCTGCTAAGGAGGCCTTGCACACGCCGGCTGTTCAGGATCGTGGAAAAGCGTGGCTCAGCTCGGAGCTGATGCGGTCAATGACAGCGGCCGCAACATCATCCTTCGAACCGGACGCCGCCTGTGGTTCGGAGCCGGAGCGGGAAAGGATGACCACGGAGTTGTGGTCCTGCCCAAACACCAGGCCCTCACCGACATGGTTGACCACCAGCAGGTCGCAGCCCTTCCGACGAAGTTTGGCCTCGGCGTAGGCGAGCACGTCGCCGTGGGCGTCGCCGGTTTCGGCAGCAAACCCCACGATCAGCTGCCCCGGCTTGTTCGCTGCCCGGACCTCCACGAGCTCCTGCAGGATGTCCGGGTTCCGCAGCAGGCTGATGACCGGATCGGCTGTGTCTTCCCGTTTCTTGATCTTGGTGTCCGAAACCTCGGCGGGACGGAAGTCCGCCACGGCGGCGGCCATGACCACGACGTCGGAGTCGGCGGCCGCGCGCAGTGCAGCTTCGCGAAGCTGCACAGCTGTTTCCACCTGGACCACCTCGACGCCGGCGGGTACCGGCACTTCCATGTGGGCGGCGATCAGCCGGACGCTGGCGCCCGCGTTGCGGGCGGCCACGGCCAGGGCGACGCCCTGCTTCCCGGAGGAGCGGTTGCCGAGGAACCGGACCGGGTCAAGCGGCTCACGCGTGCCGCCAGCACTGATGGTGACTGTCTTGCCGGCCAGCGGCAGCTGCGAGGGAACACCGCCGTCCTGCATCAGGGCCAGTGCCGCGTCAAAAATGGCCTCCGGCTCGGGCAGCCGGCCGGGACCTGAATCGGAACCGGTGAGCCGCCCGCTGGCGGGTTCGAGGACCGTCACGCCACGGTTCCGCAGCGTCTCCACATTGGCCTGGGTCGCGGCGTGCAGCCACATTTCGGTGTGCATGGCAGGAGCCATCAGCACCGGACCGCTGGCCATCAGCAGCGTGTTGGTCAGGAGGTCGTCGGCGTGGCCGCCGGCGGCCCGTGCCATGAGATCAGCGGTGGCCGGAGCCACGACGATGAGGTCCGCCTCATGGCCCAGGCGTACGTGGTTGACCGAGGGGACGTCGTCAAAGACGCTGTTGCTGACCGGGTTTCCGGACAGTGCTTCCCAGGTCGCCACTCCGACGAAGCGGTTGGCCGCCTCTGTGGGAATCACCGTGACGTTATGGCCGGCTTCAGTAAAAAGCCGGAGGAGCGATGCCACCTTGTAGGCGGCAATCCCTCCCCCGACTCCGAGGACTATGCGCACGTGACCTCCGTCAACAGGCAGTCTGTAGTCTGATGAGATCTGGGCTGAAGAGTTCTACTCTGCAGGTTCGATCGGCGTGGAAACGAGCTTGCCTTCGTTGATCTCGCGCAGGGCGATGGACAGCGACTTCTCGTTCAGCTTGGTGTCGACCAGCGGGCCCACGTATTCGAACAGGCCCTCGTGCAGCTGGGCGTAGTATGCGTTGATCTGACGTGCACGCTTGGCACCGAAGATCACCAGGCCGTACTTGGAATCAGCTGCCTTCAGCAGTTCGTCGATCGGCGGGTTGATGATGCCTTCAAGGTTCGTGGACACGAATTCTCCAAATTCTAGCGGGCCGATCCGACCCAGCTGCTAATGCGGGTGCGGGGTCAGCCCCATGAGTGAAACAAGCTCGTCCGCTGCGCGTCGAACGTCATCATTGATGACGGTGTGATCGAACTCCGGCTCAGCGGCAAGTTCTAGTTTAGCGGTTTCCAGTCTTTGCTGCTGTTCCTCGGCCGTTTCCGTGCCGCGGCCCACCAGGCGGCGGACCATTTCCTCCCAGCTGGGAGGGGCAAGGAAGACGAACTGGGCCTCCGGAACGGCCTGCTTGACCTGGCGCGCGCCCTGCAGATCGATCTCCAGCAGCACTGACAAGCCATCGGCGATGGCGGCGTCCACGGTACTGCGGAGCGTGCCGTAGCGGTTGCGGCCATGGACCACGGCCCACTCCAGCAGCTCCCCGCCAGCCACGAGCGCGTCGAATTCGTCGGCCGACTTGAAGAAGTAGTGCACCCCGTCCTGCTCCCCCGGGCGCGGCTCACGCGTGGTGGCTGAGACGGAAAGCCAGACTTCGGGGTAGTTGTCCCGGATGTAGGTGGACACGGTGCCTTTGCCAACAGCCGTCGGGCCGGCGAGGACTGTCAGTCCCGGTTTCTTGCTCACATATTCCTTTGTGCGGTGTTCGGATGGACGTGATTCTCGTTCATAAAATCTACCAGCGCCCGGCGCTGGTGAATGCCGAGCCCCCGCAGCCTGCGGGACGCGGCAATGCCCAGCTCATCCATGATGGCGGCCGCCCTGACGCGGCCAATCCCGGGCAGGGCCTCGAGCATTTCGGAGACCTTCATTCGTGCCAGGGCGGAATCGCCGTCACCGGAAATGATGAGATCAGCCACGGAGAGCGATCCCGCCTTCAGCTGTTCCTTGGCCTCCGCCCGGGCGGCCCGTGCCGCTGCCGCCTTGCCCAGGGCTTCCGCGCGTTCCTGCTCGGTCAAGGGCCGTAAGCTCACTTCCGTCACCCCCGAATCGTCAGTGGGATCCAAGGCATCGGCCGTTGGATTCCTCCTGAACCTACCCTTTGCCCGTCGCAGAAATCAATGGCGCCGAAATCAACGGATCAGCTGGTCAGCAGCGGTTCCAAGGTACGCTGTGCCGCCTCGCGAAGCCCGCTGACGGCGGGACCGGCTGCGAGAATGTCCCTGCTTGAGGTACCAAGAACCTGCGAATAGGCGGCACCGAACGTTGCCCGCAGGTCCGCGGCCGTGGCGCCCTGGGCACCGAGCCCGGGCGCGAGGATGATTCCCCGCACGGCCTCCAGGTCCAGCTGCAGGTCCTGCAGCGCCCCGCCCACAGTGGCGCCCACCACGAGGCCCACCGAGCCGAAGGTTCCCGCATACCGGCGGTTTTCCGCAGCTGCCGCCTCGGTGATCCTGCGGGCCACCGAATCAGCGCCGCCCACGTGCTGGACGGAGGCGCCTTCCGGGTTGGACGTCAGGGCCAGGACGAAGACGCCGCGGCCGTAGTCCGCCGCAAGGTCCAGCGCAGGGCGCAGGGACTCGAAGCCAAGGTACGGGCTCAAGGTGACCGAATCCGCGGCCAGGGACGAGCCGTCCCGGAGCCAGGCGTCGGCGTAGGCGGCCATGGTGGAGCCGATGTCACCGCGCTTGGCATCGGCGATGGTCAGCACGCTGGCATCAGCGGCGGCTGCGAGGGTGCGTTCCAGCACTGCTATACCCGCAGAACCGTGCCGTTCGTACAAAGCCACCTGCGGCTTCACGGCGGCAGCGAGCGAACCCACCGCCTCGACGACGGTGAGCGAGAAGCGCTCGAGGCCGGCGGCGTCGTCGTTCAGTCCCCATGCCTTCAGGAGCGCGGGGTGCGGATCAATCCCGACGCACAACGGACCGCGGTCCGCCATGGCCTGGCCGAGCCGGGAGCCGAAGGACTCCCGGCCGGCCGTTGCTGCAGCTTCCGGCTCAGGCATGCTGCGCTGCTGCTTCCTGGGCGGCCCTGTTTTGCGAGGCCGTCAGCGCAGCGGCGTGCTCCTGCAGGCTGGTCACGGACCATTCGTAGGTACGCAGCGCTTCGATGGCCTGGACCGCGGCATTGAACTCAGCCACCGTGGTGATGCACGGGATGCCGATCGAGGTGGCCGCGGCGCGCAGCTCGTAGCCGTCGATGCGGGCTTCGCCGCCGGAAGGCGTGTTGAAGACCATGTCGATCTCGCCGGCGATGATGAGGTCCGCGATGGTGCCTTCGCCCTCGGCACTGCTGCCCTCGGCGACCTTCCGGACCGGGGTGGCCTGGATGCCGTTGCGGCGCAGCACGTCGGCAGTGCCGCCGGTGGAGACGATCTCGAAGCCGAGGTCGGAGAGGCGCTTCACACCCATGATCACAGAACGCTTGTCCCGGTTGGCCACGGAGACGAAGATCTTGCCTTCGGTGGGCAGCGCGTTGTTGGCGGCCGCCTGGCTCTTGGCGAAGGCCGTGTCGAAGTGCTTGTCGATGCCCATGACCTCGCCGGTGGAGCGCATTTCCGGGCCGAGGAGCGAGTCCACAACCTTGCCCTCCGGGGTGCGGAAGCGGCTGAACGGCAGCACGGCTTCCTTGACCGAGACGGGGGCGTCGAACGGCAGGGTGGAGCCGTCACCGGTTTCCGGCAGCATCTTGTAGGCGCTGCGGAGCTGGTTGATGGTCACGCCGGTGCCGATCAGTGCAGCCGCCTTGGCCATCTGGACGCCCGTGGCCTTGGAGACGAAAGGCACGGTGCGGGAGGCCCGCGGGTTGGCTTCGAGGACGTACAGGACGTCGGAGGCCAGGGCGAACTGGATGTTGATGAGGCCGCGGACTCCCACGCCTTCGGCGATGGCCAGGGTGGCGGTCCGGACGCGCTCGATCACGTTGTTGCCGAGGGTGATCGGAGGCAGCACGCACGCGGAGTCACCGGAGTGGATGCCGGCCTCTTCGATGTGCTCCATGATGCCGCCGAGGTACATCTCGGTTCCGTCGTAGAGGGCGTCGACGTCGATCTCGACGGCGTCCTCCAGGAACCGGTCGATCAGCACCGGGTGTTCGGTGGTGATCTCCGTCGCGTTGGCGATGTAGCGGGAGAGGTTCGGCTCGTCGTAGACGATCTCCATGCCGCGTCCGCCCAGCACGTAGGACGGCCGCACCAGTACCGGGTAGCCGATCTCGTCGGCGATCTTCTTGGCGTCCTCGAAGGACACGGCGGTGCCGTTCTTGGGCGAGATCAGCCCGGCCTCGTCCAGCACGCGGGAGAACGCCCCGCGGTGTTCGGCGAGGTCGATCGCTTCCGGTGACGTGCCAAGGATCGGCACGCCGGCGTCGGCGAGCTGCTGCGCGAGCTTGAGCGGGGTCTGGCCGCCGAGCTGGACGAACACGCCCATGACGCCGCCGGTGCGCTCCTCCGCTGCGATGACTTCGAGGACGTCCTCAAGGGTCAGCGGCTCGAAGTACAGGCGCGTGGAGACGTCGTAGTCGGTGGAGACGGTTTCCGGGTTGCAGTTGACCATGACGGTCTCGTAGCCGGCCTTGCGGAGTGCCATCGAGGCGTGCACGCAGGAGTAGTCGAACTCGATGCCCTGGCCGATGCGGTTCGGGCCGGAACCCAGGATGATGATGGACGGCTTGGCGTGCAGCGCCACCTCGTCCTCCTCGTCATAGGACGAGTAGTGGTACGGGGTGTAGGCGGCGAACTCCGCAGCGCAGGTGTCCACTGTCTTGTAGACCGGACGGATGCCCAGGGCCTGGCGGACGCCGCGGACCACGGCTTCCTGGTTGTTGGTGAGGGCGCCGATCTGCTCGTCGGAGAAGCCGTGGCGCTTGGCGCGCTGCAACATTTCCTGGGTCAGGGCGGTGGACTTGCGGATCTCCTGCGAGATCTCGTTGAGCAGCTGGAGCTGGTCCAGGTACCAGGGGTCGATCTTGGTGGCCTCGAAGAGCTGCTCCACCGTGGCGCCGCCGAGGAGGGCACGCTGCACCTGGTGCAGGCGTTCGGTGGTGGGCCGCTTGGACTTTTCGATCAGCTCGGCGACTTCCCATTCGGGAACGTGGCTGAAGTCCAGCTGCGAGCCCTTTTGCTCCAGGGAGCGCAGCGCCTTCTGGAGTGCCTCGGTGAAGTTGCGGCCCATGGCCATGGCCTCGCCCACGGACTTCATGGTGGTGGTCAGGGTGGGGTCCGCCGCCGGGAACTTCTCGAAGGCAAAGCGCGGAACCTTGACCACGACGTAGTCCAGGGTCGGTTCGAAGGACGCCGGGGTCTTCTGCGTGATGTCGTTCGGGATCTCATCCAGCGTGTAGCCGAGGGAGAGCTTGGTGGCGATCTTTGCGATGGCGAAGCCGGTGGCCTTGGAGGCCAGCGCCGAGGACCGGGAGACGCGGGGGTTCATCTCGATGACGACGACGCGTCCGGTGTCCGGTTCGACGGCGAACTGGATGTTGCAGCCGCCGGTGTCCACGCCCACTTCGCGGATGACCGCGATGGAGATGTCGCGCAGGCGCTGGTATTCGCGGTCCGTCAGGGTCAGGGCGGGGGCCACCGTGATGGAGTCGCCGGTGTGCACGCCCACGGGGTCGAAGTTCTCGATGGAACAGACAACAACCACGTTGTCGTTCTTGTCCCGCATCATTTCGAGCTCGTATTCTTTCCAGCCGAGGATGCTCTCTTCGAGCAGCACCTCGCTGGTGGGGCTGTACTGCAGGCCCTGGCCGACGATCCGGCGGAGGTCGGCTTCGTCGTAGGCGAGGCCGGAGCCGAGGCCGCCCATGGTGAAGGACGGCCGCACGACCATGGGGTAGCCGAGGTCTTCGGCTGCGGCGAGGGCCTCGTCGATGGTGTGGATGATGTGGCTGCGGGCGGACTCCGCGCCGCAGCGTTCCACGACGCCCTTGAACTTTTCGCGGTCTTCGCCGAGTTCGATCGCCGCGATGTTCGCGCCGATCAGTTCCACGTTGTACTTTTCCAGCACGCCGTTCTTGTCCAGGGCGATGGCGGTGTTGAGGGCCGTCTGGCCGCCCAGGGTGGGCAGGAGCGCGTCGGGGCGTTCCTTGGCGATGATCTTCTCCACCACCTCGGGGGTGATGGGCTCCACGTAGGTGGCATCGGCGAACTCGGGGTCCGTCATGATGGTGGCCGGGTTGGAGTTGACCAGGATAACGCGCAGGCCTTCCTCCTTGAGGACGCGGAGTGCCTGGGTGCCGGAGTAGTCGAACTCGGCGGCCTGGCCGATCACGATGGGGCCGGAACCGATGACCAGGACGCTCTTAAGGTCAGTTCTCTTGGGCATTACTTCTTGTCCTCAGTCTTGGAATCGGTGGAAGGCTTATTTTCGGCGCCAGCCGTTGAAGACACAGCCGTTGGGGACACAGCCGTGGGAGACTTGGCCGCCTTTTTCGTGTCCGCCATCAGCTCGATGAAGCGGTCAAAGAGGTAGGCGGCGTCGTGCGGTCCGGAGGCGGCTTCCGGGTGGTACTGCACCGAGAAGGCCGGGATGTCCAGGCAGGAGAGGCCTTCCACGACATCGTCGTTGAGGCTGACGTGGCTGACTTCGACGCGGCCGTAACGCTCTTCGGGAGCCTGGGTGGCGCCGTCGAGCGGGGCGTCCACGGCGAAGCCGTGGTTCTGCGAGGTGATTTCCACCTTGCCGGTGCGGCGGTCCATCACGGGCTGGTTGATGCCGCGGTGGCCGTAGCGGAGCTTGTAGGTGCCGAAGCCCAGGGCGCGGCCCAGGATCTGGTTGCCGAAGCAGATGCCGAAGTACGGCAGCTTCTCGTCCAGCACCGAGCGGAGCAGCTTGACCTGGTTGTCGGCCGTGGCGGGGTCGCCCGGTCCGTTGGACATAAAGAAGCCGTCCGGGTTGACTGCCTGGACGTCCGCCAGGGTAGCCGTCGCGGGCAGGACGTGGACGCGGACGCCGCGTTCGGCGAAGCGGATGGGAGTCATCCGCTTGATGCCGAGGTCGATCGCGGCGATGCTGAACAGCGGCTCGCCGTCCCAGCCCCAGTCCTTGGGCTCCACGATGTAGGACTCGTCCACGCTGACTTCCTCGGCGAGGCGGGCACCTTCCATCGGCGCGCTGGCCAGCACCGTGTCCACCAGTTCCTTGTCGGTGGCACGGGCGGCCTCGCCCGAGAAGATCCCGGCGCGCATGGTCTTGTGTTCGCGCAGGTGGCGGGTGATGGCACGGGTGTCCACGCCCTGGATGCCGACGATGCCCTGTTCCACGAGTTCGGAGTCAAGGGACCGTTCCGAACGCCAGTTGGAGGGCCGGCGCGCGGCATCGCGGACAATGTAGCCGGCCACCCAGATGCGGCGGGACTCGGCGTCGTCGGCGTTCACTCCGGTGTTGCCGATGTGCGGTGCCGTCTGGACCACCAGCTGGCGGGCGTACGAGGGGTCGGTGATGGTCTCCTGGTAGCCGGTCATGCCGGTGGCGAAGACTGCCTCGCCCAGGGCGGTTCCGGTGGCGCCGTAGCTGCGGCCCCGGAAGATGCGGCCATCCTCGAGCACCAGCACCGCGGCCGTGGAAATTTCCGTTTCAGGTGCGGTACCTGCTTTTGCTGTTACTTCTGTCTCTGTCACGTTGTTACTTTCCACTATCGGCATCTGCCTGAGGGGCTGCGGAGATCAATTCTTGGAAGGCTTCGAGGAGGGCCGGCTTGTCGTCCGCGCGCCGGGACCGGAAACCGGTGTCCAGTTCGCGGCTTCCCAGCGTCCAGCTCACCACCAGGAGTCCGTCTTTTTCGACGAATTTCCCGGCCATGCCGCTGTCCTGGCGTACTCCGGTGAGTTTCGCGGCCGGGATGAAGACGGGCGCCGCTCCGGAACGCTCGAACAGCGCGCCTTCCGGGTGGATGGTGAGTTCAGCGTTGGTGCGGATGCCGAGGCCCTGGACGGCAATACGGTCCAGCCAGTCGCCGGCCGTGGTGGTGGCGACGTACTGGCCCTCTGCTGCGGCCAGCGGCAGGCCCAGTTCCGCGGGAACGGCGGGCAGCTGTTCGACGTCGGACTGGCGCCGCAGGCGGTTGCGCCAGCCGGCGCCCAGCATCACAAACAGGACGCCGATGACCGCCACTGTGGCGAATCCGGCAACTACCTTGTCCATCAGTACCCGCCGGCCGGGGCGGCAGCAGGCGCATCGGCCGGGTACCGGTACGGGGTGTTGAGGTGTCCGTCGAGGACAGTGGGGTGGCCCTTGAAGAATGTCGCCACGACCTTGCCCGGGAGTTCCCTGCCGGCGAACGGAGAGTTACGGCCCATGGTTGCCATCTTAGAAGGGTCCACGGTCCAGCGCGCAGCCGGATCCACCAGTGTGACGTTGGCGGGTTCGCCTGCCTCCAGCGGCCGCCCCTGGTCCGCCACCCGGCCGATCGCGGCGGGAACAACGGACGTGACGCGGGCGAAGTCCTCCCAGCCCATCAGGCCGGTTTCGATCATGGTGTCCTGCACGACGGACAGGGCCGTTTCCAGGCCGGTCATGCCCATGGCCGCCTGCGCCCATTCGCATTCCTTGTGTTCGCTGGGGTGCGGGGCGTGGTCCGTGCCGACGACGTCGATGGTGCCGTCCGCCAGGGCGGCACGCAGCGCCTGGACGTCGGAGTCCGTGCGCAGCGGCGGGTTGACCTTGTAGACGGGGTCGTAGCTGCGGACCAGTTCGTCGGTGAGCAGCAGGTGGTGCGGCGTCACTTCGGCGGTGACGTTGATCCCCCGTGCTTTGGCCCAGCGGATGATTTCCACTGATCCTGCCGTGGAGACGTGGCAGACATGGAGCCTGGAGCCGACGTGCTGGGCCAGCAGGACGTCCCGGGCGATGATGCTTTCCTCGGCCACGGCCGGCCAGCCAGCCAGTCCCAGCACAGCCGAGACGTCGCCTTCGTTCATCTGGGCGCCGGCGGTGAGCCGGGGTTCCTGCGCATGCTGGGCCACGACGCCGTCGAACGCTTTGACGTATTCGAGGGCACGGCGCATGATCACGGGATCGTGGACGCAGATGCCGTCGTCGGAGAAGACGCGGACCTTGGCGCGGGAGTCGGCCATGGCGCCCAGCTCGGCCAGCTGCTCGCCGGCGAGGCCCACGGTCACTGCACCGACGGGCCGGACGTCCACCCAGCCTGCGGTGCGTCCCAGGGTGTGGACCTGTTCCACGACGCCGGCGGTGTCAGCCACGGGATTGCTGTTGGCCATGGCGTGCACTGCGGTGTAGCCGCCGAGGGCTGCGGCGCGGGTGCCGGTCTCCACCGTTTCGGCATCTTCCCGGCCGGGTTCGCGGAGGTGTGTGTGGATGTCCACCATGCCGGGCAGTGCCACCAGGCCGGACGCCTCGATGACGGTGGCGCCGTCCGCTGCCAGGTCCTTGCCCCGTTCGGCGATGATGCCGTCGCGGATCAGGAGGTCTTCGGCCGCTCCGCCGAGGATGGCTGCGCCGCGGATGAGGTAGGCACCGGTGTTGGCTGCGTCCTGTTGTTCGTGTGCCATCAGTGGCTCTCCTTGGTGGAATAGGCGGCGGTGGAATAGGCGGCGGTGGGAGTTGCGGCTGGTTCGCGGGTGTCCCCGGAAAGCAGCAGGTACAGTGCGGCCATCCTGACGGACACGCCGTTCCGCACCTGTGCCAGGACGGTGGACCGGGGTGAGTCCGCAGCCGCCGAGGAAATTTCGAGCCCGCGGTTCATGGGGCCCGGGTGCATGATGATGGTGTCCTTCAGGCCCAGCTCGTCCAGGGCGCGGAGGCGGTTGTCGTCGAAGCCCCAGCGGCGGGAGTATTCGCGGGTCGTGGGGAAGAAGGACGCGTTCATCCGTTCGCCCTGGACGCGCAGCATCATGACGGCGTCGACGCCCTTTGCCAGGGTCTCGTCCATGTCGTAGCTGACACTGCAGGGCCATTGTCCGACGCCGATGGGCAGCAGGGTGGGCGGCGCCACCAGCGTGACCTCCGCGCCGAGGGTGCGGAGCAGCCAGACGTTCGAGCGCGCCACGCGGGAGTGCAGGACATCGCCGGCGATGGCGACCCGCATGCCTTTCAGGTCCGCCCCGGCGGACGGTGTCCCGTTGAGCCGGGCCCAGTGCCGGCGCATGGTGAAGGCGTCCAGCAGCGCCTGGGTGGGGTGTTCGTGGGTGCCGTCGCCGGCGTTGATGACGGCGGCGTCGATCCAGTCCGTGGCTGCCAGCCGGTGCGGCGCGCCGGAGGCCCAGTGACGGATGACAACGGCGTCGGCGCCCATGGCGGCCAGCGTCTGCGCCGTGTCCTTGAGGGACTCGCCCTTGGAAACGGAGGATCCCTTGGCGGCGAAGTTGATGACGTCCGCTGACAGCCGTTTGGCGGCCGCTTCAAAGGAGATGCGGGTGCGGGTGGAATCTTCGAAGAACAGGTTCACAACCGTGCGTCCGCGCAGGGCAGGGAGCTTCTTGACTTCACGGTCCCCCACTGCCGCCATTTCCTCAGCGGTGTCGAGGATGCGGATGGCGTTGCCGAGGCTGAGGTCCTCGGTGGAAAGCAGGTGCTTCATGCGCCTGCCTCAATGACCACTTCGTTGACCGGAGCTCCGTCAACGGAGTCGGTCTCTTCGAGCCGGACCCGGACCTTTTCGGAGGACGAAGTAGGGAGGTTCTTGCCGACGTGGTCGGCGCGGATGGGAAGTTCGCGGTGGCCGCGGTCGATCATGACGGCGAGCCGGACGATGCGCGGGCGGCCGAGGTCCACGATGGCATCGAGCGCCGCACGGATGGTCCTGCCCGAGTAGAGGACGTCATCGATCAAAACGACGACCTTGTTGTCGATGCCGGTCCGCGGCAGCTGCGTAGGATACGGGGGCCGCGTGGGCTGGTGCGAGAGATCGTCCCGGAACATGGTGACGTCCAGCTGGCCGACGATGGCGGCGGCGTCCACGGTGGGATCGGCGGCGGCGATTTTCTTGGCCAGTCGGACTGCCAGCGGGTAGCCGCGGCGCGGAATGCCGAGCAGCACCAGATCCTGGGAACCCTTATTGGCCTCGAGGATCTCATGGGCGATACGAGTGAGTGCACGGTCAATGTCCGCAGAGTTGAGTACAACCCTGGCCGGAACCGGTGCTTCTGTGACTGAAGTCAACGCTCGTCTCCCCTTTCCCCGCCTCACGGGACGGAATTAAAAAAGGAACATTTGCTCATCAAAATTACCACACGCGGCATCCCGGCCCGGCTGCCCGGCCGGGGCCGGGAAGGCGTTTAACATCACACCCAGGGGCCGGTGAGGATCGCCGCAGCGACGGCGCTGCCGCCTTGGATGCCCCGGGGCGAGGGACATAGGCTCAGTCCCATGACATCGAACGAGCACTGGCCGCAGCACAATCATTCCGGCGGTCAACGCTACGGGCAGCAGCCCCCATGGCCCGGACAGCCCCTGCCCCGGCAGGCCAATCCCACGTGGATGGGCCAGGTGCAGCCCGATCACTACCGGGCTGCACCTGCCAACAGCTTTGCCCCGGCCGCCCACACAGTGATGCCGCCTGCACTTACCGGCAACCGCACCGGTATGGGAGTCATGGGGCTTGTAGGCGGCGGGGGCTTCCTTGCCTTCGCCAGCCTCTTCCTCGTCCTCCCCTACCTCGTGGGCAACACGGGCGTCACCGGATTCGTGATCGGTTTCATCGCCTCCCTGATTCCGCTCAGCGCCGTGCTGCTGGCCGTCTATTTCATCGACCGCTGGGAGCCCGAGCCCAAGCGGCTGCTGTTGTTTGCCTTCCTCTGGGGTGCCGCCGTGTCCATTTCCGTCACGCTGCTGATCCAGCCGTTCTTCGCGCTGGCGGCAGCACCGCCGGCCGGCATGGACTACCGGACCTTTGCAGTGACCGTGCAAGCCCCGGTCGTGGAGGAGTTCGCCAAGTCCCTGGGCCTACTGCTGCTCCTGGTCTTCGCGCGAAAGCACTTCGACGGCCCCGTGGACGGCGTTGTATTCGCCTTCACCATCGCCGGCGGCTTCGCTTTCACGGAAAACATCCTGTACTTCGGGCGGGCCATTGCCGAGTCCAGCACACCCGGCGCCGACCTCGCGGTCGTGTTCTTCCTCCGGGGCGTGATGTCCCCGTTCGCGCACGCCATTTTCACCGGAACCACGGGACTCATCCTCGGTTTCGCCGCACGCCGCTGGCACACCGGAATGTCGGTGCTGGCCTTCTTCGTCGGCCTGGTTCCGGCGATGTTCCTGCACAGCATGTGGAACAGCATGGGCCAGGACTTCCTGGTCCAGTACATCGTGGTGCAGGTGCCCATCTTCGTGCTGGCCGTCGTCGTTATTGTGGTGTTGCGCGTGGCGGAATCCCGGCTGACGCGGCAGCGGCTTCAGGAATATGCCGCCGCAGGGTGGTTCACGCCGCCGGAAGTGGAGATGCTGTCGACTGCCGGTGGCCGCCGGTCCGCGGTGCGCTGGGCAAAGCAGTTCGGCCGGGGGCCGCAGATGAAGTCCTTCGTTCGTTCGGCCACCCAGCTGGCCTTCACCCGGCAACGTATCCTCAGCGGGCGGGACCTCCCGGCCCATCAGCTCGACGAGCACCGCCAGCTGGCGGAAGTCGTGGCCCGGCGGGACGCCGTGCTGCGCTGAGGCACGGCAGATGCAGGAAAGGGCCGGSGSCCGCCSKGAGGCGGGGGCCGCAGCGACGGCTTCAGCTGCTGGAGCCGGCCCAGCAGGCCGTTGATGAACGACGGCGATTCGTCCGTGGACAGCGTCTTGGCCAGGGCGACGGCCTCGCTGACAGCCACGCCGTCGGGAACGTCGTCGTTGTAGAGCAGTTCCCACGTACCGATGCGCAGGATGATGCGGTCCACGGAGGGCATGCGTTCAAGTGTCCAGCCCTGCGAGTAAGTCTCCAGGAATTCATCGATGGCAACCTGGTGGGACACCACGCCTTCGACGATCTCGAGGGTGTAGGGGTTGATGATCTGGTCGGTCTTTTCGCGGCGGGACCGCAGCACATCAAAAGCCGAAAGGGAGCGCTGCTCCGCCTCGAAGAGAACATCCAGGGCCCGGTTACGGGCCTTACCGCGGGCGCTCACTAGTCGTTGACCCGACCGAGGTAGCTGCCGTCGCGGGTGTCAACCTTGACCTTGGTGTTGTTCTCAACGAACAGCGGCACCTGGATCTCATAGCCGGTTTCCAGTGTTGCCGGCTTGGTGCCGGCGGAGGAGCGGTCGCCCTGCAGGCCCGGCTCGGTGTAGGTGATTTCGAGGACAACGCTCGGCGGGAGTTCGATGTACAGCGGAGTGCCTTCGTGGATGGCGATGTTGACCATCTGGTTTTCCAGCATGAAGTTGGTGGCGTCGCCTACCGTGGCACCGGAAACGGTGATCTGGTCGAAGTCCTGGGTGTCCATGAACACGAAGTCTGCACCGTCCTGGTACAGGTACTGGTAGTCGCGGCGGTCAACCGTGGCGGTCTCGATCTTGAGCCCGGCGTTGAAGGTTTTGTCGACCACCTTGCCGGACATGACGTTGCGCATCTTGGTACGGACGAAAGCGCCGCCCTTGCCCGGCTTGACGTGCTGGAACTCGATGATGTTCCAGAGCTGGCCCTCAAGCTTCAGCACGGTTCCGTTCTTGATGTCGTTTGTGGTTGCCACTGATATCCTCTGGTTTCTATCTGACTGCTTCTAGCTGCCAGCCGGTTATGTCAGGCAGGCACGCCAAAAGGCCGCCAGCGAGTATTTGTCAAAAATCCAAGAACCATTCTACCGGTAATGCCGGCGGGCTGGCGCGACGTCCGCTAGGAGGCCATTTCCAGGACATTCCGTGCCCGCTGCAGCGCAACGGTGGAAGAGTAGATCAGCGCGGCGTCCGCAGCCCCCGCGACCCTCAGGTCCAGGGCTTTCGCGAACTCGTCGACGGCGGCCGCGGTGTTGCCGCTGGCGTAGTACGCCCGTCCCAGGTGCTGGTGCGCCAGTGCCTCCAGCTCGGTTCCCTGGACTTCGCCCAGGAGCTGGCGGAAAAGGTCGACTGCCCGGTCAAAGCGCTTGGAAACCCGCAGGACCTCGGCTTCGAAGGCGCGGAGCCGGAAGGATTCGGGATCGCTGTAGCGCGCCTCGGCCAGGAGCTCCGCGGCGTCGGCGGCGTGGCCTTCGACCAGGAGGACCATGATGCGGTCCGCCGGGTCGGAGGATGCCTGGAGCGCGGAGCTGCAGGCTTCTTCGTTGACGATTCCTGGCATCAGGGTGTCCGGGTTGATCTTGATTCCGGGGAAGCCGGCATCCGGCCACTCACTCGTGCCGCCCAGGGAATCCATCATCACGTCGCTCCTCATCAAGAGGCAATCTCCTGGTACGCGGCGAACAGCAGGGACGTGTCCGGGACGTCCAGGATCCCCGGCCGCGCAATGCCGTCGAGCACCACGAAACGCAGCAGGTCGCCGCGGGACTTCTTGTCCCGGCGCATGCCGTCGAGGAGTCCCTGCCAGCGGTCCCGGCGGTAGGTGATCGGCAGTCCAAGGGTTTCCAGGATGGTGCGGTGACGGTCGGCGTCGGCGTCGCTGAGGCGCCCCACGCTGCGGGCGAGTTCCGCGGCGAACATCATCCCGACGGAGACGGCAGCGCCGTGGCGCCAGGAGTAACGTTCCACCAGCTCGATCGCATGACCCAGGGTGTGCCCGTAGTTGAGGATTTCGCGCCGGCCGGTTTCCTTGAGGTCCTCGGACACCACTTCGGCCTTGACCGCGATGGCGCGTTCGATCAGTTCCCGCAGGGCCGCGGACTGCGGATCGGTGACCGCGGAAGGATCCTTTTCCACGAGGTCCAGGATGGCGGGATCGGCGATGAACCCGCATTTGATGACCTCCGCCATCCCAGAAATGAGCTCGTTCTTCGGCAGCGTGCCCAGCGTGTCCAGGTCGGCGAGCACGGCAGCCGGCGGGTGGAAGGCGCCCACGAGGTTTTTGCCTTCGGCCGTGTTGATGCCGGTCTTTCCGCCGACGGATGCGTCCACCATGCCGAGCAGGCTGGTGGGCATGTGGATGACCTTGACCCCGCGAAGCCACGTCGCGGCGACAAACCCGGCGAGGTCAGTGACGGCACCGCCGCCGACTGCCACGACGGCGTCCGACCGGGTGAAGTCGTTCTGTCCCAGGACCTGCCAGCAGAACGCGGCAACCTGGATGTGCTTGCCTTCCTCGGCGTCCGGGATTTCGGCGGTCAGCGACGTGAAGCCCGCCGAGGCCAGTTCATCGCGCACGGTATCGCCGGTGAGCCGCAGGGCACGCGGGTGGATGACCAGGACGCGTTTGACGCGCTCCCCCAGCAGCTCCGGAAGGCGTTCGAGCAGGCCGCGGCCCACAACGACGTCGTAGTTGTCAGCGGCAGACTTGCCGGTGACTTTGATGACGGTTGATTCGCTACTCACTTTTCAACTTCCTTTGTGGCGGCCACTGGCTCCGCCGCCGCGGTCTGTGCCGCCGCGTACTCACGCAGCGCTTCTTCCAGCCGATGTCCGAGGTCCGCAACGGATCCGTTGCGGACATCGAAAACAAGATCGGCAAGCCGTTCGTACACGGGTTGCCGGGTGGCAAACAATGCGCGCCAGCGGCCCATGGCGTCCCCCGCGAGGAGCGGGCGGCCCGAATTCCGGGCGATGCGTTCGGACACCGTCTCGGCGTCGCACTCCAGGTAGACCACCGTGCAGCGGCCCAGGAGCTGCTGGGTTCCGGAGTCCAGGACCGCCCCGCCGCCCAGCGAAATGACGGTGCTGGTGTGCTGGGCGTCTTCGATCACCCGGGCCACGGTCCGTGCCTCGATCTCCCGGAACGCGGTCTCGCCGCGGGCGGCGAAGATGTCCGCAATGGTGCCGTGGTTTTCCACAATGACGATGTCGGTATCGACAAACGCCGCCCCCAGCTGCTGCGCGAGCTGGTGCCCGATTGCCGACTTGCCCACGGCCATGGGCCCGATCAGCGCGATGGGCCGCCGTGGCGCTTCGCTGTTCCTGCTGCTGACCGGCACTACTGGCCGATCGAGTCCAGGGACGCCGGAATGTTGTCCAGGTAACCCTTGATGTTGCGCGCCGTCTCCGCGACGGAGTCACCGCCGAACTTCTCTGCCACAGCCTCGGCGAGCACCAGTGCCACCATGGCCTCGGCCACGACGCCCGCGGCCGGGACGGCACAGACGTCGGAACGCTGGTGGTGGGCCTTGGCGGCTTCCCCGGTGCTCACGTCGATGGTCTTCAGGGCGCGGGGAACGGTGGCAATGGGCTTCATCGCTGCACGGACGCGCAGGACATCGCCGATGCTCATGCCGCCTTCGATGCCGCCGGCCCGGTTGCTGGTGCGGATGATTCGGCCGTCGGAATCCTTGACGATTTCGTCGTGGGCGGCGGAGCCGCGGCGGGAGGCCGTGAGGAAGCCGTCGCCAACCTCCACACCCTTAATGGCCTGGATGCCCATCAGGGCAGCGGCAAGGCGGGAGTCCAGGCGGCGGTCCCAGTGAACGTAGCTGCCGAGCCCGGGCGGAAGGCCGTAAGCGAGGACCTCCACCACACCGCCGAGGGTTTCGCCTTCTTTGTGGGCGGCATCAACCTCGGCCACCATGGCATCCGAGGTTTCCCGGTCAAAGCAGCGGAGCGGATCTGCGTCAAGGGCTATCACGTTGGCCGGCACGGGCAGCGGGCGTCCCTCAGGCACGGAGACGCTCGCGATGGAAACGGTGTGGCTGACAAGTTCGATGCCCAGCTGCTTGAGGTACTGGGACGCCACGGTGCCCAGGGCGACACGGGTGGCGGTTTCGCGGGCGCTGGCACGCTCCAGCACCGGGCGGGCCTCGTCGAAGCCGTACTTCTGCATTCCCGTGAAGTCGGCGTGGCCGGGACGCGGCCGCGTCAGCGGTGCGTTGCGTGCCTGGTCGGCGAGGATGTCCGGGTCCACGGGATCTGCAGCCATGATCTGCTCCCACTTGGGCCATTCGGTGTTTCCCACCTGGATGGCCACGGGGCCTCCCTGGGTGAGGCCGTGGCGCACACCGCCGAGGACGGTCACCACGTCCTGTTCGAACTTCATCCGGGCCCCGCGGCCGTAGCCGAGGCGCCGACGGGCTAGGGCATCGGCGATCTGGCTGCTGGTGAGTTCAACACCGGCAGGCACGCCTTCAATTATTCCGACCAGTGCCGGACCATGGGATTCACCGGCAGTCAACCAACGCAACATACAATCCATCCTGCCACGTAGGGCGGTTAGAACACTCGTCGGGGTGCCCCGACTGCGTCACACATCACATCTATGACATCGGCCGTGACGTCGTCACCGAGGCCGCTGAAAAACCGGACCTGCTCCACAGCCTGGTACAGCAGCATCTCCAGCCCGGGCACCACAGCGCCTCCCCCGTCCTGCCAGACGGAGGCGATCCGGCTGGGCCAGGGATCGTACGCAACGTCCAGCAGCACTCCTGGCGTCGCGGCGTGGAGGCCGGCGAGCTCATCCGCCAGGGCATCCGCCCCACGCGGCGGCAGGGTGGAAATTACGACGTCGGCAGCCGCCATTGCGGCGGCGGCGCCGGACAGCGGGAGGACACGGATCGGGAGTCCGACGCCGTCGGACGCTGCGCGGGCTTCGGCAGCACGTCCGACGTCGCGCACGAAGACGTCGGCTGATGGCGCCCCCAGATCCTTAAGGGCCGCGATCGCCGCGGCGGACGTTCCGCCGCCGCCAAGGATCACCGCGGACGGCGCGGCGACCACGCCGGCATGCCGCACGGCGTTGACGATGCCCGCGACGTCGGTGTTGTAGCCGATCCGGCGGACGGATGTCCCGTCGGTTTCGAACACCACGGTGTTTACGACTCCGAGGATGCCAGCGACCCCGCGGACCTCGTCCACCTCCAAAACCATGGCGGTCTTGAGCGGCATGGTGACGGACAGTCCCCGCCACCCCGGCTCGCCGCGGACCGTCTCCATGAACGCCGGCAGGTCCGGAACGGTCACATCGATGGCGGTGTAGTCGATGTCCACGCCCAGCCGGGCGTAGGCGGCACGGTGAAGCGCCGGAGACTTCGAATGGCTGATCGGATGCCCAAGAACGGCAGCCCGGAAGGTCACGTGCAGCGTCCTTCGTTTGCGGCGCACCAGGCGTTGTACTGCTCCACGTATACGTTGTGCTCAGCCAGCGTCTTGGAGAACTTCGTTTCCTTGGTGTCCAGGTTGATGGTCACCCAGTACATGTACTCGTTGGCCTTCGGCTTGGCAGCCGCATCGATGGCGTTCTTGCCCGGTGATCCGATGGGTCCCACCGGAAGGCCCTGATTGGCGTACGTGTTGTACGGGTTCGACTTGTCGGCCTTCTGGTCCTCGTCGATGTGGAAGCTCTTGATGCCCAGCCCGTAGGTCACTGTGGCATCGGACTGGATCAGGCCGGCCGTCTCGGTGTTGTTCGGCTTGAGCCGGTTGTAGATGGCCCCGGCGACGTCGCCGTACTCGGCCTGCCCGCCTTCGGCCTGGACGATGCTGGCGACCGTCACAACGTCGTACTGTTTCTCCGGGTCGGTGACGCCCTGCGCCTTGAGCTCGTCAACGGTGGCGGTGACCAGGGTCTGGAGGATCTCCTTCGCCGGTGTTCCCAGCGGGAAGCGGTGCTCACCGGGCGCCAGGTAGCCTTCAAGGTTCTTGGCCTTCGCCGGGAGCCCGAACTGGGCGGGGGCGTCGCTGAGCGCTTTGAGCTGGGTAACGGGAATGCCTGATCCGTCAGATATGGACTGCAGCGACTCGCCGATCCGCAGCCCTGCGCTCAAGGCGAAGTACATCACTTTGCCTTCGCCCTTGCCCAGCAGGACGGCCACGGCATCGGAGTTCTTCATCTCCTGGCGGAACTGGAACTCGCCCGGCGCAATGGTGCCGCCGGATGCGGTGAGCTCGTGCAGGAAGGTGTCCGGGTTGGCAATGACCTTCTGGTCCGCGAGCTTGGTGGCAACAGACCTGGTGCCTTCGCCGGGCTCAACGGACACGTTCACTTGTCCGGTGCCGGGGCCGGGGTAATCGGCAATGGTGTTTCCGCCCAGCAGCGGCTTCAGGAACTGGGCTCCCACCACCAGCGCGGTGACGAACACCGCGAGAGTCAGCAGCAGCGCGAGCCAGCGGCGCCGGCGGCGGACCTTCTTGGACTTGGCCGGGATCACTGCCACCGAGGAGCCTGCGCCCATCAGCGGGTGCCCCGGCTCGTCAAAGTGATTGTCCGGATGGGGTCCCGCGGCATAGGCGTCGGCGTCATCGTAGACATGGTGCGCCTCGTCCTCGTGGTGGTCCGCATAGTGGTGCTGACCGGGCTCCGCCGCCAGGTCGCCGTGTGGATCGTAGGCGTGGGAGTCGTAGAGCCCGGGTGCTTCAGGGTGCAGCAGCTCGTGGTGCACCGGTTCCTCGTGGTGGAGGACTTCCTCCTGCACCGGTTCCGCGTGGCGCACCGGCTCCTCGTGGCGCACGGGTTCCTCATGGCGCACCGGCTCCTCGTGGCGCACGGGCACTTCGTGCTGCTGGACCGTGGGCGGAGCGTCGGGCATCTCAGGGGCTGCCTCATGCACTGACGGCGGTGCGGGCGGCACGCGCGGTGCTTCCGCGGGCACAGCGGCGGACTGCGGGACGGTGACGCCAGTCGGGCCGGCAGCTCCGGAGCGAAACTGCGGCGAGTGGCCGGTTTCAAATGCCTGCGGTGGGACGACGTCATGGCCTTCGGTCGCCAGGGACTTCTCCCTGGCCCGAATTTCCTTGCGCGTCAGCTGACGTCCGGAGTCACTGAATTCGTCACCTGAGGACTCGCCGCTGTTGACCGGGCTCACTGTAGCCTTCCATCGTCTGAAGATTGCACGTCGTTCCCGGAGACAGCCTGCTCAGCGCCTTCCGCTGCGGCGTCCCCGGAAAGCCCCGGCTGGGAAACCGCGAACACGCGGCTTCCGACATCCGTTCCCCTGGCTTTTTGCATATCGATTGCGTGCTGGAGAATTCCCGCAGCGGCAACCTGATCCACTACCTTACGGTGATTCCGGCTGCTCATGCCAGCTTCGTGCAGGTTGCGGTGGGCTGTCACGGTGCTCAAGCGTTCATCAATCAGCTGCACCGGAATGGCTGAGCCACGGCTCTCCAGCGCGGCCACCAGCAAATGTGCGTAGTCCGTCGCCATCCGGGCCGAAGCGTGCTCTTCGCCCTTGAGCGTGCGCGGCAGGCCAACGAAGATCTGGACCGCGCCAAGCTCGCCGGCCAGGGCCGCCAGCACACGCACGTCCGTGTTCTTCTTGGCGTTCCGCTCCAGTGTTTTCAAGGGCGTGGCCAGGATGCCGTCGCGGTCGCAGACAGCGACGCCCACGCGGACGGTGCCCACGTCCACCCCCAGTTTGATGCCCTGGGGGTAGACGCCGGGTGCAGCAGATTGATTCACAGTTCGGTTATCGCCTCGTGATGGCGTCCACGACGGCGGTAAGCGCCGCCGGCACCTTCGTGGCATCCGTGCCGCCGCCCTGGGCGACGTCGTCCTTCCCGCCGCCGCCGCCGCCGAGGATTCCGGCCGCCAGACGGACCAGGGCACCGGCCTTGACGCCGGCTGTGCGGGCTGCCTCGTTGGTGGCGACGAGGATCACGGGGCGGTCGTTGCTCACACCGGCAACCGCCACTGCGGCAGCCTCGGAGCCGAGACGGGTGCGCAGGTCGAGTGCGAGTCCGCGGAGGTCGTCAGCGCCGCTGACCTGTCCGGCGTCGTGCGCAATGACCTTGACTCCGGCGGCATCCTTGGCGGTGCCGACCAGCTGTGCTGCGGCTGCGGTCAGTTGCTCCTTGCGCAGTCGCTCCAGTTCCTTTTCAACGGTCTTGAGCTTGGTGAGGGTTGTGGCGATGCGGTCTGCAAGCAGGCCGGACGGCACCTTGAGCATTTCGGTGAGCTCCGTGACGAGCGCACGCTCGGCAGCGAGGTGCCGGAATGCCTCCATGCCCACAAAGGCCTCCACGCGGCGGTTTCCGGAACCCACGGACTGGTCGCCCAGCAGGGACAGGCTGCCGATCAGCGAGGTGTTGGCCACATGGGTGCCGCCGCAAAGCTCGCGGGACCAGGCGCCGTCGATCTCCACGACCCGGACTTCGTTGCCGTAGTTCTCGCCGAAGAGCGCCATGGCGCCGAGCGCCTTGGCCTCGGCCAGTGCCATGACCCTGGTATCCACCTGGAAGTTGTTCCGGATGGCGATGTTGGAGACTTCCTCGATCTCCGAGCGTGTTGCGGCGCTGAGGCCCTCGCCCCACGCGAAGTCGAAGCGCAGGTAGCCCGCTTTGTTGTACGAGCCGCGCTGCAGGGCCTCCGGGCCGAGGATCTGGTGCAGGGCAGCATGCACGATGTGCGTCCCGGTGTGGGCCTGCTCCGCCGCGTGGCGCCGCTCGCGGTCCACGGCGGCCTGCACGAGGGAGTCAGCACCGATTTCGCCCTCGCGGACAATCGCCTTGTGCACGCTCAGGCCCTTGACGGGCCGCTGGACGTCCAGGACCTCGACGACGAATCCGTCACCCGTGATGAGTCCGGTATCGGCCGCCTGGCCGCCTGCTTCGGCATAGAACGGGGTCTCCGCGAGCACGAGCTCGATCTCCTCGCCCGTAGACGCCTGGGAAACCTTGCGGCCGCCGGCAAGGATGCCGCGGACCTTGGATTCGCCGGCAAGCTCCGTGTAGCCGGTGAAAACGGTCTCGCCCTCGGCGAGCAACTCCTGGAAGGCACTGAGGTCCGCGTGCGAGCCCTTCTTGCCCTTGGCGTCGGCCTGGGCGCGCTGGCGCTGCTCCAGCATGAGCTTCCGGAATTCGGGCTCGTCAACCTTGAGGCCGGCTTCTTCCGCCATTTCCAGCGTCAGGTCGATCGGGAAACCGTAGGTGTCGTGCAAGGCAAAAGCGTCGGCGCCGGACAGCGGCTGGCCGGCTGCCTTGGAATCCTTGACCGCGTCTTCGAGGCGAGCCGTGCCGGACGCGATGGTCCGCAGGAAGGCCTTCTCCTCGGCGTAGGCGATGCGGCTGATGCGGTCGAAGTCGGTCTCGACCACCGGGTAGACGCCCTTCATCGCGTCGCGGGATGCCGGGAGGAGGTCGGGCAGGCAGGCCTTTTCGACGCCGAGGAGCCGCATGGAGCGCACGGCACGGCGGATCAGGCGGCGCAGCACGTAGCCGCGGCCTTCGTTGGAGGGGGTCACGCCGTCGGCGATCAGCATCAGCGCGGACCGGATGTGGTCGGCCACAACGCGCATCCGGACGTCGTCCGTGTGGTGCGGATCGTCGGCGGACTCGGCGGAGGTGTACTCCCGGCCGGACAGTGCCGCGGCCTTGTCGATCACGGGGCGGACCTGGTCGGTCTCGTACATGTTCTCGACATCCTGCAGGATCATGGCGAGGCGTTCCATGCCGAGGCCGGTGTCGATGTTCTTCTTGGGCAGTTCGCCGGTGATGTCGAAGTCCACCTTGGAGCGGACGTTGTCGATCTGGTACTGCATGAACACGAGGTTCCAGATTTCGACGTAGCGGTTCTCGTCGGCGATCGGGCCGCCCTCGACGCCGTACGACGGGCCTCGGTCGTAGTAGATCTCGGAGCAGGGGCCGGCCGGACCTGGCTGGCCGGTGGACCAGTAGTTGTCGGCCTTGCCCATCCGCTGGATTCGTTCGGCGGGCATGCCCGTGTTCGTAAGCCAGAGCTGCTCGGCCTCGTCGTCCTCTTCATAGACGGTGACCCAGAGCTTCTCGGGCGGCAGGCCGTAGCCGCCGTCGTCAACGGCCGTGGTGAGCAGTTCCCAGGCGAACTTGATGGCGTCTTCCTTGAAGTAGTCGCCGAAGGAGAAGTTGCCGCACATCTGGAAGAAGGTGCCGTGGCGTGCCGTCTTGCCGACTTCCTCGATATCGCCGGTCCGGATGCACTTCTGCACGCTGGTGGCGCGGTTGTAGGGCGCCTCTTCGCGGGCCGTCAGGTACGGAATGAACGGCACCATGCCGGCCACCGTGAACAGCAGGGAGGGGTCGCTGGAGACCAGGGATGCGGAGGGCACCGCCGTGTGTCCCTTGCTGACAAAAAAGTCGATCCAGCGCTTGGTGATCTCCTGCGACTTCATAACCTGGTTACTTACCCTTCTTGGTGTACTGCGTGTAGTTCTGGTGCGTATGGGTCAGATGCGTGAGGTCACGCAAACGCGTGGCTGCCTGGACATCTGCGGTGGCATCTGCCGGGGCTGCCGGTTTAATTCTCCCCCACTGGGGGCGGTGCAATGTCCGCGTCCGGACACCGGACTGGCTGCGGGCTGGTCCTGGTGGAGGACGCTAGCGCCGCGCCACGTCCTGGCTGTCGATGCCCAGGGCTGTCCGCAGCTCGGTTTCGCGTTCCTGCATTCCATCCCGCACGGCGTCCGCGAAGTCGTAGATACCGTCAGCCAGGCGGCCCACCGCCCGGTTCAGGCCTTCGGGCCCAAGGGTAGACTGCGCCTCGGTGATTTTGCGGAACGCGATGACACCGATGGCGACGCCGATTCCCATCCAGAGAATTCTTTTCATTGAGTGTTCTCCGTCTGGATTAGCGGCTGCGGCGGCCGGTGGCGGGTTTCTTGCGGGCTGACAGGGCGGAGCGGACACCGTAGCTGAAGGCTGCCACCTTGATCAGCGGGGATCCCACCGTCGCGGCCACGAGGGACGAGAGCGCGGAGATGTTGGCTGAGGCGTCCGAGACGTTGGACGAGATGCCGTCAACCTTTTTCAGCTGCTGGTTGGTGGTGGACACCGTGGCTGTGACTTCGTCCATGAGTGGCGTGGCGCCGTCGCTGATTGCGCGGATGGACGTCCGGACTTCGTCAAAAACCCGTCCGAGCTTCAGGATCGGCACGGCGAGGATCAGCACGAGGAGCGCAAACACCCCTGCCGCGATCAGGCCGGCAATATCGCCACCAGACATAGACGTTCATCTCCTTGTGATTCCGTGGACTGCTGCGGGTTCCGCGGCGGCATCGTGGCCGCTGTTGCGGAACTCCCCCCAGTACCTTACATACAAAGAAGCCCGCGGCGCTTGCCACGGGCTTCTTTGGATACGCTGCTGGTATTTAGCGTGCGTAGAATTCGACGACGAGCTGCTCTTCGCAGGTTACGGGAACCTCGGAGCGCTTCGGGCGACGAACCAGGCGTGCCTGCAGGGCGTCAAGCTTGACGTCCAGGTAGGCCGGAACCTGGGGCAGGACGTCGCGGTGTGCGCCGGCCGCTGCAACCTGGAACGGAGGCATGGTTTCGCTGCGGCTGTGAACGTGGACCAGCTGGCCCTCGCCGACGCGGAAGGACGGGCGGTCAACGCGGATACCGTCAACCAGGATGTGGCGGTGCACAACCAGCTGGCGGGCCTGGGCGATGGTGCGGGCGAAGCCGGCACGCAGCACGAGGGCGTCGAGACGCATTTCGAGCAGTTCGATCAGGTTTTCACCGGTCAGGCCCTTGGTGCGGCGTGCTTCTTCGAAGGCACGGGTCATCTGGGCTTCGCGGATGCCGTACTGGGCGCGCAGACGCTGCTTTTCGCGCAGACGTACGGCGTAGTCGGAGTCCTGCTTCTTGCGGGCACGGCCATGCTCACCGGGGCCGTACGGGCGGCG
This sequence comes from Arthrobacter sp. P4_H3, assembly GCF_056400885.1. NCBI lineage: Bacteria > Bacillati > Actinomycetota > Actinomycetes > Micrococcales > Micrococcaceae > Arthrobacter > Arthrobacter sp. P4_H3. The sequence goes on from NZ_JBFUKK010000001.1 coordinate 527,508, forward strand.
CTCCATGTACTTGGCGGCCTTGGGGGTCAGAGCAATGCCGAGTGCACGCGAAAGGCGTGCGGTACGGCGAGCACGAGTGTTGTTAGCCACTTGTGTCCTTCCAATATCTGCGGTGTGTCAGTGTTACTGGCCTCCACGATGGAGAGCATCGGCCAACCGCTGCCTTTTGCTACTGGGCGCGGGGCGACAGTCCACCAAAAAAATCAGAACAGCATGAAATGCTGAAAATCAGTGGATTGTGCGTCCGTGCCTTGCCAGACAACGAACAATCCTACCACGATGAGGCCTGCGGCCCTGATCGGCCGGAGCCAGGCCAGGGCGCTACGGTCAGGGCGCTACGGTCAGGGCGCTACGGTCAGGGCGCTGTCAGATGCCGGCGCGGTTACATCCGGGCGTGGACACCGCGGCTGGACGGCCGGCCGAAGGACGCGGCACCCAGGAACTCCACGGCAACGAACGGCTCGGACCCCACCACCCACTCATCGTGGCCGGGCGGGAGCGTGTAGGTGTCGTTGGCGTGGATCGTGGAACGGACGCCGTCGGCAGTTTCCACTTCCAGGACCCCGGAGACACAGAATCCGAGATGGTTGTGCTGGCAGAAGTCCGTCTTCTCGAAGGGCTTGCTGCTCTCCGACCACCGCCATCCCGGATTGAGGATCAGACGGGCCACCGTGTAGTCGTTGACGGTGACAAGATCAAACTCCGCCTTGTCGGGGCAACGCTTCTTGTCCGGGATGTCAAAGGATTTTACGGACAGTGCTGTGACGAAATTTACGGACATAGGACACTACCTGGGAACTGGGAAGAGGGCGCATGGGGGTGGTGCCGGGCTTGTGTTGTGCCAGCCCCGACCTGGGGCCCGAGTGTATGAACAACCGGCATTTTGCTGATGTCCCCCCTCAAGGCACGCACGTTCAACAGATCCGTGCTGACGTAATTCAACGTTAGCCCTCCGCCGCCGGAAGTCAACGGGTAACGCCCGGGACCGTTGGGACGGGGCCGGTCAGCCGCCGCGGATGATCTTCCGCAGCCGCTCCAGCCGGGTGGAAATGTCGCGTTCGGCGCCATTGGCGGTTGGCTGGTAGTAGTCCCGGCCGACCAGGTCATCCGGCGGATATTGCTGCGTGGCAACGGCGTGCGGGGCGTCGTGCGCGTACTTGTAGCCCTGACCGTGCCCGAGCTGTTTGGATCCCGGGTAGTGCGCGTCCCGCAGGTGGGCGGGGATGCCGTTGCCCAGGCCGGCCCGGACGTCTGCGGTGGCTTTGTTGATGCCCATGTACGCGGCGTTGGACTTCGGGGCCGTCGCCAGGTGGACCACGGCTTCAGCCAGCACGATCCGGCCTTCGGGCATGCCGATCAGCTGCACGGCCTGGGCAGCGGCAACGGCGGTCTGCAAGGCCGTGGGGTCAGCCATGCCAACATCCTCCGCGGCCGAAATCACAATGCGGCGGGCGATGAACCGGGGGTCCTCCCCCGCTTCCAGCATGCGCGCCAGGTAATGCAGTGCGGCATCGACGTCGGAGCCCCGAATGGACTTGATGAAGGCGCTGGCTACGTCGTAGTGCTGGTCCCCTGCCCGGTCGTACCTGACGGCTGCAACATCGAGGGCGCGTTCGGTGTGCCGCAGTTCCACGGTGACGGGGCCGTCGTCGGCGTCGTCGGCATCACCGAAAGCCACGCCCGCCGCCGCTTCCAGCGCCGTGAGGGCGCGCCGCGCGTCGCCGCCGGACAGCCGGACCAGGTGGGCCAGCGCTTCGTCGCTGAGCTCCACTTTCCCGTTCAGTCCGCGGGCATCGGTCACGGCCCGCTGGACCAGGCCCTCTACGTCCGCATCCGTCAGCGGGCGGAGCGTCAGCAGCAGCGACCGGGACAGCAGCGGCGAGACGACGGAAAAGGACGGATTCTCCGTGGTGGCGGCAACCAGCACCACCCAGCGGTTTTCGACGCCGGGCAGCAGGGCGTCCTGCTGGGCCTTGTTGAACCGGTGGATCTCGTCGAGGAAGAGGACAGTGGTGGTTTTGTAGAGGTCCCTCGCGGTGAGCGCTTCGTCCATGACCCGCCGAACGTCCTTCACGCCCGCGGTGATGGCGGAGAGCTCCACGAACTTCCGGCCGGGGCCTTTGGCGATCACATGGGCCAGCGTGGTCTTGCCGGTTCCCGGCGGACCCCACAGGATGAGCGACGTCGGACCGGCCGGTCCGGCGGAGTCGGCCCCGGCGCCGGCCGCCAGTTGCCGCAACGGAGACCCCTGTCCCAGCAGGTGCTGCTGGCCCACCACATCGTCAAGGGTCCGGGGCCGCATCCGGACCGCAAGGGGGCTCCGGGGCTGCGTCCGTCCGGCGGCCCGCCCGGAAACCGCCGAACCGGACGGCGCCACTGTCCCGCCGTCGTCGTCGTTTTCCGGCCCTTGGCCAAAGAGATCATCCACATAGATAGGCTACTTCTAGTTCAATGACCGCACAGACAACGGAGATCACGCGATGCCCACCCCAGAGTCCCGCGTGGCGTTTGTCTCCGGTACCCGCCTGCCGGGGTGGGTGGAACGCTTCGCCGCAAGCCACGGCACCCTCACTGAGGAAGAGCCCGACGGCGGCCTGCAACTGTCCGCTGCCGACGGCGCCGTGGCGCTGCTGCAGGCCCCCTGGCCGGCGGACGGCCGGCCCGGGACAGGAACCGACGCGGTGTCGCGGCTCGCGTCGCTGGCAGCGCAGTCCCGCACATTGGGGCTGGTACTGGTCCGCCGCGGCGGCTATTCCGTGGCGGTGGTCCGCGACGGCGCCGCCCTGGCATCCAAGACGGGCACACGCCATGTCCAGTCCAGGACCGCGGCCGGCGGCTGGTCCCAGCAGCGTTTCGCCCGGCGGCGAGCCAACCAGGCCGATGCCCTCGTCGAGGCCGTGGCAGAGCACGCCGGCCGGATCTTCGGCGGCCACCGGATCGAGTACCTGGCGCCTGGCGGCGACCGCACCCTGGCGGAGCAGGTTCTCGCCGAGCCCGTCCTGAAACGCTACACGGCGCTGACGCGGCTGCCGTTCCTGGACGTTCCGGATCCGCGTGCCACGGTGCTCAAGCGGGCGGCCGCAGACCTGTGTTCGGTGCGCATCCTGGTGACCGACCCGCCGGCCTAGCAGCCCGTGAGGTGCCGCTTCGGCCGCTCCTGCCGGTAAAGGTAGCGGCCGGCTTCCCGGAAGCCGGCCCGGGCATACAGTTCCCTCGCGCCGGGATTGGCCGCTGTCACCAGGAGCCAGTAGCCGTCCAGCCCTTGGGTCGCCCCTGCCCCAAGCAGCGACCGGAGCACCCGCGTGGCATAGCCGCGGCGCCGGGCATCCGGACGGGTCGCCATGCAGTACAGGCCGCCGCTGCTGTCCGCCCGGCACGGAGGAAGAGCAAGGCGTCCGACGGCGGCGGGCACGCCGTCGTCGTCCCTCACCAGGGCGTACAGCGACCGGCAGCCTTCGAGGATTCCGCGGGCAGTGGCGAGGGATTCCCCGTCACCGCGGCCGTCGACGCTCCACCAAAGCCGCAGCCACTCCTCCGTCGGCTGTGCCGAGAGTTCGACGCCGGCGTCAGGTGCCGCCGCATCCCCGCCGGCACTTCGCACGAGGATCAGGGTCTCAGACTGGCGGGTGAAGCCTTCTTCATCGAGGACCGCATTCAGCGCGGCGCTGCGGGCATCGTCGAAGACCTGGAAGATCACGGGCAGCCGGCGGTTGCGGTACCAGGCGCGCGCATCCCGGAGCAGGGCCAGCCGTTGGTGCGGGGTTCCCTCCGGCTCCGAGCGTGGCCAGATGGAATTTGCACGCTGGGTCACGCCGCCGGCGGCGCGAAGAACCCACCCGCCGGATTCCTCCCGGTCGGGAGCGGGCCAGGCGGCGTCCATCAATGCCTCCAGGGCGGGGGTCGTCTGCCGTGCCATCGGCCTCCTTTTTGACGGCTAGGGGGACAGCAAAGGCTCCCCGGTTTCCCGGGGAGCCTTTGCTGACGGTCAGCTCACTCTACTTGGCTGCGTCGTCATCCTTCTTGGGGGCCTGTTCCGCCTTCTTGGCCTCAGGCTTGAAGTCGACGCCGGCCTCCTTGCGCTGCTGCGCCGTGATCGGCGCCGGAGCTGCCGTCAGCGGGTCGTAGCCGCCGCCGGACTTCGGGAACGCGATGACGTCGCGGATTGACTCCACGCCGGCCAGCAGGGCTACAACGCGGTCCCAGCCGAAGGCGATGCCGCCGTGCGGCGGAGCACCGAACTTGAAGCCCTCCAGGAGGAAGCCGAACTTCGTCTCGGCGTCTGCCTTGTCCAGGCCCATGAGTTCGAAGACGCGTTCCTGCACGTCACGCTCGTGGATACGGATGGAGCCGCCGCCGATTTCGTTGCCGTTGCAGACAATGTCGTAGGCGTACGACAAGGCCGATTCCGGGTCCTGGTCGAAGGAGTCCATGAACTCGGGCTTGGGCGAGGTGAAGGCGTGGTGGACGGCAGTCCACTGGCCGGCACCAACGGCCACGTCGCCCGAGGCCACTGCCGCGGCGGCAGGCTCGAACATCGGGGCATCCACAACCCAGCAGAATGCCCAGTCGGAGGGGTTGATCAGGCCGGTGCGGTGTCCGATTTCGACACGGGCGGCACCGAGGAGTGCACGGGAGGGGGTCTTCTCGCCGGCGGCGAAGAAGATGCAGTCCCCGGGCTTGGCGCCGACGGCGTCAGCCAGGCCGGCGCGCTCGGTGTCGGTGAGGTTTTTGGCCACGGGTCCGGCCAGTTCGCCGTCCTCCTTGTAGAGCACGTACGCGAGACCCTTGGCGCCGCGCTGCTTGGCCCATTCCTGCCAGGCGTCCAGCGCACGGCGTGCCTGCGATGCACCGCCCGGCATGACGACGGCACCGACGTAGGGTGCCTTGAACACGCCGAAGTTGGTGTCCTTGAAGAATTCCGTGAGTTCGGTCAGTTCCTGGCCGAAGCGGAGGTCCGGCTTGTCCGAGCCGTAGCGCGCCATGGCGTCGGCGTAGGTGATGCGCTGGATGGGCGTCGGGATTTCGACGTCGATCAGCTGCCACAGGGCTTTGACGATGCTTTCGCCGAGCGAAATGATGTCATCCTGCTCCACGAAGCTCGCTTCGATGTCCAGCTGGGTGAATTCCGGCTGGCGGTCGGCGCGGAAATCCTCATCGCGATAGCAGCGGGCGATCTGGTAGTACTTCTCGAAGCCGCCTACCTGAAGGAGCTGCTTGAAGAGCTGCGGGGACTGCGGCAGGGCGTACCAGGAACCCGGCGCGAGGCGTGCGGGGACCACGAAGTCACGGGCGCCTTCCGGTGTCGAACGCGTCAGCGTGGGGGTCTCGATCTCAACGAAGCCGTCCTGGTGGAGCAGCTCGCGTGCCACACGGTTCGCCTCCGAACGCAGGCGCAGGTTGCGGGCGGGGCCGGGGCGGCGCAGGTCCAGGTAGCGGTGCTTCAGGCGTGCTTCCTCGCCCACCTCGACGTGCTCGTCGATCTGGAACGGCAGCGGATCGGAGGTGTTGAGGATGGTCACCTTCTCGGCAATGACCTCGATCTCACCGGTGGCCAGTGCCGGGTTTTCGTTGCCCTCGGGGCGCTGGGAAACCGTACCGATGATCTGGAGCACGTACTCGTTGCGGAGCCCGTGGAAGACCTCTTCTTCGCGGACTACCACCTGGGCGACGCCTGAGGCATCGCGCAGGTCAACGAATGCCACACCACCGTGATCACGACGCCGGCCCACCCAGCCGGCCAGGGTAACGGTTTGTCCAATGTGCTCGGAGCGAAGGGATCCGAGGTCATGTGTGCGCAGCACAGCTTACCTTTCAGAAGGAAGACAGAGATGATGTTGAATGGGACCGTTGCGGGAACAGCCCCGTTCGAGTTTACCCGTTGGAAAGGCTTCACTTCCGCCATGCAGACCCATCAACGGCTTCAGCGTCGGCTCGGCGTGTTTGACGCCACCGCCATCGGACTCGGCTCCATGCTTGGCGCCGGCGTGTTCGTCGTCTTCTCCCCCGCCACCGCACTGGCCGGCCCGCTGATGATTGTCTCGGTCCTGGTCGCAGGCGCCATCGCCTACTGCAACGCTGTGGCCTCGGCCCAGCTGGCCGCCAAGTACCCGGCCAGCGGCGGGACCTATGTCTACGGCCGCAAACAGCTCGGCGAATGGCCGGGCTTCATCGCCGGCTGGGGATTTGTCACGGGAAAGACGGCGTCGTGCGCGGCCATGGCCCTGACCTTCGGCCATTATGTGGCACCGGGCCTCGCCACGCCGCTGGCCGTCGCCGCCGTCGTGGTCCTCACGGCGGTCAATCTGATGGGCATCACCCGCACCGCCCTGTTGACAAGGATCCTGCTCGCCATCGTCCTTGGCACCCTGGTGTTTGTGACGGTTGCGGGCATTGCGGGGCCGCATCCGGAACCGGCCGGTCCCGTCGCAGGCGCGGGCAGCGCCTGGGGGATTCTCCCGGCCGCCGGCCTGATGTTCTTCGCCTTCGCCGGCTACGCCCGGATCGCCACGCTGGGCGAGGAGGTCAAGGATCCCGCCCGCACCATTCCGCGGGCCATCCTGGCCGCGCTGGCCGCAGCGTTCACGATCTATCTGGCACTCGCCGTGCTGCTGCTCTGGCACCTGTCCCCGGGGCGGCTGGCGGAATCGCTGTCGCCCCTGCTCGACGCCGTCACGTCCTCCGCACTGGCCGCAGGCGCCCCGGTGGTGCAGGCAGGGGCAGCCGCGGCCTGCCTGGGCGCGCTGCTGGCACTGATCACCGGGGTGGGCCGTACTGCGTTGGCAATGGCGAGGGAGCGGGACCTGCCCTCTGCCCTGGCCCGGGTGGGCGGGCAGCATACGGTCCCGTTCGTCGCGGAGCTTTCGGTAGCAGCAGCCGTGATCGTGCTGCTCCTGACGGCGGATGTGCTGACCGTTGTGGGTTTCTCGAGCTTCGGCGTGCTGATCTACTACACGGTCACGAATGCCGCCGCCTTCACCCTGGCCGAACGGCCCCGCACCGCGCCCCGGTGGCTGAACGCGGCGGGTTTCGTTGGTTGCCTGATTCTTGCCGTCACGTTGCCGTTGGCCTCCGTGGCGGGCATGGCGGCCGTGCTGGCCGCCGGAGTTGCCGGCCGGTTCCTGGTGCTGCGGCTACGGAAGCAGCCGCCTAGGACTTAAGGATGCGGACGTGCAGGTCCTCGTCCGTGGGCGTCCAGGTCGCCGGATCGGCGTCCGTCTGCTCGCCTGAACGGATGTCCTTGACCTGGTGTTTGCCGTCGTCGTCCGTGAACCAGACGAACGGGATACCCCGGCGGTCGGCGAACTTGATCTGCTTGCCGAATTTTTCTGCCTTGGCAGCAACTTCGGTGGATATCCCCCTGCCACGCAGCTGTGCCGCGACGTCCTGGGCAGCGCCCCAACTGCCGTCGTTGTTCAAGGCGACCAGCACAGCCGTTGGCACCGAGCGGGTTGCCTGGGCCAGGTCCTGGCTCAGGATCCTGGAGACGAGACGGGTGACGCCGATGGATAGGCCGACGCCCGGGAATTTGCGGTTGCCCTTGCTCGCCAGCGCGTCGTAGCGACCGCCGGAACAAATGGAGCCGAGCTGTTCGTGGCCCACCAGGACGGTTTCCACCACGGTTCCGGTGTAGTAGTCCAGGCCACGGGCGATGCTGAGGTCCGCCACAACCTTGCCCGGAGCACGCTGCACGGCGGCCGCAATGACCTGCTCGAGCTCGTTCAGGCCTTCCTCCAGCAGCTCGTCCTTGACGCCCAGGGCGCGGACCTTTTCCACGAACGACGTATCCTCCGTGCGGATGCCGGCAAGGCTCAGTGCGGCCTGCGCCTGTTCCTCGGTGGCCCCCAGTTCCGTCTTGAGCAGCTCGGCCACCTTTGCAGGGCCGATCTTCTCGAGCTTGTCGATGCTCCGCAGCACCCCGGCGGTGTCGGTCAGGCCGATTCCGCGGTAGAACCCTTCCGCAAGTTTGCGGTTGTTGATGCGCAGGCGGAAGTCGGGAATGGGCAGGGCGCTCAATGCTTCGGCGATCACCAGCGCGATTTCGACGTCGTAACGGAACGGCAGATCGCCGTCGCCGACGATGTCGATGTCCGCCTGGGTGAACTCGCGGGCGCGGCCCTCCTGCGGACGTTCACCGCGCCACACCTTCTGTATCTGGTAACGGCGGAACGGAAACGCGAGGTAGCCGGCGTTCTCCACCACGTAGCGGGCGAACGGCACGGTCAGGTCAAAGTGCAGGGCCAGGGAGTGGTGGTCGCCCTTGGCAGCCTTGGATTCTTCGCCTTCGTCCTCCTGCAGGCGGCTGAGTCCGTACACTTCCTTGTCGATCTCACCCTTGCGGAGCAGCTGACCCACGGTTTCCACTGCGCGGGTTTCGATCGAGGAGAAACCGTGCAGCTCAAAGACGCGCCGCAGCGTGTCCAGCACATGCAGCTCCACCAGCCGCTCCTCGGGAAGCCACTCGGGGAATCCGGACAGGGAGGCGGTGCGTGCCATGGTGGATTTTCTCCTCAGGTAACAGAAGGCTGGAGTCCGCTGCGCGGTCATCCGATTCCGCCATGTGATCAAAAAGCGGCGGTAAAGGCGGGAGTCCAGCCAGTCATGCATAAACTATGTGCGGCAGTCAGTTTATGCTTTCGGCGCCAGCAACTCTAATGGAGCTGGCCGAAGCATCGTCTGCCGCTTGCTGCCGGACACCGGACGTCGCCCTTGGCCCGTTCGGCGGGCCGGCCCGACAACCAGGAGGACTTTTGGCGGCCAGTTCACGGAGCGCCCGCGAAGCAAAGCGGCGCATCCTGCAAATGGAAGCGAAACGCGAGCTGCGGCGGCAGCAGGAGAGGCGCCGCAAACGCGACAATCTCCTCGCTGCAGGCGCAGGTGCCGCGGCACTGGTGCTCGCAGTCGTCCTCCAACTCACCGTCTTTGCCAGCAACCCGACCGAAGACGAGTACGCTGCTGCACAGGCCGGGCTGACCAGTCCGTCGGCAACGCCGACAACGCCGGCCACCAACGCCGCGAACATACCGAAACCGGAGACAGCGGCAGGCAAGGTGTTCACCGGTGAGCTTAAGTTGAACAGCGGCGCGCTGGGCGTTGAGCTGGACGGAACCAAGGCTCCCCAAGCGGCCGCGGTCTTCAAATCGCTGGCAGACGAGAATTACTACAACGGAATCAACTGCCACCGGCTGACCACGGGCGAAACCTTTGGAGTGCTGCAATGCGGCTCCAAGACGGGTGATGCCCAGGGCGACCCGTCCTACACCTGGGGACCGCTGGAAAATACTCCGGCAGACAACAAATATCCGGCCGGATCCATTGCTGTGGCGCGCACCAGCGGCAACGCCTACGGTAACGGCACCCAGTTCTTCATCGTGTACAAAGACACGGTCATTCCGGCTGACGCGGCCGGCGGGTACACGATCGTGGGCAAGGTGACGTCCGGACTTGACGTGGTAACGAACATCGCGGCCGCCGGTATTAAGACGGGCGGAAGCGCAACAGACGGCGCTCCTGCGGAACCAGTCACGATAGACTCGTTCTCTCTGAAGTAACCCAGCCCCCGGCCTCCACGCGGCGGGTGCAGGTATTTCCCTCCAAGCGAAAGACTTTTAGCGGTGACAGACAGTCAGAAATCCGACGAAACAGTAACAGCAGCTGCCGACGAGGCCGGGACCGAGGCACAGGTGGTTGACGGCGCGCAGGCGGCCGGCAACGACGCAGCGGCCGAGGCCACGGCAGACGCACAGTCAACAGCCCAGGAAAGCCCCGAAACGGAGGCTCCGGCGGCTGGCGATGCTCCCACCGAGGCACCCGAAGCGGAGGAGGCGCCGGCCGCTGAGGCTACGGCTGAGGAAGTACCGCCCGCCGACGAGGCTGCGTCTGAGGAAGCACCGGCCGCCGAAGAGGCTGCGGCTGAAGCGCCCGCCGCGGAAGAGGCTTCGGCCGAGGAAGTTCCCGCCGCTGCACCGCGTCCTGCACCGCGCCCGGCCCCGTCGCCGGCCGCATTTGCGGCGAGGCCCAAGGCTGCTTCTTCTCCCGTGGCTCCGGTCCCCGCTCCCGTGTCTTCGGCGGTATCGCTGGCGGAGGCTGCACGCTGGGGCCGGGTCGAAGGGGACGGACATGTCTTCCTGACCATCGACGGCGCCGAACACCCCGTGGGCCAGTACCCGGGCGTCAGCGACGACGAAGCGCTGGGTTACTTTGCCCGGAAGTACGACGACGTGGTGGCCCAGATTGTTCTCCTGGAACAGCGCGTGAGCTCCAAGGCGCCCACGACCGACATGCAGAAGACCGTGACGCACCTGCGCGAGCAGCTGGCCGAACGGAACATGGTCGGTGACCTCCGCGCGGCCGAAGCCCGTCTCGACACGCTGTCCACCCAGATCACGGATCTCGAGAAGGCCGAAAAGGCCGAACACGACGCCGTGCGTGCCGCCGAGCTGGCCACCCGCGAAGCAATCGTGGCGGAAGCGGAAGAAATTTCCGGACACGATCCTGCGCAGATCCAGTGGAAGACCTCCAGCGCCCGCATGAACGAGCTCTTCGAAAGCTGGAAGACAGCGCAGAAGAACGGCGTCCGCCTGGGCCGCAGCAACGAGGACGCCCTCTGGAAGCGGTTCAGGGCAGCACGGACGGTCTTCGACCGCCACCGCCGGGCGTACTTCTCGCAGCTGGACAGCAACAATTCCGCAGCCAAGGCTGCCAAGGAAAAGCTGATCACCGAAGCCGAGGCACTCTCCTCCTCCACCGACTGGGGCTTCGCCGCCGGCGAATACCGCCGGCTGATGGACGAATGGAAGGCCTCACCGCGCGCCAGCCGCAAGGACGACGACGCACTGTGGGCCCGGTTCCGTGCCGCCCAGGATGTCTTCTTCACCTCGCGCCAGGCAGCCAACGACGAGATCGACCAGGAGTACGGCGCAAACCTGACCGTGAAGGAAGCCCTACTGGTCGAGGCCAACGCCCTGCTGCCCATCAAGGACCTGGCCGCCGCCAAGAAGGCCCTCCAGTCCATCCGTGACCGCTGGGAGGAAGCCGGCAAGGTTCCCCGTGCGGACATGGGCCGGATCGAAGCCGGCCTTCGGAAGGTGGAGGACGCCGTCCGCCACGCCGAGGATGAGAACTGGAAGCGGTCCAACCCGGAGACCAAGGCGCGGACCAACAGCGCCCTGTCGCAGCTGGAAGCAGCCATCGCCGGGCTTAAGGATGACCTCGTCAAGGCAGAGAAGGCCGGCGACCAGCGCAAGATCAAGGCCGCCCAGGAGGCCCTCGAGGCACGCCAGGCATGGCTGGACCAGATCTCCCGCTCAGCCAGCGAACTGTCCTAGCCACCCAGGCAGGCAAGCACAGGCCCCGTTCCGGTTATCCACATATCCGGAACGGGGCCTGTACGCGTTTGGGGCTGCAGGAAAAGATGGCTGAATGGCTACCTCGTCCCCAGTCCCCGCAAGTATCGGAAGCGCAGACGCCGGGTCTGTTGAGCTGTATTCGCCCGGTGCCGTGTTCTCGTGGCCCGAGCTGCAGGCCATGGCCGCCGACGGTGTCCTGAGCCAGCTCTATCAACGCGGGTACATGCTGCCCGGCACAGCCACCACCCCGCAGCTACGGGCACGCGCGGCCTCATTCGCTGTCCCGCCGGGAATCCGGCAGCGCGTCGTGGCAGGCCGGATGACGGCGGCGTGGATCTACGGGTGCGCTGCGGAACCGGACCGTTTGGCACTGCTGGTGGATGCCACCCGGCGCGTCTCCAGCTTGAGATCCACCAGGGGCTGCACCCTGCACGAGGTCAGGCTCGGCCCGTTCGACGTTGTCAGCCTCGGCGGGCTGATGGTTTCCAGTCCGCTGCGGACGGCGCTGGACATCGCACTGCACGTGGACGCTGAGCGGGCGTTGCCGGCCCTGCGCAAGATGCTGGCAAGTCCGGAGCTGGACGTCAGGCTGCGGCTGCTCACCCTGGCCGTCGAAGCCACTCCCCGGGTTCCGTACAAAAAGGCCGCGCTGGAAATACTGTCGGCCCTGCATCCCGAACCCGGTTAGCAGCCCGGCGGTTAGCCGCGCCGCCGGTTTCCGGTGGTCCGGTACACGTCGAACACGCCATCGATGCGACGCACAGCGCTGAGCACGTGGCTCAGATACTTGGGATCGCCCATCTCGAACGCGAACTTCGAGATAGCCACCCGGTCAGTCGAGGTGTGCACACTGGCGGCCAGGATGTTGACGTGGTTTTCGGACAGGATCCGGGTGACGTCGGACAGCAACGACTTGCGGTCCAGTGCCTCCACTTGGATCTCCACGAGGAAGACGCTGGACTGGGTGGGCGCCCAGTCCACATCCACGATGCGGTCCGGCTGGTCCTTAAGGTCCGAGACGTTCGTACAGTCCGTGCGGTGCACCGACACTCCGGAACCCCTGGTGACAAAACCCAGGATGGGATCCGGGGGAACGGGCGTGCAGCAGCGGGCCAGCTTGACCCACACGTCCCCCACGCCGCGGACAATCACGCCGGAGTCGGAGTACTTCGTCTTGCTGACCTGCGTGGGGATGCTGATCTCTGTCAGGTCATCCTCGGGGCCCTCATTGCCGCCGAGGGTATCCACCAGCCGTTCCATAACGGACTGCGCGGACGTGTGCCCGTCACCGACTCCGGCGTAAAGGCCCGAGATGTCAACGTATTTGAAATGCTCAGCTACTTCAGCGAGGGCGTCATGGGTCATGAGGCGCTGCAGGGGAAGGTTCTGCTTGCGCATCGCCTTCGTCAGGAGTTCCTTGCCGCGGTCAATGGCCTCTTCGCGGCGCTCCTTGCTGAACCACTGCCTGATCTTGTTGCGGGCGCGGGCGCTCTTGACGAAGTGCTGCCAGTCCTGGCTGGGCCCGGCGCCCTCCGCCTTGGAGGTGAAGATCTCCACCCAGTCGCCATGGTTCAGTTCGCTGTTGAGCGGAACCAGCTTGCCGTTGACCCTGGCGCCGATGGTCCGGTGGCCCACTTCCGTGTGGACCGCGTAGGCGAAGTCCACCGGAGTGGACCCGGCCGGCAGTGCCATAACCTCGCCCTTTGGAGTGAAGACGAACACTTCCCGGGCGTTGATTTCGAACCGCAGGGAGTCCAGGAATTCCCCCGGGTCGGATGTTTCCTGCTGCCAGTCAACGAGGGACCGCAGCCAGCCCATGTCGCCGTCGCGGGGGCTCCCGGGACCTGCGGCCGTCCTGTTTGGCTGGTCCTTGTACTTCCAGTGCGCCGCGACGCCGTACTCCGCGCGGCGGTGCATTTCATGTGTGCGGATCTGAATCTCAACCGGCTTGCCGCCCGGCCCGATGACGGTGGTGTGCAGGGACTGGTACATGTTGAATTTGGGCATCGCGATGTAGTCCTTGAACCGGCCCGGAAGCGGGTTCCAGCGCGAATGCAGCGTGCCCAGGGCTGCGTAGCAGTCACGGACGGAGTCCACCAGGACACGGACACCCATGAGGTCGTTGATGTCGTCGAAGTCCTTGTCGCGGACGATCATCTTCTGGTAGATCGAGTAGTAATGCTTGGGGCGTCCCGTGATGGTGGCCTTGATCTTGGCCGTCCGGAGATCGTCGGTGATCTGGTTCCGGATGACGCTGAGGCTCTTTTCACGCTCCGGGGTCCGGTCCCCCACCATGCGGACGATTTCCTCGTACACCTTCGGGTACAGCGCCGCAAAGGAAAGGTCTTCGAGTTCCCACTTGATGGTGTTCATACCGAGCCGGTGCGCGAGCGGCGCGAAGATTTCCAGGGTTTCGCGTGCTTTGCGGGCCGAGGACTCCGCCGAGACGAAACGCCAGGTGCGGGCATTGTGCAGCCTGTCCGCCAGCTTGATCATCAGCACCCGGATGTCCTTGGCCATCGCGACGACCATCTTGCGGACGGTTTCCGACTGTGCGGCTTCGCCGAAACTCACCTTGTCCAGCTTGGTGACGCCGTCCACCAGCATGGCGACCTCGGGGCCGAAATCCCGCTTGAGGTCAGCCAGCGTGTAGGGCGTATCCTCGACGGTGTCATGCAGCAGCGCGGCCGCCAGCGTGGTGCCGCTCAGTCCCAGTTCGGCCAGAATGGTGGCGACAGCGACCGGGTGCGTGATGTAGGGATCGCCGCTCTTGCGTTTCTGTCCCCGGTGGCTCTGCTCGGCGACGACAAAGGCACGCTGGATGAGGTCGAAATCCTCTTTGGGATTGTTCGCCCGGACAGTGCGCAGCAACGGTTCGAGAATGGGAGAATACGTGGCCGTTCCGCGGCCCGTCAGCCGGGCGAGCCTGGATCTGGTGCGTTCGCGGCGTCCGGGGAAGGTGGGGCGGAACCCGGAACTGTCAACGGGCACGCCCGCGTCAGGGCGCCCGGACGCAACCAAACCGGCCTGCGGACCCTGGCCCGGACCCTCACCACCGTCGGCCGTTGGCGCCGACGTCGAACGTTCTTCCAATGAAGCACCCCTCACGACCCGTTAATTATCCCAGTCTATTCCCGTGGCAGGGGACTTCTGTAACCGGACCGCATATGCGAAGGGCCGGACGCCGTCACGGATGACGGCGCCCGGCCCTTCAGGGACGCACAGCTCAGGCCGGGGCAGTCTCCGGCGCAGCCGCTGCCTTCGCAGCAGCCTCGCCACGGCGGCGTTCAACCCGCTCGGCCTGCTTGACCAGCGGGGGTTCACCCTGCCGCAGCCAGGCGTACAGCGGGGCCGCGATGAAGATGGTCGCCGCGGTGCCGATCAGGATGCCGACGAAGAGGGCCAGCGAAAGGTCCCGCAGCGTACCGGCGCCGAGGAGCCCGGCTCCGATGAACAGGATGGCACCCACGGGGAGGATGGCCACCATCATGGTGTTGATGGAACGGACCAGCGTCTGGTTGACGGCAAGGTTGACCTCCTCCGCAAAGGTGCGGCGCGTCGAGGCATCGATGTCCGCCGTGTTTTCGCGGATCTTGTCGAAGACCACCACGGTGTCGTACAGCGAGTAGCTGAGCACCGTCAGGAAGCCGATAATGGCCGACGGCGTGACTTCGAAGTCGCTGAGGGCGTAAACGCCGGCAGTGACGAACATGGTCACCAGCATGCCGACTAGGGCCGACAGCGACATCTTCCACGTCCGGAAGTACAGGGCCATCAGGAATGCCGCGATAACCACAAAGATCACCAGGCCCAGCAGCGCCTGCTTGGTGACGTCCGCACCCCAGGTGGGCCCGACGAACGTGGACGTCACCTCGTTGTCCGTGACACCGTAGGCGGTGGTGAGGCCTTCCTTGATCCGGAGCGTCTCGTCGTCCGTCAGCTTGTCCGTCTGGATCCGCATGGTGGTACCGGCAACATTGGCCACACGCGGAATGCTGCCCTCCACGACGTCCTTGACGGCCTTCTCGCCGACCGCCGCATCCGTGGTCTTCACGTTGGAAACCGTGAACTCGGACCCGCCCCGGAACTCGATGCCAAGGTTGAATCCGCCCTTGGCCACCGGCAGGAGAATGGACAGCGCCACGGCGACGGCGGCGATCAGGAACCAGATCTTCTTGGATGAGACGAAGTTGTACGAGCGCTTGCCCGTGTAAAGCTCATTACCGAAAGTGGCAAAATTCGTGGTCATTTACTTGCCCTCCTTGGACGTGCTCTTGGAGGAACCGGCAAGCTGCTCCTGCTTTTCCGCCAGGCGGCGTTCCGCAATGGTCATCCGGCGCTCAGCTTCAGCAGCTGCACCGGTGTTCTTGGCACGCACCACGGCCGGCTTCTCATCCGGTGTGCGGAGCCTGCCCGCGCCGCGGTACAGGGGCACGGCGCCGAGGCGCTTCGGGTCAAGGCCGGAGAACCTGTGGCCCTCGCCGAAGAACTTGGTGCGGGCAAGGAGCTGCAGCGTCGGGTGGGTGAACATGAACACGACGATGAGGTCGGCGATGGCGGTCAGGCCAAGCGTGAACGCGAAGCCCCGGACGTTGCCCACGGCGACGAAGTAGAGCACCAGTGCTGCCAGCAGGTTGACTGCCTTGGACGCCAGGACAGTGCGCTTGGCGCGCTTCCAGCCGTTTTCCACGGCGGAGACGAGCCCGCGGCCTTCCCGGAGTTCATCACGGATTCGTTCGAAGTAGACGATGAACGAGTCTGCAGTCTGGCCGATGGCCACGATGAGGCCGGCCACACCGGCCAGTGACAGGCGGTAGTTTTCGGTCCAGCCCAGGATCGCAATGGCGAGGTAGGTCAGGGCACCGGCAACCACGAGGGAGAAGATGGTGACAAAGCCCAGCGCCCGGTATTGGAAGAGGGAGTAGACCACCACCAGGAGCAGGCCGATCACGCCTGCGAGCAGACCCATCTTGAGCTGCTCGCCGCCCAGTGTTGCTGAAATCTGCTGTTCGCTCTGGATGTCGAAGCTGATGGGAAGGGCGCCGAAACGCAGCTGGTCGGACAGGGCCTTGGCGGACGCCTCGGTGAACCCACCCGTGATCTGCGGACGGCCGTCAGTGATGACCGCGAGCGACCGCGGGGCCGAGATGACCTGGTCATCGAGGACAATGGCGAACTGGGCCTTTGGATCGGAGCCTGATTCGCCGCCTGCGGCAACGAAGAACTGGTACAGCCGTTCGGTGACTTCCTTGAACTTGGCGGTGCCCTGCTCGTCGAACTGGATGTTGACGGCCCACTCGTTGGTGACAGCGCCCTGTGCACCCTGCTGCAGCTGGAAGGAGGAGGACTTGATGTTGGAGCCCTTGACTTCAACCGGACCCAGAATGTACTTGATGGCCGGGGACTTCTCCGTTGCCGGCTCGCATGTCACCAGCGGCTTGGCCGGGTCCGAGCGCTCCTGCTTGTCCTGCGAGGGGTTGTCGCAGTCCAGGGTCTCAAACTTCTTGTACACCTCTGCCGTGACCCAGTTGATGTCGCTGCTGTTGGTCGGCTCTGCTGTCGGCTTGGGCAGCTTGTCGTCCGGCGTCAGGGATTCGGTGGGAACCGCTGCACCGGCACCGGCCTGAAGCACGGGCCGGAAGTTCATGTCGGCCGAGGCCTGAATAAGGGCGCGGGTCTCCTTGGAGGGAGTACCGGGAAGGCTCACCACCACGTTGCGGCCGGACTGCGTGCTGATCTCGGCTTCCGCGACGCCCGAGCCGTCCACGCGCTGGCGGATGATCGCAACGGCCTGGTTGAGCTGGTCCTCGTTGATGTCCGAGCCGCCCTCAACCTTGGGCGCCAGGATCATCTGGGTTCCGCCTTCCAGGTCAAGCGCAAGCTTGGGTGCCCAGCTGGCGTGGCCGGCGATGGTGCCGCCGGCGAGCACGGCAGTCATGACGGCGAGGATAACGCCGAGCCAGACCAACACCCTGAGTGCTGAGTTTTTGGGGCCAGTACGTGCCATTGTGATCTTTCTATTGTTTACGGAGGAGCCGCCGGGGTGAGCTGGGCTCACACACCGGCGGCAGCCCGCGGCCGTAATTAATTCTACTTAGCGGGACTTGGCGGGTACGCCGGACTAGCTGTCTTTCTTGCCTTCGTCATTGAGGCGCTTCAGGGATTCTTCCGGCGTCTCATTAACGGCCTCGGAACGGTTGACAGCGTCAGCCGGGGTCTCGTCCTGCGCGGTCAGGGAAGAGGCGTCGTCCGGAACGACAGTGGGCTCTTCGGGAGCAACGGCCGGCTCGACGATCTTGGTGACGGCCTGGCGGTGCACGGTGGCGAGGTTGCCGGGGGAAAGTTCAAGGAGGACCTTGTTCTCGTCCTCATCGATGGAGACGATGCGGCCAAAAAGACCGAAGCTGGTCATGACCTCAACCCCGGGGGCGAACTGGGACTGCAGCGTTGCTTGCTGGTCCTTGGTCTTCTTGTTGCGGCGGAACATCATGAAGATGAAGAGTCCGAGCATCACGAAGAGCAGGATGGTCATGATGTCGATGCCGCCGCCGGCCTGCGGCTGGGCCTGGGCAGTAATGTGTCCGAACACAGGAAGTTTCCGTTCTGTACTTACATAGCTGATTTACAGCAACGTCGGCTTCGTTTCGGCCCACCTGGCAGAAAACCCCCAGCCAACGGCGGCCGGAGCCGCCCACAGAAACAAAGACCCGAACGTGCCGAGCGTTCATCCCAGTCTAAAGGGAAAGTAGGCCCGACGCTGCTATTGGCTGTTCGGGAGCCACTCCGCCACCGGCTCCCCGCTGAGGTCTTCCGGTTCGAACAGGGCCAGCGTCTCCTGGCCGAACACCCCGTCCGGAACCGCATAGCCAAGGTGGGTCCAGGCCGAAGCCATGGCGATCCGGCCGCGGGGTGTCCGCCCCAGGAGCCCCTCACGGACAAGGTAGGGCTCGGCAACGGTTTCCACGGTTTCGGGTTCCTCGCCCACGGCAATGGCCAGGGTGGAAAGCCCCACCGGCCCGCCGCCGAACTTGGTGATCAGGGCCTCGAGGACGGCGCGGTCCAGCCGGTCCAGCCCCCTCTTGTCCACCTCATACATGTCCAGTGCGGCCGAAGCCGCCCGCGCATCTATTTGTTCGATGCCGTGGACCAGCGCCCAGTCGCGGACACGGCGGAGCAGGCGGTTGGCAATGCGGGGCGTGCCCCTGGAACGGCCGGCGATTTCGCTGAACCCGGCCGAGTTGACCTTGAGGTCCAGCAGACCGGCCGAACGCCTCAGGACCAGTTCCAGTTCCTCAACGGAGTAGAACTCCAGGTGGCCCGTGAAGCCGAACCTGTCCCGGAGCGGGCCGGGGAGGAGGCCGGCGCGGGTGGTGGCGCCCACAAGCGTGAACGGGGGCAGTTCGAGCGGAATCGCGGTGGCACCGGCGCCTTTCCCCACCACGATGTCCACGCGGAAGTCCTCCATGGCCATGTACAGCATTTCCTCGGCGGGCCGGGACATGCGGTGGATCTCGTCAAGGAAGAGGACTTCCCCTTCCGACAGCGAGGAAAGGATGGCGGCAAGGTCGCCGGCGTGCTGGATGGCCGGGCCGCTGCTGATCCGCAGCGGTGCATTCATCTCGGCCGCGATGATCATGGACAGGGTGGTCTTGCCGAGGCCGGGCGGCCCCGAGAGCAGGACGTGGTCCGCACTGCGCCCGCGCATCCGCGACGCTTCCAGCACCAGCGACAATTGTTTGCGGACACGGTGCTGGCCCACGAAGTCGTGCAGGTTCTTGGGACGGAGGGCCGCCTCGATGACGCGTTCCTCCGGCTCCTCTCCCCCGCCAACCAGGGTGGGTTCAGCCACGGCTGCCTACCCTGTTGCCCGCACGAGCGCCGTCCTGGCCGAGCCAGCGCAGCGTGGCCCGGAGAATTTCGGCCACCTGGCCGTCCGCTTCCAGTTCGGGGGAATCCGAGAGTGCTTTGTCGATGCTGGATGAGGCGTCCTTTTCGGACCAGCCGAGGCTGGTCATGGCCGCCACCACCTGCGGCTTCCACGGGGCCGGAGCCGATGCTGCGGGCGCCGCCGCCGAACCGGTCCCGTGCGGCACCAGTTTCCCGGCGAGCTCCAGGACAATCCTGCCTGCGACTTTGGGGCCGATGCCGGGGACTTTGGTGAAGGCCTTGCCATCCCCGGTGTGCGCCGCAACCCGGATCGCCTCGGGATCATGGACGGCCAGCACGGCGAGTGCAAGGCGGGGGCCCACGCCGCTGACGCTGAGCAGGATATCGAAAACCTCGCGTTCGTCATCGCTGGAAAATCCGAACAGGGTCAGCGAATCCTCCCGCACTATCAGGGAGGTGAAGAGCTTGCCCTCAAAGCCGACGCGCAGGCCGCTGAGGGTCTGGGGTGTGGCGTTCACGCTCATGCCGGCGCCGTTGAGGTCGATCACGGCGGAGGACAACCCGACGTGCGCTACGGTTCCGCGGAGAAAACTGATCAAAGCCGGGCTCCTGAAATACAGCCGGGATAAACCGGCTATCCGAACATATCTACGAATACCCTAGCAAGGAGCCCGGTCATTCACCGCGCACGGCGCGCCTTCGCCTCCGCTTCGGCCCACGCCCGCTGGGCCGGGGTGAGCGACAGGCTGCCGGGGCCGGTGGTGGTTGCGCCCTTGTTGGAAGTACCGCCGCCTGCCCGCCAGGCATGGGTGATGGCCAGCGCGAGGGCATCGGCAGCGTCCGCCGGACGCGGAGGGGCATCCAGGCGGAGGATCTTCGTGACGAGCTTCGTCACGGCTTCTTTGTTGGAAGTTCCGCTGCCCGTGACGGCGGCCTTGACTTCCGACGGCGTGTGCAGGGCCACCGGTATCCCGCGCCGGGCAGCGGCGGCAATCACCACGCCGGACGCCTGCGCAACGCCCATCACAGTGCTGACGTTCAGCTGCGAGAACACCCGCTCCACGGCGAGGACGTCGGGTTCATACCGGTCCAGCCAGTCATCGATGGACGTGGCGATGAGGAGCAGGCGCTGGTCCAGGCCCTCATCCGGTGACGTGCCCACCACACCGACGGCCACCATGGTGGCGCGCCGGTTCTTTTCGACGTCCACGACGCCGATGCCGCAACGGGTGAGGCCCGGGTCGACTCCCAATACTCGGAGGGTCAAGGCCGGGCCTCAAAGTCACTGCAGGGTTGCCGGATCACTCGGCTTCCAGTGCGGCCTGCACTTCGTCGCTGAGGTCCGCGTTGCTGTAAACGTTCTGGACGTCGTCGAGGTCTTCCAGGGCGTCCACCAGCTTCATGAACTTCTTGGCAGCGTCCAGGTCGAGCGGAACCTCCATGGAGGGGACGAATTCGGCTTCGTCGGTGTCGTATTCGATCCCGGCTTCCTTGAGCGCATCGCGGACGGCCTGAAGGTCGGTCGGCTCCGAGTGGATTTCGAAGGTGTCGCCGTTGTCCTTGACCTCTTCAGCGCCGGCGTCGAGCACGGCCATCAGGACGTCGTCCTCGCTCAACCCGTTCTTGGGGAGGGTTACAACTCCCTTGCGGGAAAAGAGGTAGCTGACGGAACCGGGATCGGCAATGGTGCCGCCGTTGCGGGAAATGGCGAGCCGGACCTCGGAAGCTGCACGGTTCTTGTTGTCCGTGAGGCATTCGATCAGCAGCGCGGAGCCCTGCGGCCCGCGGCATTCGTACATGATCTCGGTGTAGTCCACGACTTCGCCGGTGAGGCCTGCGCCGCGCTTGATGGCACGGTCGATGTTGTCGGCGGGGACCGAGGTCTTTTTGGCCTTGGTAACAGCGAGTTCCAGGCTGGGGTTGCCGGCCAGGTCCGGGCCGCCCATCCGGGCCGCGACTTCGATGTTCTTGATCAGTTTGGCGAACGACTTTGCCCGGCGGCTATCAAGGATGGCCTTCTTGTGCTTGGTCGTCGCCCATTTGGAGTGGCCTGACATGCTTTTACGCTTCTCCTCTGATCATTCGAATAAACAGTTCGTGCACGCGCTTCTCCCCCGTCACTTCCGGGTGGAAGGAGGTGGCCAGCAGCTGGCCTGAACGCACTGCAACAATTCTAGCCGTCCCCTGCAGCGCGGCGGCATGGGAGGCGTGTTCCGGGTCCGCAGGCTCCACCTGCGCCAGGACCTCCACACCATCGCCCACACGCTCCACCCAGGGGCCGCGGATGAAGACCGCGTGGACCGGGGCCACACCGGAACCGGTGTCGCTGAAGCCGAGTCCCTTGAAATCAAGATCGGTCTCGAAGGATTCCCGCTGCCGGCCGAAGGCGTTCCGGCGGACGGTGATGTCCAGTCCGCCGAACGTCTGCTGCGGGTTGCCTGCCAGGTCCGTGGCCGGGTCAGCGATCTCGTCGGCGAGCAGGATCATGCCAGCGCAGGAGCCGTACACGGGCAGCCCGCCGGCGATGAGCTTGCGCAGCGGGTCCGCGAGCTCGAAGGCCCGTGCGAGCTTGTCGATGGTGGTGGATTCACCGCCGGGAATGATCAGGCCGTCGATGCCGTCAAGTTCGGACGGGCGCCGGATGCCGATGGCCGTGGCGCCGGTCGCTTCAGCGGCGCGCAGATGCTCCCGGAAGTCACCCTGGAGCGCCAGGACACCGATTCGCAGGCCCGTACCCGCGCGGGAATAGTCCGTGGAAGGGGGGTTGGTCATCCAAACAGCATAGTGCTCCCCGTACCGGAGGAGTGCCGGAACGGCCCTGCCGGCCGGGTTCCATGCCTCGGCTGGGATATATTACAGAGCATGCTTTACTTCAGCGTTCCGCTCGGCAAGCTCGTCCGCCGGGTCTCCCGGCTCAGGGGCGGAGGCTCTGCCCTCCCCGGTCTTGTGGTCGAGAAAATCGACCCGGAATTCATGCAGCGGACACTGTCCACGCTTCCCCTGGGGGTTGCCGTCGTCAGCGGGACGAACGGCAAGACCACCACCACCAAGATGGTTGTTGAACTGCTGGAGAGCCAGGGGCTTAAGGTGTTCACGAACCGCACCGGCAGCAATTTCACCCGCGGCGTCGCCGCGGCGCTGCTGGGCGACGTCGACTGGCGCGGCCGCCTGGACGCGGACATTGCCGTGCTGGAGCTTGATGAGGCGCACGCCGTGCACTTCGTCAACCGGGTCCCGCCGCGGTACAGCCTGCTGCTCAACGTCCTCCGCGACCAACTGGACCGCTTCGGCGAAATCGACAAGACCGCACAGCTTCTGCAGCACATCGCTTCCAAGACCACCGGCACTGTTGTCCTGAACCGGGAGGATCCGCGTGTCGCCCGCATTGCCGACACCCTGGACGGACCGGAGGTCCGCTACTTTGGCCTCGACGACTCCCTGCTGAGCACCTTCCCGAACGACGACGACCTCCGGGCCGGTCCCGGCAGCCCGGTGCCGGACTTGCCCGAAAAGCCGCACGCCGACGTCGTGCTTCGCCGGGTGGGGACGGCCGACGCCGACTTTGAGTACGACGGCGCCACGGTCACCACCGGGATGAAGCTCCGTGGCGTCTACAACATCTTCAATGCCGCAGCCGCCCTGGTCCTGGCGCGCTGCATCGCCGGAAACGGCGCAACGCCCACCGACCATGACGGCCTCCTCAAAGCCTTGTCGGAGGTTGCACCCGCCTTCGGCCGCGGCGAAAGCCTGGTGGTTGACGGGCTTCCGCTGGACCTCGTGCTGGTCAAGAACCCCAGCGGTTTCCGGCTGGGCCTGAAGTCGTTCCCCGCCGGCGGCTACGCCACAATGGTCGCGATCAATGACAACTACGCCGACGGCCGGGACATGTCCTGGCTCTGGGACGTCGAGTTCGATTCGCTGCGAGAAGGCGGGGTGGACCAGCTCACCGGTTCCCGGGCGTACGACATGGCGCTGCGGCTCCAGTACGACGACGTGGCCATTGGCGCGGTGAACCCGGACATCGCTCCGGCCCTGGCTGCGTTCATCCAAGGTGCCAAGGGCAAACCCAAACGCGTCTTCTGTACGTACACGGCCATGCTCGCCATCCGCCGCGAGCTATCTAAAATCACCACTGTGGAGGTGGTCTCATGACCCCCCTATCCCAAAACGGCGAGTCCCAGGACGGCGGGTCCGTGACCGACGGCCCGGACACGGTCAGCAAGGGCACCATCAGGGTCCTGCAGCTGTACCCCCGCGACATGAACATCTACGGGGACTGGGGCAACGCCCTGGTCATCCAGCAGCGCCTCCGCTGGCACGGCTACACGCCCGAACTCCTCGAATACAACGTTGGCGACGATTTCCCGTCCGGCGTTGACCTCATCGTGGGCGGCGGCGGCCAGGACAGCGGGCAGCTTGTCATCCAGGACGATCTGCTGTCCCGCGAATCGACGTTGAAGGACATGGCGGAAGACGGGACGCCCATGCTCCTGATCTGCGGGATGTACCAGCTCTTCGGCCGGTTCTTCAAGACCCGCACGGGATCGGTCATTCCGGGCATCGGCGTGCTGGATGTCGAAACGCACGGAACAGACGAACGCCTGATCGGCAATGTCACGGTGTCCTCGGCCGAGTTCGGGGACATCCTGGGCTACGAAAACCACAGCGGGCAGACGACGCTCGGGCCCGGCGTCAAGCCGCTCGGCACAACCCCCAAGGGCATGGGGAACAACAGCAGCGACGGCAAGGAAGGCGCCCGCTACCGGAACATCGTGGCGAGCTACCTCCACGGTTCCCTGCTACCCAAGAACCCGGCCATTGCAGACTTCCTGATCCGTACAGCCGCCGAACGCAAGTACGGCAGCTTCACCGCCGGTGCTCCGGACGACCGTTACGCGGTGCTGGCGCGCGAACACGCCGCACGGCGCCCCCGGTAGGCCCGTTTCAGGTTCCGGCGCGCTGGTTCGGGCGCATGTGCCGGACCCGGCCATTTCCTGTGACGCATTGCGACAGCCACAGAATAGGCCGTGGCAGACTATTTCCATGGACACCGCAGCCTCCAGCCTCCCGGAATATCTCCGCCGTCCGTCAGGGCCACGCAATCCCGGCGACGCCTGGGTGGAAGGCGAGCGGGGCAGGTTCTGGGGCCGGTTCGGGTCTGCGGGACTCCTGGTCCAGGACCCGGCCAAGGGCATCCTGCTGCAGCACCGGGCCACCTGGAGTGATCACGGCGGCACCTGGGGCCTTCCCGGCGGCGCCCTCCACCAAGGGGAAGATGCCATCACGGGCGCCCTGCGCGAAGCCCATGAGGAGGCCGCTGTCCCCCCGGAGAACGTCCGTGTCCTCTTCACGTCCGTCTTCGACGTCGGGTACTGGTCGTACACCACCGTGGCGGTTCACGTGGTTGAATCCTTCGATCCCGTCATCAACGATCCCGAGAGCATCGAGCTGAAGTGGGTACCGGCCGACGCCGTGGAAGGCAGGAATCTGCACCCGGCCTTCGCCACCGCGTGGCCTGGCCTTCGGTGCAGGCTCCTGCAGCACCACTGATTTCACTGACGGCGTAGCCCCGGCAGGACTAGCGCCGGCAGCGCAGTCGTTGACATTGGTAAGCACCAATCCAGGGAGGCTCACCATGGAAGAACTCAGCGGCGGAGTCAGCGGAACCAGCGCGGCCGAAGACCCGCTGGATTCCTACTCGGCAACGGTCATCCGTGTGGCGGAAACCGTCACCCCGCACGTGGCCGCCATCGAAATGACCGGCAACGGGCGCAACGGCAGGTTCCGTGTGGGCGCCGGCTCAGCTGTCCTGTTCACGTCGGACGGGTACCTGGTAACCAACGCCCATGTGGTGGGCGCAGCCGGAAAGGGCCACGCTGTGTTTGCCGACGGCACCCGGTCCGCCGTGGAGGTGGTGGGCGCCGACCGTCTTTCCGACCTGGCCATTGTCCACGGCAAGGCACCCACCGCCCCGCCGGCCGAGTTCGGCGATGCCGAACTCCTCAAGGTAGGGCAGCTGGTCATCGCTGTCGGCAATCCGCTGGGGCTCTCCGGCTCCGTGACAGCGGGCGTGGTCAGCGGCCTGGGCCGGTCCATCCCGGTATGGTCCGGACGTAACCGCCGCGTGATCGAGGATGTGATCCAGACCGACGCCGCGCTGAACGCCGGCAGCTCCGGAGGGGCGCTGGCGGACGCCCACGGCCGGATCGTGGGCATCAACACCGCGGTCGCCGGTGCCGGGCTGGGGCTGGCGGTTCCGATCAACGCCACCTCGCGGCGGATCATCGCTTCCCTCCTCTCCGACGGGCGCGTCAGGCGCGCCTACCTTGGTCTCGTGAACACTCCCGTTCAGCTTCCCGTCAGCTCGGTTGTCCGTACCGGCCACCGTGACGGATTGCTCGTCGTCGAGGTCCTTCCGCGGTCGCCGGCTGAGCGGGCGGGCCTCCGCGCCGGAGACGTGCTGCTGAGCGTAGGGCGGAAGTCTGTTTCGAATGCGGAGAGCCTCCAGAAGCTGCTCTTCTCCGAGGCAATCGGAGCGCCGCTGGACATCTCCGCGCTCCGCGACGGCACGGAACTGCATGTGGTGGCCGTTCCCGAGGAAATGACGGAAAACCAATAACGGTCCACCGAAAAGCGCAATTCAGTGCCGGTAAGGGACGGGACTGCCCAGTACCGCGCACAATGGGTCTGTGGGACCTGTTCCGCGGCGTGGAGTGCACGGCAGAAGGCACGCCCTTCGCGCCGTCATACCGGCATGCACGCTGTTCCTCCTTGCGGGGCTCCCGGCGTGTTCGCGGCCAGGACCCTTCGACGCTCCACCGTGTTTCCCGCCCGCCTACAAGGTAACGCCCGAGCGCGCCCACGTGGGCCAGAACGTAAATGTCACCGCCCCGGACGCGGACTGCGACCCGCGCTACGGCGGGCATGCGCGTATTCACGTGACCGTGACGGATGCGGCAGGCGCGAAGCTTTTGGACGCCACGTCCCCGATGAACGACGCCGGCGGGTTCACGTACTCGTTCACCGTTCCGGTGAACTCGGCGGCCGGTGCGGCAACGGTGACAGCAATGCCCTACAACATTGACTGGTGCGACGATACCGGCAGGAACAACAGGGCGGACGGGTCCGTTCGCGTCGGCGCTCTGACGCGGACATCCTGCGCCCAGCCGGTCCGGATCCTCACCATCACGCCGTAACATAACCGGCCGATGCCAGGCCCGTTTAGACCGGAACGCGCTCCTGGGCGAAATACACACAACACCCAACGAGGCATGTCAGTGACACGTCCCGGGATGGGGGTACCGCATTTCCGCTCGCATCCACTCTGCTTGCCGCAGGACTTAGCCTCGGCGGGACTGCAGTCGTTGCCGGACCGACCGGTCTGAGCCGGCAAGCGAGGGGTGTCGCTAACGCGACGCCCCTCCCTTGTACAGGGCGGGCACTTCCTCTAGCCGCGATCCGGTGGCAGGGTCGAATCATGAACACGTGGGAACCAGGGACCGCCGGGGTCGTCAGCTTCCCTTCCGGGCGGCTCATCCGCGGGCGTGGACTGCGTCATCCGCCCCCGTCAGGTCCCGACCCCGACTTCGGCGTCTACCTTCTCGGCGCGGCTCCGCCCCTGGTTGCGTGGGAGCAGCGATGGGTCCGCTGGCCGGACTTCTGGCTGCCCACCAACGAGGATGAGGCCATGGATGCCCTGAAGGAAGCATGGCTGCGGGCTGAATACCAGCGCGTCGAAATCGCCTGCTCGGGCGGCCGCGGAAGGACCGGCACAGCGCTTGCGTGCATCGCCGTTCTGGACGGAGTGCCTGCACGACAGGCGGTGTCCTTCATCCGGGAGCACTACCACCCGCGGGCGGTGGAGACGCCGTGGCAGCGGCGGTACGTCACACGCCCGCACTGGGACGGCGCTGGGGAAGGCCGTGGAGGCTAGCGGCGTGCCTCGGTGATTTCCTGCCCGATCATCCTGCCGGGTACAGCGTCCGCGACAGGCACGCCAACCTGGCGCCAGGCAGGGGCATTTCGACAGCCCTCCGGGGTAGGGTACCTCCATGGACATCATCCTGGTTCCCGGATTCTGGTTGGACGCCTCGTCATGGTCCGACGTCACGCCGCCGCTGACCGCCGCGGGGCATCGCGCCATTCCGCTCACGCTGCCCGGTCTTGAAGCCCCGGATGCGCCGCGGGCGGGCATCGGCCTCGGTGACCATATCAATGCCGTCGTCGCGGCCGTCGACAGCGCCGACCAGCCGGTAGTCCTTGTCGGGCATTCCGGCGGCGGTGCCATCATCCATGGTGCTGTTGATGCCAGGCCGGACCGCGTTGCACGCGCCATCTACGTGGATAGTGGCCCTCTGGGCGAGGGCGGCGTGATCAACGACGAACTTCCCGCGGAGGGCAACGACGTGCCGCTTCCGCCGTGGGAAGCTTTCGAAGACGCCGATCTCACCGATCTGGATGACGGGCTGCGTGCCATGTTCAGGGACCGGGCGGTCCCCCAACCGAAGGGCGTGGCTTACGACCCCCAGCACCTTCACGATGAGCGCCGCTATGGCGTTCCCGTCACCGTGATCGCCTGCGAGTTTCCCTCCGCAGTGCTGAAGGAATGGATCGAAGCAGGGCATCCATATGTTGCGGAGCTCGCGCGGATCCGCGATGTCGAATTCGTCGACCTGCCCACAGGTCACTGGCCCCAGTTCACCAGGCCGGCCGACCTCGGCGCGGCGATCCTCGCCGCCGTCGACCGCCAGTAGGCGTCGACCGCAGAAAAGTGGTGCTACGCGAGAGGCGTGAGGACGGCGATCTGGTAGCCGCCCGCCCTTTCGGCGAGCTGATAGCAAAAACGCTCCCGGGGTTCGCCGCCATAGGTCCAGGTGACGTCTGCCCATACAAATCCCGGGGCTTCCGCCATGATGTCGATTCTCTTCTCCACTGAGTCAACACCCTCATATTGGCCCCACGACGAGGCGAAGAACGCCTCCGTCTGCCCGGAGTCCGTGACCGCGATCGACTGGCCGGGAAACAGAATGAGCGAGGGAACGGCGTACATTCCCGCGATCGCCTTAGCGTCACGCGCCAGCAACGCGACAGCGTAGCGGTCGAAAAAACGGTCGACGTTGTCCGTAGCTTCTGTCATGCCAGAAGTATATGGGGCCCGGAAGCGGGACCTCCTGGGGAAGGACCCGTGGACTTAGAACCGGATGGCGTCGATCACCCGCGATTTGGCCTTCAACCTCGTCCCTGCTCGCCGGAAATGATCAGTTCCCGGGCGCCCGCCTCGGCCGCGCCCATGGATTCCACCACCGTCCTGGTCCGCAACCTCGTGGCTGCATCGGCTTCCGGTCCGGCGCACTGGCCCTGCGGCGCGTCGGCCGCCACCGAACACCAGCGGTATGGATCGCGGACGATCACTGACGGCACCCACGCCAGGTCCGAGGCCGCCCATTTTCCGGCCGCGTCCTGGCTGAACTGCGCCCGCACCAGCAGTCCTTCGTTGTTCACCACATACCACGGGGACAGCTCCGTGACCCCGTTGCCGAGCCCGTACACAATCCAGGTCCCTTTGTAGTTCTCGATGGGAAGCACGGAATGGGTGTGGTGGCCGTAGATCATGCTGAACTCGCCGCTGTCGACCAGGGCGTGGGCCGTATCCTGCTGCTGGGCGTTCGGAGTGCTGGCATATTCGTCCCCTGCGTGCATCACGCCGAGCACAATGTCCGCGCCGAGCGCTCTTGCCTTCTTTGCCTTGGCAATCATTGCCGGCGCGTCCAGCATGTCCACCTGCCAGGAGTATTCGGGGTATTGTCCGTTCAGGCCGTAGGCGGCCTCGATCACGGCAATTTTCGCGGCGTCGGTCTGCAGGATCAGGATGCCTTGGGAGTCCGCCTCGGTCCGGTAGGATCCGGTGTGCTTCAAACCCGCGGCGTCAAGCGCGTCGAGCGTCCGGACCAGGCCGTCAGTCCCGCGGTCGATGGTGTGGTTGCTGGCCGTGGTGCAGGCCTGATAGCCAACATTCTTGGAGGCCGCGATGATCTGCGGCGGCACATTGAACGACGGGTAGGCCGAGAAGGGGCCGTCCGGGCCGGCGACCGGCGTCTCCTGGTGGCAGATGGCCAGGTCGCTGTGGTCGATGTACGCCCGCTGGCCCTCAAGCAGCGGGGTGAAGTCCAGCCCCGGCTTTCCGACGGCGGCCGCGTCGACGCGGGCCTGATCCCACAACTGGGCATGCACCAGCATGTCCCCGGTCACCAGTACAGAGGTGCACCGGACAGCGGCGCAGGCTGGGCCCTTGCCCGGCGTCGGTTCCGGCGAGGGGGCCGGCATCTGGGTGGCGGCGGACGACGGCGGCGCGGATGCCGCCGTCGTCGTTGCGCCGGTTGCGCGCGCACCGCCGCCCTGTTCAGCCAGTACGCCGCACGACGATAGCGTGACCATCATGCAGGCCGCGGCAAGTGCCGCGAAACGCTGTGTGGCGGGCGGTTTTTGTTGTCTTAGCTGCTGGTCCCCCATGTCCGCCATCCTACGACTGCCGACCTCCGAATCCGGCGAAATCACCATTGAGAACGGCTCGGTTACATGAAAGGGTTGCTTCATGACCAACCCCCTCCTGACCCCCAGCCCCTTGCCGTACGGGCTCCCCCCGTTTGCCGACATTGACGAGACCCACTATGCCGAGGCAGTCCGGTCCGGGCTGGCGGAGCACCTTGCTGAAATCCAGGCCATCGTGGACAACGCCGAACCCGCCGGCTTCGAAAACACAGTCCTGGCCATGGAACGCGCCGGGCAGCTCCTCCAGCGCGCGGCCGCGTCGTTTTTCACCCTGGTGTCCGCCGATGCCTCGGACGGCATCCGCACCCTCGAGACGGAGCTGTCCCCGCAGTTCTCCGCCCACCAGGATGCCATCTACATGAACCGCCGGCTGTTCGACCGGTTCGCCGCCGTGGACACCGCCGGCCTCGACGATGAATCGGCCAGGCTCGTGGAGGAGTACCTCAAGGAGTTCCGCCAGTCCGGCATCCAGCTGGACGACGCCGGACAGGAACGGCTCAGGGCAGTCAACGCGGAGTTGTCCCGGCTGGGCACGGAATTCGGCCAGCGCACCAAGGAGGCCATGAAGACCAATGCCCTGCTTCTCGACGACGCCGCAGAGCTGTCCGGGCTGCCCGCTGACGACGTCGCCAGCGCCGCCGAGGCAGCGCGGGCCGCGGGCCACGACGGGAAATACCTGCTCACGCTGATCCAGCCCAGCAACCAGCCGGCCATGGCCTCGCTGGACAACCGCGACGTCCGGCGCCGCCTCTACCAGGCATCCGTCAGCCGCGGGAGCAGCGGCGGGAGCCTCGATGTCCTGGACCTGGTGAAGTCGATGGTCGCGCTGCGGGCGGAAAAGGCCCGGCTCCTGGGCTTCGGCAACTATGCCGAACTGACGGTGGACCGCCAGACGGCACCCGATTTCGGCGCTGTGCAGACCATGATGAACCGGCTGGCGCCTGCGGCCGTCCGGAACGCCGACGCCGAGGCCGCCGCCCTGGCGGAAGTGGCCGGCCACCCCCTCGAGGCCTGGGACTGGGCGTACTATTCCGCGAAAGTGCGGCGGGAGCGGTACAGCGTGGACGAGCAGGCGCTGCGGCCCTACTTCGAACTGGACCGGGTGTTGCGCGACGGCGTCTTCTTCGCCGCAACGGCCCTTTACGGTGTGACCTTCCACGAACGGCCCGAGCTCGTGGGCTACCACCCCGATGTCCGGGTCTGGGAGGTCCGCAACGAAGACGGTTCCGGGCTGGGCCTGTTCCTGGGCGATTACTACGCCCGGGAGTCCAAACGCGGCGGGGCCTGGATGAACTCGCTGGTGGACCAGTCCGCACTGCTGGGGACCCGGCCGGTGGTCATCAACAACCTCAACATCTCCAAGCCGCCGGCCGGCGAGCCCACGCTCCTGACGCTGGACGAGCTCCGGACGGCGTTCCACGAATTCGGGCATGCCCTCCACGGCCTGTTTTCGAACGTGACCTTCCCGCGGTTTTCCGGCACGGCCGTCCCGCGGGACTTCGTGGAGTACCCCTCCCAGGTCAACGAAATGTGGATCATGTGGCCGGAGGTGCTGGCCAACTACGCCCGCCACCATGCCACCGGCGAGCCCCTGTCCCAGGACATCGTGGACAGGCTCAACGAATCCCAGCTGTGGGGCGAAGGCTTCGGCACCACGGAGTACCTGGGGGCCGCGCTTCTTGACCTTGCCTGGCACGTCCTGGACGGATCCGGTGTCCCGGAGGACGTCCTGGCGTTCGAAGCCAAGGCCCTTGCGGCGGCCGGCGTGGCCCACAATCTGATTCCACCGCGATACCGTACGGGCTACTTCCAGCACATCTTCGCGGGTGACGGCTACGCCGCGGGGTACTACTCCTACATCTGGAGCGAAGTGCTGGATGCGGACACCGTCGAGTGGTTCAAGGAGAACGGCGGACTCAGCCGGGCCAACGGCGACTTCTTCCGGAGCGAACTGCTCTCGCGCGGCAACAGCCGTGAACCTTTGGAATCATTCCGCGCCTTCCGGGGCCGCGACGCGCAACTGGAGCCGCTGCTGAAGCGCCGCGGTTTGGAGTAAGCGGAAGACAACAATGCAGCGCCGCATGGAGTTTTTGTCCAGATAATGCGACTTAAGAGCCCTCGAAACCCCATTATCTGGACAAAAACTCGGGTTCTTTGGGTAAAGTACGACGCCGGTTGGTCACCTCGCAAGGTGACCAACCGGCGTCGTACTGTTTGAGAGCTGTTACCAGCCGCGCTCGGCGAGGCGGTGCGGCTGCGGGATCTCGTCGACGTTGATGCCCACCATGGCTTCGCCCAGGCCGCGGGAGGCCTTGGCGATCACGTCGGGGTCATCGAAGAAGGTGGTGGCCTTCACGACGGCGGCGGCACGCTGGGCCGGGTTGCCGGACTTGAAGATGCCCGAGCCGACGAACACGCCGTCAGCACCAAGCTGCATCATCATCGCAGCGTCAGCCGGTGTGGCGATGCCGCCTGCGGTGAAGAGCACCACGGGGAGCTTGCCGGCGGCAGCAACTTCCTTGACCAGTTCGTACGGGGCCTGCAGTTCCTTGGCCGCGACGTAGAGCTCGTCCTCGGGCAGGGCGGCAAGCTTGGCAATCTCGGAACGGATCTGGCGCATGTGGCCGGTCGCGTTGGAGACATCGCCGGTGCCGGCCTCGCCCTTGGACCGGATCATGGCCGCGCCCTCGTTGATGCGGCGCAGCGCCTCACCGAGGTTGGTGGCGCCACAGACGAAGGGAACCTTGAAGTTCCACTTGTCGATGTGGTTGACGTAGTCGGCCGGGGTCAGGACCTCGGACTCGTCAATGTAGTCCACGCCGAGGGACTGCAGGACCTGGGCCTCGACGAAGTGGCCGATCCGGGCCTTGGCCATGACCGGCACGGACACGGCTTCGATGATCTTGTCGATCATGTCCGGATCGGACATGCGCGACACGCCGCCCTGGGCCCGGATATCGGCCGGAACGCGTTCCAGCGCCATCACGGCCACGGCACCGGCGTCTTCGGCGATGCGGGCCTGTTCGACGTTGACGACGTCCATGATGACGCCGCCCTTGAGCATCTCTGCCATGCCGCGCTTGACGCGGTTGCTGCCCGTGACGCTGTTGGCGGACGAGCCGGCTTCGCTGCTTACATCAGGTGTAGACACAAAAACCCCTATGGGTAGCTAGATGTTACGTAGATCCGGTCTCTCGGTCCCGGCGCAGGCGTCGGCACAGACGGGAAATGCCACGCCGCGCGCACACCGGATTACCGGATCCAATGACCAGGTACTCCTAATACTAGTCCCACGCCGCGACGCTGCTGAATTCGGGTTACCCCGGCAGTCCGGCCTCTATCCATGGGCGCTGCCGGACGGCCGCCGGAGCATGCCGGACCCCTCAGGCAGGCTGCTGCGAGGCCGTGCCGTTCGGCTCTTCCAGCGATTGCCGGTACACCGTGGCGATCCGCTGGACAACGGTGACCAGGCTGGCGGCGGCGAGCAGGATCAGCGTCGTCAGCAGAACCACGCTGGGGAGCCCGATCCCGGTGAAACCCGTCACCACCAGCACCGATACCAGCCGTTCGGCGCGCTCGGCGATGCCCACGTTGGCCTGGAACCCGAGGGCCTCGGCCTTGGCCCGCGCGTAGGAAACCACCATGCCAAGCACCAGGCACACGACGGCGGCGATGGCTATGGCGCGGTTCGCGCCTCCGGTGAAGTACCAGATGGCAAGGCCCGCAAACAAGGCGCCGTCGGCAACCCTGTCCAGGGTGGAGTCCAGGAAGTTGCCCCACCGGCCGCCGCGTTCCTGCAGGCGCGCCATGATGCCGTCCAGGACATCCGAGAAGATAAAGGCCGTGATGAAAAGGGTCCCCCACCACAGCTGGCCCAAAGGGTAGAACACCAGGGCGCCCACCACCACGCCGGCCGTTCCCACGATGGTGATGGCATCCGGGGAGACTCCGATTTTCAGGAGCCAGCGGGCAAGCGGGGAGAACAGCGCGGTGAAGAACCCCCGGGCATGCCGGTTAAGCACGTTCGTCCTCGGGCCAGGCCTCGGCGACCTGCTGGCGGACCTCGCCAAGCGTCTGGGTGATGGCTTTCGTCTGGGCGATGATGGGGAAGAAGTTTCCGTCCCCGCCCCAGCGCGGAACCACGTGCTGGTGCAGGTGGCCGGCAATTCCGGCGCCGCCGACAACGCCCTGGTTCATCCCGAGGTTGAAGCCGCCGGGATTGGCCACTTTCCGCAGGACGCGCATGGACGTCTGCGTCAGGGCCGCGAACTCCGCTGTTTCCTCCACTGTCAGGTCCGTGTAGTCCGGCACGTGGCGGTACGGGCAGATCAGCAGGTGCCCCGGGTTGTAGGGAAACAGGTTCAGCACCACATACGCCGTTCGGCCGCGGTACACGATCAGGGAGTCGTCGTCGCTGCGTGCAGGGGCCACGCAGAAAGGGCAGTCTTCCTCATTCTTGAACTGGTGCTGCCCGCCCTTGATGTAGGCCATGCGGTGCGGAGTCCACAGGCGCTGGAAAGCGTCCGGAACTCCGGCCAGGCCGAAATCATCGGTCGCCTCGCCGTCGCCCGGATATCCTCCGCCAGCGCCTGTGGTTTCCTGCACGTCGTTTGCCTTTCCGCTTCCGCTAGCTGGTCCGGTTGCGGACGGCTTCGACAATCCTCTGGACGGCCTCCGCCACCGGCACGCCGTTGTCCTGGCTGCCGTCGCGGAACCGGAACGACACGGCTCCGGCCTCGGCGTCCTCGCCGCCGGCGATCAGCACGAACGGGATCTTGTCCTTGCTGGCGGTGCGGATCTTCTTCGGGAAACGGTCCGAGGAGATGTCCACCTCGGCCCGGATACCGGCCGCCTTGAGCTGGCCGACGACGTCGAACATGTAGTCGTTGAAAGCTTCGGCAACCGGAATGCCCACCACCTGCACAGGTGCCAGCCACGCCGGGAAGGCGCCGGCGTAGTGCTCGGTCAGCACTCCCATGAACCGCTCCACGGAACCGAACAGGGCGCGGTGGATCATCACCGGGCGCTGACGGGTGCCGTCGGCGGCCTGGAATTCGAGTTCGAAGCGCTCAGGCAGGTTGAAGTCCAGCTGGATGGTGGACATCTGCCAGGTGCGGCCGAGGGCGTCCTTTGCCTGGACCGAGATCTTGGGACCGTAGAACGCGGCTCCGCCCGGATCCGGAATGAGCTCCAGGCCGGAGGCTTCGCCCACTTCGGCCAGGGTCCGGGTGGCTTCCTCCCAAGTGGCGTCGTCGCCCACGAACTTGTCTTCGTTCTTGGTCGAGAGCTCCAGGTAGAAGTCATCCAGCCCGTAGTCCTTGAGGAGGCCAAGCACGAAGTTCAGCGTAGTGGTGAGCTCGTCCTTCATCTGCTCGCGGGTGCAGTAGATGTGGGCGTCGTCCTGTGTCATGCCACGCACGCGGGTCAGGCCGTGCACCACGCCGGACTTTTCGTACCGGTACACCGAACCGAATTCGAACAGCCGCAGGGGCAGTTCGCGGTAGGAGCGTCCGCGCGAGCGGAAGATCAGGTTGTGCATGGGGCAGTTCATCGGCTTCAGGTAGTAGTCCTGGCCGGGCTTGCGCACGGTGCCGTCCTCGTTCAGTTCCGCGTCGATGTGCATCGCCGGGAACATGCCCTCCTTGTACCAGTCCAGGTGGCCCGAGACTTCGTAGAGGTGCCCCTTGGTGATGTGCGGGGTGTAGACGAACTCGTAGCCGGCGTCCACGTGGCGCTGGCGGGAGTAGTCCTCCATGGCCTTGCGGATGATGCCGCCCTTGGGGTGGAACACCGGCAGGCCGGAACCCAGCTCGTCCGGGAAGGAGAACAGGTCCAGCTCGGCGCCCAGCTTGCGGTGGTCGCGGCGCTCGGCCTCGGCGATGCGCTCCTGGTAGGCCTTTAGGGCGTCCTTGGTGGGCCAGGCAGTGCCGTAGATGCGCTGCAGCTGCTGGTTGTTCTGGTTGCCCAGCCAGTAGGCGGCCGAGGACCGGGTCAGGGCGAAGGCATTGGAGATGAGCTTGGTGTTGGGCAGGTGCGGGCCGCGGCACAGGTCGCACCAGACGGTGTCGCCGCTCTTGCGGTCCACATTGTCGTAGATGGTGATGTCTCCGGCGCCGACCTCGACGTTGACCCCTTCGCCGGCGTCGGCGGCGTCGTTCTTCCTGCCCAGCAGTTCGAGCTTGTAGGGCTCGTCCTTCATCGCCTCGCGTGCCTCGTCCTCGGACACCACGCGGCGGACGAACTTCTGGTTCTGGTTGATGATCTTGAGCATCATCTTTTCCAGGGCCTTCAGGTCTTCCGGGGTGAACGGCTCAGCGACGTCGAAGTCGAAGTAGAAGCCGTCGGTGATGTAGGGGCCGATGCCCAGCTTGGCGTCGGGGCGCAGCTGCTGCACGGCCTGGGCCATAACGTGCGCAGTTGAGTGCCGGAGGACATTGAGGCCGTCCGGGGAATCGATGGTGACACCTTCGATGTCCGCTCCGTCGGGGAGCGGCTGGTCCAGGTCTTTCAGTTCGCCATTCACACGGGCAACAACGACGTCGCGGCGCTCAAAGAAGAGTTCCGCGCCGGTGGTCCCGGTAGTCACCTTGGTCTCTTCGCCGTCGACGATGAGGGTGATCTTCTGGGCATCTGACACGGGTGTCTCCTATTCAAAGTTAAGGCTTCGTAGCTTGTGGCGTACGGGGACCACAGCCAGCCTCGTCCATGCTATCGGTTGGGAGTTAGGCCGACCAAAGCGGCCCATGAGGCTCGCTGTCCTGAGGTGCAGGTCAGCTGCCCAGTCCGGTGATGGCCAGGTTGCGGCTGATTCCATCCAGCGGCCCCTGTAACTGCAGGTCCTGTTCCCGCTGGTCAGTGGATTGTTTTTGCGGGTACGGCAGCGTCTCGGCGTGGCTGAGGTCCCAGGCCATGGTGGCACTGATGCTGATTCCGCGGGGTCCGGTCCGGCGGGTGTTGCCCCGGATAAGGAGCAGCCGGGTGCCGAACAGCAACGGGCCGGCCAGCTCCTGGGCTTCGTGGAAGAACACTGAGTCCACGCAGCCGGTGCCGTCATCGATGCTGATGAATACCACGCGGCGGCCTCCCCGCATAGGCGGAGTCTGGGTGGCGATCCGGACACCGGCGACCAGCACCTCAGTGCCGTTCCGGAGCCCCAGGAGCTTATCCGCCGTGGTGACGCCCAACCGGTCCAGCAGGGGCCGGTGGCTGGACATCAGGTGTTCACTGACATCCACCGCCATCAGGTCGAGTTCAGCCCTGACGTTCTCCACCATGGTGGGTGCGGGTAGTTCAGCTTTCAGGTTCCTGAGTTCAACATCACCCAGGGGCAGGGAAAGCTGGCCGTCCATGACCTCAACGCCTTTCTTGGAAGGACGGTTCTGGAGTGCCTGCAGGTGCTGGACGAGGTCAGCCCTGTTGGCTGCTCCACCGGACTCCCGATGCAGTGAGTCGAATGCTCCCAGCTGGGCAAGCCGTTTGATGCTTGGCTTACTCAGCCGGGAGCGGGCACGAAGGTCTGCCAGCGAGTCATAGGGCTGGCCTGCCACGATCCTTTTGAGTTCAGCACCGGAAAGTCCGTAGATGCCGTTCAGGCTCAGCCGGATGCCCAGCTTCCCGCGGTCCGGCCCGGATTCCACCCGTTCCACGCGATATTCCGCCTGGCTCCTGTTGATGTCGAGGGGCAGGATGGGAATCCCCAGGCGCCGGGCTTCGGCCACAAGGAGCCTCTTGGGGTACATGCCCGGGTCGTGTTCCCACAACCCGGCCAGGAAAGCCTCCGGGTGGTGCGCCTTCAGCCAGGCCGACTGATAGGTAGGCACGGCGAAGGCTGCCCCGTGTGCCTTGCAGAAGCCAAAGCTGCCAAAGGCCTTCAGGGTTCCCCAGACCTTGTCCACCACCTCGGGGGTGTAGCCCCCTGCCCGGGCTTCCTTGCGGAAGAATTCCTCCACCGTGGGTTCAAGGAGCTCGTTCCCCAGGGCTCGGCGGAATTCATCAGCCCGGGCCAGCCCGCACTTTGTCATGACATCGAAGGTCTTCAGGATCTGTTCGTGGAAGACCGTCACGCCGTGGGTTTCCTGGAGCACGGGCTTGAGGTCCGGATGCGGATAGACCTCAGGCGCAAAACCGTGGCGGTGTTCCAGGAAGGGGCGCACCATGTCCGATTTCATGGGCCCGGGCCGGAACAGGGAAATGTC
Source organism: Arthrobacter sp. P4_H3 (assembly GCF_056400885.1). Lineage (NCBI taxonomy): Bacteria > Bacillati > Actinomycetota > Actinomycetes > Micrococcales > Micrococcaceae > Arthrobacter > Arthrobacter sp. P4_H3. Next base: position 565,483 of record NZ_JBFUKK010000001.1, read on the forward strand.
GATGATGAGGTCGTTGAACTCCCTCGGTGCCATCTTGCCGATCAGTTCCCGCTGCCCGGGTGATTCGATCTGGAAACAGCCCAGCGTGTGGGTGCTGCGGATCAGTTCATACGTTGGTTCGTCGTCCAGCGGCACGGCGTTGAGGTCGATGTGCCCGTCAGCGGCGATGTAGTCCGGCCCCGCACCCTCAGGCCCCACCGGATGGGCGCCTGCAGCCACCACCTCGGCCTTGGAGGGGTGCAGCCGGATGACCTCCCTGACGGCGAAGGCCATGGCGCTCTGCATCCGGACGCCCAGGACGTCCAGCTTGAGCATACCCATCGGATCCATGTCGTGTTTGTCGAACTGGCTCATGGGCAGGCCCAGTCCGCTGGGCTGGACGGGCGTCCGGTCCAGCAGGGTGGCGTCGCCAAGGATCACGCCACAGGGATGCATGGAGATGTGCCTTGGCAGCCGGTCGAGCCTCTCGGTCAGGTCCACGAGCAGGTCCAGCTGCTGGTTTTCTGCGGAATCGCGTTGCTCCACCCGGCCCGCGAATTCCTTCAGCTCCGGCTTCTCCACCAGGGCTTCACGAAAATTCCTGGCCGAGAAGCGCCACAGCTGCTTGGCGATTTCGCCGATGTCGCCATCGTCCATGCCCAGTGCCAGCCCGGCGTCGCGGACAGCACCGCGAGCGCGGTACCCGTTCTGCATGCTCATCAGGGTGACCCGTTCCGCCCCGAAGCGGTCAAAGATCCTCCGGTAGACGTTGTGCCGCGCGGCACTTTCGACGTCGATGTCGATGTCCGGAAGGGTGGCTCTGTCCCGGGAGAGGAACCGTTCGAAGATGAGATCGTGCTGCAGGGGGTTCACCTGGCTGATGTCGATCAGGTAGTTGACCAGGCTGGAGGCACCGGATCCCCTGGCGGCAGCCCTGACCCCCATATCCAGGATCATGCGGGATACCTCTGCGACCGTCAGGAAGTAGGAGGCAAAGCCAAGGTTGGCGATGATCCGCAGTTCGTGGTCCAGCCGTGCCCGCATTTGCGCTTCAGCCCGGCCCGATATCCCGGGGAACCGCCGGCCGATTCCCGCCTCGCAGCGTTGGCTCAGCTCAACCAGCGGGTCGCCGTCGATGCCGATCACAGCTGCCTCCGGAACAACGGGCTGTTTCCATCCCATGTCCGTTACCGGATCCATCCGGCAGCGGTCCGCGAGCGCCTCGGTTTGGCCGAGCAGCCTGGTGAGGTCGGTGGCCCCGTAGCCCGCCGAATGGATGATCTCCTTGCCGAGCTGGAGCATTTGGGCCGCCGATTTCAGCCAGCCTTGGCCGTTCGGCTGCAGCAGCGGCTCCGCAGTCAGCTCGGGCAGGGACTTCAGGGTGCGGGCTGAATCCAGGACATCCGCCGTCGCTGCCCCGTCCTCCGCGCCGTACCGCACGGCGTTGGTCAGCACAGCGGGTACGCCGTGCTCGGCAGCGAGCTTGAGCATGCGCACGGCATGGGCGGTGCTCAGCGGCTCACCGGGGGCGCTGAGGTGGGACACCACTTCCGCGGCCACTGTGCCCCTGGGCATACTGTCCAGCCACTGCTTGAAAAGGGTACGGGGACGGAGGTACCGGCGGCCGCCCATTGCCCTCCCGACGTCGGAATCCGGCCCGATCAGGACGGTCAGTACCGGCTCCAGTGTTTCCGGATGCAGGGTCCTGGAAGCGAGTTCGGCGCGGGTCACCGCAACGGGTACTGCTCCCCCGGCCTTGCCGGAGGTGCGGGCATGGGCATCCGAAATCAACCGGCAGAGGGCGCGGTAGCCTGCGCCCTTGTTGTTTCCGTGGGCGAGCACGACGACGCGGCCCGCGAGCTGGGTGCGGAGGTCGCCGTCGTCGTCGAAGACCGCAAGGTCAACCCCGACGACGGGATCCAGTCCCGCCGCCATGCAGGCTTTGAGGTGTTTGACGGTGCCGTACAGTCCGTCCCTGTCGGTGCAGGCCAGCGCCGTGGCGCCGTCTGCGGCGGCCGCCTGCGCCAGCTCGTCCGGCCAGGAGACGCCGTAGTGCGCGCTGAAGGCGGTGGACACATGGAGATGGGTGAAGCTCATGCTGATTGCGGCCGGAGGGCATCGTGGATCCGCAGCAGCCTCCAGCGTCCGCTGCCGATATTCCGGGTCAGGTCAAGGGTGAGGCTGCTTTCAGGGCCAGGGGCGGCCCTGGCATCGGCAACCCGGACCTGGACGCGCCAGATCTCGTGATCCACCAGGCCCGGGCCGGTACCAAGAGGCGCCCGGGTTTCCTCTACCCACCACTGGCGCCGTTCATACCAGCGCACGGGTTCGGCGCAGACCGTGTATTGCTTTCCGGCCCAGGTGAGTTCCAGGGGCTGGCCGGCGGGCGTGCAGACGACATCGACACCCTCGCTGAACATGCCCATGGGCGCCTCCCGGAACACCTTCCCGCCCCGAAACAGGTGACCGTATCGGGTGGCAGGAAGAGACTTGAAATAATTCGTTCGAATATATCTTCGAATAAATCAAGTCTACGCCGGGGCGGTGACAAAACCTAGATCAGGGGTGGACGGACGGCAGCGCAAGGGGAAGGATGGAGCCATGAGCTCCCATAACGCACTTCTGAAGCATGTATCCATCGCCGCCAAGGACTCCACCTTGGTGGCGACTTTTGCTATAGACGGGAATATCCCCGGGGCGGGCGCCTACGTGGTGGGCCTTGTGGCGGCCACGCCGGATCATTCCCATCAGCGACGAATGGGAATTGAGTTCATGAACGGCGAAGCCGTGTCCTTCTACTGCTTCAGCCATGACGGCACCGAGGAGAACTTTGACCTCAGCGGCGTGGAACATTCGGGCAGCACCATTACCGGGAACTTTCCCATGAGTACCGTCCTGGGGCTCGAGAAGGGTCACCTCATGACCGCTTTCAGCGAAGCCGACGGCAGGGACTTCCAGGCCAACGTGCCCGTGGAGGAATCCCTCTAGATACGCCCGGACGTCAGTCCGGGATAACGTCTGTGCACAACGCCGCTAGCTGTTGGCGTTGTGCACTTTCATCTCAAGTTCAGTGAAGGCCGTGATCATGGCACGGTATGTCTTCTCCACGATGTCCGGGTCGATGTCCTTCTTCTGCGCGGCGGCACGGACATGCTCAATGACCTTCTCCACCCGGCCGGGGGCGCGGACCTCTGCGTCGTCGCCCTTGAGGGTGCCGGAAATCCGGATCAGGCGTTCACGGCGCGCAATCAGGGTGACGATCTGCTCATCAACTTCATCGACGGCCACGCGGACAGCTGCGAGCTGCTCCCTGTCGGCCTGGGCGTCTTTGTCGTGTCCGTGATTTGTGGGCATGTGCATGACAGTATCTAAGAATGCAGCCTCGAGTCGACTTCATTTCACTTGGCGTCCGTAGTGTTGACGCCGCACGCAGGTTCTACGTCAACGGCCTGGGTTGGCCGGTGCACCGGGAGGTCCCCGGCGACGTGGTGTTCATCCAGGCAAACCACGGCCTCATTCTTTCCCTCTGGGATGCCGGCCAGATGCAGGCCGAGGCCTCCGTGGACCGCCCCACGGGGATCCCCTGCATCACCCTGAGCCACAACGTTGGCAGCGCGGCGGACGTTGACCGGGTCATGGCAGAAGCCGAGGCCGCGGGGGCAACGGTCGTTGGCCGGCCGAAAACCCAGCCGTGGGGCGGTTACACCGGGTACTTCGCGGATCCGGACGGCTTCCGCTGGGAAATCGCTTTCAATCCCACTTGGTCGGTTGACGCCGGCGGCACCGTCACGGTCTGAGGCGCGCCCAAAAAGTCACCCGCCTAGAACAGGCCTTCCACCGGCTTGATGAGCTCCGCTGAATCATTCCTGACGTTCCCGACGGCGGTGCCAACGGCATCGATCGTCCAGCCTTCGGCGACGTCGTGCGCCCCTGCCCTCACCAGGTCCACCAGGCCGGCGGCGTCATCCGCCTGGGGGTCCAGCCAGGCCTGCATGGTGGTGCGGTCCATGGGCAGCGGAACCCTGTCGTGCAGGGCAGTAAGCTCGGCGAGCATCCCGCCGGCATAGCCCTCGGGCGGCGAGTCGGTGGTCATGATGGAGGTGGACAACATCCAGCGGTGCGGGTCCCCCTCGGGCTTGGACGGATCCTTCCACCACTCATACAGCCCGGCGAACACCAGCGGCAGGCCGTCCTTCGGGTGCACGTAATAGGGCTGCTTGCTGCGCCCCTCACCCTTCCATTCGTAATAGCCGTCCGCCGGCACAGCGCAGCGTCTTGACCTCGTAGCCTTGCGGAAGGCCGGTTTCTCCAGGACGCTCTCGCTCCGCGCATTGATCATTTTCGAGCCGATGGAAGGATCCTTGGCCCAGGAGGGCACGAGTCCCCAGCGGGCCACGTGCAGCTGCCGGACCGGGCGGCCGTCCACCAGCCGCTCCAGCAGGATGGGCACATCAGCGGTAGGGGCGACATTCCACGACGGCGGAACCACAAGTTCCTCTTCCAGTTCAGCGTCAAACTCCGCCAGCAGGTCCCCGACTGCCCTGGCCATCACGTAGCGTCCACACATGGCACCAGCATGCCACCGCCCGCAGCCGGTGTCACCCGGCGTCACCGGCCGTCACCCTGGGGCGATGGTGAGGCCCGCCGCCGCGGGAATACCGGCCACCGGGTTACGGTTGAGGGTAAAGACATCTGCTTTGATAACGACGAGCAACAACGAGCTTGAGGAGAACTCCGTGGATTTCACTCCCGAATCCGGCACCATCACCATGTTTTCGACCACCTGGTGCGGTTACTGCAACCGGCTGAAGAAGCAGCTGGACGCCCAGGGCATCGGTTACACCGAGATCAACATCGAAGAAGTTGAAGGCACCGCCGATCTCGTGGAGCAGCTCAACGGAGGCAACCGCACCGTCCCCACCGTCCTTTTCCCGGACGGCACCGCCGCTACCAACCCGTCGGCGGCCGAAGTAAAGAACCGGCTCGCGGCCTAGGCCCCGTCCCACGTAAAGCCGTTCTAAAAGCAAGGCCGGGCACCTGGGTGCCCGGCCTTTTGCCTGTCCGCCAACGCACAGGCAGTCAGCCGCGCAGGCTGGCGAAGTCCGCATACTCCAACCGCGCGTACCCGGCATACGTGTCAATAACCGCCGCCTCGATAGCCGCAACGTCGAGTCCCGGGACGAGGTCGTCGACGGCGCCCGCGGTGGCCGGATCCCAGTCCAGTCCAAGGGCGGCATAGCTGGCTTCCAGGACACGGCGGATCGGCCCGGAGTTTTCCACCACGATGACCGAGCTGAACAGCCACCCGCCGGACACCACACGCTGGGCTGTGCCGATCAGTTTGACCCTGTGCTGCGGATCGGCCGGGTCCTGGCCGTGGACGCTGAACTCCCCCGGACAGTACTCGCCCGGGATTTCACCGACGGCGGCCTGGACTCCCGCACTGCGGAGGGCATCCGCCAGCATCTCCCCGAAGAAGGCGAAACGCCCTTTGGCGCCGGCGATCGCGTCGGCATGCGGTTCCACGTGATCGACGATCAGTGTTCCCTCGTGGTAGGCCGCCGCCCGGCCCCCGGCCTTCCGGACCAAGGGCTCAAAACCGAGCTCCCGGCAGGCCCGGGCCGCCGCCTCAAAGCCGGGGAGGTGCGCGTCCCGCTGGCCGAAGGCCACCGTGGGCGCCGGGCGGTACAGCCGCAGGGTCGGGCCGGTCCTGCCGGTCTTGGCCATCCCCAGCAGTTCAATGCCGAATTCCAGGTCCCGGGCCGCCCCCAGCGACTCCTCCTGCCGGACGATGGTCAGCGTGGCTGGTGCGCCGGCCGCGTGCTGCATCTTGCTAAGCTCCCTTATGGTCATTCTGCAATTCCTGGTCGTCGCCGCCGCGTTCGCCATCGTCGATGCCATCTGGCTCAAGACGATGAACCCGTTTTACCGCGGACAGATTGGTGAACTGCTGGCCGACCGGCCCAATCTAGGGTACGCGGTGGTGTTCTACGTGATCTACATTGCCGGCATTGTGTTTTTCGCCCTGCGTCCCGCGCTCGACGGCGGCAGCTGGCTCAGCGCGGTGGGCTACGGCGCCGCGCTGGGCGCGTTCGCCTACGCCACGTACGACCTCACCAATGCCGCGACCCTGAAGACCTGGCCGCTGCAGCTCATTGTCGTGGATATCCTCTGGGGCGCAGCATTAACGGCCCTGGCCACGCTGGCCGGCTGGCTCGTCTTCCACAGTAACTGAGCGCCGCAAAATCACATTCCGTGGAGCTAGGTCCTGCGGATGGTCAGGATCTGTTCGGCCCGGCCAAAGGGTCCGCTGAGGTCGTGGAGCACCGTGGACGTCAGCCCGATGCCGTCTGCGCCGAAGGAGACCGCGTTGTCCAGGCCAAGCCAGTCGCCGGCTGGTTTCCGGTACATGTGGATCTGCAGGTCCAGGTTGGGGAAGGCGTAGCTGTCCCTTCCCGGGGGGACGCGGGCCGCTATTCCGTTTGCCGTATCCACCAGCCCCATCAGCCGCGCCACGTCCCCGCTGTCCGCGGTATCCGTGAGCGGGTGTCCGGTGCGAAGCCAGACCTTCCCGGAGCCCGGACGGTGCCCGTCCGCAACCCGCATTTCCAGGGAACGGATGTAGCCTCCCGGCCAGACGCTGGCACCGTCGTACGGTGAGCACTCGTCCGGACCGGGAATTCGGGCATCCTCGATTGCTGCGACGTCCGCCGTGTCGGACGTAATCATCCGCCAGGCCGTGGCGCGGATCGCCACGCGCCCGGCCGCAACGAGTTCGGCCTGCAGCAGTTCGATGGTCCGTCCGGGCCGGAGCGTGGTGGTGACCACCTCGAATTCGCCGCCCGGGATCAGTCCCAGGATCTCGTAGCTCAGGCGGGCCATCCGGACATCGCCCCGCGGGTTGTGCCGCTCCAGGCAATCCGCCATGAGTCCTGAGGCCGGCGCCATGTGCTGTTCGTGCTCGTTCCAGGCACCCTGGGCGTGAATGGTCGAGCGGAAACGCCCGCCTCCCAGTGACTCGTAGTAGAAGTCGCCCTCGGCAAGTTCCGGAAGTGCTGCAGTCAACGTCGACCCTTTCGCGCGGCTGGTGATGATCCCAGAACACACTATCGCCTGCGGCGGACCCCGGGCTTCGGGCTGCAGCCGCCCAAACGTCCTGGCGCGGGTCTCACAGCTTCCTCTTATCCGGACCTCATGGCCGGTATAAGTCCGGAGCCTAGAAATATTGCATGACTCCCCTCAAGAACCAACACCGTAAAGGCGGCCGGGTCCGGCGCGCCGTCGTCGCCGGGGCCGTGGCCCTCACGCTTTCGGCTGGAGGTGCCACCGCGTGGGCGCTGGACCGCTTTGTGGTCCAGCACGTGGAAATCCCGGACGTTTCCGCCTACCAGGCCAGCCAGACCGGGACCACGGCGGGCACCACCAGTGAGTCCACCCGCGAATCGGGCAGCACCGCCGCCGTCACCACGGACACTTCCTACGTGTCGGACAGCTCCGACATCAATATCTCCAGGGTGACCACCGGCAGCGGCGACAGCACCGTCACGTACTACGTTGCCGACGTCGTGCTGGATGACGCCACCACACTGCAGTCCGCGTTCGCCAACAACAGCTTCGGCGAGAACATCACCGATACCACCTCCGCGATCGCTGAGGACAACAACGCGGTGTTCGCGATCAACGGCGACTATTACGGCTTCCGCGACACCGGCATCGTGATTCGCAACGGTGTGGTGTTCCGCGACGAGGGCGCCCGGCAGGGACTGGCCTTCTACCGCGACGGCACCGCGAAGGTGTACGACGAAACCGCCACCACTGCCGAGCAGCTGCTGGCGGACGGCGTCTGGAACACCCTCTCCTTCGGCCCGTCCCTGCTGGACGACGACGAGATCGCCGACGGCATCGAGGACGTGGAGGTGGACACCAACTTCGGCAACCACTCCATCCAGGGCGAGCAGCCCCGCACCGCCGTCGGAATCGTCGATGAAAACCACCTGGTGTTCGTGGTGGTGGACGGCCGCAGCCCCGGCTACAGCTCGGGCGTGACCATGACCGGGCTGGCGCAGATCATGAAGGACCTCGGCGCCACCACGGCGTACAACATCGACGGTGGCGGATCCTCCACCATGTATTTCAACGGGGAGCTGGTCAACAACCCGCTGGGCGAAAACAAGGAACGCGGCACCTCCGACATCCTCTACATCGCGCAGTAGGGCCGGCCATGATCATCCTGATCCCGGCCTACGAGCCGGACCAGCAACTGCCCGCCCTGATCCGCTGCATCCGGGAGACCGCACCGTGGGCCACCGTGGTGGTGGTTGATGACGGCAGCGGTCCCGCATACCGCGAGGTGTTCGACGGCGTCAGGGCGCTCGGGTGCCATGTCATCGGCTACTCCCTCAACCGGGGAAAGGGCTTCGCCCTCAAGACCGGTTTCGGCTTCATTGCGGACCACCTGCCCGGCCGGAACGTGGTCTGCGCCGACAGCGACGGCCAGCACACTATCGTGGACATCCTTCGCGTGGCGGCCGCGGTATCGGGTGACCCGGTACAGGGCGGCCCAACGGCCATGGTGCTGGGCACCCGAAGCTTCACCGGGAACGTCCCCGCCCGCAGCAGGTTCGGCAACAACGCCACCAGGCTGCTGTTCACCCTTGCCACCGGCGAGCGCGTTGCCGACACCCAGACCGGCCTCCGCGGCTACCCCGCTTCCATGCTCCCCTGGCTCCGGTCCGTCCACGGCGAGCGCTACGAGTACGAGTTGAATCTCCTGCTCGAGGCCAGGCAGGCCGGCTACGCGATCAGGAGCGTGGACATAGCCACTGTCTACCTGGACCACAATGCGGGGTCGCATTTCCGGCCGTTGGCGGACTCCGCCCGGATCTATGCGCCGCTGCTGAAATTCCTGGCGTCCTCGTTCACGGCGTTCCTGGTGGACACCGTGATGTTCCTGATCCTCAACGCGGCCACCGACTCGCTGCTGATTGCGGTGGTCGGCGCCCGGGCCCTGAGTTCGGCCGTCAACTTCGCCGTCAACCGGCGAGTGGTGTTTGAGCACGGCCGGGAGAAACCTGCAGCGCAAACCGGCGTCCGCTATTTCAGCCTGGTACTGGTGCTCCTTGCGGCCAACTTCGCGCTCATCGCAGCCCTTGACGCGGTGTCCCTGCCCCCACTGGCCGCCAAAATCCTCGCTGAGGCCGCCCTGCTGGCCATCAGCTACGCGGTACAGCAGCGGTTTCTCTTCGCCAAGGGCGCCGTCAAACCCGCGGAGGAAACCCGCAAGGAACGCTCAGCCGACACTCATATTCCGGCCTAGGTTCCGTCACAGCACCTGCACAGTTTGGCCGTGGACCGTAAGGACCAATCCACCAATCAGATTCCGGAGAATTCCATGACACCGCTCATCCTTATCGCCGCCGACCTGGCCGCCATCACCATCCTGACCTTCGCCCTCTACCTGCGCCGGCACCGGCGCCGCGACCTGGTGGTGTCCTACCTCGGCATGAATGTCGGCGTCATGGCCGTTGCCGCCGCGCTCTCCGGCTCGGCCGCCGGCGTCGGCCTGGGACTCGGCCTCTTCGGCGTCCTGTCCATCATCCGGCTCCGCTCCACCGAACTTGCCCAGCACGAGGTTGCGTACTACTTCTCAGCCCTGGCCCTTGGCCTGATCGCCGGCCTTGGAATCGACCCCGTGTGGCTGCCGCTGGCGCTGATGGCCATGATCCTGCTGGCGATGTTCGTGGGCGACCACTCACGGGTCCTGCCGGCCTACCGCCACCAGACAGTGATCCTGGACCGTGCCATCGCCGTGGATGAGGAACTCTACGCCCGGCTCGAAGAGGTGGTCCACGGCAAGGTCCACTCGGCCACCGTGCAGGAACTGGACCTCGTCAACGACAAGACGGTCGTCGATGTGCGCTACGCCTACGTTCCGGCGGCATCCCCCGCCGGCCCTGCCGCCCTGCAAACCCCGTCGGCCGGGACCCCCGTCATGGAACCGTCAGACCTCGCCCCCTTCCCGACGGCGGCTGTGCCTTCCGGCCGCGCGGCCGGCCCCGTCCATGTCTCGGCAGGTGCGGCATGAGCGCCCCGGCGCAAGCCGGCGTCCTGGGCACCCTGCGCCTGCTGCCGCCGGTCGGGCTGGACGAGCTGAACGCCGAAGCAGCACTGCAGACCCGGGTGGACCGCAAGTACGTGGTCCCCGAGACGCTGGCGCAGCAGCTCCTGGCCACATTCGACGCCGAGGTCCGGGTGCTGGAGATGGACGGCTCCCGCTGCTTCGCGTACGACTCGGTGTACTTCGACACCGCGCAGCTGGACAGCTACCTGCTGGCAGCCCACGGCCGCCGTCGCCGCTACAAGGTCCGCACCAGGACCTATGTGGAGAGCGCCATCTGCTTCCTGGAAGTCAAGACGGAAGGCGCCCGCGAGGCCACGGTCAAGGAACGCATCCCCTACGACCTCAGCGACCGGGCCCGGCTGACGGCCGAAGGCGTGGACTACGTCCACGAAACCCTCGCCGCCGCGGTGGGCGACGTGCCCTTCGGACCTTTGGGGCCCGTGCTCGAAACCCGCTACTTCCGCACCACCCTGTACCTGCCCGGATCCGGCAGCCGGGCGACCATCGACACGGACGTGACCTGGCAGCGCCCCGGCCAGCAGGCCTGGGTACTGGACGGCGCCGTGATCCTCGAGACCAAGTCCGGATCGACGGCCGGCCCGCTGGACCGGCACCTCTGGGCACACGGAGTGCGGCCCTCCCGGATCTCCAAGTTCGCCACCGGAATGGCGGCGCTCTGCCCTGACCTGCCGGCCAACCGCTGGAACCGGACACTGCGCCGGAACCTGGCTCTCCGCCCCGCCGCCTGACCCTGCTGCTCCCCCGAATACTTCCCAGAAGGAACACACCATGAAACGCTTCCGCACCGCCCTGTCCGTCACCGCCCTTGCACTCGCCATGGGACTGGCAGGCTGCTCCGCCGCCGGTACGGCGTCCACCGGCACCTCCAACACCGGCACCACAACGTCGGGCACGGCAGCATCGTCCGGAACCGCCGAGGCCGTCTCCCTGGACACCCTCGCGGCGGACACCCACTACGACGCCGACGACCTCACCTGGGACGCGGCGTCCGAAGTAGCCGTGACCTTGGCGGACGGCGCCAGCACTGTGGCCTCCGGCACGTCGTCGGACGCTGTGAAGGTCGACGGCGACACCGTCACCATCAGCGCGGCCGGTACGTACCGCCTGAGCGGATCGCTGTCAGACGGGCAGGTAGTGGTCACCGCCGGCGAGGAAGACGTGGTGCGCATCATCCTCGACGGCGCGGATATAACCAATTCCGCCGGCTCCCCGTTTGTGGTGCAGAGCGCCAACGAAGCCCTCGTGTTCCTTGCGGACGGCACGTCCAACACCCTGAGCGACGCCTCCACCTATTCGGACACGGCGGAGGACGCCCCGAACGCGGCCCTTTACTCGCAGGCCGACCTCACCATCGCCGGCACCGGCTCGCTGAGCGTGGACGGCAACTTCAACGACGGCGTCTCCTCCAAGGACGGCCTGGTGCTGGCAGCAGGCAACGTCACCGTGGACGCCACCGATGACGGAATCGTGGGCAAGGACTACGCCGTGCTCCTCGACGGCGCCTACCAGGTCACGGCCGGCGACGACGGATTCACGTCAGACAACGAGGAGGATGAAGGCCGCGGCTGGGTGCTCATCAACGGCGGCACCCTGAACGTAAGCGCCGGTGACGACGGCATCAAGGCCTTCAACACGCTCACCATCGCCGCCGGCACCGCCACGGTGGAAGAGTCCGAAGAAGGCCTGGAAGCCCAGCACATCACGATCTCCGGCGGCACGGCCACCGTCACGTCCAACGACGACGGCGTCAACGCGTCCGGCGGCAGCACTGGCAGCACCGATTCGCAGGGGGGCGTGGGCGGCGGCATGGGCGGCGGTGAGATGGCCGCAGGCGACTACACCGTGGAAATCACCGGCGGCTCGCTGACCATCAATTCGCAAGGCGACGGCCTGGACTCCAACGGCAACGCCACCATCACCGGCGGCACGGTGGTGGCCAACGGGCCCACCAACGACGGCAACGGTGCGCTGGACGTCAACGGCGATCTCGTGGTGGACGGCGGGACCGTCGCGGCCGCGGGGAGCTCCGGCATGGCGGTGACGCCCGGAACGTCCTCATCGCAGTCCGGCGTCCAGCTGACCTTCGGCTCAGCCCTTCCGGCCGGCACCACCATCCAGCTGGCGGATTCCAGCGGTGCAGTGGTGGCGACGTTCGTGACGGCCAAGCAGGCAGCTTCGCTGGTCTTCTCCTCCGCAGCCATCACAGCCGGTGAGGAGTACGCGGTGTACACCGGCGGGACGGCCCAGGTCACCGCCGGCCTCGGAGACGGAACTCTCGACGGCGCCCAGGAGCAGGGCACCGTCACCGCCGGCGAATACACGGCGGCGCGCGGTCCTGGCGGCCGCTAACCGGCCCGCCACAGGATAACGGCGGGGGACGACAGCGTGGCCGCGTCCCCCGCCGTTCCCGTGTGCCGTCTTCCAGTGCCGTCTTCCTGTGCGCGGCACCCTCAACTGGGTAGACTCAGGAACTGGTTCTCCTAACTACGCTCGGAAGAGGTATTCCCCTGATACGGGTCATCAGCTACAACCTTCGAAAGCACGCGGCGCGCGGCGAACTGCTCGATCTGGCCCGCGACTTCGGGATAGATGCCTTGTGCCTGCAGGAATGCGACACCACGGATTTACCGGACACGCTGGGGCCCCTGCACCTGGCCGATTCAACCAAGGGCAACAGGCTGGGACTTGCCATCTACTACCGGATGGACCGCTTCACGGCCTTCGAAACCAACACTTTCGCCCTGAAGAAATCACTGCACGACCGGGTTCTGGCACCGGCACATGAGCGGCTGATCGGCACGAGGGTCGTAGACAACGAAACGGACCATGAGCTGGTAATCGCTTCCTTCCACGCGGCGCCCCTGACGGCTTCAAATTCGTTGCGCCGGAAACAGATCAAGGCGGCACACGCGGAGCTCCTCGGCATGGGCAGCGGACTGATGACTCTTATGGTGGGTGACTTCAACTACCCCTTCTTCACGAAGAACCTCACGGAACACATGAAGAATTCCGGCTACGAACTCTCACTCAGTGACCGGAGGACCTATACGAGGTACAAGGTCTTCAAGGGGCATTTCGACTTTGCCACCTCCCTCGGGCTGGACATCGAGAACGTGGAGACCCTGCCGCGCGGCGCGTCGGACCACCTTCCCATCCTGGTATCCGCCGAATACGGCCAGGATTCCGGACCGATCCAGGGAACGCCCTAGCCCTGACGCCGACCACCAGCCCGGGAGGCACCATTTGCGCCGCGATTGGATCCTGAAAGCCGTACCGGGCATCGAACTGGCCCGGACCTACCGGCGGTCGTGGCTCAGGTCCGATCTTGCCGCCGGCGCGGCGCTCAGCGCGGCACTGATTCCCGCCGGCATGGCCTACGCGGAGGCCGCCGGTCTGCCGGCAGTCACGGGACTGTACGCCTCGGTGGTTCCCATGCTGTTCTATGCCGTCTTCGGCCCTTCCCGCGTCCTCATCGTCGGACCGGATTCGTCGCTGGCGCCCATGATCGCCGCCGCGGTGCTTCCGCTGGCCGGACGGGAACCGGACCATGCCGTGGCTCTGGCGGGCATGTTGGCCATCCTGATCGGAGGGTTCCTCATCGCCGGCCGGCTCTTCCGGCTGGGATTCGTCACCGGGCTGCTGTCGAAGCCGATCCGGGTGGGATACCTCAACGGCATAGTGCTCGCGGTCATGGTCAGCCAGCTGCCCAGGCTTCTTGGCATCCAGGTGTCAGGCGGCTCGTTGCAGGCAACGGCCGCGGGTACGGCGCAGGCAGTGCTCCAAGGAGCCGTGAATCCCGTGGCGCTGCTGTTCGGAGCGGCCACAGTGATCATCATCGTGGCCGGCCGGTTCCTGCCCGGGAAGGTGCCCGGCGTGCTGCTGGCTGTGGCTGCGTCCATCGCGGCCGCCGCCGCCCTCGGCCTCAAGGATGCCCTGCCCATGGTCGGGGCCCTCCCCCAAGGGCTTCCCGCGCCCGCCCTGGGCGGCATCACCCTGGATGATATTGCAGGACTCGTTGGCCCGGCGGCCGGCATCGCGCTCATCGCCTTCGCCGATACCTCAGCCTTATCCAAAAGCCTCGCAGGCCGCCGTGGCATCCACACCAGCGGCAACCAGGAAATGGGAGCACTGGGGATTGCCAACGTGGCCAGCGGACTGCTGGGCGGTTTCCCCGTCTGCGGCAGCTCGTCCCGGACTCCCATAGCGCTCGACGCCGGTGCCCGCACCCCGTTCAGCGGCATCGTTGCCGCAGCCTTGGTGATCGTGTTCATGCTGGTAACCCCGGGCGTGACGGCCTTCCTCCCCACCGCCACGCTTGCCGGCGTGGTCATGGTGGCGGTCTCCTCGCTGGTGGACGTCAAGACCCTGTTCCGGCTGGTCAGGATGAGCCGGATGGAAACGGCGCTCCTTGTGGCCACGTTCCTCGGCGTCGCCTTCATGGGCGTGCTGCAGGGCATCGTCATCGCCATCGCGCTGTCCCTGATCGCGTTCATCCGGCGGGCGTGGGATCCCTACCGCACCGAACTGGCCAGCCTGGAGGACGTCCCGGGCTACCACGACATCAGCAGGCATCCGGAGGGCCAGCGCGTCCCCGGACTGGTGATCGCGCGCTTTGACGCACCGCTCTTTTTCGCCAACGGCGAGGTGTTTGCCGAGCACATCCGCAGCCTCGTGGCCAACGCCCCCGGACCAGTGAAATGCGTGATTGTGGCTTCCGAGGCCATTACGGACCTGGACACCACCGCGTTGGACGACCTCGTGGAGCTTGACGACGAACTCGCCGGCCAAGGCATCAGCCTGGTCTTTGCCGAGTTGAAGGGCCCGGTCAAGGACCGCCTGATCCGGTTCGGAGTGAGCAGCAGGTTCGGCCCCGACCATTTCTTTCCCACGGTCAACAACGCGGTGCGCAACTACAAGCGGACGTCCGGGCCCTCCTAGCTCACGCCGTAGCCAGCGGGATGACCTCGACGCGGGCCCCGGGGCCCGTGACCACCAAAACCCGGTCCGCGGCGACTCCCTCCAGTGCACGGGCCAGCCGGTCGGGCAACTCATCCGCTGCTCCCTCAGCTGCATCGGAGGACCCGGCGTCGGCCCTTATCCAGACGGTGACACTCGCGCCGGTGACCTCGGCGGCAACGCGGGCCAGCGGTTCCGGGTCGCCGGAGGTCACCAGGATCACCTTCCCGACGGTCCGCTTCCGCACCGGCGCGGCAGCGGCCGTGAGGGCACGGTCGTGCCGCCACACCGCGAAGTGGTATCCGGCGGCAAGCCCTGTTGCCACGAGCAGGCCAAGCGGTGCGCGGGTCCGGTCCACCAGGCTTCCGCCCGAGACGTCGCCGAGCACGAATTCGAAGACGCGGTATCCGATCACCAGGAGGGTGATGACGGCGACCACCGCGCTCAGGCCAAATACTGCGATGAGGTACACCCGCCGTCCCCTGCGCCCAAGCTCGGTCGGTTCCGGCGGAACTCCGGGCTTCCAGGTGAGCCACCACAGCGGACCGCCGACCGCCAGGGCGCTGATGCCACCCAGCAGCAGGGCCCGTGTGCCGCTGCCGGCCAGCGGAGTGGCCGCGATGCTGAGTACGGAATTGACCACAACGCCGATTCCAGTGGCGGCCGCGGCCAGGGCAACCCCGGAGGTCACCAGCTTCGCTGCCTGCAGGGTGGCCGCGGCACGTCCCAGCGACACAGCGCGGTGGTATGCCCAGACCAGGGAGCCGACGGCGCCCGCCGCCATGGCTGCGCCCAGCGGTTCCAGGAGTTCGCTTACGGGGTCCGTGCGGTCAAAGGCGAGCCGGAGGAGGACGAACAGGACAGTGCCGATGCCGCCAAGCGCCAGGATGATCGCCCCGAGGATTCCGACCACCACCAGCCCGACATCGGCAAAACCTGTCTTCAGCCGGCGTCCGGCTTCGTGGATCCAGTGCCACCACCAGATGGCCCCGCCTCCGGCGGCCCAGACCAGCGACTGCAGCACGGACCGCCACCACGGTTCCCCGACTGAGGCTGACGCGGTGAAGCCGCGGATGGCTGTATCCAGAAGCGTTGACATCGCCGTAACGGTGCCGCCCACGCCGATGATGAGCCCGAAGAATGCCCCTATCACGGTGGGCACGTCCGGCATCAGCAGGGGACTCTTGCGCGGATGGCGCAGCATCCAGCGGTGCCACGCCAGCACCCCTGCCCAGACCAGCCCGTTGGATAGTGACAGTTGCCACCCCTGCATTTCGCCTCCGGCGACAGAGGCCAGGGCACCGAGCAGCCATGCTGCAGCCGTGATGACTGCGACGGCGTACATGATGGTCAGGTAGAGCCCCCAGCCCACGGACTGCCGCTCCATGGGGTCCTCGAGCCGGCGCCAGACAAACCACCACAGGGCGGCTGCCATGGGACCGCCGATCAGGGTGAATGCGAGCGAACGGGCCAGGCCCGCCACGTCGCCCCCAACGACCACGGTGCCCGCACCCAGCAACCGTCCCATCAGGCCGCTAAGGCCAATTGCGGCCACCACCACCAAGGCGAACAGCAGCGTATAGACGATCAGGCGGCGGACCGTGGGCTGGGCGGACCCGGCCGCCGGCGCCGGCACCGTCCGGGCGGCGCTCACGGCTTCACCGCCCGGTTCGCGCAAACCCTGAGTTGCCAGGGAGAGGAGTCGATCAGCCACTTGCCGTTCGTTTTGACGAGGTCGAAGACGTCCTCGGTCTGGTACTCCGAATTGCCGAAGGGGCCGCTCCCGTTCGACACCACTATCAGCACGCGCACGTCCGCCGACGCGGCCCGCTCCGTGGTGGAAACCAGCGTGACCCGCAGGTTGTCCGTGGAAGCCCGTTCGAAATCGACGCACTGGGTCCGGGCGGACTCCGTCAGGTACGCCATGGCAGCGGTCTCGTCCCCGCCGATGACGGCGGCCGAGTAACGCTGCACCACGCCCTGTGGCGTTGACTCGTCCAGCAGGGCCGGTTCTCCCCGCGAGAAAACCACTGCCAGGGCCGCCACCACCAGGACGGCAATAATCGCCACGATAATCACGAGGATCCTGTTCGGTTTTCCCGCCGCTGCATCCATGTGGTCAGTATGGCCCACTCCCCACCCTCTAGCTACGGTACTTTCGGCCCTCCCGGCGGGGGTTGCCACCCGCGCCGCCGGAGACAATCGTTGCTTCATGGGAAAAAGAAACATTCGAAGGGCATTAGCTGCCGGGTTGCTGGTACTTCTCGGCCCGCTGTGCGGGACGGCTGCCGCCCGTGCGGAGCCGCCGGCGGAGATCGTGGTGGAAGACAGCGCCGGAGTGCTGGACCGCGACCGGCTGATTCCGGCGGTGGAGTCGTTGGACTTCTACGAACCCACCAGGGTTGCCATTTTCACCTACAGGGGTTCGGCGGAGGACAACCTCAACGAGGAGGTGCTTCGCTTTGCCCGCGCTGAACATCCGGAGTGGATCAGCGGGGACGGCCAGAAATGGGCGGACGGCCTCTTCATCTTCGCGCTGGACCCGGTGGGGCGGCATGTGGGCACCTATATGGGCGAGGATCGCAAGGTTTCCGTTGAACAGCGCGAGGACATCCAGAACGCCTCCAAGGATCTGTTCCGTGACGCCCAGTGGACCGACGGCACCATCGAAGGCATCCGGCGCGGCGCCGAGCTGATCAACCAGCCGTGGTACCGTTCCACGGCCTTCCTCGCCACGGCCTGGAGCGCCGGTGCTGCCGCCGTACTCGGCGCCGCAACGTGGCTGATTGTCCGCTGGCGGACCCGGACGGAGAGCCGCAAGGGGCTGGCCCGGGGTGATGCGAGCTACGCCAACGTCAGCATGGATCTGCAGGTCACCGAGCTCAACGCCGAGACCATACCGGAGTCTTCGCGGTACGGCAGCACCGTGCTGGAGAAGCACCGCACGTTCCTGAACAAGTACAACGCTGCCACCGCGCTATCCAACCGGGCGCACGAACTGACTCCACGCGCAATGAGCCGGCGGGCCAACCTCAAACTGATTCAAAGCTTTGCCGACGCCTCCGCTGAACTGGATGCCCTGGATGACGTCATTGCGGACACCAACGCATTGCTCAACCGGGGATCAGCGTGGGCTTCCGCGTGGGACCGGCAACTCGCACCGTTCCGCAGTGACCTGGCAGCTCTGGAACAGATGCTCAGCAAGCGGCACGCCGCGGGCGACTCGGCGACAGCAGCGGCGCTGCGGTCTTTCCGCGACCAGAGCCACCGGGAGATCGAGCGGTGGTCGGCCGAACTCGCCGAGGGCACCATCGCTCCGGAAACGGCCCTGGACCGGCTGCGGGACGCGCGGACGCACCTGTCCGAGCTGCTGAAGGACCACGCCGACACGGTCATCGCGGGCTTCGCCAAAAACGAGCGCGAAGCCGACCTGATGCGCAACGAAATGGAGAGCGCGCAAGCCGGAAACAAGGCCAAGTACGGCCGCGCCTACGAGCCCAGCATCCTTGGCACGGTCTATCCGTCCTACTACTTCTTCTCGGTTCCCACGTTCAACGCCGGCTTCAACACAGGTGTGGGCAGCGTCGCCAGCGCCCGTGGCGGAGGCGGCAGCACAACGGGGTACGGCAGCAGCGGCGGTAGCTTCTCCGGGTCAGGGAGTTCGTCCAGCTTTTGACTGCTGCCGGACCGTGTCAGTGCGGCGGCTGGATCCTGTCAACGATGAAGTCCCCGCCGGGAATAACGGTGGTTTCATGGCCGTCGTCGAAACGCACCACATATGGCGGCGCTCCGTCAGCGCCGTGGACCTCAACAATCTGGCCGTGCCGGTCCGACGATTCGACCGTCTTGCCCCGGATCGTTATCCGGTCTCCCTGGGCTGCCTTCATGGCAATCACCTCCAAGAACCAGAGTACGAGTGTCGGGGCGCCTGCAACAGGGCCGGTATCTGGCGCTCGCGGCCTCTTGGCAGGAGTATGGGGATATCACTGATCTTTGACCTTGGCTCGGGACCGAGGGGGAACGGCTATGGCGGATGAAAAGCCCACCAGCTGGTGGGCCACGCTGCCCGGTCTGCTGACGGCCGCCGCTGCGGTGATCACCGCGGTGACAGGGCTGCTGCTGGGGCTGGGGCAGCTCGGAGTGTTCGACGGCGGCCGTCCCGCCGGCACGGCGGGCAGCTCCCCCGCAGCCGGCGCTTCACAGCCCGGCGTCCCGCCCCAATCAAGCGGAACCATGGCCGGCGCCGGTGAGAGTGCGGGGTGGACGGTAGCCTTGCCGGCCGAGCGAAAGTACAGGTCCGCCGACGTCGAATATGAAATTCTCGATGCGCGGGTGCGGCCCGACGTCGCCGGGAAGGTGGCGCTGACGTTCACTATCCGTTGCACCAACCATGGCCGGTATGACGTGAACTTCTGGGACTCAACGTTCAGGCTGAACGCGGGCGGCATCAACCGTTCGCCCGATTCCGGCCTGAACGATCTCGTGGCGGGCGACGCGAGCAAGTCGGGCGACGTCCGCTTCACGGTACCGGCGGACACCCGCGACGCCCTTCTGCGCATCAAGTTCGCGCAGGGCGAGGCCGCGGCACAGCTGTCCATCTCGCCGCCCTGAACAGCCGGCGGTCCAGGCTGTCCGGCGCAGCCGCCCTGGCCGAGGAGCCGCGCGGCTTGCCTGGCTGGTGGTCCTGGGCCTGATCTTCGGGGCGCCTGCAACCGCCGGCTGGCTCCCACATCGGAGTAACGGCACTGCGAGCGCCGCGGGAGCCCAGATGCGAGTAGCGGGCCTTCTTATACTTGGTTTCGCCGTTTGTCAAATGGAGTGTTTTGACTTCACGCCGCGAGGCGTAGTCTACGTGCATGTTCTTGCGGGGGGACTCACACGCTTGGAGGAATCATGCGCTGGACGACCCACCCTGTCCGCAGTCAAGCACGGCACTTGGCGGACCTTCCGGAGGACACTTCCGCCAGGGACCGGCACGGTCGGCGGTGGACTGCGATCGTAGGTGTTTTGCTGCTCACGGTGAGCACCGTGGTTGGCATAGCCAGCTCATCGAAGGCTGCCGGGCCAACGATCATCAGCCTCACTTTTGACGACGGCAACGCCAGCCAGCTCGCAGCCGCCCAGGTGCTCAAGGCGCACGGGCTGGCGGGAACCTTCTACATCACCACCTCCTTCATCGATTCCTCCGGCTTTCTCACAAAGGCGAATCTGAACACCCTGGCTGCCGACGGCAACGAGATCGGCGGCCACAGCGTGACCCATCCGGACCTGACCACCCTCAGCGCCGCGGCCGCCCGCGCGGAAGTCTGCAACAGCAAGACGACACTTGAAGGCTGGGGTTTCACTGTACGGAACTTCGCGTATCCCTTTGCCGCAGAAAATGCGACTGCCCAGTCGGCAGTCCGGGATTGCGGCTTCGCCAGTTCACGGGGCCTGGGTGACCTGCGCTCGCCGGAAAGCTGTGCCACCTGCCCTGTGGCCGAGTCGCTGCCGCCGGGCAATCCAATGGTCGTTAAGGCTCCGGACCAGGTGGCCAGCTCGTGGACCCTCGCGGACCTGCAGGCACGGGTCACCGACGCAGAGACCACCGGCGGCTGGGTGCAGCTGACCTTCCACCAAATCGCTGTGGGCACGGATCCGACGCTGTCCATCACTCCCGCACTGTTCGAATCCTTCGTCACGTGGCTTGCCGCGCGGACGGCCAACGGGACGACGTCGGTCCGGACAGTCGCGCAGGCATTGGGCCAGTCGTCCGCTCCCCCAACGTCGCCTTCTCCGTCACCGTCACCGTCGCCTTCTCCGTCGCCCTCTCCGTCGCCTTCTCCGTCGCCCTCTCCGTCGCCGTCGCCCTCCATCTCGTTCGTTGACGTCCCGCCGGGCTCGGCGCTGTACACAGAGGTCAGCTGGATGGCGAACCAGGGAATCGCCGGCGGCTGGTACGAAAGTGACGGTACCCGTACATTCCGTCCCGGCGTGGCCGCCAGCAGGGACATGATGGCGGCGTTCTTCTATCGGATGGCCGGGAGCCCGGCTTATACGCCGTCGGGTTCCCCCTTTGCGGATGTCACGCCGGAGACCCCGTTCTACAAGGAGATCCTGTGGCTCGCATCCCAGGGAATCACCAACGGCTGGGCTGAAGCCAACGGGACCAGGACGTTCCGCCCGACAGTGGCTGTCAACCGGGACCAGGTCGCCGCATTTGTGTACCGTTTCGCCGGCAGCCCTGCCTACACACCCACGGCCCCGCCCTTTGTCGACATCTCCCAGCAAAACGCCTTCTATGCAGAGATCGCATGGCTGGCGTCAAACGGAATCTCCAACGGCTGGGCGGAAGCCGACGGCACCAGGACCTTCCGGCCCGGATTGCCGGTCAACCGGGACCAGGTGGCTGCCTTCCTCTACCGCTACAAGACCGCCTTCCCGGCGTAGCAGCCGTCATGGAGCAGAATCCGTAAATGGGAAACTATTGTGTGGCCATCTGCCAGCTGAGCGATCAGCCGCAGGAGGACTTCGACGTCAACATGGAGCTCCTGGTCCTTGAGGGCAAGGAACTCCATGTTGCTACGTGGGACGCCGAGCCCCGGGACGGCGGCTTCGACATCCTGGTCCTCAACGACCGCGTCAGCGCCCTCGGATTCATGGTGGTCACCGACTGGGAGTTCCTGGACGAAAAGGCCTACGCGGTAGTGGAGCGGCGGGCCGGCGGCTGAGGGCCGTCCGCCCGCGAGAGCCCGGCTGCGCGCCGCAGCCAGGGGTCGGGATCCCGCGCCCACCGGTCCAGCACAACGTCCGCCCGCTCCCTCGCCTGTCCTTCCAGCCCGGCTACCAGGGGACGGACGACGTCGGCGGCCAGCGGGTCCACCAGCTCACCCAACTGCGCCTCCCGCACAAAACCCTCAATCCGGGTGAGGTCGGAGTTGTTTAGCAGAGCCACCCGGGATTGCAGCAGCACAACCGCCGCCTGGCGGCGCTCGAAGACGGGGACCGACCACAGCTCAGTGCTGAGGGCCGTGATGTCATCGTGAACCAGGTCTCGGTGGCGGCGCAGCATGTCGCGGATGGTTCCCCGCACTGCACCCACGGACGCGCCGTAGTACTCAAGCCCGTCGCCCAGCCGGGCCTGCGCCTCTTCCGCCCGGAGCCACGAGCTTTCCCGCTGCAGCGAGGCATCCACGAAGTCACAGGCGTCAGTCACCCGACCATTCTCCCAAACGGGCCAAAGGACCATGCGCGTTCGTAGCCAAGAATCGAGGTCCCAGACGACGGCCGGGTGCGCTTCCATGAATCATGGGCGTGGGAATCCCGGCCAGAAACTGGAAACAGTATCGTCGAGGAGCTCAAGCAATCGGAGAACCTTTTGGGCAGCGCCTTGGCTGCTACCCGTGCCGTCGCTGCCATTGCACTGCGTGCCAGAAAAGCAGACAAAGGACAAAGGCAAGTCCAATAAGAATCGCGTGGGGTGCAAAGCTCATCATGAGGAATGAAATGGCCGCTGGTCCGCTGATTGGGCCCGGATTGAAAGCGCCGTTCGACAGGACCCAGATGCCGCCACCGACCAGTGCGGCGGCCAGCAGCCAAATCACGGCAATGAACGGATTGATGGGCCGGCGGGGGCCTTCCCGCGTCGGCTCGTGCGCAGCCGCTCGCGCGCCGCCTGCAGGATTCTCATCCTGGTCCGTTTCCCGAAAACCGATTCCGCTTCCTGATGACTGCTTCACGTTTCCCCCTATGGACCCGCGGCCCATCGTGCTGCCGTTATGCCAACCCTAGCGTCAGGGTGTTGCCGCCTCTCGCGTTGCAGCAGATGGCCAGAGTGTGTCGTTTTATTGGCGTAGCCGAATGACGACAGTGCCATTGGCATGCTGTGGCACTCGGTTGGAAAACAGTGAGACACTCAGTCCCATGCGTGAACTGGTCGTCCTCGGTACCGCCTCGCAGGTTCCCACGCGGACCCGCAACCACAACGGCTACCTGCTGCGGTGGGATGGCGAGGGCCTGCTGTTTGACCCGGGTGAAGGCACCCAGCGGCAGATGATCCACGCCGGCGTCTCGGCCAGCCAGGTCACGCGGATCTGCCTCACGCACGTTCACGGGGACCATTGTTTCGGGCTTCCGGGCGTCCTGTCGCGCATGGTCCTCGACGGAGTGACGCACCCGGTGCACCTGCATTTCCCGGCTGCGGGCGAGGAGGTGGTCCGCGCCCTCGTGTCCTTGGCCTCCCCCGGCCTGGACCTGCGGCTGCACCCGCACTCGGGTCCGGGGCCGGTGGCACCGGGCCTGGAGGTGCGGCAGCTGCGGCACCGCATCGACACTTTCGGCTATCGGCTGGTCGAGCCGGACGGCCGCACCATCGTGCCGGATCAGCTCGCAAAGGCAGGGATTTCCGGGCCGGACATCGCACGGCTCCAGCAGCAAGGGAACGTGGACGGGATCCGGCTGGAGGACGTGAGCGTTCCGCGTCCCGGCCAGAGCTTCGCCCTCGTCATGGATACGGCCGAGTGCGACGGCGCCGAAGAGCTCGCCGACGGTGTGGACCTCCTGGTGGCGGAGTCAACGTTCAGCAATGACGACGCCGGGCTGGCTGCCCAGTATCTGCACCTCACCGCCGGGCAGGCAGGGGCGCTGGCGTCCACCGCCGGTGCGGGGACACTGGTCCTCACCCATTTTTCGTCGCGGTACGTCGATGTTCGCGTCCTGGCAGAACAGGCCGCTGCCCGCGCCGGGCGTGCCGCCGTCGTCGCGGCAGAGGACCTGGACAGGCTTCCCCTGCCCAAGCGGCAGCGGGATGGCCTGTTGGGCGGCGCCGTCCCGCCGTCGTCAGTAGATGAAAATGTCGATCCAGGCGCGGTTGTGGGCATGAAGCAGGACCAGGAACAAGACGAAGTCGAAGAGCAGATGGACGGCCACGATGTAGGACAGTGACTTCGTCTTCGTGAAAATGAGCGCCTGGAGCATGGCGAACGGAAAAATGAAGGCCGGCGCCCAGGCATGGAAGCCCAGTTCCCACAGGAACGACGTGAACAGTACAGCCTGCAGGACGTTTGCCTGCGCCAGGGGCAGGTGCCGGCGCAGGAGCACAAAGACTGTGCAGATGAAGAACAGCTCGTCCCAGATCCCCAGCACATTCGTGCCCAGGAAGAGGCGGAAGATCCCTTCCGGGTCCGAGACCGCGGGCCAGTTGGTGTAGACCCCGGTATTGACCATGTACGCCGGCAGCAGCGCGTAGCCCATGGCGACGACGGCGGCCAGGTACCACTTCTCGGTCCGCGTCCAGGGGTGCCCGGTCATCACGGGAAACCTGACGGCATGGTCCTTGAAGGCGAACCGCGAAACAAAGTACGGGATCCCCACGGCGAGGATCATCGCCGTACCCATGACGAGCATGTGCCCGGTGCTGATATCAGTGGTGATCGGAACAAGGCTGATGGCCACGAGCCCGGCCGTGATCAGGGCCAGGTCGCGCAGGAACGCCCTGTCGATGACTGCCGCCAGGACAAGCGCCGTCGCCAAAAGGCCATACCCGGCGATCCGCTGTTCCAGTACGAACAGGACGAAGCCGGAGAGCGACACAAGCGCCGAGGGAAGCAGCTTCAGCGAGATGCCGCTGCGGATCCTGATTCCGGCCGCGAGCGCACGGTTAGACATACTTGCCGAACCAGGCCAGCGTGTCGTTCCAGGCAGCGGTGGCCTGCGCCTCGTTGTAGCGCTCGCCGGTGTCGTTGTGGAACGCATGGTCAACGCCGGGATACACCTTGAGCTCATGGCGTACGTCTGTGGCCGCCAGGGCGTCCCGGAAGGCAGGCAACGCGCCGGTGATCCGGTCGTCGAGTTCGGCATAAATACCGAGGACGGCGGCTTTGATGGCGGGGACCTTGTCCAGGTCGGGAGCAGGTCCGTAGAACGCTGACGTGGCCTTTAGCCCGGACAGCTCCGTGGCCGCCTGCCAGGTGATGCCTCCGCCGAAGCAGAAGCCCGCCATGGCGATCCGCCCGGCGTCGACGAAGGGCTGCGCATTGAGGTAATCGAACGCCGCCGAGAAGTCAGCCACGTGCCGGGATGCACCGGCCTGCGTCAGTGCTCCGGGGACAGCGTCCCGGTCCAGGTTTGCCGTTCCGCCCTCCCTGCTCAGCAGGTCGGGGGCCAGAGCCGCGTATCCGTCCTTGGCGAAGCGGCGCGCCACGTCCTGGATATGCAGGGTCAGGCCGCGGTTCTCATGGCAGACCAGCACGGCCGGTCCCGCTTCGTCGCCCTCCGGCCGGGCAAGGTAGGCGCTGATGTCGGTGCCGCCGGAGGGGAACCGCACCGTCGCGGTGACCAGACCGGCCGCTCCTTCGGGAACGGAGAGCGGGCTCTTGGCGCCGGGCACGGCGCCGCCGGAAGCGGTGACGCCGGAAGCAGTGCCACCGGCCGGCGAAGGCGAGGACGGGGTGGGCATCGGGTCGGTGCTTCGTGGAAGTTCCTGCGGCGTGCAGCCAACCAGGGCCATGGCGCCCGCGGCGGCGGCCATGCTGCCGGTAATGAACGCCACCCGGCGCGTAAACGTTTGTTGGCTCATGGCGCCGGCACGGTAATCGTCGAAGAATTCCTCGATCAGGTACTTCTCGAACTTGCCAAGCTGGGTCATGGAGCGCCTCCTACCGGTTACAAAATATCCTCCTCCGCCCGTCCATCACGGGGCAAGGGGTCCGGTGCTGCGGCGCTAGAACGGGTTCAGCAGCCGGTCCACGAACTGCCGGGTGCGTTCCTCCCGCGGGTCACGCAGGACCGTGTCCGGGTGCCCGCGTTCGACGACGACGCCACCGTCCATGAAGATGACTTCGTCTGCGACCTGGCGGGCGAACGCCAGCTCGTGGGTGACCACCACCATGGTCCAGCCTTCATCGGCCAGCTCCTTGATGACCGTCAGGACGTCCCCTACCAGCTCCGGGTCCAGGGCAGACGTGGGCTCGTCAAAAAGCAGGAGCTGCGGGCGCAGGGCCAGTGCACGCACGATGCCGACGCGCTGCTGCTGCCCGCCGGAGAGCTCGAACGGGTAGCTCTTTTCCTTGCCTTCCAGCCCGACCCGGGCCAGAAGCTCCCTGGCCGCAGCGATCGCCTCGGCTTTGGGTCGTTTCTGCACCTGCACGGGCCCTTCGATGATGTTCTCCAGGACCGTTTTGTGCGGGAAGAGATTGTAGTGCTGGAACACCATGGCACTGCGGTCCCGTAAGGAGGCCAGCTGCTTCTTGGACACCGGTGCGGAAAAGTCCACGGCGAGCTGCCCGACAAAGTCCACCACGCCGTCGTCGGGTATTTCCAGTCCGTTGAGGCACCGCAGGACCGTCGTTTTTCCGGACCCCGACGGCCCGATCAGGGCGACCACTTCGCCGCGGCGGACGTCGATGTCGACGGATTTGAGCACTTCATGACTGCCGAAGGCCTTCCTCAGTCCCCTGACGGCCAGCAGCGCCGGGTCCTGGCGCTTCGACTCAGCGTGCGTGGATTCAGTGGGCGACATAGCGGTCCAACCTTTTCTCCAGGACGGATTGGCCGCCGGCAAGGACCAGGCAGACCACCCAGTAGATGACGGCCGCCTCCAGATACAGCAGCATGAACTCCTGGCTGAAGGCCGCCACCTGCTGCGCCTGGCGGAACAGCTCGGTGACGAGGATCAGGGAAGCCAGTGACGTGTCCTTGACCAGGCTGATGAAGGTGTTGGAAAGGGGCGGGACCGAGACCCGGGCGGCCTGCGGCAGGATGATCCGCACCAGCGACTGACGGCGGGACATGCCGATCGTGTGCCCGGCCTCCCACTGTCCCTTGGGAACGGAAAGGATGGCTGCACGGATCACCTCCGCTGCGTATCCGCCCACGTTCAGGGAGAAGGCGATAATGGCGCTGGGCCAGGGGCTGATGGTGACGCCGATTGAAGGCAGCCCGTAGAAAATGACGAACAACTGGACCAGGAGTGGTGTGCCGCGGATGACTGAGATGTAGATCCGCGCAATGGCAGCGAACACGGGGTTCCTGCTCAGCCGCATGAGGGCGATGAGCAGGGCCAGCAGCAGTCCCAGGCCGAACGACGCCAGGGCCAGCGGAATCGTGCCCGTGACGGCGCCCATCAGGATTGGCCCGAGTGAGCTCCACACGAGGTCCCAGTTGATAGTCATGCTCTGACGCTGCGTTCTCCGTCGGCCTCCATGCCGCTACTTCGTGACGTCAGCGTCGAAGTATTTCTGCGAAATCCTGGCCAGCGTCCCGTCGGTCTGCAGCTCGCCGAGGGCCGTGTTCACTGCATCGGCCAGGCTCGTTGATCCCTTGCGGAACGCGAAGGCGCTGAGCGACTTGTCCGTGGTTTCGGCGGCGATTTTGATTTCGCCGTCCTTCGCGGTCTTTTGATAGTCCAGGTAGGTCAGTTTGTCGTTGATGGTGGCGTCAACGCGCCCCTGCTTCAGCAGTGTCACCGCCTGCGCCCATCCCTCCACGGCTTCGACGTTGGCGCCGCTTTCCTGGGCCAGCTTGTACCAGTTGCTGGTCAGGGACTGCGCGGTGGTCTTGCCCTTGAGGCTGTCGAATGAACTGACGCTGCTGTCATCTGCCTTGGTGACAATAACGCCGGTGCTCACCGTGTACGGCTCCGAGAATTCGTATTTCGCCTTGCGTTCGTCGGTGATCGAGACCTGGTTGGCGACGACGTCGAACCTCTTGGCCTCAAGGCCGGCGAAGATCGCGTCGAACTGTGTTTCCTGGAAGGACGGTTTGACGCCGAGCTTCCCGGTGACGGCCGTGATGATCTCGACGTCGTAGCCGGTCAGCTCGCCGCTTCCGTCGGCATGGAACGAGAAGGGTTTGTAGGTCCCTTCGGTGCCGATCTTGAGCTCGCCTGCGCTCTTGACATCGCTCAGCGACGTGTCCGCACCTCCCGCGGGGGCCGAACCGGACGGAGTGGTGGAGCCGGAGCCGCAGCCGGCCAGGGCGAGTGCTGCCGCTGCAATGAGGCCGATAGCGGAAAGACGTGTGCGCTTCATGATGAACCTTCGTCCTGTAGCCGGAAGAGGCGTGCCGGCAATACCGCAGGCCGGCAATCCACTACCGACGATAGCAACATCTGCCTTTGGCGAACACAGGATGAGGACGTGCGGGTCCGATGGTTCCCCGACCCGGCTCGCTAGGATTCGATCATGGGAAAGCACGGGAAGCGGGCCAGCGCGTTCAAGGCCTCATTGGCAGCAGCCGGATACGACGTTCTGGACACACCGCGCGAGCATGGTGTGGTGGCGGCGACCACGAAGCAGCTGTCCGACGAAGTGAGGGGCTCCATCGTCGACGTCTACCGCGCACTGGGCGGTGTCAGGGACGACGCCGAATTCACGGCCGGGGTGTGGGACTTTGCGTGTTCTGACGGGTTGTTCGTCGAGTTCGACGAGGCCCTGCACTTCAACCGCTACCGGCCGGTGACTCTTCAAACGGCGTGGTCCCCGGATCTCCCCTGGGCGCAGGAGTACTGCAGCTACAGCGGGGTCATGGAAGGAATGTGCCTTAAGGACGGGAAGTCCGGCGGCAGGTGGGCCAGCCCGTCGTCGGACGCCATGTTCGGCGGCTCCGACGCGCCGGGAGTATTCGGCGACAAGGGCTCGTCCCGGTGGAAGCAGCGCGCCCTCTACGATGCGGTGCGCGATGCCTACGCCTGGTCCACCCCGGGATTGAACCTGGCCCGCATCTCGATTCACGACGAGGTTGGGGGCGTCAACGTCCATTGGGCGACCAGCCAGGGGCTCCTGCTGGACCCGATGGAGCTGAGGGACTTCATCGAGTCGCGCACGGCCTAGGGATCCGCAGCTCCGGGTTGCCGTGACCCTACCATCCCGCCAGTTGCCGAATTCATGAATTCTGCAACTTACTTGCCGGTAAGGGTTCTGCCTCCAGACTGCAGCGGCTAGCCTGTCATAGAGGCCGGGGGGAGGTCCCCGGCCGGAGGCTACAGAGGACCAGCGAGAATGCCAAGCACAGTGACCTTTTCGGTGACAACCATGCCCAGGAGCGGCTCAGAGGGCAGCTTCCGGGAAATCGTCCGCAACCTGCGGACGGACCAACTCGAGGACTGCTTCCTGACGGTCTTCCACGTCGGCGACTCGTTTGCCCTCCTCAGCGGTGAAGCCATCCACAGCGCGCACACTGCCACCAACGATGCGCTCCGCGCATACCTCCTCCGCTGCCTCGCGGGCAACGGCGTCGGCCTGGACTTTGACGTGAGGATTGACCGCGACTCAGAAGCAGCCCGTTCCCGTTCGTAGTCCCGTCCGGGCTGGGAGCGAAGCCGCACGTTAGGCTCATCCCATGTCGCCCGAACGCTATCTTGCCGCGCTGGCCAGCTCACTTGACACCCTAACCTCGCTCGCCCGCCAGTCCGACGACGTGCTGTCCCGTTCCGTACCGGCGTGCCCTTTGTGGTCACTCGATCAGCTGTTCGGGCATCTCGGCTCCATTGAACGCTGGGCGGCCGCCGTGGTTCTGGGCGGCAAATACGTCGAGGAGCCGGAGCCCCCGGCCTTGGATGCCTCCTCGTGGTTTCTCGATGGCACGGGACCGTTCCTCGAGACAATGGCGGCACTTGACCCGGAGGCACCGTGCTGGAACTTCGGACCGCCGCCGCGCACGGCGGGTTTCTGGCTTCGCCGGCAGGCGCACGAACACGCCATCCACCTCATCGATGCCAGCCAGGCTTCCGGCCGGGAGGCCCCTGACCCGGGAGCGGACTTCATGCTCGACGGCGTCGACGAGGTCCTGGCCATGTTCAGCCCGCGGCAGCTGCGGCTCGGGCGGATGCGGCAGCAGGAGAAGGCCGTGTCATTCCACGTGCCCGGGGCCGGCAGCTGGACGGTGGGTCCGGGACCCGTTGCGGCATCTGTCACCGCGCAATTGCCCGACATGTACCTCGGGCTCTGGGGCCGGTCAAACCTCGAAGAGACGGCCGTCATGGGTGGTGACGTTTCCCTTGCCCTTCGCGTCCTGCGTGGTCCGCTGACACCGTGAGCCGGCGGCCTACCTCTTACCTACTGACGTGCCGGACCTTCTTGGATAAGCTCAGGTTCTGAAGGGGCCTCAGGCCCAACCGCCCCGACACTTCGGCCAGGGCCGAAAGATCGCCGGGCTGAGCAGAGAGGCCAGCCATGGACTTCTTATCGGATAGCGCGCGATCCCTTGACCCGTTCCCCCATTACCGGAGGATGAGGGAGTCCTCTCCTGTCTTCCACGACGAGCAATCCGGGAGTTGGCATGCCTTCCGGTATGACGAGGTGCAGCGCGTGCTTTCCGAACATGCCACCTTCTCCTCGAGGATGGGCGGTGACGAACCGTCGGAGACAGGCCAGCTGTTCGCTGCGAGCTTGATCACCACTGATCCGCCGCGGCACCGGCAGTTGCGCTCCCTGGTGAACCAGGCGTTCACGCCGAAGGCAGTGGATGCCCTTGCTCCCCGCATCTCACAACTCGCGGACGAATTGCTGGACGGCATCGCTTCCAGTGGAACAGCGGACCTTATCGCGGGGTTGGCATACCCGCTGCCAGTGATCGTGATAGCAGAACTCCTGGGCATTCCCCCCGCTGACCGTGACCGTTTCAAGCAGTGGTCTGATGTCATCGTCAGCCAGACGCGAGCCGGAGCAGAGAATGCCGACCACCACGCCACCAACGTTGAGATGACCGGGTACTTCCTGGACCTGATAGAACAGCGCCGGAGCCGGCCCGGGAATGACCTGATCAGCAGCCTGCTCTCCGCCGAGATTGACGGGCAGAAACTGAGCGTGGCCGAACTGCTGGGCTTCTGCAGCCTGCTGCTCGTGGCCGGGAACGAAACGACCACCAACCTGATAGGCAATGCTGTTCTGTGTTTCGCCGAAGTGCCTGGAACGATCGAACGGCTCCGCGCCGAGCCGTCGCTGCTGCCGCAGGCAATCGAAGAAGTGCTGCGCTATCGTTCCCCGGTCCAGTCCATGTACCGGGTGACGGCTGCTGACACCACGTTGGGCGGCGTCCAGGTGCCGGCCGGCGCCCCACTGGTGGCGTGGATCGGCTCGGCGAACCGTGATGAGCGGCACTTCGAGCGGCCTGACCAGTTCGATATCGACCGCGGGCCTTCCCGGCATCTCGCCTTCGGCCAGGGCATCCACTTCTGTCTCGGAGCCCCGCTAGCCAGGCTGGAGTCAATGATCGCCCTGCAGGCTGTCCTGTCCCGCCTGCCCGGACTGACACTCACAGGGGCGCAGCTGGAGCGGATGGACAGCACCATCGTCTATGGACTCACGGAACTCCCTGTCAGCTGGCAGGCGGGCTGAGCCGGACGGCAGAGCACATCCAACGCCGGATATCAGCGGGTCGCCCAGCAGTCCTTACACCAGGGGCCCAACACCGGCGTCATCGGGAACCTGGTCGAGGCCAAGGCCTGCAAGCACCGAATCATCATCGAAGACATTCGCAATGCAGCGGATGAGAGCCGGCGGCACGCGGAAGTGGGTGTCGATCGTCAGCAGCCCCAGTTCGGCGAGCTCGTCCAGGCGCCTCACCGCCACGCTGGTAAGTATGCCGGCCAGTGCACTGTCCGCTTCCGGCGCATTGTCCGGGGCGGCCAGGACCCGGGCCCTCTCCGGCGGATCCGACGTTGCCGCCGCGAGCAGGGCCGATGCCTGCAGCCCCGAAACTATCCTTTCCCACGGCTGTTCCGGATCCCAATCGAGCACCGCGGCCACCAGGAACTGGTCAACGAGGAACACCAATTCCTCGAGCCGCTTTGAGGGTTCGCCAAACAGAAAGACGCTGGAATCTGCGGTGGGCACCGCCTTCGTCGGCTTGAGCTCAATCAGCGCGGTCGCCTCCAGTACGTTCCAGAGCAGGGCCAGCTGCGGCACCTCGTACATACTCCGAACCGTTGGGACCTCGTCCGCGGAACCCGCGGTGGCCGGCGGCCGGGAATCTTCCCGTTTGGCGCCACCCTTGACGGCGATTCCGACGCAGGCGGCAGCCGCTTCAATGTCCCGTAAGCGAAGCGCGCCGGTCGCGGTAACCAGCTTGCCTTCGCCCAGCCACTGAAGCAGCGCAGTGGCCCGCTGGATCAGAGGCAGGTTGGAGAAGACCTCTATGGCTTCTTCCTCCGGAATCTCGGGAACCTCAAGGTCAACCTGTCCGCCGTCGTCCTCTCCAGTGGTGTCGAAGAAGTCCATAGCGTCGGCCAGTTGAGCAGGGGTCCCGCTCCACCGTCCGGTCTCCCCTAGGAATTCGACAAAGGCGTGAACGGCGTCCACGACGAAGTTACTGCTCTCGAAGGCGCCCATCTGGCCGGTCAACGTCTCGGCCGTATCAACTATGGAAAAGATTTCGTCCGAAATCGCGACTGACAAGCCGCCAAGTTCGAGGTTGGTCACGTCGGCCGCGGCCGTTCTTTCCATGTAGCGGCCCATGACGGCTTTGATCTGGGTCAGGCACTCTACGGCAGCCACCGCGGAGTCGGGCGATCCTTCCTCAAACCACCGGACGAAAGCCGGTGTGAGGGCATCCACGGCTCGATCGGCCCGGAAGGTACTCAGGGATCGAGGCGTGGCGGTCCTGTGACCTGGACTGCCCACGCCGCTGGCGCCCTTGCCCTTGTGCCTGTTCCCGCTGTTCCTGCCCATATTGCCCCTGCCTGTTTGCCAATCTGGTATTACGAAGACGGTACTTACCGTATGGGACTCATGCCAGTTCAGCGGGCTACGATTTTTCCTGTTGACCACGTAGATGGTGACCAGCTGGACGCAGAGTGAGGAGTGGCTGTGGCTGGAGGGACGAGGATGAGCGGTCCGCACTGGCGGCGGGTGATGGCGGCCCTCGCCAACCACGACGCGCGGACCGCCTACGCCCAGATAGTGCTCGGCGCCCGGCTGCCCGAGGACATATCCGGGCTGAATGACCAACGGCGAGAACGGGCCATCGCCACCCTGCTTGAGTCCGGGCTCGTCGAACGGAATGCTGCCAGCGAACTGGCGGCGCCTGAGGCGATCTTCCGGGACCTCCTCACGCAACAACCCCGGCGGCAGGCCCAGACCGGATTTGCTCGCTTCATGCGCCTGGGCAGGATCGCGAAGTATCCGGCCAACATGGCGGAACGGCGGGAGCTCCTGGCGTGGATTGTCAGCGAGGCCATCGAGCCGGGCGAACATCTAACGGAAAAGTTGGTTAATCAACGCCTCCTCAGCTATACCGATGACGTCGTGATGCTGCGCCGCTACATGATCGACTTCGGACTATTGGAGCGGACCCCCTCCGGCTCGTCCTACTCCCGGCCTGAGGAAAGGTAAGTGCTCGCGTGCCGCAACGCCGCCGCAGGATGCGCTCTACACTGTCTGGATGGAAGCCACGGTCAGCGACGTGCGTGTGCATTACGCCGAGTACGGCAGCGGTAAGCCCGTTCTCGCTCTGCACGGGGCTGGCGTGGATCACCGCGAGATCGCTGGCGCCCTTGAACCGATATTCTCCAACGTGCCGGGCTTTCGGCGCCTGTATCCGGACCTGCCCGGGATGGGCCGCACCCCGGCGCCCGAGACGATCACGAGCAACGATGACGTACTTGACCTCCTGCTTGGCCTTATCGACAGCGTCATTGGTGATGAACCGTTTCTTGTCATTGGCCACTCTTACGGCGGCTACCTAGCCCGGGCAATTGCCAGTCTGAGACCCGATCAGACCGTCGGGGTGGCACTAATCTGCCCGGTTGGCGCGCATACACGTGACGTGCCCAAGCACGAGGTCCTTGTTTCGTCGGCTGAACTGAACGGCGATCTGGACCCGGATCTCGAGGCTACGTACCGCAGCTACTTCGTGGTGCAGACGGCTGAAACGCTGCGCCGGTTCCAGGAGTATGTGGCTCCCGCGGACTCGCTCGCGGACGAGTCGGGCCTGATGCGAATCTTTTCGAACTGGGAGCTACGGGATCGGCCGGAAGCTTCGAAATCCTATCTTCGTCCAGTACTGGTCCTTGCCGGGCGACAGGATGCCACGTCAGGTTACACAGGCCCTGGTGAGTTGATCGAGCAATACCCCCGCGCCACCTTTGCCGTACTTGATCGCGCCGGCCACGCTCTGATGCACGAGCAACCCGGCCTCGTCCAAGCCCTTGTTGCCGAATGGCTCACGCGTGCGCGGGAGCACTCGACGACATGACGTAACCGGCAGTGCTGCGCGCCCCGCTCAGATCAGGCAGGCTCCATCGATCGTCGGGCGACGCGGCCACATGGCCACGAGGTGTGTGAGAGACTCGCGACGTGGACGATGATTCCGAAGGTGCCATGCACCATATCGAACTGTGGGTGCCCGACTTCAAAAGGGCCAAGGATGAGTGGGGCTGGATTCTCTCCAGCTTGGGATATGAAACCTATCAAAACTGGACGAATGGAATCAGTTGGCGACGGGGCGGTCTTTACATCGTCGTGGAGGAATCCCCGGACCTGAGTAGCCGCGAGC
This sequence comes from Arthrobacter sp. P4_H3, assembly GCF_056400885.1. NCBI lineage: Bacteria > Bacillati > Actinomycetota > Actinomycetes > Micrococcales > Micrococcaceae > Arthrobacter > Arthrobacter sp. P4_H3. The sequence goes on from NZ_JBFUKK010000001.1 coordinate 600,029, forward strand.
ACCAGCGCACATCGGCCGGACTGAATCACCTGGCGTTGAAGGCCGGAAACCGGCAGCGTGTGGACGCTCTGGCGCGGGAGTGTTCGCACCACGGTTGGAAACAGTTGTTTGCCAACAAGTACCCGCATGCAGGTGGTCCGGACCACTATGCGGCATACCTGGCCAACTCCGATGGTTTCGAGATAGAGCTTGTGGCTCCTGTCCACCTTGCTGCGAAGAATCTCCGGTAGATGTGAGACTCCGTTCCGCACACCTGCGGCCCGGTTCGGAATCTCAGTCGTGTTTCATCGCCGGGCTTCGCATCCCGCTGTAGGCTACCCCGACCCCTGCCAGGAAAATCAGGACAGCGAGGTAGACCGGGCCGAGGTGCCCAAACGTGGCCAGACCCCACGGGTAATGTGCGGGGACTGCCACTGCGAGTCCGACGGTCGGGACCACAACGGCTGTGGCTGATGTAGTGATGCAGCTGCGGGCTGAACGCCCCGATCTCCGCCATCCCCTTGTCCACCGCCCAATCTGACGGCATCTCGGGCGCGATCGGGCATGCTACCCGTTAACGTCATTCCTTCTGGCAGCACTTCCCGAAAGCCTCACTCAAGAGCGGAGTCCCGGGGCTCCGTGGGGCGCGGGTATGCCTGCGACCATTCCCGCCCACAACAGGTCGGTTGTCGCAAGGGTCAGGTCGTCCACGGATGCTCCATCGAGGAGGTTTCCGGCCGCCAGCAGTGCGGCTCCATGGAGGCTCACGAAGCATACGAGCGCGAGCCTCTCTGCGTCGCCTGAAGCCAAGTCTCCGGCGTTCTGGGCTTCTGCGATGAGTGCTCTGGCGATCCGCATACCGTCTTCGCCGATGTTGTGCAGTTCTTCGCTGGCATCCGGGTGGTGCTTGGTCGAGTGCATCACGGCCAACTGGACCGGGTGGGTGACTGCGAAGTCCACGTAGGCTCTCGCGATCCGGACAAAGCGTGAACGGTGGCCTCCGGCAGCTTCGGACGCTCCTTTTATCCGGGCATTCATTTCACGGAAGCCGTCAAGGGCTAGGGCATCGATGAGCGCCTGTTTGTCGCGGAAGTGCTTTCCGGGCGCCGCGTGGCTAACGCCGAGGTCACGTGCGAGTTGCCGCAGGGAAAGTCCCTCGACGCCTGCTTCCTCGATGATTTCCGTTGCACGTGCGAGCAACGCCTCGCGGAGGTTGCCGTGATGGTAGGGCTGGTCGATCATGCTTCAGTATAACCACGATGTAGTCATTGACAACAATGGTGCCACTGCCTACTATGTTGGCATTGGCTACATAAGCAGCCATGACATAGATCGGATTCGACATGACCATGACCTTCACCGGCACGACGGCACTCATCACTGGAGCGAGCTCCGGGCTCGGTTCCGAGTTCGCCACGCGGCTTGCGGCGCGTGGGGCCAATCTTGTCTTGGTTGCACGGCGGACCAACAGGCTTGAGGATCTCGCCCGCAAGCTCCGCGACGCCCACGGCATTTCCGTAACAACGCTTTCGAAGGACCTGAGCCACCCGGGAGCCGGAACGGAGCTCCACGACGAGCTCACCAGCCGCGGTATCCGCATCGACACCCTGATCAACAACGCGGGCTTCGGCACGCGCGGGCCGTTGGTGGAGGAAGACCCCGCGATCATCGCCTCTGAGATCTCCCTCAACGTGGCTTCGCTCGTGGACACCACGCGGGCATTCCTCCCGGAGATGCTCTCCACAGGAAGGGGCGCACTCATCAACGTGGCCAGCACCGCCGCATTTCAGCCGGTGCCTGGGATGGCGGTTTACGGAGCAACCAAAGCCTTTGTCCTGAGCTTCACGGAAGCGCTGGCACACGAGACAAAGGACTCGGGCCTTCGTGTGCTCGCACTCTGCCCGGGGGCTACCCGCACCGAGTTCTTCGATGTACTTGGGAGCCAGGCCGCAGCAGTCGGCCGGCTGCAGAGCGCCAGCCAGGTCATCGACACTGCCCTTCGCGCCCTCGACCGCCGCTCTACACCCGTAAGCGTCGTCTCCGGATGGGGGAACCGCCTGCTTGCCGGAATGGCCCAGCGCCTCCCCCGGCACATCTCCCTCGCCATCGCCGGCCGGGCAGTACAGGACTAGTCCGGCCCTGACGTCTTCAGGGCGCGAGTCCTGCGGATGTGTAGCCTCCAGAAGGGGGGCAAAAAAGTGGCACCGCGCCAAGTTGCTTGCCGCGGTGCCACCTATTTTGTCATCTCACACGCAGGACCCCTATGCGCACGCAAGGGGTCCTGGCAAGAGACGAGGAGGACTAGAAGTCCCAGTCCTCGTCCTCAGTGTTGACGGCCTTGCCGATCACGTAGGAGGAGCCTGACCCGGAGAAGAAGTCGTGGTTCTCGTCCGCGTTCGGGGACAGTGCCGAAAGGATGGCCGGGTTCACGTCGGTGACGGAAGCCGGGAACATGGCCTCGTAGCCCAGGTTCATCAGCGCCTTGTTGGCGTTGTAGTGCAGGAACTTCTTGACGTCCTCGGCCAGGCCAACGGAGTCGTAGAGGTCGTGCGTGTACTGGACTTCGTTCTCGTAGAGCTCGAAGAGCAGTTCGAAGGTGTAGTCCTTGATCTCCTGGCGCTTCTCCTCGGAAACCTTCTCCAGACCCTTCTGGAACTTGTAGCCGATGTAGTAGCCGTGCACGGCCTCGTCGCGGATGATCAGGCGGATCAGGTCTGCCGTGTTCGTCAGCTTGGCCCGTGAGGACCAGTACATCGGCAGGTAGAAGCCCGAGTAGAACAGGAAGCTCTCCAGCAGCGTGGAAGCCACCTTGCGCTTCAGGGGGTCGTCGCCCTGGTAGTAGTCCATGACGATCTGGGCCTTCTTCTGAAGGTTCGCATTCTCGGTGGACCAGCGGAACGCCTCGTCGATCTCCTTGGTGGAGGCCAGCGTGGAGAAGATGGAGGAATAGCTCTTGGCGTGCACGGACTCCATGAAGGCGATGTTCGTGTACACAGCCTCTTCGTGCGGCGTGATCGCGTCCGGAATCAACGAAACGGCGCCGACGGTGCCCTGGATGGTGTCCAGCAGGGTCAGGCCGGTGAACACGCGCATGGTGAGCTGCTGCTCGTCCGGCGTCAGCGTCGCCCAGGACTGGACGTCGTTGGACAGCGGGATCTTCTCCGGCAGCCAGAAGTTGTTGACCAGGCGGTTCCAGACATCCACGTCCTTTTCGTCCTGGATGCGGTTCCAGTTGATCGCCTCGACGTGGCTAAGCAGCTTGACCTTTTCGGTCATGTCATCCCCTAAAAGTTGGGTTCTTCGTTAACTTAAGCGTACGACGGCGGGCGGGCGCCCGCCGTCGTACTCAACCGGTGGCGGTTGCTACAGCATGCAGCTGACGCAGTTGTCCACCTCGGTCCCTTCCAGCGCGAGCTGGCGGAGACGGATGTAGTAGATGGTCTTGATGCCCTTTTTCCAGGCGTAGATCTGGGCCTTGTTGATGTCGCGCGTGGTGGCGGTGTCCTTGAAGAACAGCGTCAGGGACAGGCCCTGGTCCACGTGCTGGGTGGCAGCGGCGTAGGTGTCGATGACCTTCTCGTAGCCCAGCTCGTACGCGTCCTGGTAGTACTCCAGGTTGTCGTTCGTCAGGTACGGCGCCGGGTAGTACACGCGGCCCAGCTTGCCTTCCTTGCGGATCTCGATCTTGGACGCCACCGGGTGGATCGAGGAGGTGGAGTTGTTGATGTAGCTGATCGAGCCCGTCGGCGGGACGGCCTGCAGGTTCTGGTTGTAGATGCCGTGCTCCATGACGGAGGCCTTCAGCTCACGCCAGTCATCCTGGGTGGGGATGTGGATGTTCTTGAACAGCTCCGCAACCTTCTCGGTCTGCGGCACCCACTCCTGCTCCGTGTACTTGTCGAAGAACTCGCCGGAGGCGTACTTGGACTTCTCAAAGCCGCCGAAGGTCTGCCCGGTCTGAATGGACAGCAGGTTGGAGGCGCGGACCGCGTGGTACACCACCGAGTAGAAGTAGATGTTGGTGAAGTCGAGGCCCTCTTCGGAACCGTAGTGGACCCGCTCGCGAGCCAGGTAACCATGCAGGTTCATCTGGCCGAGGCCGATGGCGTGGCTCTGGTCGTTACCGCGGGCAATCGACGGCACCGAGGTGATGTTGGACATGTCGGACACAGCGGAAAGCGACCGGATGGCCGTCTCGATGGTCAGGCCGAAGTCCGGCGAGTCCATGGTCTTCGCGATGTTCAGCGAGCCCAGGTTGCAGGAGATGTCCTTGCCGGTCTGGTCGTAGGACAGGTCATCGTGGTAGGTGGTGGGCTGGGAGACCTGGAGGATCTCGGAGCACAGGTTGGACATGATGATCTTGCCGTCGATGGGGTTTTCCCGGTTCACGGTGTCCTCGAACATGATGTACGGGTAGCCGGATTCGAACTGGATCTCGGCGAGGGTCTGGAAGAACTCGCGGGCCTTGATCTTGGTCTTCTTGATCCGGGAATCGTCCACCATCTCGTAGTACTTCTCGGTGACCGAGACGTCGGAGAACGGCATGCCGTAGACGCGTTCGACGTCGTACGGGGAGAACAGGTACATGTCCTCGTCGCGCTTGGCCAGCTCGAAGGTGATGTCCGGGATCACGACGCCGAGCGAGAGGGTCTTGATGCGGATCTTCTCGTCCGCGTTTTCCCGCTTGGTGTCCAGGAACCGGTAGATGTCCGGGTGGTGGGCGTGCAGGTACACGGCTCCGGCACCCTGGCGGGCGCCGAGCTGGTTGGCGTAGGAGAAGCTGTCTTCGAGGAGCTTCATCACGGGAATGACGCCGGAGGACTGGTTTTCGATCTGCTTGATCGGGGCGCCGACTTCGCGGATGTTGGTCAGCGCGAACGCCACGCCGCCGCCGCGCTTGGACAGCTGCAGGGCGGAGTTGATGGAGCGGCCGATCGACTCCATGTTGTCTTCGATGCGGAGCAGGAAGCAGGAGACCAGCTCGCCGCGCTGGCGCTTGCCGGCGTTCAGGAACGTGGGCGTGGCCGGCTGGAAGCGGCCCTCGATGATCTCGTCCACCATCTGCAGGGCGAGCTGCTCGTCGCCGCGGGCCAGGTGCAGGGCCACCATGCAGACGCGGTCCTCGTAGCGCTCCAGGAAGCGGTTGCCGTCGAACGTCTTCAGCGTGTAGGACGTGTAGAACTTGAAGGCGCCGAGGAAGGTCTCGAAACGGAACTTCTTCTTGTACGCGCGCTTGTAGAGCTCGCGGATGAAGTTCATCGTGTACTGGTCGAGGGTCTCGCGCTCGTAGTACTGGTTCTTCACCAGGTAGTCGAGCTTCTCTTCCAGGTCGTGGAAGAACACGGTGTTGTTGTTGACGTGCTGCAGGAAGTACTGGTGGGCAGCCTCGCGGTCCGCCTCGAACTGGATCTCGCCGTTCGGTCCGTACAGATTCAGCATGGCGTTCAGCTCGTGGTAGCCCAGGCCCTTGTAGGCGGCAGGCAGCGCGGGCTTCTCTGCGGTCTTCTCGACGGCGGCTCCCGCGCGGGAGCCCTGACCCTCAGGCATGGTTACTTCTGTGTCTGCGACAGTAGTGTCCAAAACTTGTCCAATCCTTGATTTACCAGGCGGACGTCGTCAGGCGTCCCCATGAGTTCGAAGCGGTAGAGGTGCGGTATCTGGCATTTGAAGGCGATGATGTCGCCTGCCATGCAGAAGTTGTCCCCAAAATTTGTGTTTCCAGCGCCAATCACCCCGCGGATCAGTTTTCTGTTCTGCGGGTTGTTGAGGAACCGGATCACCTGTTTCGGCACTGAGCCTTCGCCGCCGGTCCCCCCGTAAGTGGGAACCACCAGGACGAAGGGCTCAGTGGCGACGAGCTCAGCTTCACGCTGATACAGGGGAATCCGGGCTACATCCCGGCCGAGCTTCTCAACGAAGCGCCGGGTGTTCTCGGATGCCGAGGAAAAATAGATGAGTTGGCTTTGGGTCGTGTTGACGGCCTGAGCCCCAAGGGGAGCATCGGCCAATGCCAGTGCTGCCACGGGAGTCACCTCGCCTGTGTTGTTGGTGGGAAATTTGCCCCTACGCGACGGAGGATGCGGCAGCCAGTGCCAGTTCCTCGATCTTGTCCGGACGGAATCCGGACCAGTGGTCCTGCTCGGTAACCACAACGGGAGCCTGCATGTAACCCAGGGCCTTCAGGCGCTCGAGTGCATCCGCGTCCTGCGAGATGTCGACGCTCTGGTAGGTGATGCCCTTCTTGTCCAGCGCACGGTAGGTCGCGTTGCACTGAACACAGGCCGGCTTCGTGTAAACCGTTACGGTCATGGTCCCTGTCCCCTTTGTTGAAGTCATTGCTCTTCGTAATCCGCGAGCCCTGCCCGAACTGGAATCCATGTCCGAATACTGGTCTCGCCGGCGGCTGCCCAGGCAGCCTATATGCATGTTGATGTCTGACGCAGATGCCCCGGTCAATCTGTATGTCGATACTACATGTAGTGCAAGCGCCTCGGACGAACCCCAAGATGATGTATTACAAGTATGTCATTTAATGCACCGTTAATCCACAGGCCATGGGGTGAAAAATGTCCGTGTTTCTGCTGTTTTCAAGGACGAAATCCACACCCTGTGGAGTAGTTAGCCACATTTAATCCCCTGCGTGTCGCGTGGTGGACGGCGTGTCGCGGCGGTGCCGGACGCGTGTCGCGGGGCACACATAAGGGGTCCTGAACGCTTCGTCAGGACCCCCGATGTGATGAACGGAACTACATGCGCGGATGGGAGCCGGGACCGCCGGCCGCGCGTTTGGATGCTGCGTGGTCCAGGACAATCTGTTGGACGTCAAGGTAGCCCGTCTCGAAGCCGGCCCTGGAGTAGCACAGGTAGAACAGCCACATCCGCTGGAAAATCGCGTCGAACCCCATGGCCGCCACCTCGTCGGCGCGGGACATAAACCGCTCCTCCCAGAGGCGCAGGGTCTGTGCGTAGTGCTCGCCCATGGCCAGGCGTTCGCGGACCCGGAGCCCGGTCTGCTTCTCGGTGATTTCCTCGATGGCCCGGACGGACGGGATGACGCCGCCGGGGAAGATGTACTTGTGCACCCAGGTGTAGCTGGTCCGGGTGGCGATGAGGCGGTCATGGGCGATGGTGATGGCCTGGATGGCCACCTTGCCGCCCGGGGCAAGGACGCGCTCGATCGTCTGGAAGTACGTGGCCCAGTACTCGTAGCCGACGGCCTCGATCATTTCCACCGACACGACGGCGTCGTACTCGCCTTCCACCGCCCGGTAGTCCTTGAGCTCAATGGAAACGGAGTCCGCGTAGCCGGCCTCCGCCACGCGCTGGCGGGCGAGCTCCTGCTGTTCGCTGGAGAGCGTGACGGAGTAGACGGTGGCTCCGCGTGCAGCCGCCCGGAGGGCGAGTTCGCCCCAGCCGGTGCCGATTTCCAGGACCCGTGTTCCCTTCCCGACGCCGGCTTTGTCCAGCAGCCGGTCGATCTTCGCATGCTGGGCTGCGGCGAAACCGTCCCAGGCAACGGTCCGCAGGGCGTCGCCGCTCTCCGGAAAGAGCGCGCTGGAGTACGTCATGGTGCTGTCCAGGAACGAGGCAAACAGCTCGTTGGAGAGGTCATAGTGCCGTGAGATGTTCGAGCGGGTGTTCTGCTCGGTGTTGCGTTCCCTGCGCGGCTGGCGCGGGAGGTAGAGGGCCCGCAGTTTCTGCAGCGGCTCAGGCACGAGCGTCCCGACGCGGGCGGCGAATACTTCCATTACCGCTGTGAGGTCATCGGCGTCCCAGTCCCCTGCCATGAAGGACTCCCCCAGGCCGATCAGCCCGCCGTCGCCGAGCCGGGCAGCAAAGGCCTCCGGACGGTTCATGGTCATCACCGGGTAGCTCTTGCCTGGCACGGCTGCCCTGCCGAGGACCGTCCCGTCCGGGTAGCGGACTTCGAGGGGAAGCCTCCGCACGGCGGCCTTGAAGATGGCATCGGCGGCCCGGCCGGCCACCAGCGCTTTAAGGCTCCTGGGTACTGCGGCGATGCTCGGCCACACGTCGGCGTCGATCACCGCGGGCGGCTGCGGAACGGTGTAGGGAACTGTGCAGTCGGGGGCGAGGCCGGTCCGGGCCGGGGTGGAACCCTGGTTCGCAGGCTGTCCCGCGGCGGATCCGGTCGTTTCGGTCATTGTCACTGAACTGCCTCCTGTGAGGGGTGGTGTGGTCGTTTGATGAGGGGCAGCCGGCGCGCCCAGAGCTTGATGCCCTGCCACCGGATCTGCGCTGCTACGCGCAGCGGCGCCAGGGGAACGGCGAGCGCGGCGGCGAGGATGTTCGGGACGGAGGCTTCATGGCGTTCGCCGTCAACGGTGGCCACAAAAGGCTTGTGCCCTTCGCGCTCCAGCACGATGGATACTGCGAGCCGCTCCCCCGGTACCGGCAGTTTCATCCGGTACTGGCCTTCGACGTCGTTGAACGGGGAAACGTAAAACGCCTTGGGAACGCTGGCCCGGCCGGCGTCGTCGGTTTCGAGAAGGTAGCAGTGCCGCTCACCGTAGGTGTTGTGCACTTCGGCGACGACGCAGCGCAGGTGCCCGGCGGCGTCATGGCACCAGAACAGGCTGAGCGGATTGAAGACGTGGCCGAACACCCTGGCGCTGGCCAGCATGGTGATCCTGCCGCCGTCGGGCTCCATACCCCGGGTCCGCAGGAACCGTTCCACGTTGCCGCGGAGCGAGCCGGCCGGGTCTCCGAGGTGGTCCGCGACGCGGAAATCCACGAGCGGCCTGAGCGGCCAGGGCACGGACGGGAGCCGGTCGACGTCGACGTACCAGCTGTAGCTGCGGTACGTGAACGCATTGTGCAGCGGTGTCCGGCGCACATGGGCGATGGACGTGCGGTAAATGGCTGCCTGGGTATTCATCAGGTTCCCTCCGCAGCAGCGCCCTGCATGGACGAATGGGACAAACCGGAATCGGACAGCGCAGCATCGGACGGCGCAGAATCGGACAGCGCGGGATGGGAAGCAACGGCCTGCCGTTCCCAGCCGCGCGGCTCCCACGTCCGGCCAAGCCGGGCGGCAGCATTGACGCCGGAGAGTGCGCCGTCCTCATGGAAACCCCAGCCGTGGTACGCGCCGGCGAAGGCCAGGCGCCCGTCCCCCAGCGCCAGGATCTGCTGCTGGGCCCGGAGGGAGTCCGGCGTGTACTGCGGATGTTCGTAGACCATCCTGTCCAGGACCGTGCCGTCGGAGATGAGTTCGGACTCCCCCAGGCTCACGATGTAGCGGCCGCCGTCGGCAGGTGCGAGCCGCTGCAGGCGTGTCATGTCGTAGCTGACCAGGACCTTGTCAGGCCGCGCGTCGCAGGACGGCAGCCGGTAGTTCCACGAGGCCCGGGCATTGCCGCTGGACGGCAGGACGGCCTCGTCGCGGTGGAAGACCGTCTGGTTGACGGAGTAGGGCATGTTGCCCAGGGCGTCCTTCTCCTCCGGCGAGGCGTCGGTGAGCATACGCAGCGCCTGCCCGGGGTGCGTGGCGATCACAACGGCGTCGAAGCTTTCCCTGCCCTGCGGGGTGGTGAGTTCGATCCCCTCCGCGTGGCGGCGCACGGAGGTGACGGGGCTGGCGAGCCGGACGTCCGGCAGCGTGGCGGACACCTTGTCCACGTAGGTACGGGATCCACCGGTCACGGTCCGCCATTGCGGCGATCCCGTGACACCCAGGAGGCCGTGGTGGGCCAGGAAGGTGAAAAGATAGCGTGCAGGGTAGGCCAGCGCGGTGGCGGGATCGCAGGACCACACGGCACTGACCACGGGGGTCATGAAGTGCGAAATAAAGTAGCGGCTGAACTTCTCCCGAGCCAGGAAATCTGCCAAAGTCATGCCGTCCGTGCCTGCATCCGCAGTCGCTGATGGTTCCGCGGCCAGCAGGGCGCGGGCACGGCGGTGGAACCGCGTCACCTCCAGCAGCATCAGCAGGTACCGTCCGCGCAGCAAGGTGGAGGGCCTGGGGATGATCCCGCGCCCTTTGGCACGGGCCCCGGCGTATTCAAGCCCGCATCCGTCGCAGCGGACGGACATGCTCATCTCGGAGTCCTGCGTCTCAACCCCCAGCTCCGCGAAGAGCCGCAGCAGCGTGGGGTACGTGCGTTCGTTGTGCACGATGAAGCCGGTGTCCACGCCCAGGGCCGGTCCGTCCGGCTGCATCACCTCGTGGGTGTGGGCGTGTCCGCCCAGCCGGGAGTCCGCCTCGAAAAGGCTCACGGCGTCCCGCTGGTTCAGGACATAGGCTGCGGTCAGTCCTGCCACGCCGCTGCCAATGACGGCTATCCGCCTGCCGTCCGGAATCGTTGCTGCTTGCGACACTGATCTGCTCCTGTTGGCTTGGCCTGAATCATCCTGATGGATCGTCTTATGGGCAATTCGTAACCGACGGGCGCCCGGATGAGTCTTAATTCCAGCCGGCCGCCTTGACGCGATTCTCCGCCATGGATGCAGCCCCGGGAGGGCGACATTCCGGGGCCACGGGGCGATATGCCACAATGAAGCGGGATTTCCGAAGGCGAAGGGCAACCATTGATCAACCCTGTTCATTTGCGGACGCTGGTGGAGGTCACGCGGCTGGGCTCATTCGCGGCGGCAGCCAACCGGCTCGGCTACACGGCCTCCGCCGTCTCCCAGCAGATGTCCGCCCTGGAGCGGGACACCGGCGTGGATCTCTTCCAGCGCTCGGCCAGAAGCATTCACCCCACCGAAGCTGCCCTGGTGATGACCCGGCACGCCGCCAAGGTCCTGACGGACATCGAGGCCCTCATGGCGGCTGCCGCCAGGACCCACGACGCCACCAGCCAGGAACTCAGGCTGGGAATATTCCCCAGCCTCGCCACCTACGTCCTGCCGCTGATCCTGCGGAACCCGGCATGGAAGAAGCTCGGCATCGACCTCCGGGTTTCCGTGGCCGAGCCGGCGCAGACCATCCAGGGGCTGCGCACCGGCGGCGAACTCGATGTGGCCCTGGTCTACCAGGTGGGCCAGTCCGGCCTGGCGTGGCCGCATACGGTGAACCGGCAGTGGATCGGCGACGACGACTTCCGCGTGGTGCTTCCCGCGGCCTGGGGTTTCCGCACCGACGCCAAGGTGGCCGCGGACCATCTGTCCGACATGCCGTGGATTGTCCACCACCCGGGCACCAGCGACGCAACGGTGATTGAACGGCTGTTCGCCAGCTGCAACCTGCACCCCCGGGTCGTCGCCTACAGCGATGACTTCCATGCGAGCCTCGAAATGACCGCCGCGGGCCTTGGCGCGGCTCTCGTCCCCGAACTTGCCCTGCGGCACCGGCCCGCCGGAGTGGTGGTCCTTGACGTTCCGGAGATCAGGCTGGCCAGGAACGTGTTTGCCCTGCTGATCAATGACAAGCAGACGGCCAGGGTCCAGCTCTTCGTCGAACTCCTGGCCGATACCCTGCACAGCCTGGGAACCAACCCGTGAAAGTTAGCGGGAACGGAACGGCACCCGCCCTGCAGAAGACAGCAGGGCGGTAACCAGCCGGTCCTTTGCCGTGCCGTACGGCGGATAGGCCAGCCCGATGGTGTCCGGCCACATCGGTTTGTCCAGGCCGGCCCGCTCGTGCGAGAACGTCCGCACGGAATGCTCACCGTGGTAGGCGCCCATGCCGCTGCCGCCGACCCCGCCGAACGGGAGCCCCGGGACCGCGGCGTGCGCCGCCGGCGCCCCGTAGGCAAGGGCACCGGACGACGTATTCTCCGCGAAGGACCCGCGGACCTTGTCATCGGGGCTGAAGACATACACGGCGAGCGGCTTGGGACCGGCGTTGATCATGCGTATGGCCTCGTCGCTTCCGGTGACGGGGACCAACGGCAGCAGCGGGCCGAAGATTTCCTCGTCCAGGACAGCATCGCCGGGTTCGGGCCGCAGCAGGGTCGGCGCAAAGTACCGGCTGCCCCGGTCCCGCTGGCCGCCGTGGACCACCGTGCTGCCGTCAGCCAGCTCCGCGAGCCGTACGAAGTGCCGGTCGTCGATGATCCGGCCATAGGAGGCGCTGGCCGACGGGTCCGTTCCGAACATTGAGGTGATGGCCCGGACCAGCTGCGGCTCGAGGGCCTCCAGCACCCCGGGAGTGGCCAGCACATAGTCGGGCGCCACACACGTCTGCCCTGCGTTCACGAACCGGCCCCAGGCGATGCGCCTGGCCGTGGTCGCCAGGTCAGCGGTGCCGTCGACGTAGGCCGGGCACCGGCCTCCCAGTTCCAGGGTCACCGGCGTCAGGTGTTCGGCCGCAGCCCGCATGACCACGCGGGCGGCGTTTTGCCCGCCCGTGAAGAAAATGTGGTCGAAACGTTCCGCCAGCAGGGCCGTGGTGTCAGGGATGCCGCCGGTCACCACCGCTGCGGCGCCGCCCAGGTACTCGGGCACCCAGCGGGCCAGGGCGGCCGACGTGGCCGGGGCATGCTCGCTCGGCTTCAGGATCACGGTGTTGCCGGCGGCAATGGCTCCGGCGAGCGGTGCGAGGGTCAGCTGCACCGGGTAGTTCCAGGGTCCGATCACCAGCACCACCCCGAGCGGAGTTAGCTCGGTCCAGGCCCTGGCCGGCCGCACAGCGAGCGGCACGTCGACCCGGCGGGGCCGCAGCCACGCTGCCAGGTGCCGTTCCAGGTGGGCCGCCTCGGCGGTGACGAATCCAATTTCGGTCAGCTGCGATTCGCTCCGGTGCTTGCCCAGGTCGCTGAGCAGGGCGCCGACGAAATCCCCACCGCGTTCGGTCAGCATCCTGCGCAGATTTCCCAGCTGTTCGAGGCGCCAGGCCAGCGGACGGGTCGCCCCGCTGTCGAAAAGCTCGCGGGATCGGGCGACGACGGCGGCAGCAGTGTGCATCCGATCAATGTACCTGCGCGGGGACCCGCCCGGGTCCCGTCCCAGATAAAAAATCCCCGATGCTGGAATGGACTGCCCGAGAGGACTATGTTGAAGATATGAACAAGGTACTCAGCCGCCACTTTGGAGAGATCGAGCTCAACCACGGCCGGGACCATAACATCGCCGCCAAACATGAACTGGCTGGCCGGCCGGTTGAACTGGACCTGAACATCAACGCGCATGACCACTTCGACGAGGCGGCCATGCACAAGGTGGACTACAGGTTGCGGTACCTGCCCGAGCTCGTGGACCAGGTGCGGGACATGATTGCCGAGGAGCTGGACCAGGAGGGCACCAGCCCCCAGGAGTACCGCCACTTCCACTGCAATGCCATCAAGGACGAGCACCTCAAGAAGGTGTTCGGCGTGGAGGACAGGAGCCAGCTGACGAATGCTGTGTTCCTGAAGGCCCTGAAGCTGGGCCACGTGGGAATCTACCCCGGCCAGCCCGAACGCTACTTCGTCCTGGACTTCACGCTGGGCGAGCACTTCACCGACGAAGTGCTGGTGGCCTCCGCCGACGAGGACGGCGTGGTGGACGACGAAATTGTCTGGGAGTCGTAAAGCAATCGATTGTTAAAGCCCGACGGCGGCCGGTCACCTGAGGTGACCGGCCGCCGTCGTGCGTGGTTGCTTTTGGCTACCTGGCTGCTACTACTTGGCTGCTTCGAGCAGTTCGGCACGGACCGTCTTGGTGGCTGCGACGAGGTTGCGCAGGGACTCTTCGGTCTCGGCGTAGCCGCGGGTCTTCAGGCCGCAGTCCGGGTTGACCCAGAGCTGGCGGGACGGGACGTGCTTCACAGCGGTGCTGAGCAGCTCGGTGACTTCCTGCTCACCCGGGACGCGCGGCGAGTGGATGTCGTAGACGCCCGGGCCAACGCCGCGGCCGAAGCCGTGGGACTCGAGGTCGTGGACAACCTCCATGCGTGAACGTGCGGCCTCGATGGAGGTGACGTCCGCGTCCAGTCCGTCGATGGCGTCGATGATAGCGCCGAACTCGGAGTAGCACAGGTGGGTGTGGATCTGGGTGGCGTCGGCAGCACCGGCGGTGGCCAGGCGGAACGAGTTCACGGACCAGTCCAGGTAGGAGGCCTGGTCGGCCTTGCGCAGGGGAAGGAGCTCGCGCAGGGCGGGCTCGTCCACCTGGATGACCTTGATGCCGGCGGCTTCGAGGTCGGCGATTTCGTCGCGGAGGGCCAGGCCCACCTGGTTGGCGGTCTCGCCCAGCGGCTGGTCGTCGCGGACGAAGGACCAGGCCAGGATGGTGACCGGACCGGTCAGCATGCCCTTCATCGGCTTGCTGGTCAGCGACTGGGCGTACTCGGCCCAGGCCACCGTGATGGGGGCGCTGCGGGTGACGTCGCCCCAGAGGATGGACGGGCGGGTGCAGCGTGAGCCGTAGGACTGGACCCAGCCGTGCACCGTGACGTCGAAGCCTTCCAGGTTCTCGGCGAAGTACTGGACCATGTCGTTGCGCTCGGGCTCGCCGTGCACCAGGACGTCGTAGCCGAGCTCTTCCTGCAGCTCCACAACGCGCTTGATCTCGTCCTTCATGAGCTGCTCGTACTGCTCATTGGTGAGGTCGCCCTTGTTGTTGCGGGCACGGGCCGAACGGATTTCGGAGGTCTGCGGGAAGGAGCCGATGGTGGTGGTGGGCAGCGGCGGCAGGTGCAGGGCCTCTTCCTGGGCGGCTTCGCGGACCGAGTATTCGGAGCGGCTGAAGTCGGCCGGCGTCAGGGCCGCGGTGCGGGCACGGACGTCGGCGCGCTGGACGCCCTCGGCGGCGGCGCGGTTGGCGATGATGCGGGTGGCTTCATCGATGGCCGGCTGCACGGCGGCAGCGTCGGTGAGCAGGCCGGCGAGGGTGACAACCTCAACAGCCTTCTGGTCGGCGAAGGCCAGCCAGCTGCGGAGCTGCTCGGACAGCTGTGCCTCTTCCGCGACGTCGTGCGGGACGTGCTGGGTGGAGGTGGACGTGCTGATGGCCAGCTTGGCCACGGACTTCTTCAGTTCGGCGATCTTGTCCGCCGAGGCCTGCAGGTCGTTGCGCCAGATGTTGTGGCCGTCCACGACGCCGGCAACCAGGGTCTTGCTGCCCAGTGCGGCGAGTGCTGCTGCGGAGGGGACGGCGCCCTTGAAGACGTCGATGTGCAGGGCGTCGATGTTGGTGGCGGCGAGGGTGCCCAGCTGGCCGTTCAGTGCGCCGTACGGGGTGGAGACAAAAAGCTGCGGGCGGTTGGCTGCAGCGGACAGGACCTCGTAGGAGCGTGCCGCCGCGGCCTGGATCTCTTCGGCGGAGGTGTCCTGGTCAACCACCAGGGCGGGCTCGTCCAGCTGGACCCAGCTGGCGCCGGCGGCGGCGAGCTTTTCCAGCAGCGCGGTGTAGACCGGCAGGACGTCCTCGAGGCGGGACAGCGGGCTGAAGCCGGCCGGGGCGTCGTCGGAAGCCTTGCTCAGGAGCAGGAAGGTGACCGGGCCGACGATGTACGGGCGGGTCTCCACACCGTTGGCGAGGGCGTATTCGAACTCTTCAACGATCCGGTTGGAGGCCAGCGCGAAGTTGGTTTCCGGGCCGATTTCCGGCACCAGGTAGTGGTAGTTGGTGTCGAACCACTTGGTCATTTCCAGCGGCTGCTGGTCCTTGTTGCCGCGGGCCAGGGTGAAGTAGCCGTCGATGTCCAGCTGTCCCTCAGCGTTGAGGAGGTTGCCGAAACGGGCCGGCACGGCGCCGAGGTGGGCGGCGGCGTCGAGCACCTGGTCGTAGAAGGAGAAGGTGCCGGGTACGGCTGCGGCTTCGGTGAGGCCCAGGCCCTGCAGGCGCTTCGCGGTGCCCAGCTGGATTTCCTTGGCGGCGGCGTCAAGCGCGGCGGCGTCGATCTTGCCTGCCCAGTAGGCTTCGACGGCCTTCTTCAGTTCGCGGCGGCGGCCGATGCGCGGGTAGCCCAGGATCGAGGCGGACGGGAACGGAGTGGCCACGGCCGGGGTGTTCTGCTCAGTCATGTGAAAATTCCTTGAATGTGTCGGTGAAAATCAGGGGTGTTTGGTGCTGCAGGTGCTACCTGCGCGGCGCTAACTGCTTGGTGCTAGCTGCTTGGTGCTAAGGGGATCGGGCGGGGTGGCTCTCAGCTCGCCATTTCCTGGTGGCGGCGGGCAATGGCACTGAGCCTGCTCGCCGGACGGGCGGGCCGCGGCAGTGCCAGTTTGTCCAGGACTTCCAGCGCGCACGCATGTTCGTTGAAGGTGTACAGGTGGATTCCCGGTGCTCCGGCGTCCAGGGCAGCGTTGGCCAGATCCACCGTGGCGCGTACGCCGATCAGCCGGCGTTCGGTGTCGCTGTCCGCGGCGGCCAGCCGTGCCATCAGTTCCGGAGCGGGTTCGACGCCGGTGAGCTCACCCAGGCGGGTTAGCCGGCGGACGCTGGTCAGTGGCATGACGCCCGGGATGATCGGAATCGTGACCCCCGCCCGGCGTGCCCTCGTGATGAGGTCGGCGTACTGCTCGGTCTGGAAAAACACCTGGGTGATGGCGAAGTCGGCACCGGAGCGCTGCTTGGCCAGCAGCACCTCGACGTCGTGGGCCTCAGTGGGTGATTCCGGATGCCGGGTGGGGTACGCGGCCACGCCGACCGCCACTTTGCCGGCGCACAATAGGGCCGAACGGCGCTGTTCCACGCGGCGGATCAGTTCGATGAGGTCCTGGGCGTAGCGCAGGGAGCCGACGACGGGGGTCCCGCCGTCCTTGGGCTGGTCACCGCGAAGCGCCAGGATGCCCCGGACGCCGACGTCGAGCAGTTCACCGATGATTTCGGACAGCTCCTGCGGCGTGTTGCCCACGCAGGTCAGGTGTGCGAGCGGGCGGAGCGTCGTCTCCAGCAGGAGCCGGTTGATGAGTTCGACGGCGGTGTCCCGGTTGGAGCCGCTCGCGCCGTAGGTCACGGATACATAGTCCGGATCCGTGGATTCCAGCTCGCGGATCGTAGTCCAGAGCGACTCGGCGGCAGCCGGGGAACGCGGCGGGAACAGCTCATAGGAGAGCGCCACCGGAGCAGTGTCGGAGAGATTCGGGTGTGTGTCAATAAGGCTAGGTGGAGACATTTGCGTCCTTGGCTTTGAGCCATTGGCGGCAGCTGCGCCTTAGTCCATGGGACCTCGGAATCGCCGAACCGTCAATGAATTTGAGTTTGGGGAACACGGAGTGAACTTCGGCAGGGCGCAGCCGCGACTGTTACGCCTGACAAGAAGTTCTCCGTGAGCAAATGTCAGGCCCACATGGGGGCACCCACACCCTCCTGGCGGCCGCTGAGCGGCGCATCCAATGCGGAGGATCGCTGACACGTTACGTCGGTAACTTGTATATGACTCTAGGGCCCGCCTCCGGAGCGTTCAAGCTGGCCGCCGAATTAAGACGCACCTTTACGTCCTGTTGCGTCACAGCACAGAACATTGTTCGCCCAAAGCCCCGAATCGACCAGCGCCCGGAAGCCCTGCCCGGCTGACCGCGGTTTCAAGCCTCCCGCCGGGCCGCCTTCTGGAGCCGTCGGCGCCCCCACCACACTGCAGCGACCATCAGTCCCAGGACATCGGCGAATCCCAGGATCGCCTCCCATGGAAGTTCTATGTCCCCGCTGTTGAGGTTGTTGAAAAAGGACCCTAGGGGTGTAAGCAGCGGCCACAGAACAAGGACGTTCCGGACCAGCGCAAAGGCCACGGCGTACACAACGCCAAGCCCGAACAGGAAGGGCATTCCTTCCGCGCCCATCCCGTAGCCAACATGATAAGCGGCGTAGAGGGCCGCCGCCAGCGCGATGCCGGGGACCTGGCCGAAGCTCGCGGTGAGGCGCGTCTGGACGAAACCCCGGAAGAAGATTGTCTCGAATGCGCCGACAGTCAACGACATAACGAGCAGCGGCACCCAGTCCACGGGCGCCGGCAGGGTGTAGCCAAAGAGGGTGATTGCGAATTGGATGGCAGACAGAACAAGTCCCAGGATGACAGCCGCCTTCCAGTTCCCCAGCCACAGCCCCACATCGGACAATGGCCGGCGGCGTCGCACCGTGTAGAGCACCGGCCCTGCGACTCCCAGGACAAGCCCGGCGCCGAAGCAAAGGAAGAGGCCGAGGACATTGGCAACGGTGAACATCGTAAATGCAAGGCGGAAGAGCCCGACGACCGCGAGGTAAAGCACCGCGACGACGGCGAGATCCAGCTTGTCGACTCTTTTCCGCCGGTTCCCCCGGCGGCGGACACCGGGACCTGCCAGGACGGCCAGCAGAAGCGCTGAAGCCGGGATCACCAACCCAAATACGGTCAGGTCCAGGACCGCCAGCGACAGCATCGCCGCAACGAGCCACGACGCCCACACCCACGTAAGCCCGTCTTCAGTTTTTGCAATCCTCATGAGGAGCCGCCGCTCTCTTGTTCCGCCTCCCCCCGTCATTAGCTTGGTACGCGTCCGTCGTTGGCGCTAGGGGATTTGGTCGCAGTCTGCCGGCGTGGGCGCCCGGACTACCAGCGGGAATTCACGGACTACCTGCAGCAAGTCACCAGGGTTTTTCGGCCCCGGTTTCGGAGTCGGCGCCGTTCAGGTATTCGTCCCTTTGCCTGCCGTCGTTCCGCTCCCGCTGCGCGGACTTGGCGGACTCCCCGAGCTTGTCCAACTGGCTCTGCTGCGGTTCGGGGTCGGGCTGCGGCTGCTCGTCGGCGCCGTCGCCGGGTTCCGCTGCCGGGCTTCCAAGCTTGTCCGCTTTGGCCTGCAGCCGCTCTTCGGCTTCCCGCAGGCGGTCGCCTTCGCCGTCAGCTCCGGTGGCGTTGCCCTGGCTTCCGTCCGGGCTAAAGCACCCGGGCGGGGCTGCCTTGACCACGGCCAGGCCGTCGTCATAAAGTTTCGCGGCTTCCGTGCCGCCATCGGCCGGCCCGGCCGTCTCCGCGGTACGGTCCGCCAGCCGTTCGATGCTCAGGACCAGGTTGACGCGCACCTTGCACTCGTCGGCCGGTGTGGCATCGGCGAGGGATGCCTCGAAAAGGGTGCGGGCGCCGGCATAGTCCCCGCTCAGCACCAGGGCATCGCCGGCGGCAAAGGGCGCCTTGTGCCGTTCCACGAAATTCGCGATTCCCAGCCCGGAGGCCGCCGAAGCAACGGAAGCCTGGTCGCCGCTGCCGAATGCCCCCGCAGCCTGGCCGCCCAGGTAGCCGACGCTCAACAGCTTGACGGCGAGCGCCGCGGCAAGCAGCACGGGCACAGCGGATGCAAGCAGCAGGCGGCGCCGCAAGTGTCTTCCCTGATCTGGCTTTCCGGGATTCGGTGTGGTTGGCGGGAACTGATCGCTGTTCATGGGCGGGCCGCCTTTTCCGCCGGCCTAAGCTGCCTCAGCTGGCGGAGCACCCTAAGGCTCTCCCACAGGGCAAGGACGAACGCGGCCAGCGCCGGCGCCCAGTAGAGTTCCACCCGGCCTTCGAGGGACTCCGACGTTTCCTTCAGTGCCCCGGGCCTGGCCGCCTGCATCATCGGGGCCACTTCATCCCCTGCCGCGCGGTGCACATACGGCACACCGAGCTGTGCTGCGATCCCCCTCAGCATGTCCTCGTCGATTCGGGACACGGCGTCCCCGGCGCTTCCGCCGCTGCGGTCCTGGATGTAGTCGGTGCCCGCGGCGGATGAATAGTTGGTCTTCTCCTTCATCCGGCCGCCCTGCGCGGTGCCGTAACCGAGCACTGCGCCGCCGTTCACCAGCGATGCATCCGCGCGCATCGGCTCCGGTGCCTTGACGCTGGTCTGCTCGCCGTCGCCGAGGTAGTACACAATCCGGGCCCGCTCAGGGTGGCTGTCCCGTGTTGCCTTCAGCCGTTCGTTAAGCAGGGTCCGGGCCACCGTTACGCTGCTGCCCGTGGAATACACGGTGACCTGGGGATCCAGGACACCGGTCAGGGTGTCGAGGGCGGAGGCGTCCGTGGTCAGCGGCATCCGGACAACGGCCTGGGAGTCGAACGTGATCATGGAGAACCTGGCTCCGGCGAGCTCACCGGCTATGGCCATGATGTCCTTCCGGACGCCGTCGAGCCTGGGGCTGCCGTTTCCGTAGTCCTCAGCTGCGATGCTGCTGGTGGTGTCCACGACAAAAAAGACATTCACGTCGGCTGCGGCGGCCCGGACGCTCCCGCCGGGCACACCAGGCCGGAGCGCCGCCAACAAAAGCAGAAGCACGAGTCCCGCCGGCAGCAACGCGCTGCGGAGTCCCGCACGGCCGGGCCGGCGTCGGACGGCCGCCCACGC
Organism: Arthrobacter sp. P4_H3; assembly: GCF_056400885.1. Lineage (NCBI taxonomy): Bacteria > Bacillati > Actinomycetota > Actinomycetes > Micrococcales > Micrococcaceae > Arthrobacter > Arthrobacter sp. P4_H3. Next base: position 620,185 of record NZ_JBFUKK010000001.1, read on the forward strand.
CAGGACAACGGCGGCGGCGAGAATCACCGGAACCATGACCCACCAGGGCCAGATCGGCTGAAAGGTCATGGCCTGAGCCTCCAGGACGCCCCGGCCAGCACCAAACCGGACACCAAGGCGATTCCCAGCGGAATCTCGGCGCGGTCCGCCACGGCGGCCTGCGGGGCGCCCTTGAACGCGGTGGCCTCCGTGGCCTGGACCTTGCGGATGATGTCCTGGACCGCTTCCGGACTGTCCAGCGGGTAGTACGCCCCGCCCGTCCCTTCCGCTGCCGTCCGCAGCTGGGCGCCGGGCTGGGCCGGGTCCGTCCCATAGTCGAAGTCTCCGGGGTTGAGGGCGTACATGCGGACGTCCTTCTTCTTGGCCAGCGCCGCCGCTTCCTCGAGGGTGAAGATGGGATCACCCGAGACGAAGTTGTCGGTGGCCAGGATGACCGACCGCGACCGTTCCTGTGTGCCGCCGGCTCCGGCCTGCCCGCCCTCATCGGCCGCCGGGAAGCCCTGCACGCACGAAGCCAACCCGTCACCGATCAGCGAGGATCCGGCGCCGTTCCAGGTGCCGTCCAGGAAACCGGCGCTTCCGGGTGCTCCGTCGAATGCTTCCTTGGCAACCTGAAGCTGTTCCTTCACGAAGTCATAGTCATCAGTCAGCGGGAACACCTGTACCGCGCTGCTGTCGAAGACGGTCAGGCCCAGCCGTTCGCCGTCGAATCCCTGGGCCAGCCGGGCGAAGACTTCCACCACTGCCGCGTCGGCGCTGCTCATGGATCCCGACGCGTCCAGGCACAGGATGATGTCGCGGTTGCGCTGCTCGGGGCTGACCGTGTTTCGCTCGGCCGGCCGTGCCGCCGAAACCACTGCCGCCGCCATCAGCACTCCCCCGGCGACCGCGGCAACAGTGAGCCAGCGGCGGTGGCGCCTCAAAGCGGCCTGGTACTCCGGCAGTTCGGTGAGCCGGTGGCTGTGGGCCACGGGCAGCCGGAGGGAACCGTGGCTCCGGTCCCGCTTCCGGGCCACCCAGTACGTTCCCACGGCAACCAGGAGGGCCGCCGGAATCATCCACCAGAAAATCAGTTCCACGCCCGGACCACCTCCCGGGCCGTTTCCGCCGCGGCCGCGACAGAGTCGCGTGGTTCAGTGTCCCGGGGATCGGGGCCGAATTCCTCCGGATAAAGGCTGCTGATGGCCATCGCGGCCGCCGGAATGCCCTGCCGGTTGAGCTCCGCCAGGGTCATCCGCGGAGCGTCGATCCCGGCAATGTCGCGGACAAAGCTCCTGATGAGCATGCTCAGCTCCTGGTGGGAGGCGCGCGCCGACACCCGGCCGGCGGCCGCGTCGACGGCCACGGCATCGATGCGGCGCAGGTACTCCTGCTTGAGGCCGGACGGATCCGACGGCGGCCGGGAGGGGACGGCGGGCACCGTGCCCGGCCGGTGCCGGGTGCTCAGGAAGACGAAGGCCAGCCAGGCGGCCACGAGGAACAGCAGGCCCAGCCCGGCCCACGTCAACCACGCGCTGTACGTCAGCGGGGCATAGAAACCGGGATCATTTTCCACGGCGGTGCCGTTCCAGCAGGGTAAACACGGCTGGCATCACATCATGGCTGCTGCCGGCGTGGACGTGGGCAATGCCCAGCCGCCGCAGCACGGCCTCCCGGGCCGCATCGCGCTGTTCCTGCGCAGCCGCATAGGAACGGATGACAGCCTCCGATGCCGCCAGCCGGCCGGGGAGGAGGCGGGAGTCCGCCACGTCGTAGCGGTCGGCGGGTTGGGTGGCGGCCGCCTGTATCCCGCCGGCATGTAACCTGCCCGGGCCGGCTGCGGCCAGCTGCGCGTCCCGCACTGTCAGCCAAAGGACCTCGTGTTGGGCCCGGAGCCGGCGAAGCAGCCGCTCCATGGCGGCATCGGGGACAATTTCGTCCGCCACGACAAAGAGCAGCATGCGCTGCCCGTAGTTGCGTGCCACATAGGAAAGCTGTTCGCCGATGCTGCTGCGGGGCGACGTCAGCCCCGTGTCGCCGTCGACGGCGCGCAGGAGCCTTTCGAGGTGGGCTTCGCCGGCCTTTGCGGGCAAGGACCGGGAGCCCTCAGCGTCACCGCAGACCAGGCCCACGACGTCGCCGTGGCGCTGGGCAAGGTAGCCCACCACGCCCAGGGCCATCACGGCAATGTCCTTCTTCTCCTCGCCGCCGAGCGCGGCGGCGGCCATGTTGCGGCCGGTATCCGTGATCAGCAGCAAAGTCTGCCGCCGCACGGCAACATAACGTTTGATGAGCGGGGAGCCGTGCCGGGCGGACGCTTTCCAGTCGATATCGCGGACTTCGTCTCCGGGGATGTAGGCCCGGAGGTCGTCAAAGTCCAGGCTGCGGCCTTTGAAGACGGAACCGTATTCGCCGTCGAGCATTCCCCGGGCCTTGCGGTGGGCGAAGATCGACATCTTCGATTTCACCCGGGTCAGGAGGCTGGACATAGGGGCGCGCTCAGGGGGTCTGGACGGACGCCACGATGGCATCGATGACGGTCTCGACGGGAACCTGCTCCGCCACCGCCTCGAAGCCAAGGATGATCCTGTGCCGGAGCACGCGGTGGGCCAGTGACTTCACGTCCTCGGGGATCACGTGGTCGCGGCCGTTCAGGAGGGCCACTGCGCGGGCGGCCTGGCTGAAGGCAATACTGGCGCGGGGGCTGGCACCGAATTCGATGAAACCAGCCAGGCGGGCGTCGATGTACTGGGCGGCGTTGCGGGTGACGAACACCAGCCCCACGATGTACCTGACAATCGCCGGGTCGATGTAGATGCGCTTGACCAGTTCCTGCACTTCCGAGACCGCGTCAAGCGACGCGGCGGCGGCAGGGCGCTGTTCGTCGGTGAAGACGCCGGAATCGATCCGGCGGATGATTTCGGCCTCTTCAGCCGGTGTGGGGTAGTCCAGGACGTCTTTGAGCATAAAGCGGTCCATCTGGGCCTCGGGAAGCAGGTAGGTTCCCTCCTGCTCGATGGGGTTCTGGGTGGCCAGCACCAGGAACGGCGTCGGCAGCCGGTGCACCACTCCCCCGATGGACGTCTGCCGCTCCTGCATCGCTTCGAGCATGGCGCTCTGCGTTTTGGCGCTGGAGCGGTTGATCTCGTCCAGGAGCACGATGTTGGCGTGGACCGGACCCAGCTGGGTGACGAATGTCCCCTTGGCCGCGTCGTAGATCTGCGTGCCGACGATGTCGCTGGGCAACAGGTCCGGGGTGCACTGGATCCTGCGGAACTCTGCGCTGACGGCGTCCGCCACGGTCTGTGCCGCGGTGGTCTTCGCCAGCCCGGGGACGCTTTCCAGCAGGATGTGGCCGCCCGTCATGAGCCCCACCAGCAGTGATTCACGTAGCCTGGCCTGCCCCACGACCTTCGCATCGAAGCTGCGCGAGATATTGGCCATGACCTGCTGTGCCCGGGCCAGTTCCGCCGCTTCGATCCGGACGGCGGCCGTAGTCTGAAGCACTGAAGAGTCCCCCTGGTTGCTGTTCATGACCGGCGGCTGCTGCTGCCAGGTTGCCGGCGGTCGCAATCGTCCGCCACCGGCCATCCTATCCAAGCCGTGGCCGGCAGTTTCCACAATGGGGAGCCCTCCCCATGTGGGCCGGGCGGTACTATCCTGATGGGATGATTCAGCTTCCAGCCAGTTACCAGGAGTATCTCGCCGACAAGAGCGAGAGTTTCATCAATACCGTCCGGCCGATCCTCATGCAGTCGGCGGCCGAAAAGATGCACGGCGTCAGGGTCCTTTACAACCCCGGCCCCACCGGCCACCAGGCACACCTGGACGACACCATCCCGTTCGGAACTGTGGTCGAAGACATCGACTGACGGGGAGGCTCAGCCCTTCATCGCCCCGGACAGCGCAAACGATCCGCTGGCCCCGCGCGCCACCAGTGCGTAGAGGACCAGGACGGGTACCGAATAGAGGATCGAAAACGCGGCCAGTTGGCCGTAGGCGATGGCGCCGTGCTGTCCGAAGAAGCTGAAGATCGAAACGGACGCGGGTTGCTTGGACGGGGACAGCAGCAGCACGAAGGGCACAAAGAAGTTGCCCCAGGTCTGGATGAAAACAAAGATGAACACCACCCCCAGGCCCTGGCGCATGAGCGGCAGCACTACTGTGCGCAGCGCCGTGAGCCCGGACGCGCCGTCCACCCACGCGGCTTCCTCCAGCGAAACAGGCACCGTGTCCATGAAATTCTTGGTCATCCAGATGGCCATGGGCAGGGCGGTTGCCGCCATGAAGAAAACCGTGGCAGGCATGGAATCCAGCAGCCGCAGCTGGACGAACAGGCCATAGACGGGCACCATGATGGCCGTCACCGGCAGGCAGGTGCCGCACAGGATTGAATACAGGAACGGCCGGTTGAACCTGGACTCGAATCGGGAAAGCGGGTATGCCGCCAGCACGGCCGCCACCAGGGTGACCGTTGCCGTCCCGCCGGAGAGCAGCAGGCTGTTCCAGAGGGGCCTGATCAGAAGCTCCGGAGTGAGCACGGCCGCAAAGTTGGTGAGCGAGGCACTGGCCGGCAGCTGTGTCTCGTACCCGGCTTTGGTGTCCAGCGAGGCGAAAACCAGCCACAGCAGCGGCAGCACGAAGCAGGCACCGATCAGCAGCAGGGCAGCGTCTGCCGGGGTGCGGGCGGAGCGCCGCCCCGGCGAGGTCACGCCCCCGTGCGTTGCCCGACGGGCGGCCCGTTCCGCCGTCGTCATCGTCTGTCCCCCTTGAGCAGCCGGACGTAGGCGATCCCGAACACCAAGCCAAGGACAATGAGCACCGAGGCGATGGCGGTGCCGTAGCCGATGTCGCCGAACTTGAACGCTTCCTGGTAGGCCAGGACCGGCAGGGTGGTGCTGGCGTTGGACGGTCCACCGGCCGTCATCACCCAGATCAGGGTGAAGACGGCCAGGGTCTGCAGCGTGACGAGCATCAGGTTGGTGGCGATGCTGGATCTGATCAGCGGCAGCGTGATGAACACCAGGCGCTGCCAGCCCGCCGCCCCGTCCATCAGGGCGGCCTCCGAGATCTCACGGGGCACGTCGGCGAGGGCCGCCCGGTACACCAGCATGGAGAATGCGGTGCCTCGCCAGATGTTGGCCAGCACCACGGCCACCATGGGGAACGCATACAGCCAGTCGGCACCGGCCAGGCCCGCACCGGCCAGCAGCTGGTTCAGGGTCCCGTCCCTGCTGAAATAGGCGTAGGCGGCGAAGGCCGCAACAATCTCGGGAAGCACCCAGGCCGCCACCACGGCTGTTCCCACCACGGCGGACACGCTTTTCCGGGCGCGCGCCATCAGCCCGGCAATAAGGAGTCCCAGCAGGTTCTGGCCCACGATCGCAGACGCTACGACGAAAACTATCGTCAGGACCACCGAGGCCGGGAACGCGGCGTCGGTGAGCAGACGGGTGTAATTCTCGAGGCCGGTCCAGGCCGGATTCCTGGCGTTGCGCCCGGTCAGGGCCGCGTTGGTGAAGGACGCGTGGAAGGACCACAGGACGGGCGCCGCCAGGAAAAGGAGGATCAGCAGGACGGAAGGCACAACCGGCAGCAGCCGGAGCTGCCGCCGGACGGATTTTCGAGCAGGCATGCGCTACTTCTGCAGGACCTTGGCTTCACCCACCTGGTCCCTGACTGTCTTGTCGTACTGCTCGGCCGCCTCCTGCGGCGAGAGGGTGCCGGTGATCACGGCTTCGGTCGCTACCTGCACCGCGGCCGAGATCCGAGGATAGTCGGCGGTGGCAGGCCGGTAGTGGGTGACGGACACCAGCTCTGACACGTCCTTCACGAACGGGTTGGCCGCCAGGTAGTCCGGTTCGGAAGCCACGTCCGTGCGGACCGCGATCTGGGAACTGGCCACGGTGAACGACAGCGAGTTCTTCTTGTTCATGGCCTCGGTGAGGAACTTGAACGCCAGGTCCGGATTCTTGGAGTCCGCCCCGACGGCCAGGGTCCAGCCGCCGGACATGCTGACGCCGCCCGGTTCCTGGCCCCGCTGCGTGGGGAACCTGGCAACGCCCATGTCCTCCGCGTAGCCGGCCCACTCGTAGCTGCCGCCCTTCTGCCAGAACGACGGCGTGTAGGACCCTTCCACCGTGGCCCCCATTTTGCCCTGCGGCAGCCATTCACCGAAGACTTTCTTCCAGACGTTGGCATCAAGCGCCTCGGCCGGCGCGACAGCCAGCTTCTCGTCGTAAAGGGTTTTCAGGAACGCCAGCGAATCCGTGAATCCCTGCGAGCCAACCACCCATTTCTTCTCCTGCTGGTCGTACAGTTCGCTGCCCGTACCGTAGAGCAGCTCGTAGAAGCTCTGCATCACAGTGCCTTCACCGGTGGCTTTGCCGGCGTACATATTGAACGGGACGAGTTCCGGGTCCGCGGCCTTCATTTTGCGTGCAGCATCGAGGATGTCGTCCCAGGACCGGGGCTGCCATGGAACGGCAATGCCGGCCTTCTGCAGGACCTTCTTGTTGTACCAGATGGCCCGGGTGTCGGTTCCGAGGGGCACGGCGTAGATGCCGCCGTCGTCTCCGGTGCCTGCAGCTTTGGCGGCTTCGTTGAACGTCTTCCAGTCGTCCCACTTCTCGAGGTAGCTGTCCAGTTTCAGGAGGTATCCGGCGTCGACGTCGGACCTCACTTTGAACGTGTCCTCGTAAAAGACGTCCGGGGCGGTCTCTGCCGATCTCAGGGCCAGCGCAAGCTTCGTGCCGTAGTCGTCGTCATTGGCCTCGATGGGCTGCAGCTCAACGGTGGTCCCCTGGTTGGCGGCTTCGAAGTCCTTCTTGGCGTCCTTGAACAAGGTGTCGAGGGCGGAAAACGAATCCGTTTTTTGGTAGACGATTTTCAGGGTCCGGTTTTCGGCGGCCGGCTGTTGCGCGGAACAGGCCGCCGTTGCCAGCAGGGCTGCCGCGGACAACAGCGCGGCCACTAATTTGGCAGCACCCGCTTTGGCGGGGCCTTTTTTGGCAGGATCTATTTTGGCAGGGCGATGCATGACGCTCCGATCTTCGAGCGGCTGCAGCCCCCAATAACCTCCAGCTGGCCCCAGCCTTTAGCCGATATGCAATTTCAGGTTAGTGCTGCCCGCTGTCCCGCAGCTCGGGCCAGCCTCAGCCTTCCAGCAGAAGCCGCTGTGCGCGCGGGGCCAGCGTATGCTCGAGCACCAGGCAGGCCGCGCCGACGGCACCTACGTCCTCTCCCACGCCTGTGCCGACAACTTCGACGCCATGGATCTTGCGGGCCGCGCTGTTCTCCGCCAGCAGCTGCGGAACGCGGTCCAGGTACCTCTGCGAGAGGAGAGTCCAGAACGGGCCTCCGAACACCACCCGTTCGACGTCAAGGGTGTTGGTGACGACGGCGACGGCCCGGGCCACGAGGACGGCGGACTGGTCAATAATCTCCCCGGCCTTGCTGTTGCCGGCGTCAGCTGCCTCACACAGTTTCGCGAAGCTCTCCTGGACCGCCGGGGCGCCGGAGGGGTGGCGCTCAACTTCCAGGACGCCGGCCGCTTCGGCCTGCGCCACGAGGACCTGCGGAATGCACGACGACTTCACGCATCCCCTCAGTCCGCAGTCGCAGGGCGCGCCGTCCGGGTCCACAATGATGTGCCCTATTTCGCCGGCATTCCCCGAGGTGCCGCGCACGACTTCGTCGTTCAGGACGATGCCGCAACCGATGCCTGTGCCCATGTACATAAAGACGAAACTGCCCGAGCCGCTGGGACCGCCCGCCCAGGTTTCGGCGACCGCGGCGCTGGTGACGTCCTTGTCCACCAGGGTGGACAGGCCGGTGGCCTCCGCCAAGGCGTCGCGCAACGGCACGCGGTCCCAGCCGAGCAACAGCGGCGGATCCACAACTGTGCCCTCTTCCAGGTTGATAGGGCCCGGAGCTGCGACGCCGAGACCGGCAATCTTGTCCGGGTCGACGCCGGAGGCGGCCACAAGGTCCTTGATCTCGGCGGCAATGGTGGCGATGATCCCGTCGGGGTCGCTGGCGCCGGGGGTATTGATCCGTGAGTGCCTGACGACGGCCCCCACAAGGTCGAGCACCACGAAGGTGGTGACGGCAGGATCGAGGTGCACGCCAACGGCGTACATTCCCGCAGGGTTCAGCCGGAGGATGGTGCGCGGCTTGCCGGGCCCGCTCCCTTCCTTGCCGGCTTCGACGATCAGGTTCTGGTCGAGCAGGCGCCGGGAGATGTTGGAAATCGTCTGCGGGGAAAGGCCAACGATCTGGGCGAGTTCCACGCGGCTGAGGCCGCCGGAGGACCGCCGGATGGCGTCCAGAATCACCGTGAGATTGAAGTCCCCCATGCGGGGCAAATTTGTTCCGCGCCTCGGCGATGGCGTGCGGATCTCAGTCACGGATTCCCCTAAACTTCTTCGGTTATGCACTACTGATGCTTGAATCGTACGTTACCTGCGGTCGTGGCGGTACGCTCACACGCTGACTTCTGGCACGGCGGTTTCCGCCCTGCGGCGGACCGTCTGCCGGCCCGCATCCGCGGCGCCGGCAGCGTTATGGGAGCGGACTGCGCGCCGTGCTGACCGCAACCGTGAACTTGGCGTTCCGGCCCGCGACGCGGGTGGGGCCGACAAACCGTTCCAGGGCAGGCAAATACTGCAGGTGGCTGTTGTATACAGTCCAGAGTTCCCCGCCCGGTGCCAGTACCCTGCCGGCGGCACGGAACATCTTGAGCCCCGCCCCTGCATGGACGCTGGCGCCCAGGTGAAAGGGCGGATTCAACAGAATGAGCCCGGCACTTCCGTCCGGCAGCGAATCCATGGCGTCGTCCTGGAGGACAGTGATCTGGCCCTCCAGTCCGTTGGCCTCCGAAGTTGCCCGGGCAGAGTCGACGGCGGCCGCCGACTGGTCCGTGGCAGTGACCTTGGAGCCCGGATGGCTTCTGGCATACATGGCGGCCAATATGCCGGTCCCGCACCCCAGATCCACCACGCCCCCAGCCGACGGCATATCGGGCAGGAACCCCAGCAGGAACCGTGTCCCGATATCGAGCTTGGTGCCGGCGAACACCGCACCGCGCGCGCAGACGGTGAGGCCCAGCTCGCTGTTGGTGTCAGCGACCGGAAACGGCGGCGGGCCGGTCACAGGCCTGGGGTCCCGGGCGATGAGGACCCTTGATTTCTGCCGGGCCAGCTGTGGCTGGACGTCGTTGAAGTGGCGCAGCAGGACCGTGTTCATACCCAGGCTCATGTGCTTGATCCGGCCGCCCGCCAGCAGGACCGTGTGCGGTGCCGCGTAGCGGGCTACGGCGTCGGCCACTTCCTCCAGCTCCGCGAGCGTTTTGGGCAGCTGCAGCAACACGACGTCCGCGCCGTCGAACAGGGCCGCATCGAGCGGTCGCTGGTCAACACCGGCGTCGATGTTGAGGGCCGCGGCATTGTTCCGGAGGGCCCGCTCCCCCGTGATGAGGTCCTGGTGGACCCGTACGTTCCTGACGCCGCACGTGGCCAGCGCCCCCAGTGTGAGGGCTCCGTAGCGGTCACCGACCACCGCTACGCGGCTGTCCGGGGTCAGCAGTTCCGACGCTGTTTCGAGCAGGAGCCTGTCTGTTGCGTCCCAGGCCTGCAGGTTCGGGGCTTCAACATCCGGGAACCGGCGCAGGCCCGAGAGGACCGAGTCCAAGCTGTTTTCCGCCACGTGCAAGCTGCCGCCTTCTCTGTCCATCGTCGATCCGCTCACCGGGAAGATTTACCGGGCGGAAAGCTACCCAGTAAAACCTACCGTGAAACGGCCCCGTCCGCGGCCCGCGTCACCCCTGCCCCGCCGCGGCTGCCAGCATCCCCAGGATGCCGGCCACAGCCGCCCGGCCTGCGCGGTTGGCGCCGATGGTGGACGACGACGGCCCGTAGCCGACAAGGTGAACGCGTTCCTCTGCTGCCACCTGGGTTCCGTTCATGGCGATTCCGCCGCCGGGGCCGCGGAGGTGCAGCGGGGCCAGGTGTTCCAGCTCGGCCCGGAATCCGGTGGCCCAAAGAATGGCATCCGCCGCCAGGAAGCCCCCGTCGGCCAGCCGGACTCCGCGGGGTTCGATTCCGGTAAACATCGGGCGCCGGTCCAGGGCGCCCCGCGCTGCGGCGGCCCGCAGGGAGGGGGTCCAGATCAGACCGGTCACGGAAACCACGCTCTGTGGAGGCAGTCCCTGCCGTACACGCTCTTCAACGAGGGCGACGGCGTCGTGTCCCGCCTTCTGATCAAATTCGGCGTCGCGCCATACCGGCTCCCGGCGGGTGAACCAGCTTGTGGACGTCACCTGGGATATTTCGTCAAGCAGGCCGACGGCGGAAATACCGCCGCCCACCACAATCACGTGCTGCCCGCGGAACTCCTCGGCAGCCACGTAGTCGGCCACGTGCAGCTGCTTCCCCCGGAACGTGGACTGCCCGGGGTAGATCGGCCAAAACGGCCTGGTCCAGGTGCCGGTGGCGTTGATGACTGCCCGCGCCGACCAACTTCCGGCCGAAGTTTCGATCCGTAGCCGCCCCGAAGGACGGTTGTCCTCGCGGGATACGGAGCGGACTTTCACCGGCCGGACAATGTTCAGGCCGAGTCCGTCCTCGTAGTCCCCGAAATAGCGTGAGAGAAAGCCTGAACTGGGTTCGGCCGGGTCAACCGACGGCTTGGGAATGCCCGGCAGGTCGCTGATCCCGTTCACAGTGGCCATCCGCAGGCTCTGCCAGCGGTGGCGCCATGCACCGCCCGGCCCGGCTTCGGCGTCCAGCACGACATACGAAGGGGGCGCTTCCTCCGGGGCGGGAGCCCGTAGAAAGCCACGCCGCTGCAAGTGATAGGCAGCTGATAGGCCGGCCTGGCCGGCACCGATCACCACTACATCCGCGGTCTGCAGTTCCGTTGCCCGGGCGTCAGTGATTTCCAATCCCTGCCCTAGACCTTCTTGACCACACTGGACTTGAGCTGCATGGGTCCGACGCCGTCCACTTTGCAGTCGATGTCGTGGTCACCGACGCCGTCCATCAGCCGGATGCCGCGAACCTTCGTCCCGACTTTGATGACAGTGGAGCTTCCCTTGATCTTGAGGTCTTTGATCACGGTCACCGTGTCACCGTCGGCGAGCACATTGCCTACCGCGTCCTTGATCACCGCTTCCGCAAGAGCTTCAGGTTCTGCGGCCGCGGCGGACCACTCGTGGGCGCACTCGGGGCAGACCAGCAGCGCACCCATTTCATATGTGTACTCGCTGGAGCATGCAGGGCAAGGGGGAAGAGTGTCGTTCACGGTCCCATTTTAGTCGAGCGTGCTCCGGCCAAAGGCCGGGCTGCTTAAACAGCAGAAGCCGCCCGATCGGGCGGCTTCTGCTGTGTGAATCTGGTGGAGCTGAGGGGACTCGAACCCCTGACCCCCTGCATGCCATGCAGGTGCGCTACCAGCTGCGCCACAGCCCCAAACTCTTGTTTCTTTCGGATCGATCTCCGTAAGCAACTTGATTATCTTAAACCACAATCGTGTAAGACGCCAATTCGGCAGAGGCGTTGGTGGCCGGCACCCCGGCTCACCATCCGTACCGGCACGAGTGGTTAGTGAAAACAAGAAAGTCCGCCGGAATCTTTTGATTCCGGCGGACCGTTCGGTGGAGCTGAGGGGACTCGAACCCCTGACCCCCTGCATGCCATGCAGGTGCGCTACCAGCTGCGCCACAGCCCCGAATTTTCATTGCTCCGGCACCTTCAGCTTTCGCTGCCGGGCCCGGCTCTTCGTCCGGATCTCTCCGAAGCAACTCAAATATCTTAGAACAGCCGTTCCGAAAATTCCAAATCGGGCATATTCGGGCGGCAGGTTCCGCTTATTCGCTGTCTGAGGAGACAGCAGCCTTGGCCGACGTGTCGTCGCCGAGCTGGAGGTCCACGACGGGGCAGTCCTTCCACAGTCGCTCAAGGGCGTAGAAAACGCGGTCCTCCTCATGCTGGACGTGGATGACGACGTCGGAGTAGTCCAGCAGGACCCAGCGTCCGCCGGAGCGGCCCTCGCGGCGAACAGGACGCAGGTCCTGCTTGCCCAGTTCCTCTTCGATCCCGTCAACGATGGCGTTGACCTGGCGCTCACTGGGCGCCGAGGCGATCAGGAAGACGTCGGCAAGGGCAAGCCGCTCACTGACGTCCAGGGCAACGATGTCCTGGGCTATCTTGTCCGCAGCAGCGCGCGCTGCTACGCGGGCTGTGGCGATGGATGTTTGGGTTGCAGTCACGGGACTCCTTGTAGTGGTTTAAAGCTATGTATGTTCCGACGCCCGTGGTGTCTACCCCGGATGACGGGAGAACAGCAGCGTTGGCGACGCGCCGGGACGTTTGGATCAGGGCGCCAGGCCGCTGATGATCATGGTGACGCCGGCGATCAGCGCAACAATCCCCAACGCGAGGACACCCAACTGCAGCAGACGGACACGGTGCGCCCTGCCGAGGCCGGCGGTGACGGCGTCCAGCGGTTCAAGGCCGTAGGCAGCGTTGGCGGGCACACGTGGCCTGTCCACGAAATTCTCGCCGGATTCCGCAGCCCAGGGCTCGCCGGACGCCGATGCTCCAATCTGCATTGCCGCAGGATCAGTTGCTGCCTGCGCTGCCGCCTCGGCGCGCGCAAGCACGCCGGCCCGGCCCGTTACCGGCCTGGCATTCCGCTGCCTCGACGGTCCGGATTTGCGTGATCCCTTGGTACTTGGCGGCTGCAACCTGGGGCCGGGGTTGGTGACTACCGGCACATAAGAGGTGGCGGGCTTTTTCATCACCGGCCGGTCAATCCCCGGGACCTTCTCGAACTCCAGGGGCGTCACCATCGCAAGGTTGCTCACAGCTGACGGCTCGGTCTTCGGATGCGCGGGCTGGCTGGCCTGCTCGGCCAGCTTCTGCTTGGCCATGGCCCGTTTGTTCAGGACGGCGGCGCGCTCGGCCAGGGCGATCTGTTCGGCGAGGATTTCCGGGTCCACCGCTTCAGGATCGTTCGCCGCGATGTGCTCCATCTTGGCGATCTGGTTCCTGGCCTGTTCGGCGAGGAGGGAACGTGCTGCGAGAGCCTGCTCAACGGTCATTCCATCAGGAAGCCGGCTGTCCGGGTTGGCTTGCGGCACGTTGGCCAGCGGCGGACCGGACTGTTGCCGTCCGGCCGGAGGGGTTTCCGCTTGCGGCGATGCCTGTGGCGGCCGGGCCGGCTGAACGATCCGCTGGGCGGACGTGCGGGCAGGCGGAACGATGGGGTTGGCAGCCGTGGCCGGTGCAGCCTCGGCTTGAAGCTGCTGGAGGCGAAGCTGGCGGCGAGTCGGCGGACCGCCGCCGGACAGCCGTTCTTCCTTCTCTGCCAGTTCCTTGATGGTCCGCAGGGCAGCACGGTCCCGTGCCCTGCTCTGTGAGGACCGCTCGGACCCGGTCGACGGTCGGACTGAATCCACCGGGCCGGGTGCCACGCGCCGGATTCGGCCGGTTCCGGCGTCCGAACCGTTTTCGCCGGACCGTGCTTCTGGTCCGGACTGCGTCTGCGGCGCAGGCGGCGTCGCCGGACCGGGTTTGTGCGGGGCATCGCCGCGGACAGGAGCCGGCGTCACATTGACGGGCTCTTTTGAGGCAGGGGGAACCGGACGCGGAGCCGAAGGCCCCGCATCCTGGCGTGATTCCGCGCGCTCATCTCTGGCCTGTCGCAATTCACGACGGCTGCGGAGGGGAGGCTGTTCCTGGCTCATCTAAAACTCACTCGGTACTGGCTGGTTCGTGTAACTCGGTAAGTGCAGCGCTGCTGTCCGGGTCGGGCTGCCCGGCGTACAGGCCGTATTTCGCAATATACTGGACCACCCCGTCGGGCACGAGGTACCAGACAGGGTTGCCTGCCGCGACCCGGGCCCTGCAATCCGTGGAAGAGATCGCCATGGCGGGCACTTCCAACAGGCTGACGTCCTTCCGACCCATCCCGTCAAGGACGTGCCCCGGACGGGTCACACCGACAAAATGCGCCAGCGACCACAGTTCGTCAATGTTCTTCCAGGACAGAATCTGCGCCATGGCATCCGCACCGGTGATGAAGAAAAGGTCCGCATCCGGCCGTTGCGTCCGCAGGTCCCTCAGGGTGTCGATGGTGTACGTCGGACCGGGACGGTCCACATCCACACGGCTGACCGTAAAACGCGGATTGGAGGCTGTGGCGATCACCGTCATGAGATAGCGGTGCTCGGGCTCACTGACCTGCTTGTGCGTCTTTTGCCACGGCTGGCCGGTGGGGACAAAGACCACCTCGTCAAGGCCGAACTTCGCCGCAACTTCGCTGGCCGCCACCAGGTGGCCGTGATGAATGGGATCAAATGTGCCACCCATCACACCCAAACGCAGGCGGCGCTTGGCGCCGCGCCGCTTCAGGACGGTAGTGATGTTAGTGGCCTTGGCCGTGATCGTGCTTGTTCGGGTGCTGGCGGTGCGGGTCTGAGTGCTCCTCGACGGCTTCGTGCCGGTTACCCAGGTTGCTGTAGGACAGCGTCACGAACATCAGGATGAGCATGATCGTAAAGATCGATACACCGAAGACCCACGGTTCGGCCCACAGCGGAGCCAGTTCTTCATGTTCGGCGACGGACGCGCCAACCTGCTGCAGCAGCATTTTCTCCCCTAAAGAGTTCACACAATGAGGACGGCGGTACTTCCCGCCGTTCCGGACTTCTGTTCCATGTTACAGCGTTGCTAGCTGCGGATCTGGCCCTCGCCCTGGACTATCCACTTGGTGGTAGTCAGTTCGGTCAGCCCCATGGGGCCGCGTGCGTGGAGCTTCTGGGTGGAAATGCCCACCTCGGCGCCCAGCCCCAGTTCGCCGCCGTCCGTGAACCTGGTGGAAGCATTGACGATGACCGCCGCGGAGTCGATTTCCGAAATGAAGCGCTCCGCGTTTGCCAGGTCGTTGGTGATGATGGCCTCAGTGTGGCCGGTCGACCAGCGGCGGATGTGCTTCACTGCCTCGTCGAGGTTGTCCACCATGGCAACGGCGAGGTCCAGGTCCATGTACTCGGTGGCCCAGTCCTCATCGGTGGCGGGAACGGTTTCCACGGACGCGGGCAACGCGGCGCGTACGCGGGCGTCGGCATGGAGCGTGACTCCGGCCTTCCGAAGTGCCGCGGCGACGGCGGGAAGCACGGTTGACCCGGAGTGCACCAGGAGGGTCTCCACCGTGTTGCAGACGCTGGGCCGATGGGTCTTGGCGTTGAGGAGGATGTCCACCGCCATCTCTTCACTGGCGGATTTGTCAATGAAGATATGGACGTTGCCCTCGCCCGTCTCGATGACCGGCACGGCCGAATTGTTGACGACAGTCTGGATCAGGTCCCTGCCGCCGCGGGGAATCAGGACGTCCACCCGGCCGCGTGCCCGCATCAGGACGTTGGCGCCTTCACGGCCGAACTGGTCAACGGTCTGGACGGCATCTGCCGGCAGGCCGACCGAAGCGAGTGCATCGCGGAGGACCCTGATGAGGGCCTCATTGGTGGCTGACGCGGCGGTACCGCCCCGCAGGATCACCGCGTTGCCGCTCTTCAGCGCCAGCCCGGCGATATCCACCGTTACGTTGGGACGTGCTTCGTAAATGGCAGCAACCACGCCCATGGGAACGTTGATCTGGCGCAGGCGCAGGCCGTTGGGCAGCGTCTGGCCGCGGACCACGTTTCCCACCGGGTCCGGCAGACCGGCGAGGTTCTCCAGTGCGGCGGACAGTGCCTCAATCCGCGTCTCATTCAGGGTCAGGCGGTCAAGCAGCGCGGCGGACGTTCCGTTGGCACGGCCGGCCTCTACATCCTTGGCGTTGGCGGCGAGGATTTGGGTCCTGCTGTCGAGTAGGGCCTTGCCGATGGCGCGGAGGCCCTTGTCCTTCCAGGCACGGTTTGCGCGCGCCATACTGCGGGCAGCGTGGCGGGACCGGTCGGCGATGGAATGTACGGCGGCCTCGACGTCAGCCGGCGACAGCTGGGCATTTTCCGGCGTGGGAGATACCTCCGTGGAGTCGTTGGATTTCTCAGCGGCTTGGTGAATCAGTGCCTCAGTCATCATTCAAGTCTAAGGGAGTCAGCCCGTTAGACCAGAACCAGGTCATCAACGTGAACAACTTCACGGTCGAAGCCCCGGCCCAGGGACTCCCCCAGCTCCACTGTGGAACGGCCCAGCATTTGCGGCAGTTCGTCGGAGGAGTAGTTGACCAGGCCCCGGGCGATAACGGTACCGTCGGGTGACAGCATTTCCACGGCGTCGCCGGATTCAAAGGTCCCTTCAACGGCCGTAATACCAGCAGGCAGCAGCGACGTGTGATTGTCCTGTACGGCCGTGACAGCACCGTCGTCGAGGATCAGCCGGCCCTGCACATGGGCAAGGTGGGCGAGCCACATCATGCGCACAGACTTGCGTCCGCTGTTGACGGTGAACCAGGTTCCGACGTCCTCGCCCCTTAGGGCCGCCGCGGCATTGGCGGTGGAGGTGACCAGGGCGGGGATTCCCGAATCCGCTGCCATGGTGGCGGCCTCGACCTTGGTCTGCATTCCGCCGGTTCCGACTCCGGCCTTGCCGGGCTTGCCGATGTTGACGCCTTCAAGGTCCTGCGGGCCATCCACCTGCGGAATCCGCTTGGCCCCCTTCGACGGCGGGCCGTCATACAGGGAGTCGACGTCGGAGAGCAGCAGCAGGGCATCCGCGCGGACCAGGTGCGCCACCAGGGCGGAGAGCCGGTCGTTGTCGCCGAAGCGGATCTTGTGCGTGGCCACGGTGTCGTTCTCGTTGACCACAGGCACGACGCCCAGGTTCAGGAGCCGGTTCAGCGCGCGGAAGGCGTTCATGTGGTGGCTGCGCCGCATAAGGTCATCCGCGGTCAGCAGCACCTGGCTCACGGTCACGCCGTGCGCTGCGAAGGCATGGGTGTAGCGGGCCATCAGCAGCCCCTGCCCGACGCTTGCAGCCGCCTGCTGGGTGGCAAGGTCCCGCGGGCGCTTCACGAGGCCCAGCGGTGCCAGGCCGGCGGAGATGGCGCCGGAGGAAACAAGGATGATCTCCGTGCCGGCGTTGCTCTTCGCGGCCAGCGCATCCGACAGCTGGATCAGCGCCTCTTCTGAGATCCCACCCTTGATGCTGGTGAGCGACGATGATCCAACCTTGACGACGATGCGGCGGGCCCTCGCGAGCACGCTACGGTCGTCGGTCCTGGGTTCCTCGATGACAATTGCGGAATTATCGGTCACGTGTGGGGGTTCACTCCTCATTCTCGGTGGTCAGTCCGCTTTCTTTAAGCGGCCGTGCGGCACGGCGCCCGCTGACTGATTCAGTCCAGATGCCGGCTTTGCGCTCGGCTTCAAGTTCAGCCCGGGCCGCAGCCTTGGCGTCGCGGCGCTCCTGCTGTTCGTCGCGCTTTTGCCCGCGGGTGGGGCGGTCGCCGATGTCGGCAAAGCGGACGTCGGTGCCACGCGGAGAGGCGAGCAGCTCGGCGCCGGCCATCATGGTGGGCTCCCAGTCGAACACCACGCCGTCGTCTTCACCGATCACTACGGTGTCGCCGGGCACGGCGCCCTGCTTGAACAGCTCGTTTTCCACGCCCAGTTTGGCCAGGCGGTCGGCGAGGTAGCCAATGGCTTCCTCGTTGGTGAAGTCGGTCTGCTTGACCCAGCGCACGGGCTTGTCGCCCAACACGCGGAACAGCGGCTCAAGGTTCTTCTCTTCGCGGCGGATCTTGAAGCCGGTCTCGTTGACTGCCCTGGGGCGCAGCACGGGTGCGTGCACCTTGGGCGGCGTGGCAGCCACGGCGTCCCGGGCGGCCTTGACGATCTCTGCCATGGCGAAGCCCAGCTGTCGCAGGCCTTCGTGGCTCGTCGCGGAAATCTCGAACACACGGTAGCCGCGGGATTCAAGCTCGGGCCGGACGAACTCGGCCATATCCTTGCCGTCAGGCAGGTCGACCTTGTTCAGTGCCACCAGCCGGGGACGGTGGTTCAGCGGGACAACCTCGCCGTCGGAGCCGGCGAAGCTCATGTCAACCGCGTATTTCTCGAGCTCGGCTTCGATGATGGCCAGGTCCGAAAGCGGATCGCGCTCAGATTCCAGCGTACCGCAGTCCAAAACGTGGACCAAAGCTGCGCAGCGCTCTACGTGTCGCAGGAAGTGGTGGCCCAGGCCCTTGCCTTCGCTGGCCCCTTCGATAAGTCCGGGGACGTCGGCGATGGTGAAGCGGACGTCGCCGGCCTGCACCACACCCAGGTTGGGGATCAGGGTGGTGAAGGGGTAATCGGCAATTTTGGGGCGTGCCGCGGACATGGCGGCGATCAGGCTCGACTTGCCCGCTGACGGGAAGCCCACGAGTGCGATGTCCGCAATGGACTTCAGTTCCAGGACGATGTCGCTGGATTCGCCTTCGATGCCGAGCAGGGCGAAACCCGGGGCGCGGCGCTTCTGCGAGGACAGCGCGGCGTTGCCCAAACCGCCCGGGCCGCCAGCGGCCGCGATGAACTCAGTGCCTTCGCCGACGAGGTCGGCCAGCACGCGGCCGTCCTTGGTCTTGACTACGGTTCCTTCCGGAACGGGGAGGATCAGCGTTTCGCCGTTCTTCCCGCCGCGCCAGTCACCCATGCCGGGTCCGCCGTTGGTGGCATGGCGGTGGGGTGCGTGGTGGTAGTCCAGCAGCGTGGTGGTCTGGGCGTCAACGCGCAGGATGACGTCGCCGCCGTCGCCGCCGTTACCGCCGTCGGGACCGCCCAGGGGCTTGAACTTTTCGCGGTGGACGGAGACACAGCCGTGACCGCCGGTACCGCCGGATACGTGCAGTACTACCCGGTCTACAAAGCTCGCCACGTGAATCTCCTCTGTGCATAACCTGACCGTCTTGGACGCCCAAATTGATTGTAATGCGGTTAAAAGAACAGTGGAGCGGGCCATCAATGGCCCGCTCCACCGGTTCAGATCTTGTTGTTACTCTGCAGCTGCAGCAGCAACGATGTTCACGACTCGACGTCCGCGGCGGGTGCCGAATTCGACGGCGCCGGGGGTCAGTGCGAACAGGGTGTCGTCGCCGCCACGGCCAACGCCTGCACCCGGGTGGAAGTGGGTGCCACGCTGGCGGACGATGATCTCGCCTGCGGAAACTACCTGGCCGCCGAAGCGCTTGACGCCGAGGTACTGGGCGTTGGAGTCACGACCGTTGCGAGTGGAACTCGCGCCTTTTTTATGTGCCATTTGAAATGCCTGCCTTAAAAATTCTGGGGAATCTGCTGAAAACCTGAAAAGTAACGGAAGGTTACTTGATACCGGTGATCTTGACCTTGGTCAGTTCCTGACGGTGACCCTGGCGCTTCTTGTACCCGGTCTTGTTCTTGAACTTCTGGATGACGATCTTCGGACCACGAAGGTCCTGAAGGATCTCAGCCGTAACCGTTACCTTGGCCAGGTCCGCAGCGGCAGAGGTGACTTTGTCACCGTCTACCAGGAGCAGTGCGGGCAACTCAATGGTGCTGCCGGCTCCACCGGGGACGCGGTTCAGGGTAACGAAGTCTCCAACGGAAACCTTCTCTTGGCGGCCGCCTGCGCGGACAATCGCGTACACCACTGGGGAACTCACTTCTCTCGACGTTTATTACTAGATTTGCGTGCGGAACCTGGGTCCAATTGTTTGGCCTGGCTCACGCTGTGCCTCAACGCCGGTGGATTCCCCGGGGGAACCCATGAGTTATCCCACGAACAATTCCGTTTGTCATTCCAAACAGTCTGATCCGGGGTCATAACCCAAGTGTTGGCGTAAGCACCGAAGATCTAGAATACGCTAATTTTGCCTTCGGCCGCAAATGAGGCTGGCTCCGGTGGTAGTACGTGATAGGCGACACTCCGTGTATTACGGCCTGCCACTGCAACGACTTCCGGAACCGTGCCCCACTATCCTACCGGCTTTGGAAGGCTTTCCGGTTCAGCGTGCAGGCGCGGCGCGTCGAAGAACTTCACCTCGTACCGGCAGGACTGCCGGAAGGCCACCCGCATTGCCTGCCGTTCCATTTCCGAGGCAGCCCGGGCGGCGTCGTCCGTGATCCGCACCGCCTGCCTGGTGGCGGCGGCGAACTCCTCGTCCGCGTACGTCCGCAGCCAGTCGGCATACGGGTGGCCGGACGGCGATCCTGCGGCCAGGAACTGCCCGTGCAGCGTGGCCCCCACTTCGGCGTACAGCCAGAAACACGGGAGTACCGCTGCCACCAGCACTCCGTAGCTGCCGGAAACAGACGAGGCCAGCAGGTGGTCCACATAGGACTTGGTCACCGGCCCCAGTCCGGAGTCCACCGTCCGCGTGCTCAGCCACGTCCGGTGCAGTTCGGACTCGACTTCGAGGCATTGCTGGGCCGACCGCGCCCAGAACAGCTGCTCGGCCTCGGTGGGGGCGATCGCGGCCGCACGCGACAGCACCCTTGAATAGCCGTTCAGGTAAAGGGCGTCCTGGGCAAGGTAATAGGCAAAATGGCGTTCCGTGAGGGAACCGTCGGCCAGGCCGCGGATGAAGTCCAGCCCGTAGATGGCGTCCAAGTCCGGCCCAGCGTCCTGCCGGAGCACCGCGGCGAACCGGCCTTCCGCCGGCACGTCCTGCCCCCTGGGCGCCAGATGGTGGAAGTGGTGGACCGGGCCGTTGCCCGTCCCCACGTCCAGCACACCGGACTCCCGGAGCGCCCCCTGCAGCCACGGTTTCACAGCCCGCAAGGACGCCTCCCAGTCCCCCAGCCTTGCCTGCACGGTGGCCATGGCGGAAGACAGGGAGCAACCGGTCCCATGGCTGTTCCGGGTGGCGATCCGGTCACCGTCGACCACCACCACATCCTGGGCCAGCAGCCCTTCGGTGTTGACGAGCGCGTCCGGGCATTCCCCGCCGTCGAGATGTCCGCCTTTAACCAGCACGGTGGTGCCGGCCTGGGCGGCAAGCCGTTTGCCCTGGGCCAGTGCCGCCTCCCAGTCGCCCGCGAGGGGCTCGTTGAGGAGCATCGCGAGTTCTGCGAGGTTCGGCGTGATCAGGTCGGCCAGTGGGAGGAGTTCACGCAGTTCCGCTTCGGCGGCCTCCTGCAGGAGCCGGTCACCGCTGGTGGCCACCATGACAGGGTCCAGAACCACGACGCCGGGACGGGACTTTGCCAGCCAGTTGCGGACGGCGGCAATCACCGCGGAGTCACCCAGCATGCCGATCTTGACGGCGTCGATGCTGATGTCATCGCTGATGGCCTCAAGCTGGGCGGTCAGGAAGTCCGCCGGCGGAACGTGGACGGCCCGGACACCGTGGGTGTTCTGTGCCGTCAGGGCGGTAATGGCGGCCATGCCGTAGCCGCCGTTGGCGGCAATGCTCTTGAGGTCCGCCTGGATCCCCGCCCCTCCGGACGGGTCCGATCCGGCGATGGCCAGCACCCGCGGGGTAGCGCGCAGGCCGGTGTCCAGGGTGGATCCGGCCTCCGTGGTGGAGGCAGGGGTGGGCAGGAATGATGAAGACAAAGGAGACATCCCTTCGCCGGTGCTAGCCGGACAGGTTCAACGGGTGTGGATCTCAGCCGGCCCTGTGCGCGGCACCCCGTGTCAGTCCCCTAGCCTAGCCGTTTTCCTTTAACGGACTCGCGGGTACGGCCCGAATCCGGCGTATTACTACGCCCGGTTCGGACCGCACCCGCGGTGTCAGTCGGCTGGTGGGATCAGAGCTCGGAGGCCGGGACTCCCACGCCGAGGATGATCGGTTCGCTGGCCGGAGCCTTTGCCCGCGCATCCTTCTGTGCCGGTTCCGGTGCCTTCGCCTCATGGGAGTGCCCTGCCGCGGCTACCGGAGCGGTCTCGTGATGTTCCACGGACGTTTCGTTCGCTGCGCCCTGGGCACGGCTGGCACTCCGGTTGCGGCGCGGACGGCGCGCCCGGCCCTGCACCGCAGTGTGGTCCGTGTAGTCGGCTTCAGCAGCCTGGGCTGCTGCCGGGGCCCGCGTTTCCGGAACCCGGGCTGCCGGGGCCTGGACCGCCGGAACAGGCTGCTCAGCCGGTGCCGCGGCGCGCTCAGCCGCTGCAGGCTCGCCAAGGTGCGCGAACGCCTCGGCCAGGCGGTCGAGGGTCAGGGCCGCACCGGTGGCCGGCGATTCCCCTGCGTGCTCAACGAACGGAAGCGCAACCTTTTCGCCGCCGAAAGTCAGGACCGCGGCCGGCCGCCCCGCGGCAGCCGCCTCGGCGTCGGACACCTTGGCGGGCCGCGCCGTGGCGGGAGCGGACTGCGCCGGCGTTGACTGGACAGCGTGTGCCTGCCCTGCCGCCTGGGCAGCGGCAGCCGCCGGGGCGGCATGGCCGGCCTCGGCGTCGTGCAGGTGGGCGGCGTGCGCCGCGGCGGCGATGTTGGCCAGCGCAGCGCGGGTAGCTTCGGCCTTGGCGTGGCGCTCGGCATCGGTGGGCTCGTGATGGACCGCGGCCGGCGTCAGCGGAGCGGCCTCGGGAGCCTGACCGCCCTTGCCGCGGCGGCGGCTCTTGCGCTCCGTCCGCGGGGCCGGCTGGCTCTCCGTCCGCGGTACGTGATGCTCGGCGGCCACAACGTTGGCGCGGCGGTGTTCCACGGGCTCGTCGTGGGTGACGATGCCGCGGCCGGCGCAGGCTTCACACTGCTCGCCGAAGACTTCCAGCAGCCCGGTGCCCATCCGCTTACGGGTCATCTGCACGAGGCCCAGCGAGGTCACCTCGGCCACCTGGTGCTTGGTCCGGTCGCGGCCGAGGCACTCCACCATGCGGCGGAGCACGAGGTCGCGGTTGGATTCGAGCACCATGTCGATGAAGTCGATGACGATGATGCCGCCGATGTCGCGGAGCCGGAGCTGCCGAACGACTTCCTCGGCCGCTTCCAGGTTGTTCTTGGTGACGGTTTCCTCGAGGTTGCCGCCGCTGCCGGTGAACTTGCCGGTGTTGACGTCCACCACGGTCATGGCTTCGGTGCGGTCGATGACCAGGGAACCGCCGGACGGCAGGAAGACCTTGCGGTCGAGTGCCTTGTGGATCTGCTCGTCGATCCGCCATGCCGCGAAGATGTCCGTGTCCTTGGTCCACTTCTCGAGCCGGCCCACGAGGTCCGGAGCCACGTAGGTGACATAGGCCTCGATCGTGTCCCAGGCTTCCTCGCCGGAGACGATCAGCTTGGAGAAGTCCTCGTTGAAGACGTCACGGACCACCTTGATGGTCAGGTCAGGTTCGCCGTAGAGCAGTTCCGGAGCGAGGATCTTGGTGGACGTTGCCTGGCCCTCGATCCCTTCCCACTGGGCGCGCAGGCGGTTGATGTCGTGCGTGAGCTCTTCCTCGGACGCGCCCTCGGCTGCGGTGCGGACGATGACGCCGGCATCCTCCGGCAGGCGGTCCTTGAGGATCCGCTTGAGGCGGTTGCGTTCGACGTCGGGCAGCTTGCGGGAGATTCCGGTCATGGAACCTCCGGGAACGTAGACGAGGTAGCGGCCCGGCAGGGAAATCTGGCTCGTCAGGCGGGCGCCCTTATGGCCGACCGGGTCCTTGGTGACCTGGACCAGCACGGAGTCGCCGGACTTCAGTGCGTTCTCGATCCGGCGCTGCTTGCCTTCGAGGTTGACCACGTCCCAGTTGACTTCACCGGCGTACAGCACGGCGTTCCGGCCGCGTCCGATGTCCACGAAGGCGGCTTCCATCGACGGCAGCACGTTCTGGACCTTGCCCAGGTAGACGTTGCCGATCAGGGAGTCCTGCTGGGTCTTGGACACGAAGTGTTCCGCCAGGACGCCGTCTTCGAGGACGCCGATCTGGATTCTGTCGTCGCGCTGGCGGACGATCATCTGACGATCCACGGACTCGCGGCGGGCCAGGAACTCGGCCTCGGTGATGACGGTGCGGCGGCGTCCGGTATCGCGGGATTCGCGGCGGCGCTGCTTCTTGGCCTCCAGCCGGGTGGAGCCCTTGACGGATGTGACGCGGTTGTTGACCGGCGCCTCGCTGACGGCGCGCGGGGCACGGACACGGGTCACGGTGTTGGGCGGGTCGTCGCCTTCCCCTCCGGTGAGCTCAAGATCCTGGTCGCCGCGGCGGCGGCGGCGACGGCGGCGGGACGTCACGCCGTCCTCAGCGGTCCGGGTGGACTCCTCATCGGCGTCCTCGGCGTCTTCGGCCTCGCCGGTTGCTTCGCGGTCGGCCACGCGGCTTCGGCCGCGGCGCCCGCGGCTGCGCCGGCGACGGGCGCCGCCGGAGTCAGCATCGCCGTCGTCGCCGGTTTCTTCCTCGTCAGGTTCCTCGGCCGCAGCAGGGGTGACCGCGGGGGCCGGGGCCGCGGGGCGGACCACGGTGCTCAGGTCGGGTGCCTGGAAAATCATGGAAGTGACCGAGCCGGGCTCAAGGAAGAGCGCGCCCACCGGGCTGGCCTCCGCGGTGGCGGGCTTTTCAGCCACGGCTTCCTCCGGTGCTGCCGTTTCAGCAACGGGCGCGGTCTCCTCGGCGGGTGCGGCCTCCTCGAGGGGCGCAGGCTCGGCGACCGGCGCAGGTTCTTCGGCGGGGGCCGGTTCAGCAGCGGGTTCGGTGACGGCCACTTTTGCGGGGGCCTTGGCACGCGAGGCACGGCGGCGGACGGGCTTTTCAACGACGGCGGCTTCAACCGGGACGTCTTCCATGGGTGCCGCATCAGCAGGAGTTGCGTCTACCGGAGCAGCTGCGGCGTCCTCGGCGAAGACCGGGAGCGGCTCGGCAGGCTCGACTTTCCTGCGGGAACGGCTGCGGCGCGCCGGGGGCTTCTCCTCTGCGGCGGGATCCGTCGCAGGCGCCTCCGCCGGAACTGCCTCCGGTTCGCCGGCTTCGACGGCCTCCACCTTGGGGGCGGCCTTGCGCCTTGTCCGGGTCGCCTTCTTCGGCGCTTCCGGAGCTACTGCTTCTACGCTGGCAGCGGTTTCTTCATTAACGGCTAGAACCTGGTCATTATCCATATGTGGCGACACTCCTGCCCCTGATGTACCGCCACATCCGGCACCCATTGGGGCACATATTTGTCAAAACCCGCAGGCGTTGACAGAAGTCAATTGGATACCCTCAGGTTCGCACCGGCATTGGGGTGCGGCAGCCCTGGAGGGCCGGCGACGTCGTTCTGAAACCCGTTGTTCCTCAAGCCACAACCAGGTGCCGTCCAATGGCATTGCGGGAAAGCCGGGATCTATCGTGGATCCGGACCGTGCCCTGCTCATCATTGGCGGTCTTACAAACGAGCCACCGGACCGGAATCCGAATGTGGATCGTATTCCAGCCAGCTTCATTCTCTCATACGCTCAGTCCATCGCGGCGGATGCAGTGCCGGTCAACTTACAATCAGGGCGCGGCCCGGCTGCAGTCTGTGCGTCCCTTCCAGCCTCCGGCGTTACAATCAGGGCGAGGAGCCCTCGAGAAAAAGGACGCAACATCCCATGCCCAGCATCTCCAATTCCACGCAGGACAACAGGGTGGGCAGTGGCCTCCGCGAGCGTGCAGCGGCCCAGGAAAGCCTGCCTCCTATGACCAGGGACAAGCGCTTCGGATGGCTCCTGGTGATCACCGGCATCGTCGGCTGGCTCGCCTCGGGCGCCCTCGTCCTGGAAAAGCTCGAGGTCCTCAAGGATCCGAACCATGTAACGGCCTGCGACATCAATCCGTGGGTTTCGTGCGGCGCTGTCATGCAGACCCCGCAGAGTTCGGTCTTCGGCTTCCCGAACATGTTCATTGGCATCGTGGCGTTCGCCGTCATTATCACCACGGGCATGGCTGTTCTTTCCGGCGCCAAGTTTGCCCGCTGGTACTGGCTCGGCCTCCAGGCCGGTGTGACGCTCGGCTTTGCCTTCGTGGTGTGGCTGTGGTCGCAGGCCCTGTATGCCATCCATATCCTCTGCCCGTTCTGCATGGTGGTCTGGGCCGCGATGATCCCGCTCTTTGTGTGGGTCACGGTCCGGAACATCATGCACGGGGTGATCAAGGTTCCGGCCGGACCCGCCAAGATCGTGGGCGACGCCGGCTGGATCGTCACGGCCCTGCTTTACGTGGCCGTCATCGCCACCATTTTCTTCGCCTTCATCCAGGTGTTCATCGGAACCTCCGGGTACTAAAACCTAAGAAAAAGCGCGAACGTACAGTTTGAGGCCCCCGTTTCTTCGGAAAAGGGGGCCTCAACTGTACGTTCGCGCCTAAGGCAGGTGCTTAAGTGTCCGTTCGCGCTGGTGGATGCTGTTAGTCCTGGAACCAGATCTTGATCTCGCGTTCGGCGGACTCCACCGAATCCGAACCGTGGACCAGGTTCTGCTGGACCTTCAGGCCCCAGTCGCGGCCGAAGTCGCCGCGGATGGTGCCGGGCGCCGCCGTCGTCGGGTCCGTGGTGCCTGCAAGGGAACGGAAGCCCTCGATGACGCGGTGGCCTTCGAAGATCGCCGCGACAACGGGTCCGCTGAGCATGAACTCAACCAGCGGCTCGTAGAACGGCTTGCCCACGTGCTCCTCATAGTGCTGCTCCAGCAGTTCGCGGCTGGCGTCGACCTTCTTGAGCTCGGCCAGGCTGTAGCCCTTGGCTTCAATCCGGCCCAGGATGGCTCCGGTCAGGTTGCGGGTCACGCCGTCGGGCTTGATCAGGACGAGGGTGCGCTCAATGCTCACAACTGCTCCAATGTGGTTGGTGGGGTTTGAACATAGTCTAGTTGGTTTCGCCGTCGGGGTGGGCGGCGTCCCACTCGGCCTGCTCACGTTCGCGCTGCGCGGCCTCGCGGTCGATCCGGATGCCGGTCCGTATGCCGTACCACCATGCCACGGCAAACAGGATGCCCACTACGAACATCATGGGCTCAAGGAATCCGGTGAAAATCAGGACCAGCTGCAGGATCCAGCCCAGGGCCACACCCCACGGCTTGGACAGCACGGCGCAGGTGAGCACGAGCACCACGCTCAGCGCGATGCCCACCGAGAGAATCAGTGCCGGCGGGAACTCGTCGCGCCGGAGGCCGAAGACCGCCAGTGTGGCGAAGAACGCGACGAACCCCTCGAGGACCAGGACCGTGGAGGCGAACATGACTTTGGTGGAGCGCCGCTTCTTGGGCATGCCCGGCCGCCACTCCCGCTGCGCCTTTGTAAGTCGAGCCATTGTCAGGCGTCCGCCTTTCCGAGCAGGATCCGGGCTTCCGCCACGAGCGTGATGGAACCCGTCACCAGGACGCCGCCGGCGAGGTCCTCGTTGGCTTCGGCGTGCTCCACGGCCCATTCCAGTGCGTCGTCGAGCTTTTCGGCCACATGGATGTTGTCTTCGCCGAAGCCCAGGTCCAGCGCCAGTTCCGCCAGGTCCTCGGCCGGTACTGCCCGCGGCGAGTTGGACTGGGTGAAGCAGTATTCCGCGGCGAGGTCGCCCAGGGACTCCTTGAGCTGGCGGAGGATCTCCTCCGCGTCCTTCTCCTTCAGGACGCCCACCACCAGCACCAGTTTGGTGAAGCTGAAGGCTTCATGGATGGCTTCGGCCGAAACCCTGATGCCCTCGGGGTTGTGGGCGGCATCCACGATGATGGTCGGAGCAGTGCGGAGGACTTCCAGGCGGCCCGGAGAGCTGACCGATGCAAAGGCCTCCTGGAGGATTTCGGCGTCAAGGGCCTTTTCGCCGCCGAAGAACGCCTCAAGGGCGGCAATGGCGACGGCGGCGTTCTCCGCCTGGTGCGCTCCGTGCAGCGGAACGAGCAGTTCCTCGTACCGTCCGGCCAGGCCCTGGATGGTGACCATCTGGCCGCCGACGGCAACGGTCCGTGACTCGACGCCGAACTCCACGCCTTCGAAGCGGTACGGGGCCTGGACTTCCCGGGCCTTTTCGAGCAGCACCTGGGCGGCGCCGACGGGCTGCGCGGCACTGACCAGGAAACCTCCCGGCTTGATGATGCCCGCCTTTTCGCGGGCAATGTCTTCGGTGGTGTCACCGAGCAGGTCCGTGTGGTCCAGCGAGATGGGAGTAACCACGGCCACCTGGCCGTCACCGACATTCGTGGCATCGGTAATGCCGCCCAGGCCCACCTCCATGACAGCCACGTTGACCGGCTGGTCGGCAAAAACGGCGAAGGCCAGGATGGTGAGACACTCGAAGTACGTCAGCCGGGGCTGGCCCTCGGCCTCGAGCTCGCGGTCCACAATCTGCAGGTAGGGCCGGATCTCGTCCCAGATCCGGACGAAGGTCTCATCCGATACCGGTGCACCGTCGATGCTGATCCGCTCGGTCACCTTGGACAGGTGCGGGCTCGTGTACCGCCCGGTGCTCAGCCCGTGGGCCCGGAGCCCGGCCTCGATCATGCGGGCCGTGGACGTCTTGCCGTTGGTGCCGGTGACGTGGATGATCGGGAACGCCTTGTTGGGCTCCCCCAGCACATCCATGGCCCGGAACAGCGGCGCGAGGCGCGGTTCCATCTTGTTTTCGGGCGCGCGGCCCAGCAGTTCGGCGTAGACGCTCTCTACGGAAAATTCGTCTGTCATTGCTTTAGGCCTCTACTTTTTCAACGCTGATCTGCGGTTCGGCGGAGTCTGCCACAACGGTTCCCAGGTCCACGGTCAGGGTTTCGGTCCTGATGAGTCCGGCATTGGCCTCCAGCGCGTCGATGACGTTCTGCGCGGCGGTCACGGTGGTGCGGATGCGGTCGCTCACGTTGAGCCCGGCATCCTTGCGGGCCTGCTGGATGGCACGGACCATGTCCCGGGCCAGGCCTTCGGCTTCGAGTTCCGGAGTGACCTCGGTGTTGAGGACCACGAAGCCGCCGCCGGGCAGCACCGCAGCTGCACGCGAACCGGCTCCCTCGGTGGCTTCCGCCACGACCGTTTCCAGCGTGTATTCCTGCGGCTCGAGGACGAGTCCGCCCGCGGTGACCACTCCGGCGTCGTCCACGGACCAGTCACCGGACTTGGAGCCCTTGATGGCCTGCTGGACGTTCTTGCCCAGGCGCGGCCCGGCGGCCCGTGCATTGACCACGAGCTTCTGCTCGATGCCGAACTCCTCCGGAGAGGCACTGTCGGCGTCCAGCAGTCGCACGGAACGCAGGTTCAGTTCGTCGGCGACGACGGCGGCGAAGCCTCCCAGCGCATCCGCGCCGGGTGCCACGACGGTGAGCTCCTGCAGCGGCAGGCGGACCCGGAGGTTTGCAGCCTTGCGGAGTGAGGATCCGGTGGAACAGATCTGCTGGACCCGGTCCATCGCCTCGACGAGTCCCGGGTTGGCCGGGAAGAGCCCGGTGTCCGGCCAGTCGGCCAGGTGCACGGAGCGCCCGCCGGTGAGGCCGCGCCAGATCTCTTCGGAAACCAGCGGCAGCAGGGACGCAGCCACCCGGGAGACGGTCTCCAGCGCGGTGTAGAGCGCGTCGAAGGCGTCGACGCTCTCGTCGAAGAAGCGCTGGCGGCTGCGGCGCACGTACCAGTTGGTGAGCATGTCCAGGTAGCTGCGCAGTTCGTCGCAGGCACCGGAGATGTCGTAGCTGTCCAGCTGGGCGGTCATGTTGCGGACCAGGTCCCCGGTGTTGGCCATGAGGTACTGGTCCAGTGTGTCCGCGTAGCCGTCGTAGCGGAGCTTGGCGTCGTAGCCGTTACCGCCAGAGGCTGCGTTCGTGTACAGCGTGAAGAAGCTGTACACGTTCCACAGCGGCAGGATGACCTGGCGGACGCCGTCGCGGATTCCCTGCTCGGTGACCACAAGGTTGCCGCCGCGCAGGATGGGGCTGGACATCAGGAACCAGCGCATGGCGTCGGAGCCGTCGCGGTCCAGGACCTCGGAGACGTCCGGGTAGTTGCGCAGGCTCTTGGACATCTTCTGCCCGTCCGAGCCGAGCACGATGCCGTGGCTGATGACGTTGCGGAAAGCCGGCCGGTCGAACAGCGCCGTGGACAGGATGTGCAGCATGTAGAACCAGCCGCGGGTCTGCCCGATGTACTCGACGATAAAGTCTGCCGGGTTGTGGGTGTCGAACCACTCCTCGTTCTGGAACGGGTAGTGGACCTGGCCGTAGGGCATGGACCCGGAGTCGAACCACACGTCCAGGACATCCTCGACGCGGCGCATCACGGACTGGCCCTCCTCGGGGGTGCGCGGGTCGTCGGGGTTGGGACGGGTCAGTTCGTCGATGAACGGCCGGTGCAGGTCAACCTGCCCGGCTTTGTTCAGCGGGAGCCGGCCGAAGTCGGCCTCGATCTCGGCCAAGGAACCGTAAACGTCGGTGCGCGGGAATTCGGGGTCGCTGGACTGCCACACCGGGATGGGGCTGCCCCAGTAGCGGTTGCGGCTGATGGACCAGTCACGGGCGTTGGCCAGCCATTTGCCGAACTGGCCGTCCTTGACGTTGCCGGGGATCCAGTTGATCTCCTGGTTCAGCTCGGACATGCGGTCCTTGAACTTGGTGACTTCCACGTACCAGGAGGACACCGCGCGGTAGATCAACGGGTTGCGGCAGCGCCAGCAGTGCGGGTAGCTGTGCTCGTAGCTGGCCTGCCGGACCAGGCGGCCCTGGGCGCGCAGCACCTGCGTGATGGGCTTGTTGGCCTCGAACACCTGCAGTCCGACGATGTCGTGCAGGTCGCCGTGCGAGAACAGCGGCAGGAACTTGGCGCCCTCGTCCACGGACAGGACCACGGGGATGCCGGCCTCTTCACAGACCTTCTGGTCGTCTTCACCGTAGGCGGGCGCCTGGTGGACGATGCCGGTGCCGTCGGTGGTGGTGACGTAATCGGCCACGAGGAAGCGCCAGGCATTCTCCGTGCCGAACTTCTCGGTGTCGCTGAAGTCGGTCCAGAGCGGCTGGTACTGCAGGCCGGCGAGCTCGGCGCCGGTGTACGTGGCGGTTACCGCAGCCTCGGCGGCCTCAACGCCTGCGGTGCCGTCGCCGTAGCCCAGGTCCTTGGCGTAGGCGCCCAGCAGGTCGGCGGCGAGCAGGAAGCTCCCCGAGACGGGAGCCTCCGGGGACGCCGCCTTGATGCCGTTGGGACCGGCCGGCAGCACGGCATAGGTGATGGCGGGCCCGACGGCGAGCGCCAGGTTGGTGGGCAGCGTCCAGGGCGTGGTGGTCCAGGCGAGCGCCTGCACGCCGGCGAGCTGCCTGGACAGTTCCGACTCCCCCGCCGTGATGG
Organism: Arthrobacter sp. P4_H3; assembly: GCF_056400885.1. NCBI lineage: Bacteria > Bacillati > Actinomycetota > Actinomycetes > Micrococcales > Micrococcaceae > Arthrobacter > Arthrobacter sp. P4_H3. The sequence continues at coordinate 651,294 of NZ_JBFUKK010000001.1, forward strand.
GGAACGTGACGGTGACGGTCTGGTCCTGGCGGTTCTTGTAGACGTCGTCGTCCATGCGAAGTTCGTGGTTGGACAGCGGCGTTTCGTCCTTCCAGCAGTACGGCAGGACCCGGTAGCCGTTGTAGGTCAGGCCCTTTTCGTGCAGCTGCTTGAAGGCCCAGAGCACGGACTCCATGTATTCGACGTTGAGCGTCTTGTAATCGTTATCGAAGTCCACCCAGCGGGCCTGGCGGGTGACGTAGCTCTTCCACTCGTCCGCGTACTTCATCACGGACGCGCGGCAGGCGTCATTGAACTTGTCGATGCCCATCGCCTCGATCTGGGTTTTGTCCGTCATGCCCAGTTGCTTCATGGCTTCCAGCTCGGCGGGAAGGCCGTGCGTGTCCCAGCCGAAGCGGCGCTCGACGCGGCGGCCGCGCTGCGTCTGGTAGCGGCCCACGAGGTCCTTGGCGTAACCGGTCAGCAGGTGGCCGTAGTGCGGGAGGCCGTTGGCGAAGGGAGGGCCGTCGTAGAAGACAAACTCGTTGCTGCCGGGTTCGCCACCGGGCAGGTCTGCGCTGCGGTGGTCGATGCTCGCCTGGAAGGTACCGTCCTGGTCCCAGTACTTGAGGATCCGTTCTTCGATCTCCGGAAACTTCACGGAGGCAGACACGCCAGAGGCGGTGGAACCGGAGCCTGACGGTGCGGCTGAGGCCTTGGGGTAATAGGTCATCTCGACATCCTGGGTTGAGCTAGTGAACAAGTGGATCATTCAGGATGCGAGGACGGCCCGTACGCTGTCTTTCAACAGCACCGGCACCGCGGTACCACCTCACTTACCGTCGCCGGCCCTCCGCAATGGAGAGCACCGGCGTCGGCCGCTCATTGCTGCTGTGACGGGCTTACCCGTCCGGTTCTACTGCTTCGGGTCCTGCGCCGCAGGGCCCGAAGGTTCTTCCGGAAGCTCACCGGTGATGGCCGGGTCAAAGCTGATACCCGATTCTACCCAGAGTTACCTCAAATTACCCCAAATTGCTGTATCGACGAGGTGATCCGGGGCATACTCGGGCATCCGGAATGCATAGACTCGGGCGCATGACCATCTCCACACCGGTTTCCGCCGCAACCAGCCGGCCACAGCGCCGCCGGTCCGTCGCCTGGCCGGTGCTCGCCGTGCTGGCTTCTGTGCCGGTGGCCGTCCTGTCCGTCTTCCGTGCCATTCCGGCGGAATGGCCTACTCCGGTCGTCCAGCTGTTGTCCTTCACACCGTGGCTGGTGATCCCGGCCGGCGCCGGGTTGCTCCTGGCCGTTGTTGGCCGACGCCGGTGGGTGGCCTGGGTGACTGCCGTCCTGATGGCGATCCAGCTCTTTTGGCTGTTCCCGCTGGACCACGGCCGGAGCATTCCCGAGGCCGGTGCGCCGACGGTGCAGGTGACGGCCATGAACATTAATTCGGAATACGGCCAGGCGGACGCGGCGGAAATTGTGCGGCTGGTCCGGGAGAGCGGCGTTACGCTGCTGACGGTCCAGGAGCATTCGCAGGCCCTTGAGGACAGGCTCGCGGCCGCTGGGCTGTCCGCTTTGCTGCCGAACAGGATCAGCGACCCAACGGACGACGCCTCCGGCAGCGCCACCTACTCGGCGCACCGCATGGAAGCGGTTGGCATCGTGCCGGACACGCCGTTCCAAATGCCGATCGTCAGGGTCACCGTTGAAGGGACGGGAGGGCCGGCGGTCCTCGAAATAGCGAACGTCCATGCGCTGCCGCCGGTTGACGTCCGCATTGGCCAGTGGCGCAGCGACCTCGCCGCCGTGGCCCGCCTGGCCGCGCGGCCCGGCAACCGGCTGCTCATCGGCGACTTCAACGCCACGTACGACCACGCCGAGTTCCGCGCACTCCTCGACGGCGGCCCCGATGGCCGGAAAATGGTGGATGTTGGGACCGCCGCCGGACTGCGCCTGGTCCCCACCTGGCCGATGGAGGGACCCCGCCTGCCCGGTATTGCCATCGACCATCTCGTCACCAGCCCCGGCATCACCGGTTCCGGGTACGCGGTCCATCGCGTACCCGGAACGGACCATGCAGCGGTGGTGGCGACGCTGAGCGTCCCGGCAGCCGGTTAGAACCCTGCTCGGGCCTGCTTGCTCAGGCCTGCTTGCGGATGAGCTTGTAGTTTGAGGCCTGCGCCACGGGCCGGATCACGATCTGGTCCAGGTTGACGTGGTGCGGCGCGGTGACTGCGTAGCGGACCACGTCGGCGACGTCTGCGGCCGTGAGCGGCTTTTCGACGCCCTGGTAGACCTTGCCGGCAGCCTCCTGGTCGCCCAGCCTGTTCAGTGCGAACTCCTCGGTATGCACCAGGCCCGGGGCAACCTCGATGACCCGGAGATTGTGTTCCACCTCTTCGAGCCGCAGCGCATCGTTCATGGCGTGCTGGGCGAACTTGGCCGCGTTGTAACCGCCGCCGCCCTCATAGGCGGCCAGCCCCGCCGTCGACGTCAGGTTCAGGACTGTTCCCTCGCCGCCGGCCCGCAGCATCGGCAGGAAGGCACGCGTCAGTTTCATGGTGCCCAGGACGTTCACCCGGAACATCCACTCCCAGTCTTCCGTCTTGGCATCCGCGATCCTGTCCGCTCCGCGCGCACCGCCGGCGATGTTGATGAGGGTGTCAATGCCGCCTGCCTGCGTCACTTCGGCCAGGAGCCGCTCCACGTCAGAGTCTTCGGTGATGTCTGCCGGGACGGCCGTGGCTCCCGTTTCCGCGGCCAGTGCCGCGAGCCGGTCCGCGCGGCGGGCGACCGCAAAGACCGTCCACCCCTCAGCCGCCAACGCACGGACCGTGGCTTCGCCGATTCCCGTGCTTGCTCCCGTGACTACTGCTGCCTTCGTGTGCTTTTCCTCAGTCATGGCACCACCCTAACGCTGGAGGAACTCCAGCAGCACACGGGCGTGGTTGACCTCCGGATCCCTGGCGCCGTACAGCAGAGTGATGCGGCCGTGCTTCTCCGCCAGATCCTGCAGGGCGGCCACGGCCGGGTTGTTTTCGAGTTCGGCCTCATACTGGACGCGGAAGTCCGCGAAACGTTCCTTCATGTGGGCGAACTCGGTCCGCAGCGGTGCTGACGGGGCAATGTCCTTGAGCCAAAGATCCAGCCGGGCCCGCTCCTTGCTGACCCCGCGCGGCCAGAGCCGGTCCACCAGGACACGGAAACCGTCGTCGTCGGCCGGTTCATCGTAGATGCGTTTGGTCGCCAACTGGCGGGCTTCGTTGTCCATACCGGGATGCTAGTGCAGGGCGGCGCGCAGGCGATGGAAGAGATCATGAAAGAATTGCTCCATGGCTGAAGACAAACAGGGTACAGACACGCCCACCACTGCCCCTATCAATGTTCCGGACAAGCCCGCCCTTGAGGGGTTGGAAGCTGCCCTGACGCAGCGCTGGCTTGGCGAAGGGACCTACAAGTTCAATCGGGAAACCACCAGGGAGCAGGTCTACTCGATCGACACTCCTCCGCCCACGGCGTCGGGGTCCCTGCACGTGGGGCACATGTTCTCCTACACCCAGACCGACGTCCTGGCGCGCTACCAGCGCATGACCGGCAAAAACGTCTTCTACCCGATGGGCTGGGATGACAACGGCCTGCCCACCGAGCGCCGCGTCCAGAACTACTACGGTGTTCGCTGCGATCCGGCGATTTCCTACGATGCCGCCTACCGCCCGCCGGCGGAGCCGGCCAAGAACCAGCGCGACTTCGACGTCGTCTCGCGCCGGAACTTCATCGAACTGTGCGAGGAGCTCGCCGTCGAAGACGAGAAGGTCTTCGAGAACCTCTTCCAGACCCTGGGCCTCTCCGTCGACTGGGACCTGACCTACCGCACCATCGACGACAAGTCCCGCGCCATCTCCCAGCGCGCCTTCCTGGCCAACCTGGCCGCCGGCGACGCGTACATGGCAGAGGCACCCACCCTGTGGGATGTCACGTTCCGCACCGCCGTGGCCCAGGCCGAACTCGAGGACCGCGAAGTCGCCGGCGCGTACTACCGCTACCCGTTCTTCACCGAGGACGGCGACAAGATCTACGTCGAGACTACCCGCCCGGAGCTGCTGGCCGCCTGTGCCGCCCTCGTGGCGAACCCCGACGACGAGCGGTACCAGCCGCTGTTCGGCAAGAAGGTCACCTCCCCCCTGTTCGGCGTTGAGGTGGAGGTCAAGGCGCACCATCTCGCCAAGGCGGACAAGGGCTCGGGCATCGCCATGGTCTGCACCTTCGGCGACCTCACCGACGTCACCTGGTGGCGCGAACTGCAGCTGCCCACCCGCGCCATCGTGGGCCGCGACGGCCGGATCATCGGTGACACCCCGGACTGGATCACCACCGGGGAAGGCCTCTCGGCCTTCGAGTCAATCGCCGGCAAGACAGTCTTCAGCGCCAAGGAAGCCGTTGTCGAGCAGCTGTCCGCCGCCGGGCTCCTCGACGGCGAGCCCAAGAAGATCATGCACCCGGTCAACTTCTTCGAGAAGGGCGACAAGCCCCTCGAAGTGGTGACGTCGCGCCAGTGGTACATCCGCAACGGCGGCCGCGACGAGGACCGCCGCGAACGCCTGATCGGCCGGGGCAAAGAAATCGAATTCCACCCGGCCTTCATGCGCTCACGCTACGAGAACTGGATCTCCGGGCTTAACGGCGACTGGCTCGTGTCCCGCCAGCGCTTCTTCGGCGTGCCGGTGCCGGTCTGGTACCCCCTGGATGCCGACGGCAACCCCGAATATGATGCGCCGATCGTCCCGTCCGACGCGCAGCTCCCCGTGGACCCGGCCGCCGACGCCGCCCCCGGCTACGAAGAAGCCCAGCGTGATGTGCCTGGCGGTTTCACCGGCGACGCTGACGTCCTGGACACGTGGGCCACGTCCTCGCTGACGCCGCAGATCGTGGGCGGATGGAGCACGGACGAGGCACTCTTTGCCAAGGTCTACCCCTTCGACGTGCGCCCGCAGGGGCACGACATCATCCGGACCTGGCTCTTCTCCTCCGCCGTCCGCGCCGACGCGCTGCAGGACACCGCCCCGTGGAAGCACGCGGCCATCTCGGGCTGGATCCTGGATCCGGACCGCAAGAAGATGTCCAAGTCCAAGGGCAACGTGATCGTCCCGACCGATGTCCTCAACGAGTACGGCTCGGACGCGGTCCGCTACTGGGCGGCCTCGGCCAAGCTCGGCGCGGACACCGCCTACGAGATCGCCCAGATGAAGATCGGCCGCCGCCTGGCCATCAAGCTCCTCAACGCCTCGAAGTTCGTCCTGAACCTCGGTGCCACGGAAAACTCGGTGGTTTCCACGGATCTGTCCGTGCTGACCAACCCCTTGGACCGGGCGGTACTGGCGCAACTCTCGGATGTCGTGACGCAGGCCACGAAGGCGTTCGAAAACTACGATTATGCCCGTGCCCTGCAGATCAGCGAAAGCTTCTTCTGGCAGTTCACCGACGACTATGTGGAGCTCATCAAGGACCGCGCCTACGGTGCCGCCGGCGAGGCCGAGCAGGCGTCCGTGCTGGCGGCCCTGGCCACCTCCCTGGATACCCTGCTGAGGCTGTTCGCACCCTTCCTGCCCTTCGCCACCGAAGAGGTCTGGAGCTGGTGGCGCACCGGGTCCGTGCACCGCGCCGAGTGGCCGGCGCCCCTGGATGTGTCCGATGGCGACACCACCATGCTCGCGACCGTCGGGGTCGCGCTGAGCGGCATCCGCAAGGCCAAGTCCGAGGCGAAGGTCAAGCAGCGCACTGAGGTCCTGTCCGCCACGATCACCGCCACGGAGTCACTCACCACGCAGCTGAAGGCCGGTCTTGCTGACCTGAAGGCAGCCTCCAACGCACGCGAACTGACCCTCGTGGCAGGCGAAGGCGAACTCACCGTCAGCGATGTTGTACTGGCCCAGCCGGAGGAAACGCCAAGCGCCTAGCCCCGTGCAGCCTGACAAACCTGTCGGGCCAAACATGAAGCCCCATCAGCGTCCTGCTGGTGGGGCTTCTGTTTTGGCTGCGCCCCGGCTTGGGAGCTCCCCCCCCCCCCCCTGTTTTTGGGCAAAGGGGAAGCCCCATCAGCGTATTGCCGTTGGTGGGGCTTCGACTTTTCGATTGTCTCGTGACGTCTATGACAACCTGGCGGAATCCTCGGAAGTTCAGGTCTTCCTACCTCGTCACTGGTAGCCAGCTTCTGACTTTGCCGAAGGCTGCGTCAGATGCGTGTCACTGAATCTTTGGTTTCCGTGTCCCTCTTCTTTCGAAGTGGGTAAGAACTATTGTTGTCCCACCCACGGCGAACCGCAATAGTCCCGGAAGAACTACATGGCAGTAATTCTCCCGGGCCCGAGGGGCCGTCCAGGGGATGCCGTCAGTTGAATTCAGGCCGCTCGGTGCGGCTGCGCTTGATCTCGAAGAAGTGCGGGTATGCGGCCAGGGTCACCGCGGCGTCCCACAGGCGGCCGGCTTGCTCGCCCCGGGGAATGCGGGTCAGCACCGGACCAAAGAACGCAGTGCCGTTGAAGGCCACCACCGGGGTTCCCACGTCCTGTCCCACGAGGGAGATGCCCTCTTCGTGGCTGGCGCGAAGCTGCTTGTCGAAGGCGTCCGAGGACGCCTCGGCTGCCAGCGCGGCCGGAAGCCCGCACTCCGCCAGGGCTTTGCTGATCACAACGCCGAAGTCCTTTTCGCCGGCGTCGTGGATCAGGCTGCCCATGGCGTCATACAGGGGCTTGATGACGTGGTCGCCGTGCTGCTCGCGGGCGGCGATGATAACGCGGACCGGCCCCCAGGCCTTATCCATCGCTTCGCGGTAGCCCGGGTCCAGCTCGCGTCCCTCATTCAGGACGGCAAGGCTCATCACGTGCCATTCGGTGTCGATGTCGCGGACTTCCTCCACTTCGCCCACCCAGCGGGACGTGATCCAGGCGAAGGGGCACAGGGGGTCGAACCAGAAGTCGGCTTTGCTCGCGGTGGTTTCAGGCACGGAAATCTCCTCGTAAAGTCATCAGGGCAAGGCGCGCATCAGGCGCACATCTACCAAGAGCGAAGAACTAAGCGGATTTATTCCGACGCTTCGCCACCACATCGTGGGCAATCATGGTGGGCTGGGCCTTCTTCGCCACCACGTCGGCAGTGATGACGACACTGGCGATGTCGTCCCGGCTGGGGAGGTCGAACATCACCGGCAGGAGCACTTCCTCCATGATGGCGCGGAGTCCGCGCGCGCCGGTGCCGCGCTCCAGTGCCTGGTCGGCGATCATGTCCAGCGCTGCCTCGTCGAACAGCAGCTCAACGCCATCGAGCTGGAACATCTTCTGGTATTGCTTCACCAGAGCGTTCTTCGGTGTGGACAGAATCTGGATCAGGGCGGGCCGGTCCAGGTTCGAGACCGTGGTGATGACGGGAAGCCTGCCGATGAATTCCGGGATAAGCCCGAACTTCAGCAGGTCCTCCGGCATGACCTCGCCGTACGAGTCGGAGTTGTTCTTGACCTCGTTGAGCGGGGCGCCGAAGCCGATGCCCTTGCGGCCGGACCGGGAGCCAATGATGTCCTCGAGCCCGGCGAAGGCTCCTGCAACGATGAACAGCACGTTGGTGGTGTCGATCTGGATGAACTCCTGGTGCGGATGCTTCCGGCCGCCCTGCGGGGGAACCGAGGCCACCGTGCCTTCCAGGATCTTCAGCAATGCCTGCTGGACGCCTTCACCGGAGACATCCCGGGTGATGGACGGGTTCTCACTCTTCCGGGAAATCTTGTCGATCTCGTCAATGTAGATGATGCCCTGTTCGGCCTTCTTGACGTCGTAGTCAGCGGCCTGGATGAGCTTCAGGAGAATGTTTTCGACGTCCTCGCCAACGTACCCGGCCTCGGTCAGTGCCGTGGCGTCCGCGACGGCGAACGGGACGTTAAGGCGCCTTGCCAGGGTCTGGGCGAGATAGGTCTTGCCGCAACCGGTGGGGCCGATCAGGAGGATGTTCGACTTGGCGATCTCGACGTCGTCGTGATGGACGCCTTCGGCGAGGCTGCCGCTCTTGGGGGCGTGGCCGGCCTGGATCCGCTTGTAGTGGTTGTACACCGCCACGGCGAGGGAGCGCTTGGCCGGCTCCTGGCCGATGACGTATTCCTGCAGGAAGTCGAAGATCTCCCGCGGCTTGGGAAGTTCGAAGCTGCCGAGGTCCGCGACTTCCGCGAGCTCCTCTTCGATGATCTCGTTGCAGAGCTCAATGCACTCGTCGCAGATGTAGACGCCGGGCCCGGCAATGAGCTTTCGCACCTGCTTTTGGCTCTTTCCGCAGAAAGAGCACTTCAGCAGATCCGTGCTCTCGCCAATCCGAGCCATATGTGAACCCCTTAGTATCTTGCTGCCACCGCAGCACTGCACCGGTTGCTGGAATCACGGTGGGTCCGGAAGGTCCGGCCGTGACATGTTCCACTCTAGGTCACATTCGGCCTGAGGGGTGGAACCTTACGCGTTGAAAACGAAAGCCGGTGCGGTCCATTTTCCATGAACCGCACCGGCTCCGCGTGTCGTGCTGCTACCTGCTGATCGCCTGCGGCTTGATCTTGCGGGAATCAAGGACCTGGTCGATCAGGCCGTAGGACTGGGCCTCGGCGGCTGTCAGGATCTTGTCGCGCTCGATGTCGTTGTTGACCTGTTCGGACGTCCTGCCCGAGTGCTTGGCCAGCGTGTCTTCGAGCCAGGCGCGCATGCGCATGACTTCCGCTGCCTGGATCTCGAGGTCCGACGCCTGGCCGCCCTGGCCGCCGGACAGGGCCGGCTGGTGGATGAGCACGCGTGCGTTGGGCAGTGCCAGCCGCTTGCCCGGCGTACCGGCCGCGAGCAGGACGGCTGCGGCACTTGCCGCCTGGCCCAGGCACACGGTCTGGATCTCGGGGCGGATGTACTGCATGGTGTCGTAGATGGCCGTCATGGCGGTGAAGGAGCCGCCCGGGGAGTTGATGTACAGCGTGATGTCGCGGTCCGGGTCCGTGGACTCAAGCACCAGCAGCTGGGCCATAACGTCGTCAGCGGAGGCGTCGTCCACCTGGACGCCGAGGAAGATGATCCGGTCCTCGAAGAGCTTGGTGTACGGGTCCTGGCGCTTGAAGCCGTAGGGGGTGCGCTCCTCGAACTGCGGCAGCACATAACGGCTGGTGGGCAGGTTCCCGGCAGACGATCCGAAATTGTAGTTCATGTTCATTTCTCCTGGAATCATTTCTGTCTTTGCCGGTTACTATTCCGAGCCGCTGGCGTTTTGTGTTCCGCCGCCGCCGGCTACAGATCCCGCGTGCGCGGCGATCTTGTCGAAGAAGCCGTACTCGAGGGCTTCGGGGGCCGTAAACCACTTGTCACGGTCGTTGTCCTTGAGGATGGTCTCGACCGTCTGCCCGGTCTGGTCGGCGGTGAGTTCCGCCATGACCTTCTTCATGTGCAGGATGAGTTCGGCCTGGATCTTGATGTCAGAGGCCGTGCCGCCGATGCCGCCGGACGGCTGGTGCATCAGGATGCGGGCGTTCGGGGTGGCGTAGCGCTTGCCCTTGGTGCCCGAGGAAAGCAGGAACTGCCCCATCGACGCCGCAAGACCGGTGGCGACCGTTACGACGTCGTTCGGGATGAACTGCATGGTGTCGTAGATGGCCATGCCGGCGGTAACGGAGCCGCCGGGCGAGTTGATGTAAAGGTAGATGTCCTTTTCGGGGTTCTCCGCTGACAGCAGCAGCAACTGCGAGCAGATCGCGTTGGCGTTCTCATCGCGAACCTCGGAGCCAAGCCAGATGATGCGCTCTTTCAGCAGGCGGTTGTAGATGTAGTTGTCCTGGGCTGCCGGATCGACAGTTGCCATCCGGGGTGCCCCTGCTTGCTGTGACATATGTACTTACCTCTCGCTGGCGACGGTGACGTCACGGTACGACGTCACTGAAAATCACTACTTGGACACTAACCGGTTTCGCGGCCGTTTTGTTCTCGCGGATCGCGCTGTTCGCTGACGGCGCACGATTGCCGCAGCCCCGCCGCCGTTCCGGAGTTAAGCCGCCGTTCCGGGGTTAAACGGGGAAGCCCCCGGATCAGGGATCCGGGGGCTTCCGTGCAACGCGTGCTAGAACTTCACTGCTGCGGGGTCGTCGCTGGGGGCGGTTTCCTCGGCGGCAGCTTCGCTGTCAACGGCGGGAGCCTCTTCAGCCTCAGCGGCAGTGGCTTCTTCGCCGCCGGGGCGGACGAAGTCGCTCAGGTCAACCTTGTTGCCCTCGGAATCGGTAACCTCGGCCTGGCCCAGCACCACGGCCAGGGCCTTGCGGCGGCGGACCTCGGAAACCATCATGGGAACCTGGCCGGACTGATCGATGATCTGGGCGAACTGGTTCGGGTCCATGCCGTACTGGCTGGCCGTGGTCACGATGTAGTCGATCAGCTCGCTCTGGCTGACACCGACCTCTTCCTTGTCCGCGATGGCGTCAAGGATGATCTCGTTCTGGAAGGCGCGCTCGGTGTTGGCCTTGACCTCGGCGCGGTGCTCCTCCGTGTCGTGTTCGCCTTCACCGTGGGAGTTCTCAGCCTTGAAGTGCTGCTCCAGCTGCTCTTCGACCACCGAGGCGGGAACAGGAACCTCAACGAGCTCAACGAGCTTGTCCAGGACCTTGTCACGTGCCTCGACACCCTGCTCGACAACCTTGGACTCGGAAGCTTGCTTGGCGAGGTCCGCACGGAGTTCGGTCAGCGTGTCGAACTCGGATGCCAGCTGGGCGAAGTCGTCGTCAGCCTCGGGAAGCTCGCGTTCCTTGACGGACTTGACCACTACCTTGACCTGGGCACCTTCGCCGGCGTGGTCGCCGCCTACGAGGGTGGTTTCGAAGATGGCGTCCTCGTCGGCGCTGAGGCCGGTGACGGCTTCGTCGAGGCCTTCGAGCATGGTGCCGGCGCCAACCTGGTAGGACAGGCCTGAGGCGGAGTCAACTTCGGCGCCGTCGATCGAGGCGGTGATGTCGATCGTCAGGAAGTCGCCGTCGGCGGCCGGACGCTCCACGGACTTCAGCGTGCCGAAGCGGCCGCGGAGTTCGTCGAGTGCCTTGTCAACGTCTGCTTCGGAGGACTCGGCGGCGGCAACCTCAACCTTGATGCCGGCGTAGTCCGGCAGCTCGATCTCGGGACGGATGTCGACTTCAGCGTGGAACTTGAGTTCACCGTCGGTCGCGGAGGGGTCCGGAACCTCGGTGATTTCAACCTCGGGACGGCTCAGCGGGCGGATTCCAGTCTCCTGGACAGCTTCCTGGTACCAGCCGTTGAGGCCTTCGTTGATGGCCGTCTCCAGCACGTAGCCGCGGCCAACGCGCTGGTCGATCAGCTTTGCGGGGACCTTGCCCTTGCGGAAGCCAGGTACCTGGATCTGCGAAGCAACAGTCTTGTATGCCTCTTCGATGCTGGGCTTCAATTCCTCAAAGGGGACCTCAACATTGAGCTTGACCCGCGTGGGGGTGAGGTTCTCGACAGCGCTCTTCACAGTCTAAGTACTCCTGGTTTTTGTGGGATGGGTTTCTGCAAACGCAATGATCTGACAAGCTGCAGAGTCGGGGTGACAGGATTTGAACCTGCGACTTCCTGCTCCCAAAGCAGGCGCTCTAGCCAAGCTGAGCTACACCCCGTAAGTGCACAGAACAGTCTACGGTGATAACGGCCGGATATGCACATTTGACACTGGGGCCCTGAATTAGGTTTAGTTATATCCGGCTCGAGCAGCCGACCGGAAGTAATGCATCAGCAGCTGAGATCAACAGCAGCGGCCAGAAGCATTCCCACGGGGACGTAGCTTAATGGTAAAGCCTCAGTCTTCCAAACTGATTACGCGGGTTCGATTCCCGTCGTCCCCTCCAGGACAGTCCCGCAAGGACACAAGCAGGACACCAGGAAAGCCCCTCTCCGGAGGGGCTTTCCTGCTGTCCGGGCACCTTTGCCGGGTTTCCGGACCTTACGTCACCTGCTGGCACACGGGGCACCAATAGAGCTTGCGCGCAGCAAGGTCCGTCAGTGCCACAGCGGCTCCGCAGTTGCGGCAGTCGAGGCCGTGCCGCCGGTATACGAAATGCGACTCGTCCGGGGCCGGCAGTCCGGCGGCGGGATCCGTCCAGTAGGTCGGCGGCGTGGTGATGATCCTGCCGTGGCGGACGCCGTCGGACATCATTGCGACCGCGTCCTCCCACAGTCCTCCTGCCGCCTCCCCGTCCAGCGAGCGGCCGGGCAGCCAGGGATCAAGGCCCTGGCGGAAGAGGAGTTCGGCCCGGTAGACGTTCCCGACGCCGGCGATCACCTTCTGGTCCATCAGCAGCGCAGCGAGGGGCGTCCTGCGCGCCCGCACGCCGGCAATGAAGCCTTCCTTGTCCCCGGAAAGGTTCCGCAGCGGGTCCGGACCCAGCCGGGCCAGGACCGCGTCGGCTTCCGCCTCGGTGATGGCGTGGCACGTAGTGGCACCCCGGAGGTCCGCCCAGCCGTGCGCGCCGGCCAGCCGGACACGGACGGCACCGACCGGCGCGGGAGGGCCGTCGTACCCGGAACTGCCGCCGGCGGATGCAAAAGCAGCGTCGGCAGCCACGCCGTCGTCGAACACTTCCCGCTCCCCCACCTTCCGGGGCGCGCCGATGCTGGACGCGCCGCGGAACGTGGCGTCACCGCCGAAGTCCCAGGCGCCATAGAGACCCAGGTGCACGTGCAGGACGAGCCCGTGGTCGAAATGCAAAAACAGGTGCTTGCCGTGGGCCACGGAGGCAACCAGGGTGCGGTCGTTCAGCAGCGCCGCGCCGTCAGCGAACCGCCCCTGCGGACTGGAGACGGCGAGGCGCTGGCCGGAAAATACGTCCGAAAACTGGCGGGCCAGCCGGTGGACCGAATGCCCTTCCGGCACTAGGCGATAACCTCGCCGGTGTTCTCGTAGGCCGCGATCTTGCCAATGCGGCGGACATGGCGTTCATCGTTGCTGAACGGTTCCTGCAGGAATGCCTCGATGATTTCAGTTGCCTCGTCGACGCTGTGCTGGCGGCCGCCGACGGCAACGACGTTGGCGTCATTGTGCTCGCGGGCAAGTGTGGCCGTGGACAGGTTCCAGGCGAGCGCCGCACGGACGCCCTTGACCTTGTTGGCGGCGATCTGCTCGCCGTTGCCGGAGCCGCCGAGCACGATGCCCAGGGCGTGCACTCCGGCAGCCTGGTCGGCCACGACGGCGAGCGCTGCGTTGATGCAGAAGGACGGGTAGTCGTCCAGGGCGTCGTAAGCCTTGGGCCCGTGGTCCACCACGTCGTAGCCCTTCGCTGTGAGGTGGGCTACCAGGTGGGCGCTGAGCTCCATCCCGGCGTGGTCGGTGGCGATGTGGACGCGCGGAAAGTCGGAAGAGGTGGTCACGGCAGTGTCCGTTCAGTCGTTAGCACCGGTAGGCTTCCGGGCTGCTTCGGGGGTCGGGTCCAAGCGTACTAGGACGCAGGCGGTGGGTGCCCGCCATGAACACTCTGCGGACGTCAGGGCTGGGGCGGGCGCTTCTCCCCGCGCGCCCGGGCAGCCACCCGCGACAGGACTGCGGCCACCCGTTCGGCGGAGGCGGTGCTGCCGCCGCTGACGGCTACCTTCTTGCCGTCCGCACGGTTGACGACGACGGCGGGGCCGCTGCTGACGAGGATGGCCGTGGTTCCGCCGTGGTGCCGGTAGCCCCAGCCGCCGTAGTCCGCGGCACGGACGTCCGCGGGTGCAGCCGAGGCAATGGCCGCGGCCGGAACCTCCATCACCCGGACGAATCCTGCGACGAAGACGCGCAGCCCGCTCCGGTCGACGATGACCCGGGCGAAGAGGAAAGCCGCTGCCAGCACCGCCAGCACCACCAGCAGGGCACCCAGCCAGGGGACGGCGATGGAGACCAGGGCCGCCGGGAAGAGCGACGCGACGCCCAGCATCACGAACACCGAACTGCGGGCATGGACCCACAGCCGTACGGAATCCGTCGCCAGTTCCGGGTCGAGTTCGCGTTCCAGTGCCTCCTGCAGGGCACGGTCGTCGTCCACCGACCACTGTTCGTCGGCCTTGAAGACAAACCCGATGATGACGGCGAGCGCCAAGGCGGCCCCGCTCCCGAGGGCGAGCACCGACATGTCGACCCGTGCCTCGCGGACGTCTGCGATGCCCGCCTGGCCCACCAGCACGGCAGCCAGTGCCGTGGTGACAAAGAGGCTGATGCCCAGGCCTGCGCCCATCATGATGCGCCGCATCACAGCCGGCCGGCTCAGGGGCACGGCTTGCCACAGGGAGAGCCAGCCCACCGCCGCGATGATCAGGCCGCCGAACGTCACAAAGGAAGAAAACGGCGCAAAACCTGCCGGCCCGGCGTCGGACCAGCGCACAGCCATGGGGTCCGGGACGTCCGGTCCGAGCAAGAGGGCGCACACGACGAACCCGGCGGCCAGCAGCACAGGGAACCCCACCGCGAACCGCAGTGCCTTGGCGTCCACCGAATCCCTGATCTTTCCCATACCCCCAACGCTACTCCGCGCCGGCGCCGTGTGATTCACCTAACTTGCTAACGGGCAACGAAGTGAAAGAATAACTTCACAGTGCCGGCAATGACTGTTGCCGGCCGGCAACCGCAACCCTTTCTGGAGGCCCCACCTTGCCAGGTATGAACCTGACGCGCGCCGAAGCCCGTGAGCGCGCCGACCTCATCTCCGTTGAGTCCTACGACGTCAGCCTGGACCTGACCCGGGGCGACAAAGTCTTCGGATCCACCACCGCCGTGAAATTCAGCGCGCGCCCCGGCTCCTCCACCTTTATCGATGCGGTAACCCACAAGGTCCACAGCGTAATGCTCAACGGCATCGAGCTGGATCCCGCGGAGGTGTCCGACGGCATCCGCATCCAACTCCCGGACCTCGCCGCAGAGAACAACCTGCTGGTGGTGGCCGAGGCACCGTACATGAACACCGGCGAAGGTCTGCACCGGTTCGTGGACCCGGTGGACAGTGAGGTCTACCTGTACACGCAGTTCGAGGTTCCCGACTCACGCCGGATGTTCGCCGTGTTCGAGCAGCCCGACCTCAAGGCGAGCTTTACGTTCACCGTCACTGCACCGTCGCACTGGGACGTGGTGTCCAACTCCCCCACGCCTGTGCCCATCGAGACCATTCCCGGTGAGCGCGGCGGTGCCCGTTCCGTCTGGGAGTTTGCCCCCACTCCCCCGCTGTCCTCATATGTGACAGCGCTGATCGCCGGCCCGTACCAGTCCGTGCGCAGTGAGGTGAAATGCGCCGACGGACGGGTTGTTCCGTTGGGAGTGTTCGCGCGGAAGTCGCTCATGCAGTACCTCGATGCGGACAACATCTTCGAACTCACCCGCCAGGGGTTCGAGTTCTTCGAGGCACAGTTCGGGTGCCCGTACCCGTTCGAGAAGTACGACCAGCTCTTTGTCCCGGAGTTCAATGCCGGGGCGATGGAGAACGCGGGCGCGGTCACCATCCTGGAAGGCTATGTGTTCCGCGGCAAGGTCACGGGCGCGCAGATCGAACGCCGGGCCATCACCGTGCTGCACGAACTCGCGCACATGTGGTTCGGCGATCTCGTGACGATGCGCTGGTGGAATGACCTGTGGCTCAACGAATCGTTCGCCGAGTACATGTCCCACCTGGCTGCGGTGGAGAACACCGAGTTTGACCACGCCTGGACCACGTTCGCTTCGGTAGAAAAGTCGTGGGCGTACCGCCAGGACCAGCTGCCCACCACGCACCCCATCTTCGCCGAGATCAACGACCTGCAGGACGTCGAGGTGAATTTCGACGGCATCACGTATGCCAAGGGCGCCTCGGTGCTGCGCCAGCTGGTGGCGTGGGTGGGGCCGGAGCAGTTCATGTCCGGGGTCCGCGAGTACTTCAGCAAGCACGCCTGGAAGAACACCGAGCTCAGCGACCTCATGGTGGAACTGGAAAAGGCCAGCGGCCGCGACCTTGACCGGTGGGGGCAGCTGTGGCTGGAAACTGCCGGGGTCAACACGCTGACGCCTGACGTCGCGGTGGATTCCACCGGCGTGATCACCTCCTTCGCCATCGTGCAGTCAGCGGTCGCCGAGCAGCCCACCATCCGGCCGCACCGCCTCGCCGTCGGCTTCTACAACGTCACCGACGGCCAGCTGGTCCGGGTGTACCGCGAAGAACTGGACGTCGACGGCGAACGCACCGAGGTGCCCGCCCTGGCCGGCCTGCAGCAGCCGGACCTGGTCCTGCTCAACGATGACGACCTCGCCTACGCCAAGGTCCGCCTCGACGCGAAGTCCCTGGCCACTGCCACGGCCCACCTGAAGGACTTCCGCGAGAGCCTGCCGCGCACCCTCGTCTGGGGGTCGGCCTGGGACGCCGCCCGTGACGGGGAATCACCGGCCCGCGGCTACGTCGAACTGATCCTGGCCAACATCGCCTCCGAATCCGATTCCTCCGTGATCCTGGTCCAGCTCCGCCAACTGGCCACCACCCTCACCTATTACGTTGCCGAGGAGCACCGGGAAAAGACGTCGGTGGCCGCAGCGGACACACTCTGGGACCTGGCAGGGGCGGTTCCGGCGGGCTCGGACGCGCAGCTCCAGTTCGTGAAGTCGTACGCCCTGCTGGCCCGCAGCGACAGCCAACTGGATACGGTATCGGCGCTGCTGGAGGGCTCCGCCGTGCTGGACGGACTCACTGTCGACCAGGACCTGCGGTGGGAGCTGCTCGCCTCGCTGGTGGCCGGCGGACGGCACGGCCAGGACCGGATCGACGCCGAACTCGAGCGGGACAACACGGCCAACGGCCAGAATGCGGCAGCCCTGGCCACGGCGGCCATTCCCACAGCGGAGGCAAAGGCTGCGGCCTGGGAGTCCATCGTGGTCAAGGGCGAATTCTCCAACGCCCTGCAGGCCTCGGCAGTGGCGGGTTTCACGCGTGTGCTGGATCCGGCGCTGCTGGCGCCGTACACGGAGAAGTACTTCGACGCCGTTCCCGGCATCGTTGCCAACCGCACCCACGCGCTCGCCCAGCAGATCGTCGTCGGGCTTTACCCGTCGCAGCAGACCACCCAGGCCACTGTGGACCGGACGGACGAGTTCCTGGCCGCCCTGCCCGAAGACAGCGCCGCCCTGCGGCGCATGATGCTGGAAAACCGCGACGGCGTGGCCCGCGCACTGCGGGCCCGCCAGGCCGACGTCGGGTAGCCACCGGCGTTTGCCGCGACGAACCGGAACCCCGGAGCTGCCCGCTGCAGCTCCGGGGTTCCGGGGTTCCGGCGTTTGCCGTCACTAGACTTGCGGCATGAACCTTGATGAGCACCGTTACACCGTGACTGTCCGGTGGACCGGGAACCGTGGAGACGGAACGTCGACGTACCGCGGGTACTCCCGGGCCCACGACATCGTTATCCCCGGACTTCCTACCCTCCAGGGATCCGCGGATCCCACGTTCCACGGGGACAAGAGCCGGTACAACCCCGAACAGCTGCTCCTGACCGCGCTGTCGCAGTGCCACATGCTTTCGTTCCTCCACGTGGCCGTGAAGCATGGCGTGGTGGTGACGGCCTACGAGGACCGCGCCGAAGGGCTGATGCGGACCAACCGCGACGGCAGCGGCCAGTTTGAGTCCGTCACGCTCCGGCCGCAGGTGACCGTTGCGGCAGCTGAGGACGACGCGCTCATGGAACAGCTGCATGAAGAGGCAAACAAGGTCTGCTTCATTGCCCGCAGCGTCAACTTTCCCGTGCTGCACGCACCCACCACGGTTGGCGGGGGAGCCTGACCGCTGCTATTGACCGGCGGTACCGCCGTCCCTCAGGACGTACCGGATGCCTGGAATTCGTCCAGGAGCCGCTTCTCCGTTTCGGCGCTGAGCCCGGCCTTCCGTTCCCTGTCCAGGCCGCGGCGGCGTTCGTCGTAGAGCGTGTCCCGCAGGGTTTCCTGCCAGGGCCGCAAGGTGAGGCCGGCCGCGACGGCGGCATCGTTGGAGCGTGAAGCAAAACCGTCATGTCCCGGCGGGAGCCACAGGGGCAGCGAGTCTTTGCCTGCCCAATAGGCAATCCCCCGGGCAACCAGCCAGTCTTCCGGCACCGTGAGCGTCCGGCCTCCATAGCCTGCGAGGCGTTTTGCTTCGTCCACGTAGTCCTCAAACGGTACGACGCTTCCGACCGCGTTCAGGGTGCCGGTAATCCTCAGTCCTGCCGCTTCCAGGATCCAGGCCGCGAGGTCGCGGACGTCAATGATCTGGGTGGCACTGCCGCCGATGTCCGGAACGAGGACCGGTCCCGAGTCGCGGGAAAAACGGGCCGGCCAGTAGCCGTAGCGGTCCGTACCGTCCCCGGGGCCGCCGATCAGTCCGGCCCGGCAAAGGTGGGCCTTCGCGCCGGCCAAGGCGGTGGCGTGATGCTCGATGGCCGACTTTGCCTCGCCGTAGTTCTCCGGCGCAAAGGCGATGCCCGGCGCAAGGGCTGGCAGCAGCCCTGCGCTCTCGTCCGCGCCGGGCAGTGAGTGGTCCGCGTACACGGAGCAACTGGAGACCGTTGTCCAGTGCGCGGCCGCCGGGGCCAGGAATTCCAACGCGTCCCTTGCCTGCTCCGGATCACGGGCCACGTCAATGACGGCGTCCCAGTCCCCGGCGGCCTTTTCATACGCCTGCTTTCCCTGGGCACGGTCGGCCTGCAGCCAGGCCGTCCCTTCCGGCGGAGCGGCCGCCAGGCCGCGCGCAAGGCAGGTCACGGCGTGGCCGGCGGTAACCGCCTGCCGGGCAATTTCGGCGGACAGGAAGGCGGTGCCGCCCAGGATCAGGATGCGCATGTGGCCACGCTACGGCGCTAGTGTTGAAGGTGGACAGAGTGTTATGCGCCCGGCGAACGCCGGGCCATCTCCGGCGAACGCCGGTCAGCAATAAGGAGTGCCCCTGCCGATGTACAGCATGTTGTCGATCACGCCACCAGCCGTCCCGGACGTCTCCGGAATCAACGCCGCCGGAATTGTGATCAGCATCGGGGTTGGCGTTGGAGTGTGGCTCGTGGCCACCTTCGTGATTGTCGGAATCACCAAGAGCGTTGCCGCCGGCACCACATTCTTCAAGAAGCCGCATTTCCGGTGGGTTGCCCCGGCCCTGCGCGCCCTGGACCACGAGCGCCGCGTCCAGCGGGCGAAGACCATCGGCTCACTGCTGAACAGCGTGGCCAGCGTCCTCATCGCCGTCATCACTATCATGTACGTCCTCAAGAACCTGGATGTGGACATTGCCCCGCTGCTGACCAGCGTCGGTATCCTGGGTGTCGCCATCGGCTTTGGCGCGCAGCAGCTCATCCGCGACTTCCTGGCCGGCATCTTCATCACGATCGAGGACCAGTACGGCATCGGCGATGTCATTGAGACCAGCGAAGTGGTGGGAACAGTGGAGTCCATGGGCCTCCGTATCACCCGTGTCCGGTCGGAGGACGGCGCCATCTGGTACCTGCGGAACGGTGAGATCCTGCGGGTGGGCAACCGATCCCAGGGCAACTACGTGGCCCCGGCGGACGAGCCCGCGGACGTACCCAACCCTGATACAGCACCCCAGCAGAAGGCCGGAGAGTAACCATGAGCACGCCAACCCCTGACCAGAGCCAACCGAAGATGCTGATGCAGAACGATCCCTTCACCCAGCCCGGCTACACGGACAACTTCTACGACGCCGTGGGCGGCCACGAGACTTTCGTGAAGCTAATCGATGTCTTTTACGACGGCGTGGCCACGGACCCGCTGCTCCGGCCGATGTACCCGGAAGAGGACCTCGAACCGGCCAAGAGGCGCTTCCTGATGTTCCTCGAGCAGTACTGGGGAGGCCCCACCACCTACGGCGAAGAACGCGGACACCCCCGGCTACGCATGCGCCACATGCCGTTCCGCGTTACCCCCGAAGCCAAGGACCGGTGGCTGCACCACATGCGCACGGCAGTAGACGCTCTGGAACTGCCGCCGCTCTACGAGGGCGCGCTGTGGGATTATATGGAACGCGCTGCACTGTCCATGATCAACAGCCCCTCGGACGCCTGAGCGCGGTCCACCGCCCGGTGTGGACGCGCCGGCGGCACAGGTCCCGGCGCGGAAGGGTCCGGTGATCAGGGCCGCCCGTGCCGGACCGCCAGCGCTGCGCGGGCATTGCCGGCCACGTGCAGGAGGACCGCCACGACAAAGAACGCGACGAGCACCTGCGCCGTCGTCGCCAGCGCGGCCGGCCAGCCGCCGTCGAGCGTCGGATCAAGGAAGTCGTAGACATACCAGCCGTCGATGGCTCCGCGCACCCACGAGAAGACGAGGAAAGCGGCAGGGTATCCGAGCCACATGAGCGGACGGATCCAGGTGCCGCGCACCGTCCTCGTCACGAGGAGCCAGTCAAGCGCGGCGAACAGCGGAGCCACGCGGTGATGCGCCAGCTGTGGCCAGTACATGTCCAGGCTCCACCACGGCTCGCCGGGCGGGGCCACGAGGACCACATAGATGAGGCCTGTCATCACCAGGTACAGCGCCAACGCACCGAAGAGGCGGTCCCACCATTCCGGAAGCCGGGTCCGTGGAAGTGCGGCTGATGCGACGAGCACGAGTCCAAGGACCAGGTTCGACTGGACCGTGAATTCCGAGTAGAGCTGGGCGACGTCCACGTCATTGCCCGGGAGCGTCGCGTCATACGTCTTCCGGACAAGGGCTATAAGCACAAAGACGCCGACCGCGAAACGAAGCGCTCGGATCCACATGCGGTCCGGATGCAGCGCATCGTTAAAGCCAAGGTGCCGCTCGACCGGGGGAACCAACACCGACATGACGCTCATGCGCCCCAGTATGGCAGGCCCGTTCAGACGCTCACGAGGGTCTTAAAGCCCCGATCCGGTGCGGGCGAGAACGTGTCCGCGGGACCCGCTGAGCCGGAACCAGCGCCCCGCGCGGTAGAGCTGCTGTTCGCCGTCGGCCAGAAAACCGAGCGTCAGGGCCGCGAACGCGGCCCCCAGCGGCAGCCCGGCGGCACCCGGCAGTTCCCTTCCCCAGACGGTGGCACGGGCGTTGTTGACGATCAGGGCACCGGGTTTGTCCGGAATGATGGCGGCGATCTCGGTGATTCCGGCCTCGGCGGCCTGCCGCAGCGTGGCGTCCGGCAGCGTGGCGATTGACTCCCACCCCGCGCGCGGCGCGCCGACGCCGGCCCACGACTCGGTAACGGTCACCGGCGGCAGCGGCAGCTCGACGTCGTTCTCCCCTGCCCGGGCGAGGCGGTCCAGTACCGCCGCGATCGGAACGGTGACGTCGGTATCCGACGGTCGGGCCAGAGCCATGGTCCGCAGTCCGAGGATCGTCGGCGTCGCCTCGCCCAACAGCCTGGGCCGCAGCACGCACACGTAAGCGGCAAGCACCGGGCCGGTGGCCTGGAGGCGGATGGCGCCGTCGTCGATCGACCTTGCGCGGGTGGCAAAGGTGCGCAGATCTGCGAGGTCGCGGGGATCGGTGAACTGCAGGGGCTGGGTTAGGACGTCAGACACAATATCGACTCTACCGGCTGCGCCTCTTTGGGACGGTGCCGGGGGGACGTCTAAAGTCGAACCATGACTGAAGCCGATGCCGGACTGCCGGGACCACCGACACAGGACCCCACCTCCTCGCTCATTGAACTCCTGGACCTCGGCGAGCTTGAAGGCGCCCGGACCGACGAGGACATCTTCATGGGACCTTCCCAGCGCCAGCCGCGGCAGCGCGTCTTCGGCGGACAGGTCCTGGCGCAATCGCTCATCGCGGCAAACCGGACCGTTGATCCGGCCCGCAGTGTTCATTCGATGCACGGGTACTTCCTGCGCCCGGGCGACGCCAACAAGCCCATCACGTTCGGCGTCCAGCGGTTGCGCGACGGCCGTTCCTTCTCGGCCCGCCGCGTCCACGCGTACCAGGACGGCATGCCCATCCTGTCGATGATTGCCTCCTTCCAGGAGGAGGATGAGGGCGTCGACCACCAGACCTCCATGCCCGAGGGCATCCCCGACCCCGAGTCGCTGCCCAGCACGGCGGACCTCCTGGGCAAGTTCGACCACCCCGTGGCACGGCACTGGGCCTACGAACGTCCCTTCGATATCCGCCATGTGGACCCGCCGCTGTACGTTTCGGCCAAGGGTGAGCGGGAAGCCCGCAATGCCGTCTGGATGAAGACCTTCGGGCCGATGCCGGACGACGCCAACACGCACCGGGCAGCCCTTGCCTACGCCAGCGACTACACGCTGCTCGAATCCATCCTGCGCAAACACGGACTCAGCTGGATCACTCCGGGCATGAGCGTGGCAAGCCTCGACCACGCCATGTGGTGGCACCGCCCCGTGCGCGTTGATGAATGGCTGCTGTACGTTCAGGAATCGCCGAGCGCCCAGGGTGCCCGTGGCCTTGCCACCGGCAAGATCTTCAGCCGGGACGGCCAGCACGTCGCGTCCGTGGCCCAGGAGGGCATGGTCCGGGTGCCGACCGACCTGAAGAACAAAGTGGTGGGCGCCTTCCAGACGAAGGTCCTCCAGCACCAGATGCGCAAAGGCGGGAAGGACTAGGTCCGAGCTGCCGGCGCACGGCGGACCACCGCCTCAAGTCATATGGAAAAAGGCCGGTTTCCCCTTCGGGGAAACCGGCCTTTGCATGACCCGGGTGGCTTGGGAGCCTAGTCGCGGGTCAGGCGGCGGTGCGTCACGCGGTGCGGCTTGGCCGCATCGGGGCCGAGGCGCTCCACCTTGTTCTCTTCGTACGACTCGAAGTTTCCTTCGAACCAGTACCACTTCGACGGGTTTTCCTCGTCACCTTCGTAGGCCAGGATGTGGGTGGCCACCCGGTCAAGGAACCAGCGGTCGTGTGATACCACAACGGCGCAGCCGGGGAATTCCAGCAGCGCGTTTTCGAGGCTGCTGAGCGTCTCGACGTCCAGGTCGTTGGTCGGTTCGTCAAGGAGCAGCAAGTTGCCGCCCTGCTTGAGGGTCAGGGCAAGGTTCAGGCGGTTGCGCTCACCACCGGAGAGGACACCGGCCTTCTTCTGCTGGTCCGGTCCCTTGAATCCGAATGCCGCGACGTAGGCACGGGACGGCATTTCAACGTGGCCCACCTGGATGTAGTCCAGGCCGTCCGAGACGACTTCCCAGAGGGTCTTGTTGGGGTCGATGCCGCCGCGGCTCTGGTCCGCGTAGGAGATCTTGACCGAATCGCCGATCTTCAGGTCGCCGCCGTCGAGCGGCTCCAGGCCCACAATGGTCTTGAACAGGGTGGTCTTGCCGACACCGTTGGGGCCGATGACGCCGACGATGCCGTTACGGGGCAGCGTGAACGACAGCCCGTCGATGAGGGTCCGGTCCTCGAACCCCTTCTGCAGGTTCTTGGCCTCCAGCACCAGGCCGCCGAGGCGGGGTCCCGGCGGGATCTGGATCTCTTCGAAGTCGAGCTTGCGGGTACGGTCCGCTTCTGCGGCCATTTCCTCGTAGCGGGCCAAACGGGCCTTGGACTTGGTCTGGCGTCCCTTGGCATTGGAGCGGACCCACTCGAGTTCCTCGGTGAGGCGCTTGGCCTGCTTGGCGTCCTTCTTGCCCTGGACCTCGAGGCGGGCGCGCTTCTTCTCCAGGTACGTGGAGTAGTTGCCTTCGTACGGGTACAGGTGCCCGCGGTCAACCTCGGCGATCCATTCCGCGACGTGGTCAAGGAAATAACGGTCGTGGGTGACGGCCAGGACTGCGCCGGCGTAGTTGGAGAGGTGCTGTTCCAGCCAGAGCACGCTCTCGGCGTCAAGGTGGTTGGTGGGCTCGTCGAGCAGCAGGAGGTCCGGCTTTTGCAGCAGGAGTTTGCAGAGCGCCACGCGGCGGCGCTCACCACCGGAGAGAAGGGTCACGTCAGCGTCCGCAGGCGGGCAGCGGAGGGCGTCCATGGCCTGCTCCAGCTGGGAGTCGAGGTCCCAGGCGTCCGCAGTGTCGATGGCTTCCTGGAGCTGGCCCATTTCTTCGAGCAGGGTGTCGTAGTCAGCGTCGGGGCTGGCCATTTCCTCTGAGATCTCGTTGAAGCGCTGGATCTTGCCGTAGATCTCGCCCACGCCTTCCTGGACGTTGCCCAGGACGGTTTTTTCCTCGTTCAGCGGCGGCTCCTGCAACAGGATGCCCACGGTGTATCCGGGGCTGAGCCGGGCCTCACCGTTTGAGGGCGTGTCCAAACCGGCCATGATCTTCAGGATGGTGGACTTACCGGCGCCGTTCGGGCCAACAACACCAATTTTGGCGCCAGGGAAGAAGGACATGCTTACGTCGTCAAGAATGAGTTTTTCGCCAACGGCCTTGCGGGCCTTGGTCATTGTGTAGATAAATTCCGCCATGGTTCCAAATCTAGTGGGTCGGCGGGGTTAACTCACATTCGCGGACGGCATTCGGGCCGTTCGGCATCGTTCAGAACGGACAGTCCGGCCACGGCTGAGCCAGGAAACGCGGCGGCCTGATTGCGGCTCAGCCGCCGACGAAGCACTTTCCCGTCGCCAAAACCGGCAGGACCGTGACCACAACGCTTCCATCGCGGATCTGGCCGATCACGCAGTCCTCCCCCTGCAGCGCAGCAGCTTCGATGGCATCAACTTCCAGGCCGGTGGGCGTGCGGCTGGCCGATACCTGCAACGAACCTGCCGGTATTCCGGCGCCGGTCAGGGCCGCTGTCAGCTGTTCCTGGCCGGGTTTCGGATTGCTGGCAACTACTCCGCGGAGGGCATTACCCATGGTTTCACTCAGCCGCGCGGTGGCAGCGTCCAGTTGGGGCTGGTCCGCGGCCGTCGATGCAGCAGCCCCGGCAACTGCTGACGATGAAGGCTCCGCGGACGGCGTTTCCACGGCAGCAGCCGCAGCCTGCGACGGCGGGGCTGACGGGACCGAATGGACCGAATCCGCTCCCGTGCAGCCGGCGAGTCCCGCCACAAGCACCGACGCCGCGATGAGCGCCACTGACGCTGTGCTTAGGCGTCGCAGGTTTCCGGCCTGAGGTGTTCCGGGCTGCTTTCCGGACTGGCGGTTTTGGGGTTGTTGGTTGTCGGACTGGCGGATTCCGGACTGGCTCCGGGGTGTCTCTGCTCGGATCACCTTGCCATTCTGCCATGCGGCACCGCAGGGGAACGGTGCCGCACTCGGGGCATCAGCGGGACATGTTCAGGCGGCGGCCCCGGTAAGTTCTCCGGTCTCCGAATCGAGCTGCAGGACGTCGCCGTTTTCGTCCTGATAGATCCCTCCGGCAGCCGGGTCCCCGTTTTCGTCGTCCTCCCCGCGATCCCCGGCGCCTTCAGGGTCTTCCGAGTCGGGCACGGTGCCGTCCTGAGACCCGGACGCAGGGCCGGGCTGCCCCTGCCCCGCGCCGGTCTGGGCGGTGTTCCCGGCCGTACGGATGAAATTGGCGGAGCCCCACATGAGGTCATGCCCGACGGACTCGGCGTCGATCTCGGCAGCATGGTAGATCCGGCCGTCCTTCTCCCAGCTCCGCATCTTGAGCCGGCCCACGATAATGACGCGCTGGCCCTTCTTGATGCTGCACCCCATGTTGCCGGCCAGCTGTCGGTAGCCCTGCACGGTGAACCAGTTGGTATTGCCATCGACCCACGTGCTCGATGCGCGGTCATACCGCCGGTCTGTGGAACCGAGCCGAAACGATGCGGTGGCGACTCCCCCTGGCGTGGTGGAACTCCTGATCTCCGAGGCGACGAAGCCCCGGACAGTGATGTTGTCGGTCATCTTGGTGTCCTGTCTCGAATGATGGTGCCTTAGCAGGCACCTTCAGCTTCACGCCGGCAGGGCAACGGATCGAGGGTCTATCTTGCGTATGTGCATAACTCCGCGTGAATCACGGATGTTGCGGCCAGGTCAAAACGCCGCCAGCGGGCTGACTGGCCGAAGCCGCGCGGCACTGTAAACTTTTCTAGGCGCCGCCGGAATGGTCCGGAGGTGCCAACGTGCCCCAGTAGCTCAGGGGATAGAGCAGCGGCCTTCTAATCCGCCGGTCGGGGGTTCGATTCCCTCCTGGGGCACCAAAGGAAGCGGCTCCCGCCTGCGCCAACGCAGAGGGGAGCCGCTTCCGTCTTTCCACGCAGCCGCCGTCGGAGGACAGTGTTAACTGACCCGCGGGAAACGGAACAACGCATTCCTCCATGGCTTTAACGCTAAGCATGCTTATGATTTGAGTGTGGCGTCGACTCATCGATGTGGCGTCGGCGCCACAATCCGCCGCCACGGCGGATCACCTCGAAGAGGATGGACCGAATGACTCAGCAATCGCCCGACTACGATCCGAACGAGACGGCCCCGACATCAGGGCAGGTTCAACCCGGCAACGCAGAGCGCCCGATTCCGCCCGGCACAACGCCTGCGCAGCCCCCGCCGCATGCACCGGAGGACCGGCGTGTGACACGGGCCGGCATGGTCTGGGCGGCCGTCGCCACCGCATTGGCGGTGATGGTTCTGCTCATCGTCTTCATCCTGCAGAACCAGGATTATGTGCAAGTCAGATACTTCGGGCTGGAAGGGGCTGTGCCACTGGGCATTGCGCTGTTCATCGCCGCGGTGGGCGGCGGCATCCTGGTGGCGGTTGCGGGCGCAGCCAGGATTATTCAGCTTCGCGCGGCGGCCCATCGGAGGAAGGTCCTGGCACAGCGCGTCCGGTAGGCGCGCGCCAGGAACGCGGCGGCCACCGTGCCGGCTGGCCGTGTCACCCGCGTTCGTCACCGCCCGGGTGCCCTTCGGGAGTGTCATCCATCCCGGCGATATCGGGGTCAATTGTTGCGGCCAGGTCGCCGGCCACGGAGTCCCGCGCGGCCTCGTCCACGGGCCGGGACATTCCGTCGTCGCCGCGAGCGGTACCGTTTTCGTCTGGAATCTCAGTCATGAGGCCAAGCTAAACCCGTTCCAGGAGCTTGTCGAGGGCCCGCATCTCCGGCGGCAAACCGCTCCGGAAGACCCGGGACAGTCAGCGCTCCAACAGTTCCTTCAGGTTTCCCAGCACCATTTCCCAGAGCTTTGCAGACTCCTCCACCTCGGAATCGCTTGTGTTGTTACCTTGCCTGATGGTGACCTGGGTACCTTCCGGCTTCTCGTCCAGCCGGTATTCCACCGTGTGATAGTTCTCCGGCAGGTCCGGCAATCCCGTCAGCGGGCTGTAGTGGGTCATGCGGAGCAGCTCCTGGTGCCGGTTTTCCAGCACGATGCCTTTGTCTTCGTAGCTCTTGCCTTTCCACTCACCGGCGAAGGTCACCGGGTCGCCTTCCCGCCAGGTGGTGGTCACATTCGTGCCAAGGAAATACTGTTTGACAATTTCCGGATCGGTGAGTGCCTTCCACACCCGGCTGCGCGGTGCTTCCACGAGGATGGACGCTTCCGCGTCCTTGATCTGATCGTTCATCGCTGTTCCTCCTGGGCCTCAGGATACGCGCGGTGGTGGACGGTGTTAAGGGACAAATGCGCTGGCATCAAAACGAGTGCACCAATGGCAACGGCCCGGCACCGCAATGCGGTACCGGGCCGTCAGGTGTGGCGCAGGCCCCGGCCGTGACGTAACAGGGGCCCGCGGTCTGGTCAGGAATCACGCCGACGCAGGGGCGCGGCGGGACCGGTCAGACGTACGGCAGGACGAGTCCCGCGTACCGCTCCTTCATGGTCGCCAGGACGCTGTCGCCGTCGGCGTCCCAGATTTCCTGATTGAAAATTTCCACTTCGATGTCGCCGGTGTAGCCGGCATCGCGGACCCAGGTGCCGATGGTCGCGAAGTCGATGACGCCGTCGCCCATCATGCCCCGGGACAGCAGTGCGTCGGCCGCGATGGGCAGGTTGAAATCGCAGACCTGGTACGAGGCGATGCGGTTCTCCCGGCCGGCCCGTTCGATCTGGGCCTGCAGCTCCGGGTCCCACCACACGTGGAAGGTGTCGACGGCGACGCCGACGGCCTTCGCATCGTACGGTGCCGCCAGGTCCAGGGCCTGGCCGAGGGTGGAGATCAGGGCGCGGTCGGCGGCGTACATCGGGTGCAGCGGCTCCAGCACCAGCCGGACGCCGTTCTCGGCGGCGAACGGAACCAGGTCCGCGAGGCGGTCGGCGACGCGCCGGCGGGCAGCCACCACGTCCTTCTCCCCCGGGGCGAGCCCGCCGACCACCAGGAACAGTTCCCGGGTGTCCAGCGCCACGGCTTCCAGGATGGCGGCGCGGTTGTCAGCGAGCGCCGCCGCCTGCCCCTCGGCGTCGGCTGCGGTCAGGAACCCGCCGCGGCAGAGCGAGGACACCCGCAGGCCGGCGTCCCTGATGAGTTTGGCGGCCTTGTCGAGGCCGGCTTCGTGCACACGGTCACGCCACGGGCCGATGGCGGGGATGCCCGCGCGGGCGCAGCCGTCGACGGCCTCGGCCAGGGTCCATTTCTTGGTGGTGGCGCTGTTGAGGGAAAGCCGTGAAAAAGGGGACGGCCCCGAATTGGATGTCATACTCCCACTCCGTTGATGCGCAGGTAGTCGGACATCCGGAACGCGGCCAGTGCCGGGTCCTTCAGCAGTCCCGCCTGGTCGGCCAGTTCGAAGGTCTTCGCCAGGTGCACCACGGACCGGCCTGAGTGCAGTCCGCCCACCATTTGGAAGCCTGGCTGTTTGCCGTTGAGCCAGGACATGAAGGCGATCCCGGTCTTGTAGTAGAACGTGGGCGCGCTGAAGATGTGCTTGCCCAGTTCCCGGGTGGAGTCCAGGATGGCCCGCGCTTTGGCGGGGTCGCCGGCGTCGTAGTTTTGCAGCGCTGCCGATGCTGCCGGATAGATGGCGGCGAAGATGCCCAGCAGGGCGTCCGAGTGGTGCGTGCCGTCGCCGTCGATCAGTTCCGGGTAGTTGAAGTCGTCGCCGGTGTACAGCCGGACGCCTTCGGGGAGTGCCGCCCGCAGTGCCACTTCGTGGCTGGCATCAAGGAGCGAGACCTTGACGCCGTCCACCTTGTCCGCGTGCTCGCGGATCAGGGACAGAAACGTGTCAGTGGCCGTGGCGACGTCGTCGGAGCCCCAGTAGCCGGCCAGGGCGGGATCGAACATGGTCCCGAGCCAGTGCAGGATGACGGGCTGCTCGGCTTCCTGCAGCAGCGTCGAGTAGACGTGCAGGTAGTCGTCCGGCCCGCTGGCCACCTTCGCCAGGGCGCGTGAGGCCATCAGGATGACTTTGGGACCGGCCTCGGAGACGACGTCGACCTGCTCGCGGTAAGCATCGAGTACGGCCTGGATGCCGGCGGCGCCTGCGGGCAGCATGGCCGGATCAAGCTGGTCGGTGCCGGCGCCGCAGGACACCAGGTCACGGACGGACTTGCCGGCCGTGGCGGCGTTGCCGGAGGAGACCACCGATGCGGCCTCCATGCCGGTGCGCTTGATCAGCTGCTGGGTGGCAGCCCAGTCCAGGCCCATGCCGCGCTGGGCGGTGTCCATGGCATCCGCCACGCCGAGGCCGTAGGACCAGAGCTCGTGCCGGTAGGCCATGGTGGCGTCCCAGTCGAGGCGCGCAGGGGCGCCCGGAGTGTTGTCGGCAGTGACTTCCGGAATGACGTGGGCGGCGGCGTAGGCGTGACGCGAGGTGATGGGGGCCGAGGGCCGGGACCAGGCGGGGGCGGCCTGGAGCCGGTATTCGCGGGTTCCGCCGTCATGGGTGGGAAGGATCAGCGATGTCATTAGAGCGTGATCTCCGGGATGTCGATGGTGCGGCGTTCGTCGTTGGACTGGAGTCCGAGCTCGGCGAGCTGCACGCCGCGGGCGGCGGAGAGCAGGCCGAAGCGGTGTTCACGGCCGGCTACGACGTCGCGGAGGAATTCCTCCCACTGCAGCTTGAAACCGTTGTCCAGCTCCGCGTTGGCGGGCACTTCCTGCCACTGGCCGCGGAAGGATTCCGTGACGGGCAGGTCCGGGTTCCAGACCGGCTTGGGAGTGTGGGCGCGCTGCTGGGCAACGCACTTGTTCAGGCCGGCGACGGCGGAGCCGTGCGTGCCGTCGATCTGGAATTCGACCAGTTCGTCGCGGTAGACGCGGACGGCCCAGGAGGAGTTGATCTGGCCGATGACCGGCTCGCCCGCCGGCGTTTCGAGTTCGAAGATGCCGTAGGAGGCGTCATCGGCGGTGGCCTTGTATTCCTTGCCGGCCTCGTCCCAGCGGGCCGGGATGTGGGTGGCGGTCTTGGCGTTGACGCTCTTGACCTTGCCGATGATGCCTTCGAGGACGTAGTTCCAGTGGCAGAACATGTCCGTGGTCATGCCGCCGCCGTCTTCCTTGCGGTAGTTCCAGGACGGGCGCTGTGCCGCCTGCACGTCGCCCTCGAACACCCAGTAGCCGAATTCGCCGCGGATGGACAGGACGCGGCCGAAGAAGCCCTCGTCAACCAGGCGGCGTAGCTTGACCAGGCCCGGGAGGTACAGCTTGTCGTGCACAACGCCGGCGGTCACGCCGGCTTCCTTCCCGATGCGGGCCAGTTCGATGGCCTCTTCGAGGGTTTCAGCCGTGGGCTTCTCGGTGAAGATGTGCTTGCCTGCCAGCATGGCTTTCTTCAGTGTTGCGGCCCGGAGGCTGGTCATGGAGGCGTCGAAGATGATGTCGACGGTGGGGTCGTTGATCACGGAGTCGAGGTCCGTGGTCCACTCCGCCACCTTGTGGAGTTCGGCGAGTTCACGGATTTTGGCTTCGTTGCGTCCCACCAGGATGGGCTCGACCTGGACCTTGGTGCCGTCCTCGAGGGTGAAGCCGCCGGCGTCGCGGATGGGGAGGATGGAGCGCAGCAGGTGCTGGCGGTAGCCCATCCGGCCGGTGATGCCGTTCATGGCGATACGGATCGTCTTTGTTTCGAAGCCCATGTGTCCTCCACAGTTCGTAGCTCAGTGCGTGTCATTGGGAAAGCGCATTCCCACTGCATTTATGATGCATCCTTCCGCGCCACATGGCAAGCGCTTTCCCGAAACTCGGTCAAACTGCCATAATGGCCAGTACGCGCACGTTGGCTGAACAGGAGATACCGGTGGCTGCAAGTACCCTCACCGAGGTGGCACGACTGGCCGGGGTTTCGCCGGCCACTGCATCACGCGTCCTCAACGGTTCCGCCCGCAAGCCGGGCCCGGGCGTGTCCGAGCGGGTGCGCCAGGCCGCGGAAACCCTCGGCTACATCCCCAATGCCCAGGCGCAGGCGCTGGCAAAATCCAGCTCGGGCCTTGTGGGCCTCATTGTGCACGACATCGCGGATCCGTACTTCTCCGCGATCGCCCGGGGCGTGCAGGACGTGGCCCGCGAGCAGCACAAGATGGTGCTGCTGGCCACCACGGGCGGAACCCCGGCGGATGAGAAAGACGCCGTGGCCGCTTTCGCGGCCAGGCGGGCAGACGCCATTGTCATTGCCGGCTCACGGTCCCGCCGGCCGGAGGACGACAAGGGCAACGCTGACCTCGCCGCCGAACTGGACCGCTACTGCCGCAACGGCGGCCACGTCGGCGTCGTGGGGCAGGCAATCGTCGGCGCCGGCGCGCTGGACGGATACCACCTGGTGGAAGTACCGAACGAGGCGCTGGCCGCGGAACTCGCCGGAAAGCTTGCTGCCAGCCATTCAGGCGAGTTCGTCATCATCGGCGGCCCGGAGGGGCTGATCACCTCCGACGACCGGATCCGCGGTTTCCAGTCCGGCCTTGCGGCGGCCGGCCGTCCCGCCGCCGACGTGCTTCGTGCATCCTTCAACCGCGCCGGCGGCTACGAGGCGGGACTCGAGCTGGCTCGTCGGATCCAGGACGCCCGGGCATCCGGAGCGTCGAAAGAGGGCGAAAAGCCAGGACTGTGCATTTTTGCTGCGAACGATGTCATGGCCATCGGTGCCACGGCGGGGCTTCGCTCCCAGGGGTTCAGAATCCCCCGCGACGCCCTGATCGCCGGGTTCGACGACATCGAAACTCTCCGGGACTTCCGCCCCGGACTCTCTACAGTCCGCCTTCCGCTCGAGGAAATCGGCCGCCTGGCCACGCTGAGCACTTCGGGCCCTGAAGGTCCCGACGGGGACGACGGCGGTCCCGCCGTGACGGGACAGGTGACGCTCAGGCGGAGCACCGAGTGGACGCCCTGACGGGCAGCCCCACGATGCCGGCGGGCCTCAGCGTCCTCCCGGCTGGCGGGGAACCGCTCCGGGAATCGCCGGCAATGCTGATCCTTCCCGGCGGAGGCTACGAACGCCACGCCGACCACGAGGCCGAGCCGGTGGCCGAATGGCTGGCCTCACTGGGCATCCACGCGTTCGTGCTGCGCTACCGGGTGGCTCCGCACCGCCACCCGGCGCCCCTGCAGGACGCCAAGGCCGCGCTCGCCTGGATCCGGAGCGGAGGCCACGGACTCGCCGTGGACGGCTCTCGGGTGGGTGTCCTCGGGTTCTCAGCCGGCGGTCACCTTGCTGCCACCCTGGCTGCCGGAGTCCCCTGCGGCGACGCTTCGCTCGACGTGCCGGGCTCGCGTCCCGACCTGTCCATCCTGTGCTACCCCGTACTGTCCTTCACAGCGGCAGTCCACCAGGGAAGCATCAACAACCTGCTCGGCGCCTCCCCGTCAAACGAACTGCTGGCACGGCTGTCGGCGGAGCTTACTGCCACCGGCGACACTCCCCCGTCCTTCATCTGGCATACCTTTGACGACGGTGCCGTGGACGTCGGGCACAGCCTGCGGTATGCCCTGGCACTGCGCCACGCTGCCGTGCCTGCCGAACTGCATGTCTTTCCGCATGGACGGCACGGGCTGGGTCTGGCGGCCGGCGTCTCCGGCGTGGAGCGGTGGACGGAGCTGTGTGCCACCTGGCTTGCCGGGCACGGCTGGCGCGTCGCCCGCTAAAGCGCGGGAGAGCCGGCGCCTGAGAACAACCGGCTGCGGCGAGCCGTCGCGCTGTTGGTGCAGGTTCTTCGCCCTGACCGGGGCGGAATGGAATGGCTCCGGCCCCGGGGACCGCAAGAACCAGCTGCGGGAAAAGTTCGACGCCGGCACACCGGCACCCGGGGTCCTCGCCTTCAGGGACGGCCGTCCGGTGGGCTGGTGCGCGGTCGAACCGCGCGGCTGCTACCCGCGGATCCTGCGTTCGCAGGTCCTGAAGGTGGCCGGGCCGGCCGCGTCCAGCCACCCCGGGGACGGACCTGTGGTTGCCCGTCTGGTCGGTGAGCTGCTTCGTCGTCGCACCGGGCCACCGCCGCAGCGGTGTCGCTGCGGCGCTGCTTCAGGCCGCCGTCGGCCACGCCCTTGCCCACGGCGCCGGCATTGTGGAAGGCTACCCCGTCGTTCCTGAGCAGCGGCCGAAAGCGGGTCCCGCCGACCTCTACCACGGAACCCTGAAGCTGTTCCTGGCCGCAGGCTTCGAGGTGGTCAGCGATGCGGTGCCGGGCCGGGCGGTGGTCCGGCTCGTCGCCCCATCCTGAACCCGGGCAGTCCCGAACACCAGCCCGGCCTGAAAGCTATCCTGCCGGTGTCAGGCTGAACGGGGCGGCCAGGACAGCGCGCAGGGAGCTCCCGGCCGCGCCGAGCAGGGCCGCGGACTGGCCGAGCTCGGAGACCGCCACCCTGGCGGGGCTGACGACGCCGGGCGCGAAGTGGGCCAGGCTCTGGACCACAGCTGGAGCAATCCACGGTCCCATCTGGGTGAAGTGGCCGCCGAGCACCACGGCGGACAGGTTCATCATCCGCGCCGTGGACGCCGCGGCAATCCCCAGGTAGCGGCCGGCCCGGGCCACCGCTGAGATGGCGGCCGCGTCCCCGGACGCAAGTTGTTCGCCGAGCCTCGCGAGCCGCACGGACGCGGTGCCTGCCGGAATGCCGGCCTCGGAGAAGATGGCTTCCTGCCCGGCGAAGGTCTCCAGGCAGCCGTGGCCGCCGCACGAACAGTCGGGGCCGGACGGTTCCACCACCATGTGGCCCACCTCGCCGGCCTGGCCGTGGGGCCCCGCGAACAGTTCGGAGCCGATCACCAGGCCGCCACCGACACCCACCTCGCCGGAGACGAAAAGGTAGTCCTGGAAATCCAGTCCGTGCCCGTACCAGAGTTCACCCAACGCAGCGCAGTTCGCTTCGTTGTGCAGGACTGTGCCGTACGGTGCGTCGGGAAGTAACCGGTCAAGCTGCAGGGCTACCGCGCGCCAATGCAGGTTGGGGGCGCTGGCAACGGTCCCCGACGCCGAGTCCACGAGTCCTGGAACAGCCAGCCCGCCGCCAAGAATCACGATTCCGGCCGCAGACGCTTCAGCGGCAACGTCGCTGACAAGCCCGGCCAGCAGGGCCATGACGGATTCAGGTGGCTGGCCGCGGTTGCCGCGTTCCAGTGTCCGCAGGATCCGCAGGTTCCCGCCGAGGTCCAGGAGCCCGGCGGAAATATAGTCCACATTGATTTCCATGCCCACCACGCCGCGGCGGGTGCTCAGCTCCAGGCCCACTCCCGGGCGGCCGCGTTCGCCGTCCCGGGTGGCGCCGGATTCCGCCACCAAACCGGCGTCCACGAGCTCGGCCACGAGGCTTGACACGGACGCCTTGGTCAATCCGGTCCGGGACGCGAGGTCAGCGCGGGTGGGGTGCGGGGCCGGCTCGGTGCGCGCCTGCGCCAGGGAAGCCAGGACCCGCACCAGGTTTCCGCGCCGGACATCCTCGACGCGGCCGGGCGCAGGACGGCCCGCACCGCCGTCGGCATTTTTTTCCAGTGACATTTCCGCCGCCTTCATCATTGACCTTAGTCAATCATGATGCATATAGTTCAGATTGAAAACTAATTGATTGCCAGCCGTCCCCGCGGTGGCCGGTACCGCTCAACCACTCCCCGCACACCATCTCTGAACCAAGGACGCTTCATGACTCTTCAGCCCACCCCCGCAGACCGTTTCACCTTTGGCCTTTGGACCGTCGGCTGGACCGGCGCCGATCCGTTCGGCGTCGCCACGCGCCCGGCCCTGGACCCGGTCGAGGCCGTCCACAAGCTCAGCGAACTCGGCGCCTACGGCATCACCTTCCACGACAACGACCTGGTCCCGTTCGATGCCACGTCCTCCGAGCGCGAGCTGATCCTGAAAAACTTCAAGGCAGCCCTGGCCGAGACCGGCCTGAAGACCCCCATGGTCACCACCAACCTGTTCAGCCACCCGGTCTTCAAGGACGGCGGCTTCACCTCCAACGACCGTTCCGTCCGCCGGTTCGCGCTCAGCAAGGTCCTGCAGAACATCGACCTCGCAGCCGAGCTGGGAGCCGAAACCTTCGTGATGTGGGGCGGCCGCGAAGGCAGCGAATATGACGGCTCGAAGGACCTCTCGGCCGCGCTGGACCGCATGAAGGAGGGCGTGGACACGGCCGCGGCCTACATCAAGGACAAGGGCTACGGCCTCCGGATAGCCCTGGAGCCCAAGCCCAACGAGCCCCGAGGCGATATCTTCCTGCCCACCGTGGGACACGGGCTGGCATTCATCGCCCAGTTGGAACACGGCGACATCGTGGGCCTTAACCCGGAAACCGGCCATGAGCAGATGGCCGGACTGAACTTCACCCACGGCATCGCCCAGGCTCTCTGGGCAGGCAAGCTGTTCCACATCGACCTCAACGGCCAGCGCGGCATCAAGTACGACCAGGACCTCGTCTTCGGCCACGGTGACCTGACCAGCGCGTTTTTCACGGTGGACCTGCTCGAAAACGGGTTCCCCAACGGCGGCCCCACGTACGACGGACCGCGGCACTTCGACTACAAGCCCTCCCGCACCGACGGCTACGACGGCGTCTGGGAATCCGCGAAATCCAACATGTCAATGTACCTGCTGCTCAAGGAACGCGCCCTCGCCTTCCGCGCCGACCCCGACGTCCAGGAAGCCCTGACCACATCCGGTGTCTTCGAACTCGGGGAGCCCACGCTTTCCGCCGGTGAGAGCGCCGCGGACCTGCTCGCTGACACGTCCGCTTTCGCGGAGTTCGACGCCGACGCGGCCGCCCAGCGTTCGTTCGCCTTTGTCCGCCTCAACCAGCTGGCCATCGAGCACCTGCTCGGCGCCCGCTAGGCCCGCTTTTTTCAACCACCAAATACCGCTGCCGCCGGATCCGGACTTCCGGGTCCGGCGGCAGACCTTGCAGAAAGAACCGCCATGCCGCTGGTCGCAGGAATCGACAGCTCCACACAGTCATGCAAAGTGGTGATCCGCGACGCCGGCACCGGCGCGCTGGTCCGCCAAGGGCGTGCGGCCCACCCCGAAGGCAGCGAGGTACACCCCGACCACTGGTGGACCGCCCTCCAGGATGCCATCGCCCAGGCGGGCGGCCTGGACGACGTCGCCGCCGTTTCCGTCGGCGGCCAGCAGCACGGCATGGTGTGCCTGGATTCCTCCGGCGCGGTGGTCCGACCGGCACTGCTGTGGAACGACACACGCTCCGCCGTCGACGCCGGGCAGCTCATCGCCGACGCCGGCGATGGCGACGCCGAGGCCGGTGCCGCCTTCTGGGCAGCCGCGACCGGTACGGTCCCCGTCGCATCCCTCACAATCACCAAACTTCGCTGGCTGGCCCGGGAGGAACCGGACAATGCGCGCCGCGTAGCGGCCGTCTGCCTCCCGCACGACTGGCTGAGCTGGCGGCTGGCAGGCCACGGTCCGGGAACGGGCCCCTCGTCTCTTCAGCTGCTCCGGACGGACAGGTCCGACGCATCCGGCACAGGTTACTTCTCCACGGCGTCGGGGGCCTACCTCCCCGGGATCCTGGAGAAGGTCCTGGGCCACGTGCCCGTGCTTCCCGCCGTCGCCGGTTCACTGGAGGCCGCAGGCAAGACGCCGGCCGGTGCGCTGATCGGCCCCGGAGCCGGCGACAACGCCGCCGCTGCTCTCGGCGTCGACGCGCGCCCCGGCGACGTTGTGGTGTCACTGGGGACGTCAGGGACGGTATTCGCAGTCTCCGAGACCCCTGCCGCCGACGCCACGGGGCTCGTCGCCGGATTCGCGGATGCCACCGGCAACTTCCTCCCGCTGGCCTGCACGCTGAACGCCACCCGGATCTTCGATGCCACCGCCACGCTGCTCGGCGTGACCCTCGCCGGACTCACCGAACTCGCCCTGGACGCCCCGGCCGG
Organism: Arthrobacter sp. P4_H3; assembly: GCF_056400885.1. Lineage (NCBI taxonomy): Bacteria > Bacillati > Actinomycetota > Actinomycetes > Micrococcales > Micrococcaceae > Arthrobacter > Arthrobacter sp. P4_H3. Next base: position 688,381 of record NZ_JBFUKK010000001.1, read on the forward strand.
ATCCGGCGGCCTCACGCTCGTGCCGTATTTTGAAGGTGAGCGCACACCCAACCTGCCGCACGCCACTGGCTCCCTCCACGGCGCCACCCTGGGCAGCTACACGCGGTCCAACCTGGCCCGGGCCGCCATCGAAGGCGTGGTCTGCTCCCTCGCGGATGGCTTAGCGGCATTGCAGGCACAGGGCGTGGTTGCCGCCCGGATCATCCTGGTGGGCGGCGGGGCGCAGTCCGCTGCGGTGCAGCAGATCGCCGCCTCCGTGTTCGGCCTCCCCGTGGTGGTGCCGGAGCCGGGGGAATACGTGGCCGACGGCGCCGCGCGCCAGGCAGCGGCCGTCCTTACGGGACGGTGGCCGGAGTGGGAATCGGCGCGGATGGAAGTGACGGCGCCCGACGGCGGGTCCCCGGACGTCCTCGTCCGGTACCGACGGTATGCGGGGGCCTACGTCAACGGCTGAGCGCCCGTCAGCGACTGAGCGCCCGGATGGTCCAGCTGGCCTGGTGGGACTCCCCCGGGGCCAGCCGGATCACGCCGGTACCGCTGTTGAACGCATCCGGCGGGCACGTCATTGGCTCAACCGCGAGGCCCAGCCGGGACGGCCCCGCGGGTTTGTCCGCGGTATGGATCTGCAGCCACGGCCAGGCAGTATCCCACTCCAGCTCGACGCCGGTCCCGGAGGGGTCGTAGGCCCGAACGGCCGCGAGGCCGTCCACGTTGGGAACCAGGCCGGTAAAGGCGTGGTCGATTTCCACGGCGCCGAGGACTCTTTCGGTCCGGAAGTCAAAGGCGTGGCCCTGCACGCTGGCCATGCCTTCGGGCAGCAGCCGGTCGTCGGAAACCTCCATGAATTCGGTGGCCGGGATCTGCACGGTCCACTCATCGAGCGGGGCAGGTCCGGCGACGAGGTACGGGTGGGGGCAGACACCGTAGGGCGCTGCGTCCGCGCCAATGTTTTCGGCGCGCACGGTGCTGTGCAGTCCGTCCGCCCGCAGCTCGTATTCAACGGACACGTCAAGGCGCCCCGGATACGCCTCGCCCGGCTCGACGCGGGCGCCAAGGCGGACGGATGACGCGGTCTGCTCCTGCAGCTCCCAAACTGCGCCGAACACGAGTCCGTGCAGGGCGGTCCCCCGCTCCACCTCGTTGACCGAGGCTTGGAAGTCCCCGCCGTCGAAGCTGTAGCGGCCATCAGCCAGCCGGTTCGGCCACGGAGCACAGATAACACCGCGGTAGTCCGGGATACCGCCGTCGGCGCCGAAGCTGATCACCAGATCGCGGCCGTCGTACCGGAGTTCGCGGAGCGCCCCTCCCCTGGCCGTGGCGATGGCGGTGTAGGGGCCGAAACTGATCTGGTGCTCGGTGGCGGTCATGTGGTTTCCATTACTGCTGGGAGAGGCTTTGTTAGCGCTCACTATTGTAATCCACGGAAAACAGATTCCGTGGTTGGCAACGCGCCGTCAGGGCAGCGTGAGGATCACTGGCCCGTCCGCGGTGATGGCGACTGTGTGTTCGCTGTGGGCCGCCCGGCGGCCGTTGGCGGACCGCAGCGTCCACTCGTCGTCGTCGTGGTAGTAGTCGTCCTTGCCGCCGAGGATCAGCATGGGTTCAATGGCTATCACCAGCCCCTCCGTCAGTTTGATGCCGCGGCCGGGACGGCCCTCATTCGGCACCGGGGGCTCGGCATGCATCGTGCGCCCGATGCCGTGCCCGCCGTGATCCGCCAGCAGGCCGTAGCCGGCCCGGCGCGCTGCTCCGCCGATCGCATAGGCGAGATCGCCCATTTTGTTGCCGAGCCGGGCCATCTCGATGCCACGCGCCAGGGCCGCATCGGTGGCAGCAATCAGCGCCAGGTCCACCGGATCCGCCGTTCCCACGACGAAGCTGACGGCGGCGTCTCCGCACCACCCCTCCAGGAACGCGCCGCAGTCCACGCTGAGCAGGTCGCCGTCCTGCAGGCGGTAGCCGTTCGGGATGCCGTGGACCACGGCATCGTTGACGCTCGCGCAAATGACGCCAGGAAACGGCACCGAGGCCCACCGCGGGCGGTAGTTCAGGAAGGCAGGCGTGGCTCCAGCGGCCGATATTGACTCGGCGGCCAGCTCATCAAGCTCCTTCAGCGAAACACCCACCGCCGCCGCGTCCTTCACCGCGGTCAGCGTGTTTGCCACCACCCGGCCGGCCTCGCGCATCAGCGCAATCTCGTCTGGGCTCTTGATCATGGACATGCTGATACCTCCGGGATGCCGGCGCGCCGCCCGGCGGGATTGGTGTCTCCTCCGGCGGACTGCTGTTCTGTCCTCCACTCTAGGGCCCGGGCGCCGGGTCCGCACGGATCGCCTGTGGCTATGGTTGCTCCATGGGACACAGTGATCTGGTTGCCGCCATCCGGGCAAGGCTCACCGCCGCCGCGGACCCGGTGCGGGCAGCTGGCGCGCACGCCTACCTGAAATCGGCCATACCGCTGTTGGGCGTCCGGGTGCCCGAGGTGCGCAGGATCGTCAAAGCCGAGGTCGCAGCGGCGCCATTAGCATCCGGCGATGAGCTGAGGTCGGTTGTGCTGGAACTCTTCCGGACAGCCACCTACCGGGAGGAACGGTATGCCGCGATAGACCTGACGGCCTCGAAGCTTGTCAGGACGGATCTGGCGATGATGCCTGTGTACGAGGAAATCATCCGGACCGGAGCATGGTGGGACCTGGTGGACGGCGTCGAAGACCGGTTGGGCCGGCTCTTGCAGGCACACCGGGACGTGCTGACACCAGTCCTGCTCCGGTGGAGCACAGACCCCGATTTCTGGATCCGCAGGGCGTCCATCACCGCCCAGCTCGGGGCGAAAGCCAACACCGACACCGGGCTCCTGGCCGCGGTCATCGAGGCCAACCTGGCGGACCGGGAGTTCTTCATCCGCAAGGCCATCGGCTGGGCGTTGCGCGAGTACGCCAAGACTGATCCCGCGTGGGTCAGGCAGTTCGCTGCGGCGCACGGGGTCGCCCTCAGCCCGCTTTCACTCCGCGAGGCGCTCAGGAACCTGCCCGCAGAGGACTAAACAGCCCGCATTGGTCCAGGCTCCGGTCAGATGACCGGACGGGTGGTCACCGGCTCGTCCGGCTTGCTGAACAGCTGCTTCGTTTTCGGATCCAGGAAGATCAGATACAGCGCGAACATCAGGGCGATGATGGCCGCGGCGTTGCGGGCAAGGGCCAGGGGAAGGCCCAGGTCCTCGGTCTGCAGGTAGGGGAACACTTCCAGCTGGTCCGAGATGGCGTAGACCATGAAGAAGGACACGATGAAGTACAGGGCCTTCACCTGCCAGTCGTCCCGGATGCCGGTGACGGCAAACAGCGGGATAAGCCACACCACATACCAGGACTGGATCATGGGGGCGAGCAGGACCACCGCCGCAAACGCCAGGGTGAGCCGGCGCATCAGCCGGTCATGGTCACCACGGAAGATCTGCCAGGCGACAATACCGACGGCGAGCAGCTTGCCGGCGTCGTAAACCCACTTGGCCAGTCCCCAGCCGTCCAGTCCGAAGGCGTTGGAGATGGAGGCCACCACGAGCCCCAGCAGGCCCACAGGTGCGTACCAGATCCAGATGCTGCCGGGAGCTGACAAGCCGTTCACCCAGCCGAAGCCGAAGCCGTTCACCAGGCTCATGCCGTACAGGATTGCCAGGCTGATGCCCGCAGTAAGCCCCCAGAACACGAACTTCCGTGGCCAGCCCGCCCTTTTGCCGGCCCAGAGCAGCCCGATGAACGGCAGGAACACGATAGTGATCGGTTTGACGGAGATCGACAGCGTCACCAGCACCAGTCCAAACACCACCCGCCTGGTGGCGCAGTAGTAGAGCCCTGCCAGCGCGAGTCCGATCATCAGCGCATCGTTGTGGACGCTGGCGATGAAGTTGGTGAGGAACAGCGGATTGGCTGCAGTCAGCCACAGTGCCCGGTGCGGGTTCACGCCGTGCAGCTCCGCCAGTTTGGGCACATAGACAATACACAGCACGACGCCGACGAGCGCCGCCAGCCGGAACAGCATGACGCTGGCTTCCGGGTGCACGTTCGTGGTCCACACCACGAGCTGTTCAATCCACAGGAACAGCTGGCCGTACGGAACCGGCGCCTCAGTCCACATCTTGTCGGCACCGAGCTGGAAATAGTTGGACAGCGCCGAGATGCCGTTTTCGTAAGGGTTGAATCCTTCGACCATCAGGCGGCCCTGCCCGATATAGGCGTAGACGTCCCGGCTGAAGAGCGGCACGGAGAACATCATGGGCAGCCCCCACAACGCGACTGCCTGCAGGGTGGCCTTGCGGGCACCTGCGCCCCAGACCCGGACCCGCTGGCCAAGGCGAAGCCAGGCACGGACCAAGAGCATGCCGCCCACGGCCAGCAGCACGATGGACAGTGCAACTCCGACGGCCTCGGTACGCATCCAGATGAACAGCGGCAGGCGGCGAAGTTCGGAGACGGGGGCGAGCCAGCCAACCCCCAGCGAGCCGATCGCCATGAACATTGAACCTGCGAACCCCGAGAGGAGGGGCGAGAGGGCGTTGTCCACTTCAGCCGCGGCCGGCTCCGGTGACGTACCGGCAGCCACATTTCCCACCGCGGGTACAGGCGCCGTCATCTCAGGATCGTCCAATCTGTTGTGGGGCATATTTCACCCGGTGGCAGCCGGGCACGCCGGCGGAAACGGGGCCGCAGCGGTGAAAAAAAGGCACCGCCACGTACCCGAAATCCTAGCATCGGACAGCTCTCCGGCAGTGAAACGGTAGGCTGGGCGGGTGCCTATAACTAACGAACGCATTGTCTGGATCGACTGCGAGATGACCGGCCTCGACCCCAAGAACGACGCCCTCATCGAGGTTGCCGCCCTGGTGACGGACTCTGAACTCAACATTCTTGGCGACGGTGTCGACGTCGTCATCCGTCCCGACGATGCCGCGCTGGCCCAGATGAACGACTTCGTCCGGGACATGCACACACGCTCCGGCCTGCTCGAGGAGCTCCCGCACGGCAAAACCATGGCCGAAGCGGAAGCCGTCATCATGGAGTACATCGCGAAGTGGGTGCCGGACCCCCGCAAGGCTCCACTGGGCGGCAACTCCGTGGGCACGGACCGCGTGTTCCTTGCCCGGGACATGCCCTCCGTGGTGGAGCACCTGCACTACCGGGTCATCGACGTGAGCACCATCAAGGAACTGTCGCGGCGCTGGTTCGCCCGCGCCTACTTCCAGGCTCCGGCCAAGCACGGCGGACATCGGGCGCTCGGGGACATCAAGGATTCCATCGATGAGCTGCGGTACTACCGCGAGGCAGTTTTTGTTCCGGCTCCGGGTCCGGACAGTGCCACAGCCCAGCGCATTTCAAAGTCCGTCATGGCCTCTGCCGGGTCCCTCGCGGAGTCTTCGAAAAAGTGATCTGCGCCACGTTTGGCGGAAATTTTCGCTAAACGGACAAAAGTGGCAAAAACACCTCCACGGAGCAGGTAAGCTATATGACGTTGCCTTTCAAGACAGCCGGATAGCCGGACGGTCTCGCAGGGCACATGGTGGGCGTAGCTCAGTTGGCAGAGCGCCTGGTTGTGGTCCAGGAGGTCGCGGGTTCAACCCCCGTCGCTCACCCTCATGAAGGGCAGGATTTTCCGCCCTTACGTAAAGGCCGCACCGGTTATCCGGTGCGGCCTTTATTTGTTTCCTGGAAAAGTCCTAGGCCCCGCCGGTCGCTGCGGGCCGGACTGCTCCCGGACCTGATCCCGCACTGCACCAAAGGAACAACCTGACATGACCGTTCTGCCGATCACCATTTGGGGCGAGCCGGTTCTGCACCGCCGGGCCGCCGAAGTGGAAGTCTTCGACGACGAACTGCGCACGCTCATCGCCGACATGTTCGAGACGAATGACGCCGCCAACGGAGTGGGGCTTGCCGCACCCCAGGTGGGCGTGGGCAAGCGCATCTTTGTGTACAAGTTCGCCAATGACGACGATGTCCCTCCTGTGGGCGTCCTGGTGAACCCCGTCCTCACGCTGTCCAAGGTTTCCGGCGCTCTTCCGGACCCGGATGAGGAGGTGGAGGGCTGCCTGTCGTTTCCCGGCGGCCAGTACCCGCTCAAACGCGCCGAGTGGGCTCGCGTCCAGGGGTTTGACGGCGACGGGAACCCGGTGGACTTTGAAGCCACCGACTGGTTTGCCCGGATCATCCAGCATGAGTATGACCACCTGGACGGCAAGCTCTATGTGAACCGGCTGATGGACCGCTACGCCCGGAAGGCCATGAAGCAGGCCAAGCGGAGCGGCTGGGGAGTTCCCGGCCTGACCTGGATGCCCGGCGTCGACCCCGACCCGTTCGGGCACTGAGCCCAACCGCACGCAAACAAGGCACGCAAAAGCCCGCTGCGGGCACTGCACGCCCGGGGGCCCGCTGGACGCCCCGTCCGGCCCGCCCCGTTATCGCGGAATGACCGTCTGCTGCTGCGGACACGACGCCAGCACGCGCTTCATGGCATCCTTTTCCGCCGGGGTGACCCACAGGGCGTACGCGGCTTTCACGGAGATCTGGCGCGCGACGTAGTGGCATCTGAAGGCCTTGTTCTTCGGCAACCAGCCGGCGGCGTCCGACGCGCTCTTTTCCTGGTTGGCCGAACCGTCCGCGGCCACGAGGTTAAGGGGATCGTTGGCGAGGCTTTGGCGCTGTTGCGGCGTCAACTGCTGGGCACCCTTCTGCCAGGCATCCCCCAGCGCCACCACATGGTCGATCTGGACGGCTTTGCTGCTGTCCGCTCCCCTGGTGAACGTCACCACCGCCCCGGTGTAAGGCTCGTGGAACTGGCCGGCAGCCACGCGGCAGCGCGAGCCCTCAGTGAACTGCGCGCCGGCAAGATCGCGCCGCAGGATGTCGTTGCGGGTGTCGCAACCGTTGCGGTCCACGTCCAGCCACGCCTGGCCGAATGCCGTGCGCTCGTAGTTGTCGTTGGCGGCCCGGCCCTTCACGGCGAGGGTTTCCAGTGCCGCCGCCGCACTGCCTTCGGGCACAGGCCGGACCGGAGGGACCGCTTTCATCCACGAAGGATCCAGCACCGGAGCCTCGCTGGGACCGGTGACCGGCGGCTCCGCCGCGGCGAACTGGCCGGCGGTGAAAAACCAGGCAAGAGCGGACACCAGTCCCACGGCCAGCACAATCAGGACTGCCCAGGCCTGGCGGGAGCGGCGCCGGGCACGGCGGTACGCCGTCCAGCTGATGGTCATGGCTGACGGGTCCGGTGACGATTCCTATGCACGACAAGAGCCTAGGCCAGGGCACTGACAACCTGGCCGATATCCACAGTGTGGAGGAGCGGTTACTGCTCCTTGATCACACGTTTGAGGTCTTCAGTGGCGATGTCCAGCAGGTCCGCGAGCTGCCGGACCCTGCTTTCCGGAATCTCTCCCGCCGCATGCGCCACGCGCGCCTGGTCAAGGAGACGGGTGGCTTCCTTATGATTCGTCCGCGCTACGTCGAGCGCGTGTTCCAGTGTGGTTTCATGTTCGAGAGTCGATTCCTGTTCCATGACACCATTCTGTGTCGGTTTCCCGGCCGATGCCAGAGCACCCGCCGGAAACCGCAGACCTGAAACTGCCGGGCGCTAGACCGCCGCGATCGCTGCCAGCGCGGCAGCGGGCTCCTTGACGGGGAATGACGGCGGGTTGACGCCTGCCATTTCCTCCATCACGCGGACTACCTGGCAGCTGTAGCCGAACTCGTTGTCGTACCAGACGTAAAGGACCAGGTTCTTGTCATTGGAGATGGTGGCCAGGCCATCAACAATTCCGGCGCGGCGGGAGCCGACGAAGTCTGTGGAGACCACCTCGGGCGAATCGATGTAATCGATCTGCTTGCGCAGGTCCGAGTGCAGGGACATCTGCCGCAGGTAGTCGTTGACCTCGTCCTTGGTGGTGCCGCGTTCCAGGCTCAGGTTCAGGATGGCCAGGGACACGTCCGGGGTGGGAACGCGGATGGAGCTGCCGGTGAGCTTGCCCAGGAGTTCGGGCAGCGCCTTGGCCACAGCCTTGGCGGCACCAGTTTCGGTGATCACCATGTTCAGCGCGGCAGAGCGCCCGCGGCGGTCACCCTTGTGGAAGTTGTCGATCAGGTTCTGGTCGTTGGTGAAGGAGTGGACCGTCTCAACGTGGCCGTGGACCACGCCGAACTTGTCGTTGATGGCCTTCAGGACCGGAGTGATCGCGTTGGTGGTGCAGGACGCGGCCGTGACGATCTTGTCCGACTCCAGGATGGTGCCGTGGTTGATGCCGTGGACGATGTTCTTCAGCTCGCCCTTGCCCGGTGCCGTGAGCAGGACACGCGAAACGCCCTTGCTCAGCAGGTGCTGGGACAGGCCTTCGGCGTCGCGCCAGCGTCCCGTGTTGTCCACCACGAGCGCGTCCTTGATGCCGTAGGCCGTGTAATCCACCGTGGAGGGGTTGTCCGAGTAGATGACCTGGACCTGCACGCCGTTTGCCGTGATGGTGTTGTTCTCGGTGTCGAGCTTGATGGTGCCCTCGAAGGAACCGTGAACGGAGTCGCGCCGAAGCAGGCTGGCCCGCTTGGCGAGGTCGTTGTCCGAACCGCGGCGCACCACGATGGCGCGGAGCCGGAGGCCGTGACCGCCGCCGGCCTTTTCGATCAGGAGGCGCGCCAGCAGGCGTCCGATGCGGCCGAAGCCATAGAGCACGACGTCGGTGCTGGTGCGGTCATCGCCGCCCCGCTTGCCGACGATGTCGGCAAGTTCGGCGCGCAGGAATTCATCCAGGTTCGCACCGTTGGCCTCGGTCTTGTACTTCTGGTTCAGGCGGGCAATATCGATTGCCGCAGCGCCAAGTTCCAGCCCGGCGAGGGCATCCAGCAGCGGTGCCGTCTCTTCCAGGAGCAGCTCGTCCTTGCTCATCCGACGCGCGAAACGGTGCGCCTTCAGGATGTTCATGGTGGACTTGTTGATCAGGCTGCGGCCGTGGATGGAGGTCACCACGTTGTTCTCGCGGTACAGCCGGCCGATCACCGGGATCATGGCCTCGGCAAGTGCCTCACGGCCCATCCACGTATCAAGACAAGAATCTGACGTCTGGCTCACAGAACTACCTTCCTTGGGTCAACCACATACGTCTTCGTATGCAGATGGCGGCCACCGGAGGTATTCCGGGGCACAGGCATCAGCGGGGATTCGGTCCACCCCGGACACCTTCGAGAAGCGCAAAGAAAAACCGCCGGCTGCGAACGCAGACCCGGCGGCAGAACTTCTACGTTCGCTATCCATTCTAGGGCGGCAGAGCCGCCTGCACCGCCCCGAAAAGCGTGAAGTCACTCACACGGCCCGGCTGGCCGGTCGCCTGAGGGCTAGTGGTGGATGGGTTGACCGATACGCCGGGTTCTGTGTTCCCGCACCGTTGCCGGGGCGGGAATAGCGGCCATCCATCTACGGACGCCGTTGCCGACGCCCTCCAGCGGCCTACCCGGACACTCGGGCGAGCAGCCCTCGAACGTGCCCTGTCTGGCCTTGCTCCGGGTGGGGTTTACCTAGCCTTCCCGGTCACCCGGGAAGCTGGTGGTCTCTTACACCACCGTTTCACCCTTACCTGTTCACGGCCCGTGCGGACACGGACCGCGGCAGGCGGTCTGTTCTCTGTGGCACTGGCCTGCGGGTTACCCCGAGTGGGCGTTACCCACCACCCTGCTCTGCGGAGCCCGGACGTTCCTCGAGCCACTTGCGTGACGCGCGGCCGCCTGGTCAACCCATCCGCCGTCTATTCTACGGGCAACCCCGGTGGCCCGGTTGCGCAGCGGATGCCGGGCGCTTTTTGATCCCTTGGTGGGACAATTGAACAAGATCACCCCGGGCAAGAAGGAGGGGATCCTGATGGACCCCACCAATACGTTCATCGCCATCGCCGTCGCACTGCTGCTGCTCATCCTCCTTAAGATGTCCGTCCGGATCGTCCGGCAGTACGAGCAGGGCGTGCTCTTCCGGCTGGGAAGGGTCATTGGCGTCAGGATGCCGGGACTGCGGTTCATCATTCCCGTTGTTGACCGCCTTCCGCTGGTCAGCCTGCGGATAATAACCATGCCCATCCAGTCGCAGGGCATCATCACCCAGGACAATGTAAGCGTCGACATCTCCGCTGTTGCCTACTACCGCGTGGTGGACGCCGTGAAATCCGTCGTGGCGATTGAGAATGTCGCAGCGGCCATCGACCAGATCGCCCAGACCACCCTGCGGAAGGTGGTGGGCCGCCACAGCCTGGATCAGACGCTGTCCGAAACCGAGCGCATTAACAGCGATATTCGGGAAATTCTGGATCAGCTGACCCTCGCCTGGGGCGTCGAGGTAGTGCTGGTGGAACTGAAGGACATCCAGCTTCCGGACAGCATGAAGCGCGCTATGGCCCGCCAGGCTGAGGCCGAGCGGGAGAAGCGGGCGAAGATCATCGCCGCTGAAGGCGAAGCCATCGCGGCAGCCGCCCTCGGCGACGCTTCGGACACCATGATGGCCCATCCTCTTGCCCTGCAGCTGCGGAATTTGCAGTCCCTGGTGGAAATCGCCGTGGATAAGAACTCCACCGTAGTCTTCCCTGCGCCGCTGATGAGCACCATCGGCGAACTGTCCGCATTCCTCGCCCGCGAGAACCAGGCGGCCACGGCTGCCGCTAAACCGCCGGTCAAGGCGGCCTGAGCCGGCTCTGGTATCCGGAGCCTCCGCGTCTATGATCGGCGTATGGATCTTCCGACGCTCGGACGCCGGCGGTTGCTGGAACTCGGAGCCGGCGGCGTGACTGCCGCCGTGCTGGCTGCCTGCGCCCCGGTCCCCGAGGGCCTCGAGGTTGCGACCGCGGAAGTGCGGAGCGGATCCTTCACGTCGAAGTTCCGCCCGGACACGGGCACAAACTGGTCCGTAGCCGTTCCGGGCCGCGGCGGCGGCAGCGATCAAGGTCCCCTCCCCGTTGCCGTCTTCCTGCACGGGACAGGCGCTGACCATCGTATGGTTTTTGACGATCTCCGTGCGGGCGACGTCCTGTCACAACACGTCGCCCGCGGCGGGACGCCGTTCGCACTCGCGGCCGTGGATGGCGGCGAAAGCTGGTGGCACCGCCGCGCGACAGGGACGGACGCACAGGCCATGGTTGCCGAGGAATTCATCCCGCTCCTGGCCGGCCAGGGCCTGGACACCGGCAGGCTCGCCGTGTTCGGCCTGTCGATGGGCGGATTTGGCGCCCTGCTCCTCGCCTCGCAGCACAGGATTCCCGGACTCCGCGCGGTCGCAGCCATGAGCCCGGCAGTTTGGAGCCTGCACGACGCCGCACGGACGGACAACTTCGACAGCGCCGAGGATTTCGCGGCCAACGACATCTTTGCCCTCCGCCCGGAGCTTGGGGCGCTCCCGAAGAGAATCGACTGCGGCACGTCGGACAACCTGCTCTACAGCGTGAAGGACTACGTGAGCGGCCTGCCCGGTGAACACGAGGGCGGATTCCAGGACGGCGGCCATGACGGCGGCTACTGGCGCTCCATCCTCCCGGACGTGTTCTCGTTCCTTGGCCGTAACCTGGCCTGAGGCCGTTGCGTAGCTTGGCCGCCGGCAGAGCGTCGCGTTGCGCGCCGGTAAGATCGTACGGTGCTGATTCTGCTGCCGCCGTCCGAAGGCAAGACCCCCGCTCCCAACGGTGACGCCGTCGACTGGACCGCCCTGAGCTTTCCCGCTTTGAACACGTACCGCGCGAAGGTGCTCGAAGCGCTGGGAAACGTCAGCGCCCACCGCGATGCCCTCGCCCTGCTGGGCGTCGGCGCCTCGCTGAGTGCCGACGTCGAACGCAACACCCGGCTGCACACGGAACCGGCGGCTCCGGCGCACCAGGTCTATTCCGGGGTCCTGTACGACGCGCTGGGCTACCAGTCGCTGACGGCGGCGCAGCGCCGGAAGGCCGATGAATCCGTACTGGTCATTTCCGCCCTCTGGGGCGCCATCCGCTTTGCCGACCGGGTGCCCGCCTACCGGCTGTCCATGGGGACGTCACTGCCCGACGTCGGCCGCCTTGCCTCGTTCTGGAAGCCGCAGATTTCGGAGGCACTGGCGGCCGAAGCGGAGGGGTCACTGCTGGTGGACTGCCGTTCCAGCACCTATGCCGCCGCCTGGGCTCCCCCGCCGGCGCAGACCGTTGCGGTCAACGTCTTCACGGAGGTGAACGGCGTCCGCAAGGTGGTCAGCCACTTCGCCAAGCACACCCGCGGCGAGCTGGCACGCCACCTGCTGACGCGTCGGGGTGCAGCTCCCCGCACGCCGGCTCAGCTGCTCAAGGCGGCCCGGGAGAAGTGGGATACCGAGCTGGTGGAAGGCACCGCCCGCAAGGCGCATGCCCTGAACATTATCCTGCCCAACTAGGTAGCACTTGATGTCGTTCTGAGCGCTCAAAACGACACCTGCTGCTACCCAGTTGGGAAAGTGCTTAGACCCACTCTGCCGAGCGGACCAGGATGCAGCCGGAATCCGGGCAGAATACAACGTCGTCCTCGGCTGCTGCCTTGATCTCGGCAAGGTCACCCGGGCTGAGCTGCATTCCCGAGCCTTCGGACTTGCCGTGGAACAGCCTGGCCGCGCCGACTCCGCGCTTGGCAAGGGTCTTTTCGTAGACGGCAAGCAGGCCCGCGTCGAGACCCGCGGCGAACTCTGAGCGCTTGCCGCCGACCTCTCGCGCCTCGGCGGCAATCTCGGCCAGGGCCGCGTCCAGCTCGGCGCGGATCACACCAAAGGAGCCCTGGACATCGTCCACGATCTGCTGCTGGGCCGCCTGGCGTTCGCGGAGTCCCTCGAGGCGCTCCATGACTTCGAGTTCAACGTCCTCAAGGGCCGAGCGCCGCTTGTTCAGCGAGGCAATGTCGCTCTGCAGGGCGACGAGGTCCTTGGACAGGCCTGTGCCGCTGTTCAGCCGCGCTTCGTCCCGTTCGATCCGGGACGCCACCTGCTCAACATCCGCTTCGGAGCGCTTGAGCTCGGCTTCGGCATCGTGGACCGCCATTTTTGCGGCTCCGAGCTCGCCGTTGGCCACGGACAGCGCAGCTTCGAGGTCGCTGATCCGGGGATCGCTTTCGATGATCCGGCGGCGGTTGGACAGCGATTTGAGCCTGGCGTCGAGTCCCTGCAGTTCGAGCAATTTCAACTGTTCCGCCGGTGCTGCCTTGGCCACTATTACCTCCGCTTGTTCCTACCGGCCGCAGCCGGGCACCGGACCGGCGCAGTATTAGACTCTAGTCCCCGCCCGGAGTCAGAATGAAGTCCCAGGGATCGCTGTTCGTGGTGCTGACGCGGATGTCCACGTCGTGGCCCTGGTCGCTGAGGACATTCCCCAGCGCGTCCGCCGCAGCGGGCAGCCACAGCCATTCGCTGGCGAAGTGCGAAACGTCGATGAGGTAGGGCCGGTCATTCACGGCATTCTCCCGGGCCTCGGACGCCGGGTGATGGCGAAGGTCCGCCGTCACGAAGATATCGGCGTTGCTTGCCCGGACCTCGTTAAACAGGGAGTCACCCGCGCCGCCGCAGACGGCTACGCGCCGGACCAGCCCGTCCTTGTCCCCGGAAACCCGGACGCCACCCGCCACAGATGGAAGGATGCCGAAGACGCGGGCGGCAAAATCCCCCAGCGTCATAACGTCTTCAAGGTCACCCACCCGGCCGATGCCTTCTTCGGGCAGGCCGTTCGGGGAGGGGGTAAGGGGAACCACGTCGTTGAGGCCAAGTGCGTCTGCCAGGACATCCGAGACGCCCCCGACGGCGGAGTCGCCGTTGGTGTGAACGGTCAGCAGCCCGGTTCCGGATTCGATGAGGCGGTGGACCGCTTTGCCTTTTGCCGTCGTCGCCGCCACCGACGTGACTCCCCTAAGCAGCAGGGGGTGGTGCGTGATCAGCAGCTCAGCGCCCCATTCGATGGCTTCCTCGATGACGTCGAGCGTGGGATCGACGGCGAACATGATCCTGCTCACTTCTGCTGACGGATGGCCGGCCACCAGGCCAACCTCGTCCCATTCTTCGGCAAGGGACTCCGGCCAGAGCTCTTCAACCGCCAACAGGATCTGGCCGAGCGTGGGGGCATCGGAGGACTCGGCTGCTTCAGTGGACTCCGCACCGGCGTGATCGGCAGTGGTAGGGGCGTCGTCTGCAACGTCGGTGTTCACAGGTTCCATACCCTCATTTTTACCCTATCCGCCGGCTTGGTCCGCACGTGTAACAGTCTCGTAAGGTGGTGGGGGAATCATCAGCGCGCTTCAACCATTGAAGAGGACATGAAAACTCTTGTGCTTGGCGGAGGCTGTTTCTGGTGCCTTGACGCCGTCTACCAAAAAACCAAAGGCGTCACGTCGGTTATTTCGGGGTACACCGGCGGCCATGACCGCTATCCGGACTATTACTCCGTCTGCTCGGGCACCACGGGCCATGCCGAGGTGGTTGCAGTGAGTTTCGATGAGGACGTGATCCCCGCCGAGGTCATCCTGGACATGTTCTTCGCCCTCCACGACCCCACGACGCTCAACCGCCAGGGGTACGACGTCGGCACCCAGTACCGCTCGTCCATGTTCTACGAGACCACCGAGGAAAAGATCCTCTTCGAAGAGGCGATCGAACGGAACCAGGAATTGTGGGCACATCCGATCGTCACCGAAGTCAGCAGGCTGCCCGCGTTCCACGTGGCCGAGAATATCCACCAGAATTACTACGCCAAGCATCCGGAACAGGGCTATTGCCAGGTGATCATCAACCCCAAGCTGGCCAAGGCCCGGAAATATTACTCTGCATGGCTTAATGCTTAGCAGCGTTCCGGCCGCCCTCGTTAGGCTGACCTCAGTATTCGCTGTTCAGAGAACTCTTCAGAGATAGGCACAAATACATGGCACGGATCTACGACGACGTCACCCAGCTTGTCGGCGGCACTCCGCTGGTCAGGCTCAACCGTCTGACCGAGGGCCTGGACGCCCAGGTGGCCGTCAAGCTCGAGTTCTACAACCCGGCCAACAGCGTCAAGGACCGTATCGGTGTTGCCATTGTTGACGCCGCGGAGAAGTCCGGCGCGCTCAAGCCCGGCGGAACCATCGTCGAAGGAACGTCCGGCAACACCGGCATCGCCCTGGCCATGGTAGGCGCCGCCCGCGGCTACAAGGTCATCCTGACCATGCCCGAGACCATGTCCACGGAACGCCGTGTCATGCTCCGTGCGTTCGGTGCGGAGATCGTGCTGACCCCGGGTTCCGAAGGCATGCGCGGCGCCGTGGAGAAAGCCCAGGAGATCGTGGCCAACACGGAGAACTCCATCTGGGCCCAGCAGTTCGCCAACGAAGCCAACCCCGAGATCCACCGCACCACCACGGCCGAGGAAATCTGGACCGACACCGACGGCAAGGTAGACATCTTTGTCTCCGGCATCGGTACCGGCGGAACCATCACCGGCGTCGGCCAGGTCCTGAAGGAACGCAAGCCGGACGTGCAGATTGTCGCGATCGAACCGAAGGATTCCGCAATCCTGAACGGCGGCGCTCCCGGCCCGCACAAGATCCAGGGCATCGGCGCCAACTTCATCCCTGAAATCCTGGACACCAACGTCTACGACGAAGTCCTGGACGCCACCTTGGAGGATTCAGTCCGCGTGGCCCGCGACCTCGGAGTCAAGGAAGGCATCCTGGGCGGCATTTCCTCCGGCGCAATCGTCTGGGGTGCCCTCGAGCTCGCCAAGCGCCCGGAGAACGCCGGCAAGCTCATCGTCGCGGTTGTCTGCGACTTCGGCGAGCGTTACATCTCCACCGTGCTCTATGACGACATCCGAGGCTAAGTCTTAGCCCGCCATTCCCTGTTTCCTGTAGAAAGGTCTTTGTGAGCTTTTTCGCAAGACTTAAGGAAGACCTCGACGCCGCCCGGTCGCATGACCCGGCGGCTCGAGGTTCTTTTGAGAACTTTTTTGCCTACTCCGGCCTGCATGCCATCTGGGCGCACCGCCTGACGCATAAGCTCTGGCAGAATCCCTCGCTACGCTTTCCGGCGCGCCTCATTTCGCAGTTGGCGCGGTTCCTGACCGGGATCGAGATCCATCCGGGCGCCACCATCGGCAAGCGGTTCTTCATCGACCACGGCATGGGTGTGGTCATCGGTGAGACGGCGGAAATCGGCGAGGACGTCATGATCTACCACGGCGTCACGCTCGGTGGACGGTCCCTTGCCAAGGTCAAGCGGCACCCCACCATCGGGGACCGGGTGACCATTGGTGCCGGCGCCAAGGTCCTGGGCCCCATCACCATCGGGCGCGACAGCGCCGTGGGGGCCAATGCCGTGGTGGTCAAGGACGCCCCGCCGGAGTCCATCATCACCGGTGTCCCGGCAACGTGGCGCCACCGTGACGCGCAGCGCGAAACCAAGCCTGCCGTGGACCCGGCCGAGTACTACATCGAGTACCGGATCTAGCGGCCGACCCGCTGGTAGATGGCCCAGAAAACCGCGTCGAACGCACGGTCCGGCAGGAGCCGACGCAGTGCCACGATGGCCCGGGCACCTCTGCCTACCGGATAACGTGTCTTTGGCCGGGCGGCCGTGGCGGCGTGGACTATTGCGTCGGCGATGACTTCCGGCTGCGTTGACATGCCGGGGCCCGAGGTGGAGGCCAATGCGGCCGCGACGATTTTTGCTTGGTCCCCGTAAGGTCCGTGCCCTGAGGTTGCCAGCAGGCTCTCGCCGGAGATGCCGCCCCATTCCGTCTGGGTGCCTGCCGGTTCGATGATTGACACCTTGATGCCGTGGGGCTTGAGTTCCAGGCGCAGGGAGTCGCTGAGCCCTTCGACGGCGAACTTCGTGGCGTGGTACCAGGCACCCAGGGGCTCGTACATCTTGCCGCCGATGGATGACACGTTGATGATCCTGCCCTGCGCCGCGGCCCGCATGGCGGGCAGCACCAGCTGGGTTATGCGTGCCAGGCCGAAGACGTTGACGTCGAACTGGCGCCGGCCTTCCGCCGGTTCCACCTCTTCCAGGGATCCGTACGACCCGTAGCCGGCGTTGTTGACGAGGACATCGATCCTGCCGTGCGCTTCGAGGATCGTACCCACGGCTGCTGCCATCGATGCCTCATCCGTGACATCCAGGTCCAGCACCTTCACGCCGAAGGCTTTCAGCGGTTCCATTTTCCCGACCCGCCGGGCCCCCGCATATACCGTGAAGCCGTGTTCACTGAGCTTTTTGGCGGCCTCGAACCCAATACCGGTGGACGCACCGGTGACAAACGCGACTGGCGGGGACATGTGCTGCACTCCTTGGTGACGGCAGGCTTGGCGACGCGGGCCTATTAACGACAACGGCCGGCGCCTCCCAGAGTATCCGGGAAGCGCCGGCGCTGACTGTCACCGTTGGGGTGAGTGCCGGTGTGGCGTTGAAGCTAGTGGGTGTCCACTGCCTCGATTTCGGACTTGTCCTCGCCCCAGAGGGTGTGGAACGTGCCTTCGGCGTCAACACGGCCGTAGGTGTGTGCGCCGAAGAGGTCGCGCTGTCCCTGGATCACGGCGGCGGGCAGGCGCTTGCGGCGCAGGCCGTCGTAGTAGGCCAGCGAGGAGGAGAAGACCGGGACGGGGATACCCAGCTGCACCGCCGTAGCCACCACACGGCGCCAGGCCGGCAGGACCTCGGCGATGGCCTTGGTGAACGCCGGAGCGAACAGCAGGTTCGCCGGCTTTTCCGCCGCGGCGTAGGCCTTGGTGATTTCCTTCAGCAGTTCCGCACGGATGATGCAGCCGCCGCGCCACAGCGAGGCGATCTCATCCAGCTTCAGGTCCCAGCCGTATTCCTTGGCGGCCGAGGTCAGCATGTCCAGGCCCTGGGCGTAGGAAACCAGCTTGGAGGCGTACAGCGCCTGGCGGACGTCCTCGACGAACGTCTCCGGGACCTCGACGTCGATTTCCTCGCCGGCGAGCAGTTCCTGGGCCAGCTTGCGCTGTTCGGCCTGGGACGAGAGCGCACGTGCGAACACGGACTCGGCGATGCCCGACGTCGGGGATCCCAGCTCGAGCGCGGAGATGACCGTCCAGCGGCCGGTGCCCTTCTGGCCTGCTGCGTCTACAACGACGTCGACGAACGGCTTGCCCGTTCGGGTGTCGACGTGGCCGAGGACCTCGGCGGAGATTTCGATCAGGAAGGAGGCGAGCTCGCCCTTGTTCCACTCGGCGAAGATCTTGGACTGCTCGGCCGGTTCGATACCGGCGCCGGAGCGCAGCAGGTCGAAGGCTTCGCCGATGACCTGCATGTCGGCGTATTCGATGCCGTTGTGGACCATCTTGACGAAGTGGCCGGCGCCGTCGGTGCCGATCCAGGCGCAGCAGGGCTGGCCGTCAACGTTAGCGGCGATCTTTTCCAGCAGCGGCCCGAGGGCGTCGTAGGACTCCTTGGAGCCGCCAGGCATGATGGACGGGCCGTTCAGGGCGCCTTCCTCACCGCCGGAGACACCGATGCCCACGAAGTGCAGGTCCTTCTTGGCGAGGGCGGCTTCGCGGCGTCGGGTGTCCTCGTAGTGCGAGTTGCCGGCGTCGATGATGATGTCGCCGGCCTCCAGCAGGGGCTCAAGCTGCTCGATCACGGAGTCGACCGGCTTGCCGGCCTTGACCATGATGAGCACGCGGCGGGGCTTTTCCAGGGAATTTACAAGCTCCTGGAGGGTTTCGGTACGCACGAAGTCGCCGTCGTGTCCGTGCTTTTCCAGCAGCGCGTCAGTCTTCTCAACAGACCTGTTGTGCAGGGCCACGGTGAAGCCGTTACGGGCCAGGTTGCGGGCGAGGTTGGCCCCCATCACCGCGAGGCCGGTGACACCGATGTGTGCTGACATCAAAACTCCAATTCATTTCTGTGCAACGTGTGCATTCTGTTCCGCACTTCCTGCGGAACACGCTCTAAGAACCAGTGGCTGTCAATAAACCATATGTATTTCCGCGGACAACGGGAAAGTTGCGCCCACGTTTTGGAAGGCGGCGCGTCATAAAACAGTCTATGATGCCGCCAGCGTGAGGCCGGGGCGGCGGCCGCCCCGGGTCCCGTCATGGGTTGGGCCCGCGCCGGACGGCGGCGCCGGCACGATTATGCTTACCACTATGTCAACCAGCCTCCATCATCGCGCCATTGAACATCTGGGAACCCGTATCGTGAACGGCGCGCTGCCCACGGGCCACGTGATGCTGGCTGAGCAACTCGAGGATGAGCTGAAGGTTTCCCGCTCCGTGGTGCGGGAAGCCGTCCGGGTCCTGCAGTCCCTCGGCCTGGTGGAAACCATCAAGCGCGTGGGGATCCGCGTGCTTCCCGCCAGCCGCTGGAATCCGTTCGATCCCCTGGTCATCCGCTGGCGCCTGGCCGGCGAGGGCCGCGGCGCCCAGCTCAGGTCCCTTGCGGAGCTGCGCTCCGCCGTCGAACCCGTCGCCGCCGAACTGGCCGCCGCCAACGCCCCGCAGGACCTCCGGAAGGAACTGCTGGACGTGTCGCTGGCCATGCGCGACGCCGGCCGGGCCGGCAACGTGGCGGAGTTCCTGCAGTTGGACATTCGCTTCCATTCCCTCCTCCTCACCGGCTCCGGCAACGAAATGTTCGCCAACCTCGTAGGCCAGGTGGCGGAAACCCTGACTGGCCGGACCGTCCACGGCCTCATGCCGAACCACCCCCGCGAGGCCGCCCTGCAGTGGCATGTGGACGTGGCGGAGGCCATCGCCGCAGGGAACGCCTCCGGGGCCCGGGAGGCCTCCAGCCGGATCATGCGCGAGACGATCTCCGAGATGGAAGCCAGCTGGCGGGACCAGCCCAGGGTCTTCGTCCCCCTGCAGAACAACTAAGCGCGAACGTACACTTGAGGCCCTAATAGCAGGGCCGTAAGTGTACGTTCGCGCGGAAATTCTACTCAGGGCTGAAGTCCAGCAGCACTTTCCCGGATTCAGCGGAGTTCCTGGCCACTTCAAAGGCCTCGAGTCCGCGGTCCAGCGGGAATTCATGGGTGACCACGGGGTCCACGAACAGCGTGCCGTCCGCAAGCGCCGCAATGACCTCGTCGATCTCGGCGTTGAAGCGGAAGGAACCCAGCAGCTCGAGCTCGCGCGTGATGGCCAGGGAGATCAGCACGGGCTGCGGCCCGGAAGGCAGCAGGCCCACCATTACCACCTTGCCGCCGCGGACGGCGCCCTTGATGGCTGAGGCGAGTCCGTGGTGGCTGCCGGATGACTCGATGACCACGTCCGCCTCCACGGCGGCGATGGCCTCGGCTTCATCGCCTTTCAGGACCTCGTCGGCGCCGACGGCCCGGGCAATTTCCAGCGGCTTGGGGTACATGTCCACGGCGACGATCCGCCGGGCACCGGCGCGCTTGAGGACGGCCACGGCCAGGGCGCCGATGGGTCCGCTGCCGATCACCAGTGCCGTCTTCCCCTTGACGTCACCGGCGCGGGCCACAGCGTGCCAGGCAACGGCGGCCGGCTCGGCCAGGGCAGCTGTCCGCAGGCTGAGGCCTTCCGGCAGCGGACGGAGCATCCGGGCAGGCAGAGTGGCATACCGGCTGAAGGCGCCGTCGGTGTGCGGGAAGCGGGCGGCACTCCCCAGGTAGGTGCAGCCCGGCGACAGGTTGGGCCGGTCTTCGGGGTACCGCGCGGCACCGGGGCCCGGTGTTGCCGGGTGAACGGCGACGGCGGTCCCCGCCGCAGGTCCGGTGCCGTCCGCGGCCGCTTGCAGGACGGTGCCCACAATCTCGTGCCCCAGGACCAGCGGGGCCCGGAGGATCGACTCACCGGCGGCACCGTGCAGCCAGTAGTGGAGGTCGGAGCCGCAGATGCCGCCAAAGGCTATTTCCACCACCGCTTCCTCGGGACCGGGAACAGAGACAGGCACCTCCTCGATCCGGAGGTCGCCGGCTGCATGGGCCACCACGGCTGCCGAGGTCGCGGGGAGTTCGTGGATGCCGGGCATCAGACCACCACCGTCATTCCGCCGTCGATGAAGATGGTCTGTCCGTTCACGAAGTTGGAACCGTCCGAAGCCAGCCAGACCGCCGGGCCGGCCAGGTCCTGGACCGTCCCCCAGCGGTGGGCCGGCGTGCGGCCCAGGATCCAGGAGTTGAACTGCTCGTCGTCCACGAGGTTCTGCGTCATTTCAGTGTGGATATAGCCCGGGGCGATGCCGTTGATCTGCAGCCCCGAAGCCGCCCATTCCGCAGTCATTGCCCTGGTGAGGTTGCGGAGTCCGCCTTTGGCCGCGATATAGGGGGCGATGGTGGGCCGCGCGAGGTCGGTCTGCACCGAGCAGATGTTGATGATCTTGCCGTGACCGCGCGGGATCATGTGCCGCGCCGCTTCCCGTCCCACCAGGAAGGCGCTGGTCAGGTCTGTGGAGATGACGCGTTCCCAGTCGCTGACTTCCAGGTCCAGCATGGGGAC
Organism: Arthrobacter sp. P4_H3; assembly: GCF_056400885.1. Classification (NCBI taxonomy): domain Bacteria; kingdom Bacillati; phylum Actinomycetota; class Actinomycetes; order Micrococcales; family Micrococcaceae; genus Arthrobacter; species Arthrobacter sp. P4_H3. The sequence goes on from NZ_JBFUKK010000001.1 coordinate 709,821, forward strand.
GCGGTGCTGGATGCCCGCGTTGTTCACGAGGATCTCGAGCGGCCCCACATTTTCTTCCACCCAGGCGACGCCGCGGGCGGCCTCGGTGTCCTTGGTGACGTCGAAGGCGCAGCTGTGCACCCGCCCCGGCGGGTAGTCGGCCGCCATGGCGGCTTCGGCGGCTTTGAGCCGTTCGGGGTTGATGCCGTTGAGCACCACAGTGGCGCCGGCGTCGGCCAGGGCCCGCGCCAGGGCGTTGCCGATTCCCCGGCTGGAGCCCGTGACCAGCGCGGTCCGGCCTGTCAGGTCAAATAGTGCACTCATTGTTTCCTGTTCCTCAATTGGTCTTGACTGCTGCGTCGTTGCTGAGATTCGAGATGGTCTGCCGGACGGCCGCGAGGTCGAGGTCGCCCAGCCCTTGGCGCTTCAGTTCCGCGTAAAGTTCGACGCCGGCCGTCGCCATGGGCACGGCGGCCTTCACGGCCCCGGCGCTTTCCAGGACGAAGGACAGGTCCTTGTGCATGAATTTTGCCGGACCGGTGGGCTCGTAGTCCTTGGCGGCAAGGCGCGGCCCGACGATGTCCAGGACCCTGCTGCCGGCCAGCCCGCCGGACAGCACTTCATACAGTGCCCCCACGTCCATGCCGGAGCGTTCGGCGAGCTCAGCGGCTTCTGCGAGCGCCGCCGTCGTGGTTCCCACGATCAGCTGGTTGCAGGCCTTGGCCAGCGAGCCCGAACCGAGGGGCCCCAGCCGGCGGACTGTGCCGCCCATGGCGTTGAAGAAGGGAAGGAGCCGCTGGAAGTCCGCGTCCTCCGCGCCCGCCATGATGGCCAGGGTCCCGTCCCGGGCACCGTCGGTGCCGCCGCTGACCGGCGCATCGACGACGACGGCGTTGCCGCGGCTCGCCGCGGACACCCGCGCCCCGAAGTCCCGCACGGCTGCCGGGGAGACACTGCTCATGACCACAACGGCGGTACCGGGGCGGGGCGGGCTTTGGGACCAGCAAGCAAGAAGCCCGGCTGCCGCTTCCTCGATGTAGCCCAGGTCCGGGAGCATAAAAACAATGACCGGTTCGTCGCGCAGCGCGGCAACGTCGGCGGCGCGGGCGCCGCCGCGGGCCGCAAAGTCGTCCAGGGCGGCCGCTGACCTGTTCCAGCCCGTAACGTTCCAGCCTTCCTTCAGCAGGTTGGCTGCCATGTGGCCGCCCATCAGGCCCAGCCCAACGAAACCGGCCCTCTTTTCACACGAATTTTCACTCAAATCGTGGTCTGTCTGCGCATCCATCGGCAGCGGTACCTCACTTCATCGTGGTTAATGGAGGGGAATCTGTTCAATATCCTAGCCTCCATTCAGTATGATGAACACTATGACGACTAAAACCACCGTCGCAATCGCCGTCCCGCTCGAAGCTGAGCTGGTTGAGCGCATCCGCGCCGTAGATCCCGCCGTGACCGTCCTCTATGAGCCCGATCTCCTCCCGCCCGAGAGGTTCCCCGCGGACCACTCCGGCGATCCGGACTTCAAACGCACTCCGGAACAGGAGGAGCGGTACTGGGACATGCTGAACAAGGCCGACGTCCTGTACGGCTTCCCCAACGAGAATCCCGCCGGGCTTGCCCGCATTGCCGGAAGCAACCCCCGGCTCCAGTGGATCCACGCAATGGCGGCAGGCGCAGGCGGAGCGGTCAAGGCATCCGGCCTGGATCAGGAAACCCTGCAGAAGTTCAAGGTCACCACCTCCGCTGGAGTGCATGCCCTCCCGCTGGCGGAGTTCGCCGCGCTGGGCATCCTCAACGGCTTCAAGCGCAGCGCCGAGCTCGCTGTGGACCAGGCCGCCAAGGTCTGGCCTGAACTGCGCACCCCGACGCGCCTGGTCAACGGCTCCACCCTCGTCGTGACGGGCCTCGGCGAGATCGGACTGGAAACAGCCCGCATCGCCCGCGCCCTCGGCATGAAGGTCAGCGGCACCAAGCGGAACGTTGAGCCGATCGAGGGCATCGAAAGAGTTGCCGGCAACGACGGCCTGGCCGGGCTGCTCGCCTCGGCAGACGCCGTCGTGAACACCCTGCCCGGCACGCCGTACACGGAGAAGCTGTTCAACCGTGAAGTGTTCGCCGCCATGAAGCCGGGAACGGTGTTCGTCAACGTTGGCCGCGGCACCGTGGTGGACGAAGACGCCCTGCTGGAGGCGCTCAACAACGGCCAGGTGGGCTTCGCCTGCCTCGACGTATTCGCCGTCGAACCCCTGCCGCAGGACAGCCCGCTCTGGAACCACCCGAAGGTCATGGTGTCCCCGCACACCTCGGCGCTGAGCGCGGCGGAGAACCGGCTGATCGCAGAACGCTTCAGCAGCAACCTGCGCACGTTCCTCGACGGCGGGGAACTCCCCCACCTCGTGGACACCGTGCACTTTTACTAAGCCGCACTACTGTAGGTGCACCGGACCGTGCGGCACCCCCGCAGGCCAGGGCGGCCCCTCCGGCAACGGAGGGGCCGCCCTTTTGCGGGTCCCCGGGACTATTGCTGCCTTGCCCGCTCGACGTCGGCGGCGCTCTCAGCCTGCCCCCGGGCGGCAAGTCCTGCCACCACTCCGTCGATGTCCGCATCGGGCCGGTTCTGGCTGAGCTTGGCCTTGGCCTCAATGCGGGTAATAACAAGTTCCAGGCCGACGATGGCGCGCAACTGCCCGGCAAGGTAGCGCTCCGGTGCATCATCCACGCTCCACGGGTGGTCGAAGCCCGCTTCGTTGACGTCTGTCAGGCGCCTGACCTGGGCGGCGAGCCAGGCCGTATCGTCGTGGACCACCAGGTTGCCGTACACATGCGCCGTCGAGTAGTTCCAGGTCGGGACAACACGCCCGTGCTCGGCCTTCGACGCATACCAGGACGGCGAGATGTAGGCGTCCGCGCCCTGGAGGATGGCGAGCGCCTCTCCGGTCACCGGCTCGGACCACTGCGCGTTGTTCCGGGCAACGTGGGTGAGCAGGGCACCGCGTTCGCCGATCGAGGGGTCGTAGACGAACGGAAGCAGCGTTGCGAGCAGGCCCTGCGGTGTCATCGTGACCAGATTGGCTGCGGCGGGCCGGGTGAGGAGGTCGCTGATGGCGTCGGATCCGGCTTCGAAGTGGACTGGGGTGTACATGGTGCTAATCCTTTGCAGGCTGGAGGGATCTTGTGGAGTGTGGGACGGCCTGCGGAGCGGGGGGCCGCCCGAGTCGGGCCCGCACGGCGGCGCCGGCGCAGAGGATGACCGCACAGCCGCCGATGATGGTGGTCCAGGTCAGGGCCTCGCCCAGCAGGAGGGAGGCCCAGCAGATGCTCAGCACAGGCTGGACGAGCTGGACCTGGCTGACCTGGGCCATGGGGCCGACGGCCAGGCCCCGGTACCAGGCGAAGAAGCCCAGGAACATGCTCACCACCCCGAGGTAGGCGAACGCCGCCCACTGGACCGGCGTGGCTGACGCCGGCTGCTGGGCCAGGGAGAGCATCATGAGAAACACCATGAGCGGCGACGCCAGCACCAATGCCCACGAGACGGTCTGCCAGGAGCCGAGCTCGCGGGCCAGCAGGCCGCCCTCCGCATAGCCGATCGCCGCTGCCACAACGGCACCAAGGAGCAGCAGGTCCGCCGAGTGCAGCTGCCCGAATCCGCCGGACTGCATGGAGGCGAAGGCGATGGCCGCCAGCGCGCCCACGCCGGTGATGAGCCAGAACGCCGGGGGTGGACGCTCGCGCCCCCTCAGGACAGCCGCCGTCGCCGTGGCCGCCGGGAGCAGGGCAATGACCACCGCGCCGTGGCTGGCCGGCGTGGTGGTAAGCGCGAAGGACGTCAGCAAGGGAAATCCAATCACAATGCCGGCGGCCACCACCGCGAGCCTGCCCCACTGCATGCCGCGGGGAAGTTCCTGCCGCGCCAGTGCAAGGGCGGAAGCGGCCAGGATCCCGGCCACCACCGCGCGGCCGGACCCGATGAACAGCGGCGAGAGCCCCGCGACGGCGATCTTGGTGAACGGAACCGTAAACGAGAAGGCCGCTACTCCGAGGAGACCCCACCACAGTCCGGAAGGGGTGCGGGACAGTACCACTGGGCGAACTGGCGTAGTAGCGCTACTATTGTCTCTCATGAACAACGATAGCAGTTCCCGGATTGCGACGCGACTACGGGAATGGATCACCAAAGCCGCGCCCGGATCAAGGCTGCCGTCCACACGGTCCCTGGTGGCTGAGTACCAGGCCAGCCCGGTGACCGTGCAGAAGGCATTGCAGTCCCTCACTGCGCAGGGCCTGATCGAGAGCCGGCCCGGCGTCGGAACGTTCGTGCGGGCCGTCCGGAGTGCCCGCCCCTCGGACTATGGCTGGCAGACGGCCGCACTGAGGTCGCCGCTGGCACCGCTTCCGTCAGCCTCCAGCACCATGCGCGACGTGGCAAACGACGCCATCGCCTTCCACTCCGGCTACCCGGACCGGGAACTTCTGCCCGAGCGCCTCGTCCGCGCGGCACTCACACGGGCAGCACGGGGTGACGCAGCGTTGTCCCGTCCGCCGGCAGCGGGCCTGCCGGAACTGCAGTCATGGTTCGCGCACGAACTCGGCGCCTCGACACCGGCCGGAACCACACCCCCGAACCCGAGCGACGTCGTCGTACTCCCGGGAAGCCAGAGCGGGCTCAGCTCCATCTTCAGCGCGCTCGCGGGCCGCGGGCAGCCGCTGCTGATGGAGTCCCCAACCTACTGGGGCGCTATCCTGGCGGCGGCACAGGCCGGCGTCCGCGTTATCCCGGTGCCCAGCGGTCCGGACGGTCCGGACCCGGCGGAACTGGCCCGGGCCTTTGACGAAACCGGTGCCCGCCTGTTTTACGCCCAACCGAACTACGCGAACCCCACCGGTGCGCAGTGGGCGGCAGGGCGGGGTGAAGAGGTCCTGGACGTGGTGCGGGCGAAGGGTGCCTTTCTGGTGGAGGACGACTGGGCGCACGACTTCGGCATCACCACGAGCCCCGTGCCCGTCGCTTCCCGCGACGACTCCGGGCACGTGGTGTACCTGCGCTCCCTGACCAAGAGCGTGTCGCCGGCCATCCGCATCGCCGCCGTGATCGCGCGCGGCCCGGCACGTGAGCGCATCCTCGCGGACCGGGCAGCCGAGTCGATGTATGTCAGCGGCCTGCTCCAGGCCGCGGCGCTCGACGTCGTGACCCAGCCCGGGTGGCAGACGCACCTGCGCAGCCTTCGCCACCAGCTCCAGTCCCGCCGCGACCTCCTGGTCACCAGCCTGCGCGAGCATGCCCCGCAGGCGCACATCGAGCAGGTGCCCAAGGGAGGCCTGAACCTCTGGGCGCGCCTTCCCGACGGCACAGACCTCGAACGGCTGACCCGTGACTGCGAAAGCGCCGGGGTCATCATTGCCGCCGGGCGGGAGTGGTTCCCGGCCGAACCCGCAGGCGCTTTCATCCGCCTCAACTACTCAGGGTCCAACCCTGGAGCCTTCCCGGAAGGGGCCCGGATCATCGGCCAGGCACTGGAACGCAACAACTCCTAGCAGCGGGCAGGCACGGACGGGCCCCGGGCAGCAACGGCTGTGGCCCCCTCCTTGCGGAAGGGGCCACAGCGGTTGTGTTGGAGTGCAGTTCCGGTGCTGCGGGAGTGCTAGCTCGCGTCCTCCGTGAGGACGAGGTCACGGGCCACGGTCTCCGGCGTGAAGAACGTGGTGACGAAGGAGATGAGCGCGAGCACCAGCGAGTAGATGGCAAGCACCAGCCAGGAGTGATCCGTTGCCGCCAGCAGCGACGCGCCAACGAGGGGAACGAGGCCTCCGGCCATAACGGCGGAGAGTTCGCGGCTCATGGCCACACCGGTGAAGCGGTACTGGGAACCGAACAGCTCCGGCAGGAGCGGGCACTGCGGACCGAGCATGGACTGGACGCCGATGGCGATACCCACCACCATGACCACCCAGACCAGGGTCACGTTGCCCAGCGTCACCAGGTAGAACGCCGGAAGCGCGATGACGGCCTGGAACAGTGCGCCGTAGCGGTATACCGGCACACGGCCAAAGCGGTCGGACAGGGCCCCAAAGGTGACCACCATAACGGCGGCGAAGCCGGCGGCAATCAGCAGGCCAACGGGTCCGATGAACTTGTCGCCCGGGAAAACCCCGTCCTTGGCTGCCAGGAAGGCGATGAGGAGCGCCGAGTAGATCGATGAGTTGCCGTTCTCACCCATGCGCAGGCCGATGCCGATCAGCACGTTCTTCTTGGAGTGCTTCCAGAGCTGGCCGATGGGGTTCTTGACCACGTTCTTGTGCTTTTCCAGCTCCTGGAAGACCGGAGTTTCCTTGAGCCGGAGCCGGATGAAGATCGCCACCGCAATCAGGAAGATGCTGGCCAGGAAAGGCACACGCCACAGCCAGCCTTCCAGGACCGCCTTGTCAGCCATGGCAATCAGGGCGAACGTGCCGGCACCGAGGAGGGTGCCCAGCTGGATGCCGACAAACGGCAGGGAAGCGAAGAACCCACGACGACGGCGCGGCGCGACTTCGGAAATCAAGGTGGTGGCGCCCGCCTGCTCAGCGCCGGCGCCGAGGCCCTGGAGAATTCGCAGCGTGACGAGGAGGACCGCGCCCAGCATTCCCGCCTGCTCGAAGGTCGGCAGCAGGCCGATTGCGAAGCTTGCCGTGCCCATCAGGCCGATCGTGAGGATCAGGACCATTTTGCGTCCGAATCTGTCACCGATGTAGCCGAAGATGATTCCGCCGAACGGGCGGGCCGCAAACCCAACGCCATAGGTGGCGAATGATGCGATCAGGGCGCCGTCCTCGCCGAGCGGCTTGAAGAAGAGCGGCCCGAAAATGAGGGCCGAAGCCAGGCCATAAATGTAGAAATCGTAGTACTCCAGAGCGGAGCCTACGGAGCTGGCAAGAGTTGCCCTCCGCAGTTGTTCCGGTTCGACGACGGCGTCGTCCACATCGGCAAGCGGTGAATTAGTACGAGTTGTCACTAGCACTCCCTTAAGAACACTCCAGACCCCCGTTGGTCTGGTGGGATAGTGACGACACCGGTGGCGTCGATCACTATAGTGAACACAGTACAGCACGCTGAACGGATAGCCAATGATGAAATCCGTTTTATTTTTCCGTGCGTCAGCGCCCGCCCTTTGCGCCGCTTCGGGGGCGGTTCTAGCCCATGGGATTGCCCAGGGATCGGGCCAGTTCCTGCAGTTCTTTCACCATCATGGCGCCCTGTTCCTCGGAATAGGTGGCCTTCAGGGCGGTGACGGACAGCCCCAGGCTTGGCCCGTGCGCTCCCCTGGTCGGGACCGAGACAGCGAGGCATACAACGCCGGTGGTGGACTCCTCGTCTTCGAAGGCATAGCCTCGCTCCCGGATACCGGGCAGCTGCTTCTTGAAGTCGGCGCCGGTCCGGAGAGATTTGGGCGTGAGCACCGGGAGTTCCGTGTCGTCAGGGAACATCTCCTCGATGTCATGGTCGTGCAGCCGCGCGATGAGCGCCTTGCCGACGGCGCACAGCGACACCGGCATTTTGTCGCCGATATTCGAGGTGAGCCGGACCGCAGGGTGGCCCTCGTAACGGGCCAGGTAGATGACATTGGTTCCGTCCAGCATGGCGATACGGACCGTTTCGCCCGACAGGGTAGGGGCCTGTTCGCAGAAGCGGTAGAACTCCTGGACCTCATCCAGCCGGCTGAGGTAGGCGGCGCCAAGTTCCACAAGCTTGCGTCCGAGCGTGAAGTCCGCCCCCTGCCGGTTGATGAGGCGGGCCTCTTCGAGGGCCAGCAGGAGATTCGAGGTCGACGACTTGGGGATGCCGAGCTCCCTCGACAGATCACTCAGCGTGAGCCTGCCCGTCGAAGAGGCGGCCAGCGCCTCCAGAACGGCGGCGGCACGCGTCACGGCCGGCGCCGGGGACGCACTCCCCAGTCCGTCGGAGGAGGTGCGGGGAGCTCGGGAATCGGCCATGATTCTCCTTCAGGTAAAGCGCGTCCATTCAGCGCCGTTCAAATCAAAGGTGTGTTCAATCAGCTGAACAGTAACCATCATAATGTGTGGAGGCGGGATCCGCTCCCGGGAGCCGCCGGCATCGGCCGTCGGACCCGGCGCGGGCGGGTCCGAAGGTCCCGAATACCCGGCGCGCCCCAGCCGGCCTTGTTTCACATTTCGAAAAATTCACTGTATATTCATTTCAAGCCTTCCACCGCGGCATCCCCCAATAGCCGCGGTGGAAGGCTTTTCCAATTTCCCGGCAGAATCGCCGTTCCGGGAATCAGGCAGCGTCGGCCACGGCCTCCCTCAGCCGCCAGCCCCCGCCGAGCCCGTCGCGGATCAGCTCCATGGTGGTGAGGGCCGAGTTGGCGTTCCTGCCCAGCCGCGCCTGGACCTGCCAGACCTCAATGTCCACCCGACCAAGGCCCTTCGGCATCCTCCGCTCGGCCTCCCACCAGCTGACGCGCTCAAACCAGCGGACCGGCTCTGCGCCGATGGTCCATTCCCGCCCGCCGCGAACAACGGACAGCGGCCGGCCGTCCGGGGCCATCCTCATCAAAACGTGTTCCATGCCGGCAACACTATGGACAGGGTCCGACAGTTTTTTGTCCGTGCCAGCAAACACAAAAAACCCCGTCCTTGCTGACCTTTCGGCCAGCAATGACGGGGTTCCGTTGGTGGGTCCTACCGGGATCGAACCGATGACATCCACGGTGTAAACGTGGCGCTCTACCAGCTGAGCTAAAGACCCAAACCGTGATTTCCGCGCCTCAGCGCTTCAACCAACGAACAGCAACTGTACCGGATAAATCCCGCCGAACGCCAATCGGCATTCGCCTTCACGCTGTAGTGAGCCCTACATCACAGATCCGGCAGTTCACTGGCCAGCCAGGTGAGCGACTCGCTGACACCGGCTTCCAGTTTGATCGTGGCCAGGTCATCGCCCCTGGTGCCTCCCCTGTTGATGATGACCACGGGCTTCTGCTGCTTGGCGGCATGCCGCACGAAGCGGAGGCCGCTCATGACCGTCAGTGAGGATCCGGCAACAACCAGGGCACCGGCATCATCGACCATGGCGTACGAGCGTTCGACCCGGTCCCTGGGAACATTCTCGCCAAAGTACACAAAGTCCGGCTTGAGGGTGCCGCCGCATGCGGGGCAGTGTGCCACGACGAAACTGCGGATGAGGGCCGAATCCTCCACCGTTGCGTCGGCGTCGGGCGCCATTTCCACAACACCGTCTTCCAGGGCCCGTTCGAGGAATCCGGGGTTCAGCTCCTCCAGTACCCCGGCCAGCAAGGTTCTGCTGTAGCGCCGCGCGCAGGCAAGACAGGCCACGCGGTCGAAACGGCCATGGAGGTCCACCACATTCACGCTGCCGGCATCCTCGTGGAGCCGGTCCACATTTTGGGTGATGAGGCCGGTCAGCAGGCCGCGTTGCTCGAGCCTGGCCGCCGCCACATGGCCGTCATTCGGATCGGCCCGGCGCAGGTGAGACCAGCCGATGTGATTGCGCGCCCAGTACCGCTGGCGGTTGTCCGGGTGGCCGATGAACTCCTGATAAGTCATGGGTGCCCGCGGTGCGGCACCGGGCCCCCGGTAGTCAGGGATGCCCGAGTCCGTACTGAGACCGGCTCCGGTGAGGAGCGCGAAGCGCCTTCCCGCCAAGGCGTCCCGGATGCCCCGAAGGACTCCGATGACGTCGGGTGCAGGGGTGGCGGCGCTGACCGGCGGCAGGCTGGCGAACCCAGTCATGCCAAGGCCGGGGCGCCGCTCCCTCATTCCGTCAGCTCCCGCCGAGCTCCGCGAGGGCGGCACGATATCCGGCCAGGTCACGGGCCTGGCCGCGCGGATTCACCACGACATAGCGGACGATGCCGTCCGCATCGATGATGAACGTTCCGCGCTGCGCCATCCCGGTGTCGGGATCGAACACGCCGTACAGCGACGCCACTCCGCCGTGCGGCCAGAAGTCGGCCAGCAGATCAAATCCGTAGCTTTCCTTCTCTGCGTAGGCACGCAGCGTGAACTTGCTGTCCACGGAAACGGCCAGGACTGTCGCGTTCGCATCCGCAAACACCGATAGATTGTCGCGGATTTCACAGAGCTCGCCGGTACAGATTCCGGAAAAGGCGAACGGATAAAAAACGACGACGACGTTGCGCCCCCGGAGTTCCGACAACCGGACGGGCTCGCCGTACTGGTTGACAAGTTCAAAATCAGGAGCTGTGCTGCCGATTTCCGGAAGAACGCTGACCGCCGCGGCGGTCTGTACCGGCGGTGGGGTCACTTGTTCTTCCTGGTGACCAGGCGCGTTGCGCTCCAGTCCTTGGATACACCCGGCGATGTGGTGAGGTGGAGCCCCGCCGTGGGCGCAGCTTCCTGGATCTCCGCAGGAGACACGTAACCGGACCTCCCCGACTTTGGCGTCAGTACCCAGACCACACCGTTCTCACTCAGGGTGGTCAGTGAATCCATGAGCGTGTCCACCAGGTCCCCGTCGCCGTCGCGCCACCAGAATATGACGGCATCAACTACGTCGTGGTCGTCTTCATCAAGGAGTTCCGAGCCCGTGAGGTCTTCAATATCGTCACGCAAGTCGAAGTCGACGTCGTCGTCGTAACCGAACTCCTGAATCAGATCCCCGTTTTTGAAACCCAATTTTTCCGCCACATTTACCGAAGTGGCGGCGTCGGCCTCGCTCACGTGTTCCTCCAATGCTTAGTCATTTTCATAAATCTAGTGATTTCCATTACTACAAGCCAACACCCTTTGTGCCTGCTCTTCAAGCTGTTGCCCCCGCGATCCCACTTATTCTGCGTCACACCGGGGGCTGACGTCCGTCCGCCGAAGCGGCCTTCCGTCACACAACCAGTATGACGTCAAATGCGACGGGGCCGTCAGGCAGCGGCTACGCATCGGATAGCTCGCACAGCTAGAGTGGCTGATGACTACTATGCCGGCGGGGCGATCGCCCTGGATTTATACGGTCATAGAAGTGATAGGACCCCCTGCCCGGCGCACATGACCGGGCTGTTGTAACCGATACGTCGCACACGTCGCGTTCACGCCAGGCAGTTACCCTGCCGGACCTGAGGGCGCCGATGCATGCGCGCAAAGAGAGGTTGGACGTGGCTGCAGGAGAAGATACCTCCCATATCCTCAGCGGGTTGACTAACCAGCTGCCTGATCGTGATCCGGAAGAGACCGCCGAATGGATTGAGTCCCTGGATACGCTGATCAGGGAACAGGGCACCGAGCGTGCCCAGTACATCATGCGCAGTCTCCTGCAGCGTGCCGGCGCCCAGAGCGTCGGGGTCCCGATGGTCACCACCACGGACTATGTGAACACGATCCCCGCGGACCAGGAAGCGCCGTTCCCGGGGAACGAGGAGTACGAGCGCAGGTACCGGGCGTACATGCGCTGGAACGCCGCGGTGATGGTGCACCGGTCCCAGCGGCCGAACATCGGCGTGGGCGGGCACATCTCCAC